>JBHPMF010000133.1:0-4106 GCA_042563375.1 Elusimicrobiota bacterium | reverse complement strand
CTTGATGCCACGGATGATACTATGGGAGCATCGGATCTTAGTACCGGTGATCCTATTATCATAGGAGGGGAGCCGGATTGGGGGAACGGCAATTATTTCACGGGAGCGATCGATGAAATGCAGATACGCAATTATGCGCTGACGGACCGGGAAATCATGCGCGATTACTTGCGGGCCACTCATACAGTCGAGATCTCAACGGATTCCGGAGACACCTATTACTATATCAACGCCTCATCCGTTAGTTCGAGCGCCCGGCATGCAAGCAATGATAATGAGATCCTCTATGCTGTCATGGGAGGAACAGCGACATTGGCTGATGGTGCGACTGTTCAGGTCAAGTTTGAAGAAGGCACGGAAAATATTGTCAGAGCCACGATCCTTGATGTTTCAATGACCACTAATACTCAAGTGTACGCTCCTAATGTGGATCTGACCCTGCCATTGCCTCCCACGCTGAGCGAAACCCAGATCAGCGCCTGGACCACTCATGCTGCGGCGAATCTTGCTAACGGGGCTGAGTCCAAATACGCGCATACAAGTGTTGTGTTGAATAACAAGGTCTATATCATAGGCGGTATTTTTAATAACAGCGGCGGCCTCTCCGCGAATATTTATTCCGCTGATATAGATGGAAACGGGTCCCTGGGCTCCTGGACAGAATTGAATAGCACGGCTGAGGTCATTAATAACAGGCTTTATGTGCTAGGCGGGAATGACTCCGGGGGCGGAAAGAGTGATATTGTGTATTCAGATATCAATACTGATGGTTCTCTTGCGGCTACGCCTGCCACATGGAACCTCGCGTATATGCCGACTATAAGGTACATGCATGCTTCTGTTGTCTATAATAACAGGATTTATATTATAGGGGGCTATGATGGTTCTAACACGCTTGGTAGTGTCTATTTCGCGCAAGTGAATCCGGATGGTTCATTGGGCGACTGGACGCAGACCACGAGCCTTCCGGGCGGGGCGCTAAGAATGAACCACACATCAACGTTGTTCAACAACAGGATCTATGTTATCGGCGGATATGACGAGAGTTCCAATGTCAAGAGTGACGTGTATTCTGCCAACATCAAACCTGATGGTACTTTATCAGATTGGACTGTGGCGACCAGCTTGCCGGCTGTAAGAAGAGGGCATACTTCAGTTGTTTTAAATAACAGCATCTATGTTATAGGCACTACTGCTGAAGAAGAAGTCTATTACACACAGGTTGATGCTGATGGTATTCTGGATGATCCCTGGACGCCGACTGCCAGTTTGCCGGATACAAGAGGACGGCATACATCCTTTGTCGCAAATAGCAATATCTATAGCATAGGAGGGAGGGATGCTGGAGATTCCGCAACAACAACTCAAGTCTTTACAGCTTCGGTCCCGGTAAGCGGTATCACGGTTTCAGGGGGGTTCAATGTGAGCTTCACTGCTCCTGAGGATCAAAGCTCGCTTTCCGGCTTGCATTCCACACCGGTCTCGATAGATGCTTATACCGTGAGCCGATGCACAGGCGCGCCAGCAGGCTCTTCAGGCTGGTTCAATGGTGCAAGCTATCTTTTGGATACGATCCAGGGGAACAATACTTATTACTTGAGTTTAAAAGCCCGGGACACAGCCACGAACGTATCCACCAACTCATGTTTCGGACCTTATTTCCTTTACCCTATCGTGAGGGTGAGCGTGAGCTCGACTTCAGCCACAAGCACTTATCAGGAAGAGAAGCAGGCATTGCTTAAATTCACGATATACAAGGAATCTGACCTATGGGCTTCAACCCTCTCAAGCCTTGTGATAGAGAAGAGCACTGATATTCCTGACTCTGACATCACTAGAGTGTATATATACAAGGATGATGGCAACGGGATATTCGATGCTGATGATGATTCCGGAAGCGGAGACGGTGTGTTCTCAGGGAATATCTCAACGATCACTTTGACCCAGAATATGACGCTTTTAACCGATCCTGTCACGTATTTTGTGGTGATCGATCCTGCTGCCACAGCAGTTCCCACAAGGGACATTTCCCTGACAATAACGGATGCTGCGAACTTCAGGGTTACCACGCCTTTCAGGCCTACCGGGAACCTGCCTTATTCGTCGCAGGATGTGACTGTTAAAGACGCGCAAAGCTCCGTGACCATCATTCCTGAGAGCGTGTGGCCCCCGCAATCAGTGAGCCAGGGCGCCACGAATTATCCCATGGCTAAATTAGTGGTTGATGTGGATAACGGCACAGCTGAGCTTTCAGAGATCGTTCTGGAACTCGCTGGAACAGATGCCGCGACCAGCGATATAGGAGCTGTGAAGATATATAGGTCTTTTAATAATGCGACTTTTGAGCCTGATATTGACACTCTCCTTGGAGCAGGCGAGACGAGTTTTGTCGCAGGCAGTTCCACTTATACGATCACTGCCTCATTGAGCGACAGGACCATAGTCGATCTTGACGGCACGCAGGACGCGTTCCTTTTTGTGGTTTATGACATTGCTCCGCCTGCTGAAGCAGGGCATTATGTGGCGATCCGGATCTCTTCGAGTTCTTATTTCAGATGGGTAGGCTCAAGCGATACGACCAATGCGACAAACCTGCCGTTTACAAGCGAAGAATCCCTTGTCACAGCCCCGAACACAATGTGGACAATTTTCGGGGACCAGGCTCCTGCTTCAGTGCTTCAGGGCGATCTTGTTGTCATGAGCACAGTGTATATGTGGACTGATGTGGGCACAGCGCTTCTTGCGGGCTTGAATGTGAACAACTCAGGGGATTCTGACTCGGATATCAGCAATGTCGGGATATACAAGGATTTCGGAGATGATGATGTGTTCAGCGGCATTGATTCTGAGATCAAGCTGGCCACAGCCGCGTTCGATAGCGGCCTGGCTCAACTCTCATTCACTGATATCAACATCACAGCGTCAACAGAGACGTTTTTCGTGGTGTATCAATTAAGCCCGAACGCGAGCATCGGCAATTATATCGGGATGAATGTGGTCAATGAAACGCGCATTGTCGTGAATACCGGCGCAACTTCTAAGATCATGATCCCTTCGCCTTTTGAATCATCAACGCCTACTATTACCGCTACGCAGGACGGCTTGTTTGTAAAAGAGAACATAGGAGCTCTTGTGCCATCAAAGACCATGCAGGGTTCGACAAACACATTGGCAATGGCATTCTCAGGCACGATGCTCACCAATGGAGGTATTTTCCGGGGATTACAGGTTCAGATCCACGGCAATGCCACATATGAGGATATTGATTATGTGAAAGTGTATGTTTCAAGCGACAGTGTTTTTGATCCGGGCAGCGACGGGATCATCAGCTCGGGGTTTGACGAGATACAGGAAGACAATTCAGCAAGCATACCGTTCGTGGACATCCAGGAGCTTACAACCGAATCCACAAAATATTTCTTTGTCACGGTCGAGATCAATGCCAATGCGGTCGTGGGCTCAACATACTCCCTGGCTATCATGCAGTCCGGGGATGTGCAGCTTGTGGGCTCCAATGATTCCGCGGTCGGCTCATTCCCCATGAATACCGGCGGGAGCATCTGGGGCAATACAGAGATCGAGCAGTTCCCCAATACCGTGACGATCGAATACACTGACAGCACCGCTCATACCGGCGGCACTGTTGAGGTCGGGGACAGCATGGTGCTGATCGAACTGATCAGGCTGTATTCGGATCTCAATGATGTGACCTGGAAGACTTTCTCGGTGGGATTGACAGGCGGAGCCAATGCCAATGATGTGTCAAGGGTTTACCTGCATGAGGACACTGACGGCAATTCACAGTTCCATCCATTGGCTGATATCGTGCTTGCCTCAAACTCATTCACATCAGGAAGCCTTGATATGTCCCAGCTGGGTCTTACCGTGCCTTATGGCACGTCTTCAACAGGAGGCAAGAAATTCTTTGTGACAGTCGACATAGGCACTTCAGCTGTTCCTGAGCGCCAGTTCGCATTGAACTGGTCGAACCCTGTGCTTAACTTCGAGGTTGAAGCTCCCAACAGCGTGGACGGGTCATCCAATGTGTTCTCGGGCTATGTGCAGATAAAGGCTCCTCCTGTATTCGTGTATTCATCAGCCACAAG
>JBHPMF010000132.1:0-4428 GCA_042563375.1 Elusimicrobiota bacterium | reverse complement strand
GGGACTTGTACAGCGGCACAACGAATTTTGAGGCAACGTTCTTTACTGTAGGCGATCATACTGTTGTGGTAAGTCCTGAGGCTGATGATTCATCGGTTGATTCCTCGACCTCAGCGGTACTTGCCGTGAATGTGGGAGGAGCGGACAGGCTTCTTGTGATCATGCCCGGTGAATATCATATGCCGGGCCAATCGCCTCATGGCGCTAATACTGCAGGAGGAGCTCCGGGCAATCCTTTCGGAGGCAAGGGCGGTTCAGCGCAAAATTATACATGGAGAGCAGGAGTTTCCACGCGTGCGCGGGTCATGGCAACGGATGCTTACTGGAATATGGTTGATGATAACAGAAGTGTGAGATTCGAGACAACGATTGACAATAATGTGGGTGATCAGACTCAGGATCTTGTCTCAGGCGCCACTGATTTCTTGGTCACTCTGTTTACTGCCATAGCTTCAACAGGCACTTATAATTATTTTACAGCCAGGGATATGAGCGGCGGGCCATTCACTCCCCCGACTTATCGCACGACAGATTTCATACTTCTGCCGAGTCAGACTCCGTCAAAGCTCAGGGTGCTTGCTGATGATCTTAAGCCTGAGCCCGGAACAGCAGGGATCAAGACAGGGGCGCTTTCCGATAAGACAGCGGGAATAGCGTTCAATGTAACGATCGATGTGGTTGATAATTGGGGCAATATGGTTTCATCAGAGCCCTATGTGACCGTGACAACACCGGATGATGATAATGATTCAATAGGAGCAGGAGGCCAGGTGATCCAGCTTATTGATTCCGGGTCAGGAGGCACAACAACATTCCCGCTGATCCTTGCCACTGAAAGGACTGATGATGGATCAGAGGCCACGACTCCCGCTGCAAGCAGGGTTCAGGCGGATGTGAGCGGATTAACAGGGGATGAGATAGCCGTGGAAGTGGATGATGATGAGGATTGCTCTGCTGCCTCTTGTCTGCTGCTCTTATCGCTTTCACCGCAAACATACACTGAAGGCTCGGGTCTTGCTGGTAATCCTGATCCTGTGTTCGCCGGAGTCCAGTTCCAGGCAACTATCAGGACAGTGGATTCCAATTACAACCTGATCGAGGAGGTAAGCAGCGCAGACAATAATCCTACAGTCACATTCGATGTTCTGGAGGATGCGGGAGCAGCTACTGAAGCTGATCCCAACAACATGGTCCTCACAAGAGGATATGGGGTTCAGGATTTCATTCTTTATTTTGCCACAAACACAGTTAGGCTTTATGTTGATAATCAGGGAGGCACTGATTACACTGATTTCACGACTTCAAACCTGACAGCGAGCGCTTCGGATTTCTTCAGGCTCCACACCATACTTCCGGGCCAGACATATATGCCTGCGCAGACTCCGTTTAATGACGGCACAGGAGGAAAGAGCGGAGGCGTGAACACGCAAATAGCGGGAAATGAGTTCTCCGTGGATATATACGCAACGGATGAATACTATAACCGCGTGTCAAGCAATGTGAGCGTCACCGTGTTCACTGATGATGAGTATGATACTCCTCCGGGAGGCCAGACATTATCAGCAGGGTACAGAAGCTTTGATATAACGCTTAAGACGTCGACTGACACAGCTCCGAGCCCCAACAGAGTGATAGCGCAGACAGGATGGTCAGATGTTGTGTATGGCAGTTCGACCCATATCCCTGTTAATTCATCAGCCCCTGTTGCCCTGCAGATCCTGGTGCCCAGTGAGAGCGCTGTTCCCGGAGATACAGCGAATCAGGGGAAAACAGGCAGTGTTGTGGGTTCCACGGTCGGCATCGCATTTGATGTGACCGTGCGTTATGTTGACCAGTATTACAACAAAGTCGCAAACGGCACAATGCCTAAAGTGAAGATCCTCAGTGACGATACATTCGCGGATCTGCCTTCAGCGGATGCTCTGGTGGATGGCCAGAAAACATTCTCAGGATTCTATTTCAAGAAAGCCTCAGGTTCGGGATGGCGCATATATGCCTCCACCACAACAGATTCTACAGTGTCAGTGGAGCCCTCAACAAGCCCATACATTACAGCAGCATCCTCTGCCACAACAAAACTTCTGGCTATGCTGCCGGGGGAAACCTATGATCCGGGCAATGAGGCTAACGGAGGAAAAGATCCCAATGACACCGCAACAACCCCGCAGGCAGGAGACATATACACGGTTATGGTGTATACAACAGACAAATTCTACAATCCCACTGTAATGGCGCCTGAACCCATTGTGCGCGTTATAACGACTGATCCGAATGATCAGGCGTATTACCCTGATATCAACGGGAAATTACTGCAAAGCGGATCAACGACCTTTGATGTGATGTTCAGGACCGGTACCCAGGATTCAGATGCTCCAAGAGGGCCGTGGGTGATAACAGCGTCAACATTCAGCGCGAATCCTTTGCACAATCTCGCCATTTCATCATCAAGCCTTATTAACGTGGCTCCCGGAGATGCTTCAAAACTTCAGATCCTTGTGCAGGGTGAAAGCCCTGATCCGGGGACTTCTTCAGGCAGATCAGGAGAGCCTGATTATATCCCCGGCGGAGGCGTGGATAATTTCCTTGTTGGAGTGAACTTTAATGCGGTTGTGAGGATCGTTGATGATTATTACAATAAGAATCCAAATTACAGCTCAACCATAAAACTCAATTCAAATGACGCGAATAATGACAGCGACTCGGATTATGTGCTTGACGGCACAACGCCTCAGGGCACTGATATGGGAGTCACGACATTTACAGCAGTCAGGATGAGAACCAAGAATATCCCGGGAGACGCAAGGCCCGGCGACGGGTGGATCATTCAGGCCAGCACTGCGAGCGGTCCCGGTTATGAGGATGCTTTCAGCACATGGGTTGTTGTGGAAGCCGGGATTCCGGAAAAACTTATTGTTATCTTGCCGGGAGAAGAGATCGATGAAGGAAATGAGGTCGGGTTAGGTAAAAAATCAGGCCAGACTCCCACGGATTGGGTAGCCGGGTCAACAGGAACCGTGAAAGTGTATGTGACTGATGTAGCTTACAATATCGTGACTTCCACAAATCCCACTGTTTATATTAATTTTGATCCTGCCGGAAGCGCTTATGATGACGTGTATGCAATGGATCATATAACACTATCCACAAGGACTATAGAGAACGGGCTCACAACATTCTACGCTGTAATGATCATAGGCGAGGATAAGGAATCCAAGATAGTGGCTGCGTCCACGAACAGCCTGACTACATCCGAGTCTGTAGAGTTTACGGTTGAATCGGGAAACGCGGAAAAGTTCCAGATCCTTGTTCCGCTTCAAAGCGCTGTTCCGGGAAAACCTCCGTATGATTATGGAGAAACAGCAGGCGGCAATGATGGAGCAGGCATCCAGTCCCAGCCCGCTGGCGAGGATTTCGATATTGAAGTGCGCGTTGTGGACCATTACTGGAACATGACCGCAAAACAGGCGGGGATGCTTACGCTTTTGAGTGAAGATCCTGTTGATATTGAGCCTGAGGAATTTCAGGTAAACAGCTCCACAATCGTTATATGGACATTTGAGAGGGCAAGAACACTTGGCTGGAAAATAGCAGCCACAGGCACTCTTTACACAACCACTTCTCCGGCGATCAGCGTGGCTCCCGGAAACGCTACGCAGGTGCAGGTGATATTGCCGGGTGAGTATTACGACATAGGCAGCCAAACAGGCAAGAGCGGCTCTCCAACTCCATGGATAGCGGGAATAGCCTCGAATGTGATCGTGAATGCCGTGGATGATTATTACAATGTGGTTCTTATTGATAACAGCCAGGTAATAGCGACCGCCAATGATGATTATGATGCCCCGGTATCGCAGTCAAAGAACCTTTCGGATGGATCGACTTTCTATAGTTTTGTCCTTAAAACCGCGACAAGCACATCCGGAGGCGGAGGAGCCAGGATACAGATGCGCGATATCTCAGGTCCGGGAGTTGAAGACTATACCGGATATTCTGATTATTTTACCGTGAACTCAAGCGACCCTGTTAAATTACAGCTTATAGCTGAAGGGGAAAGCGCATTGCCCGGAAGCGCTTCGGGCAAGACAGGCGCATTGCCTGATAATCAGGAAGCAGGTGCGCCGTTCAATGTTGTGGTCAACGCGGTCGATCCGTATTTCAATATCGTTAATGATGATTATTCTCAGGTGTATATTGAGACAGATGATCCCTATGACGTGCATCCTGACACAGTGTCCCTGATCCAGGGCACAACTGATTTCTGGGTGACAATGATAACTGAATCATCATGGACAGTCGTGGTCAAGGATACTGATTCATATTTTACCCAGGCTTCAACAGGGATTTACGTGGCTCCCGCAAATCCCGACAGGTTCCTTGTGGTCCTGCCGGGCGAATACCTGGTCCAGGGAAGCACAAGCGGAAAGAGCG
>JBHPMF010000131.1:0-4580 GCA_042563375.1 Elusimicrobiota bacterium | reverse complement strand
CCATTAGGGGCCGGGCAGCTAAAGTGATGGTTGAGCCAAAATCAATATAGTTTGTTTCAACGCTATTTGAGTTTACTGCCTTGGCTTGCAGATAATAAGTCGTGTTCGGCGCAAGAGACGCTCCTTCTCCGTCAGCTCCGAACACAGCATATGTGTTGACTGTTGAGCTTGTTATGTCACCAGCGTAGGTGAAATTAGAATCAGATGAGATATGCGCATCATAAAGAGTCCATTCCGGATTAGAATCAGCAAGCCAGTCAAAGCGCACTGTTACCGAAGAAACAAGGGTGAGAGAATCAAGAGAGGGATCAGATGCAAGAGTTGAGGTGGCATTGTAAATAAGATAATCGCTCTGATTACTGACTGATGGGTTAATTGCTCGCACGCGAGTGTAAAAAGTCGTGTTCGCGGACAATGACCCGACACCTAAGCTTCCAAACACAGCATACGTATTGGTTGTTTGAGAGCTTGCATCTCCTGAAAAATCAAAATTCGCGCTTGATGAGATATCCGCCTCATATATCACATTCTCCGGATCATTCGCAGAATCGATCCAATTGACCCTTATGGAATCCGATGACACGCTTGAATACACCGGATCAGATGCTTGAGGGTCGGTGATAGAAGTCATTGTTGAACCAAGGTTCACAAAATCAGTTTCAATATTGCTGAAACTAACTGCTTTCACCTGCAAATAATACGTTGTATTTGAAACAAGAGCGCTGCCTTCCCCGCCAGACCCGAACACAGCATAGGTGTTTATTGTCGAGCTTGTGATATTCCCTGCGTAGGAGAAGCCGGAGTCTGAGGAAATTTCAGCTTGATATATTGTGCCGTCAGGGTTAGTACTAGCCAGCCAATCAGCCCTTATTGCCGCTGAAGACA
This sequence comes from Elusimicrobiota bacterium, assembly GCA_042563375.1. Lineage (GTDB taxonomy): Bacteria > Elusimicrobiota > Elusimicrobia > JACQPE01 > JACQPE01 > JBHPMF01. The sequence goes on along the minus strand of JBHPMF010000131.1, from coordinate 3,695 downwards.
CATTGCTGAGTCCGGATGCAATGGGAATATCAACAAAAGTGCATGTTGAACCCAGGACCAGGATCGTTTCCCTGCCAAGGCTGTCGCGCGCTTTAACAGCGAATTCATACACTGTATTTGTCGAAAGATCAGTGAATGCGTGCTCATTGGTCTGCGACCAGCCCGTGAAATCATTGCCTGAATTCGATGAAAAATTAACCCCTGACGGGCTGATATTAAGATTGACGAATGCAGCATTGGCCGCTATCGTGCCTGAAGAGAATCCCAAATCAAGAAAATCGATCCCAAGAGGAGTTTGAATATATGTCATTGTGGAACCCAGGGACAAATAATCTGTTTCAATGTTGTCAGAATTCCTCGCATTCACGCGAGCATAATATGTCGCGTTGTTATTCAATGTGGTGAATGTCGAGGAATACTCAGTGGTCCACCCTGAATCCAGATCACCTGAACCGCTGAAATCAGCGAGCGTAGATATCTCGATAAAATACTCTGTTCCAACAGGATTTCCGTTGCTATTACCCCACGTAACAGCAAGGCTTGACGAGAATACGCTTGTAAAAGCATCTGAAACAGAAGTGGGTAAAGCTGCTGCTGTACAGCTTGTAATAACAGGACTCTCGCTTGTTTCCCTGCCAAGTTTATCTTTGGCTTTCGCCTTCAGCGAATAAAAAGTGTTTGGCAAAAGCCCCGGCAATTCATAACTTGTACCGGGGTAATATTCTTCATTAATATCAAGAGTGAGTCCATTATAACCTCCCACAGCATATATCTTGCCGCTTGCAGCAGATCCTGCCAAAGAGCGCCGCGGGGTAAGTATTGAAGCGCGCGTTGCCCAGGAGTTTGTTGATGGATCATACACTTCGCTGCTTGAAACGAATTGCCCGTTCCATCCGCCTAAAATAAAAAGTTTTTCTCCTATTACAGGAGCAATGAATTTTTCCCTGGGTGTTGGCATTGGAGCGCGCGTAATCCATGCGTTTGAAACAGGATCATACTCTTCATTAAGGGATAAATATTCTCCATTATTGCCGCCTATCACATATATCTTGCTCCTTAGAGCGCCTGCTTGAGCAGAATTCCTGGAAGTGGGCATTGGCGCAACAGTGAACCAGGTATTGTTCGCTGGATCATAGTATTCATTTATATCTATCCTTCCTCCATCTGCGAATCCGCCAATCGCGTAAATATTTTGCCCGGTTTGCGCGCAAGCAAACTGGCCCCTTGAAGTAAGCATTGGAGCGCGCGTAAGCCAAGTGTTCGTTGCGGGATCATATTCTTCATTCACATTTAAGAAGCTCCCGTTCTCACCGCCAATCGCGTATATCTTTCCTCTGACAACCGCGACTCCGAACGAACGCCTTGCAGTAGGCATTGAAGCTCTTGTTGCCCATGCATTGCCAACAGGGTCATACTCCCTGACAATATCCATATAATCGCTTCCATCCCATCCGCCCATGGCGTATATTTTTCCGCCATATGAACCTGCCCCGTGATCATACCTGCTTGCACCCATTGGCGCTTTTGGGACCCAAGAACCTCCTCCTGTTTGCCAACCCTGATATACATTGTCTTTGGCAATATTAATGCCGGCAACACCATCGAGCTCATTAAATCCCGGATTCGGCGCGTAAACTGACGCAACAAGACTCGCTGTCTCTTGCCCTTCAATGATGATCTGCGCTGGAGCTTCAATGATAGTGCGCGTGGCAGTAAGCACTGTCCAATAAGATTGGTCGTCCAGATAAACAGCTCTTGCTCGCGTGTAATATGTAGTGAATCCTAAAAGGGATGAGAACACAGCATAAGTATTGGCTGTCTCGCTTGTCGCAAAGATCGACCCAAAACCCGAATCTGTTGAGATCTGCGCCTGGTAAGCAGTACCTCCGGGATTAGCTCCATCGCTCCAATTTGCCTGAAAAGATGAGCTATACACGCCAAAATGATCCTGCAGGGTCGGAGATGCCAGGCTAGTGGGAGTCAGAGTTGAACCAAGGGAAACATAACCTGTTTCAACACTGTCAAGGCCCTTTGCCCTGACTTGCGCATAGTATGTTGTATTGCCCTTAAGGCCGCTGAAATTCGCCGTAACAGAGAGGGTCCAGCCTGAGCCCTGGTCGCCTGAACCTGAAAAATCCGACATGCTTGAGACCTGCGCGTAATACAGGGTGTCTCCTGAATTGCTGTTATTCTCCCATGTAATATCAAGACTTACGGGGTCTACGCTTGAGAATATCTCACCGCCAGCGCCGGGTGGATTCACAAGGGTTTGCGTTGAAAATATAACTGACTCTGATGATTCTCTCCCAAACATGTCCCGCGCTTTAACTTTAAAAGCATAAACTGAATTCGGGATCAGACTGGAAAATCTCGCGGAATCTCCGGGAGCATACTCCTCGCAATTATTGACTGTGCCATTGCCCCCCATAAGATAAATTCTTCCATTGGCAGTGCCGCCGCCAAGAGTATTCCTGCCTGCAAGCAAAGGCGCGCGGGCTTCCCATGAATCCAGAACAGGATCATATGCCTCATTCTGGTCCTTTGTTCCGTTATTGCCTCCCATTGCATAGATCTTCCCGCCCAGAACAGCTGCAGCAAAAGAACTTCTGCCTGTTGGCATGGTGGATTTTATAACCCAAGAGTCAGATATAGTATTGTACTCCTCATTTATCCCGCTCCCTGAATTTCCAATCACATATATTTTGCCATCAAACGCTGCTGCAACAGGAGCGGTTCTGGCGGTTGGAATAGGCACTTTTGTTACCCATGCATTTGTCGCAGGATCATATTCCTCATTAATATCAGTCCCGCCTGTCCCGCCGAACACATACACTTTCCCTTTCACAGACGCAGCAGCCAAATAATACCTTGGCGTCAACATCGGAGCGTGCGTGACCCAAGAATTGGTTATGGGATCATATTCCTCGTTTGTGTCCAAACCACTCCCATTTATACCTCCGACAGCATATATCTTGTTATTGGCAACAGCAACAGCAAGATTCGACCTTGGCGTGGGCATCCTGGCCCGGGTATCCCATGAATCAGCAACAGGATCATATTCAAAATTCAAATCATTTCCAGAACCATTTACTCCGCCAATAACATATATCTTCCCGTTGACGCTCGCCACAGAATGACTGTGCCTGCCAAGAGGCGGAGCAGCGCGATTGGTCCAAGAACCCCCGTACACTTGCCATCCGGCATAAACAGTGTTGCATGAGATATTTATCCCTGCTGTATCGCCTCCAACCCACCATGTCCGCTCAAAATAAGCTGAGAGGACGATACTCGTGGAATTGACTTCTTCAAAAAACATATTGCCCGGGGCATCTACAAGGGTCGGAGTTGAGCCAAGGGAAACATAGCTTGTTTCCACGTTGTAAGAATTCCTTGCTCTAACCCTTGCATAATACGTTGCAGCATCCTGCAAACTTGCGAAATCAACGAAAAGATCAGCCGCCCATGCAGAAGATTGCGTGGTCCAGGAAAAAGCGCTTGAAGATGAAACTTCAGCCTGGAATTCAGTGCCCGCTGGATTGCCGCCATCCTCCCAGGATAATCTAAAGCTGTTTTTTGTGACGCCTGAGAACGGCTCTGAAGGAAGAATTGGCAGAGCAGCTGCCGTGCAAGTCGAGACCTCAGCGGTCTCCTGAGTTTCAAATCCGTCTCTGGCTCTTGCCTTTGCCTTGAATGAG
>JBHPMF010000130.1:0-4627 GCA_042563375.1 Elusimicrobiota bacterium | reverse complement strand
GTTTTGACAATGCCAACGGCGGAGGCATAAACGGCAACCAGGAATCCTTCTACAATGTGAGGGGTTCGACATTCATTTATGATTCTGATCCTCCTGCAACCCAGATATTTCTGCCCCTTGACAATATAAAGAGAAGCAGTCTTGCCACTATATCAGGAACAACAGAGGATAAACCAACTGCCGGTAATGTGGTTAATACCACAACAACACTGGTCCAGGTCTATATATACAGACTGCCCCCGTCATCAGCCACCTGGAATGGAAGTTCATGGGATAACACAAGCGTAAACTGGATAACAGTGGACACTGTAACAGTGAGCGCTCCGGGCACTGACTGGGAATTGGCAACCGGCGATCCTTCAGGATTCACAATGCCTCAATGGGCACATAACACAGAGTACCTTATAGTTGCCCGATCAAAGGACACAGCCCAAAATCAGGAGACCTCGTTCGCGCAGGGCACTGATTCCAATACGATCACATTCGATCTCTGGGGAGCAACAGTGACTCTTACCGCGCCATCAGGTAATTACATGAATAATGATGATGAGGCGATAATCGCAGGAACAGCTGCTGATTCACCCGCAGGGGTTAAGACTTTCAGCATCGCAATATCATCTGATGATCAGACCCCGTACGCAACAGCATCCTGGTTCGACGGGACGAGTTCATTCGATCAAACATTCGATAACGCGGTGTTCATATCATCAGAGGATATCAGCGGTGACTGGTCATGGAGCGGAGCAGGCACTGAAGGTGATCCCGGAGTATGGACATGGGATAATTCGATCCTCGATTCCCTCACCTCAGACACGACTTATATGATACAGGTGAGAGTGGAAGACTTTTCGATCCCGACAAGGGTCTCCACATTCACCTGGGCATTCACTTATGATGCTGTTCTTCCAGTGTCATCGATCACAGCTCCAACACATATTTCCTATCGCAATGCTGCTTTTGACGTCACTGGAACAGCGTCAGATAACCTCGGGATCTCAACAATTGTCGTGTCGATCGAGAGGATAGTTTCAGGCAATTCCTGTTATGATGGAACCTTGAACTTTGACCGGGTATGTCCTTATTTCTTCGGAGCAGGAGGAACACCCACGGATTGGAGCGTGACAGGTGTGCCATTCGCTGATAATAACCGGTATTTGATCATATCCAGCGCCACTGATATTACAGGTAAAACCCAGGTGGTTGACGCCGGCAGCATAGGAATCGCTTCCAATACATTCACATATGACACAACACCTGTTGTTTCAACAGTCTCATTTCCTGTTGTTGAAAATGTGTTTTCAGCATTTGATTGGCTCGGAGGAGTGGTTGCTGATACTGATACGAATGCTTCCGGGGTGGATGGCGCTGATGTGGAAATAGCGATCTTCAAAGCGCAGACCACAGATGAGACTAAGGGTTATTACTGGGAGGCAAGTGAAGGCGATTGGAACACGGATTCCCTTAATAATCTCGTGTGGTCAACAGCATCTTATCATGCAGGAGCTTCTTCATGGACATTCACTGATTTTGATATCAGCAAATTCCTGGATGACCGCTATTACAAGATATTCATAAACGCGGCTGATAAAGCCGGCAATAAACCAAGCATTACTGACGCGACTATAATGACTGATGGGGTCAAGATCATGTTTGACAAGGATACTCCTGTGTCCAAGGCAACCAGCCCTGCTGTGTCAGACGGCTTGACCGCGTATTTAAATGACAAGCCTGTGTTCGTGTCAGGCACAGCCACGGATGATCCCGGGTCAGGCACCACTTATTCAGGATTGCGTGAACTCAGCATAAGAATGAGCCGCATTGATTCCTCGCAGACCAGGGAATGGTATGACTGGGACAGCACATGGGATACAGAGAGTACAGACAATTTCTTCTGGACGATCTCAGCTCCTTTGGATGCCTGGTATATAACCCTTGCTCCTGCTCATTATCTGGAAGGTTATCAGTATGAGTATCAGGTCCAATCATCGGATTATGCCACAAGCCAGGACACAACCACCACAGGATATACCAATTTCGAAACTGATTACACCACAGGGACTTTTGTGCTTGACTTCACGACCCCGACCATTGATTATATAACCATGTCAACAATGTCAGAAAATTACTTTAACAGTTTTGTTGTGCTGGCCGGTTCAGGCACAGAACCCAATGCAGCAGGAGGGTTCGTAAACTCCGGAGTGGCTGATCAGGAAGTTTCAATACAGATCTTTGATATTTCAGATACAGTGGGCAAATCCATACCTAATAATGCTGCTTACTGGAACGGCAATGTTTCTCCGTCCACATGGACAGCTGTGGCTGCTGATTCAGCTCCTGCAAATGTGACTTTTTATCAAAGCTCATACACGTGGACAGCCAGTAATATCCCAAATCAGCAGTTCTGGGCAAGATGGGATCCTGACCCAACAGGCAGAAGGTACAGGATCAGGATAAAAGTAAGGGATAAAGCCGGTAATGAAACTGATTTTACCGAGCAGGAGGCAATAGCTATCTATGATGACACGCCTCCAACAACAGGCGTGACCAATCCGGCTGCCCCTGATGACGCGGATGTGTATGTTCTTGATACGATCACAGGCACTTCTGTTGATCCATCCACATCAGGAGTGAGCGCTGTGTATGTGGCGATCAGAACCAATCCTGCTCCTAATGCCTGCGATGAGGCAAATGCTGATTTGGGTAAGTATTGGGATGGAAATTCCTGGGAAACTGATCCTGCAAGCAGTCCGATCTGGCTTACAACATCCGCTTATAATTTCGGCTCAGGGGATTGGGAATTTGACACGGGAATTGTTGATTGGAAGTACCTCTGCTATTACACGATCATCTCATCAGGCGTTGACAATGCAGGCAATTATCAGACAGCTGTCTCAACCAGGAGCTTTAGGAAACAGGCTCAGCCGGCCGGCACTACGATATCCCTGCCTGTTTCAAATAATGCTGTGTATAACGAGCTGGGCCAGCTGCAGGGCACATTTAATGACGCAACCGAGAAAATCCAGCTTACGATCATAAAGGGCGCGCATGATGGTGAGTATTATTGGAATGACGGTCCGGCTAATGGGGATGGTGTTTGGGATGTGGCCCTGACATCCATGAGCATTTCAACTGACACGTATCCCAATTGGAATTATATCGAGGATACTGTGATCGATCTGCCTGGTGAGTGGACGAACACAGTGAATCTGGCTTCAACATACACTGTTATGGTCGTGGGGTATAATGATGTGCCTGCTGCGGAGCCGTCTCCTTCATCATACAGAGTTATTTTCGACACAATGCCTCCATTAGCAACCATTGGTTTCCCGCAATCAAATGCTTATGAGAAAAATATGGATATTATCGCAGGCACGATCGATGATCCAAAGATCAATAATTTCGGAGCTGATATAAAAGAAGTAAGGCTGTATATAGAGAAAACAGGCGGAGTGGATTATGACAGTGACAATGATTACAATTACTGGGATAACACGATCTCCTCATGGACGAATGAATCAGGCGTTGTTGCGTGGAGCAAGAATATCGGCGTATGGTGGAGTTCTTCATGGACATATACAGTCAACAAGCCGACTATTGCGTGGGTAAATGGCACTATATATACGATAAAAGCCAGGGCTCGCGATGATGCCTTGTCAACAGGCACTCCCGAGAATGAGGAAGACCCCGGCGATGAAGTCACAAATGTGCGCTATGACGTAGGTGAGCCTACAGCCACAGTCACATTTATCAATAATAATGCGGCATATTCCGGGGTCGGCACTGCTTCAGGGACTGTTGCGGATAATTTCCTTCCTGTTTCCAGCGTGAAACTTTTTATTCACAATATGACGGATAACCTGTACTGGACAGGAAGCTCTTGGGGAGGACTGGGCACTGTAGAGTCAACAAATACCACGGTTTATACCTCGTCATGGTCATTTGACAGCTCCCTGCTTCCTCCTGAGTTCACAGTGTCAACCAATACGGATTCAAACGCGAAATACTATGTTATCTGGACATCAGCCACGGACGCGGCAGGCAATGACCAGAATTCGTACACTGTTGCTGCGGGCTCCTCAAAAACAATACTATTTGACAAATCAGCTCCGGATATTTCCATTAACAGTATCAGTGACAACTATTTCACATCAACGCTGCTGACTTCCATAACAGGAACGATCGTTGACGTGTTCCATTCAACAAACGCCAAGGTGAGTGATGATACATGCGTGAAAATGCAGATTTCCTATCTCCATAATAACACTACTTATTATTATGATTGGTCATCCAAGAAGTTCTCTGATTCCACAAAAACAGAGGAAGATTGGGCGTGGGAGCCGGACGGCGGAGGATTCTCATTCGTGGCTGATGGCCCGTCCTCAGGCACATGGACCTATAATAATGATGGATTTTTACAGAATGGATGGATATCAGACAGGTCCTATACTGTTTGGTTAAAAGGCCTTGATGATGCTATTCCAACAAGGAATGAAAGCAGCTCCATAAGCATTACCAATGTAGTAATCGACACGACTCCGCCTTCATCAGTCATCACTGTGCCCGGTGACGCGGTTATGGGCTCTTTGGCATCGATTGCAGGAACAGCGGATGGCGACCTTGCAGGACT
>JBHPMF010000129.1:0-4641 GCA_042563375.1 Elusimicrobiota bacterium | reverse complement strand
GAACTTGTTTTCCATTTAAATTTCCCATCCGGAAAAGTTGCCATTGCTACTGGCCAGAATTCAGCTGCCAACCGGGTGGAGTCCACATCTCTCTTATCTCGAAAAACACCTCTGGGGGCATGGCCGGATTCACTTTGGCGCTGTTGAGCGTGGCGTCATATGCCTTAGTTTTTGCCTTTCTGTCAAGATAAAGGCGAGCGGAAAGTGCCGCCAAAGCAGCTGCAAGCCCTGCGCCGAGCGTTACCCTGTAAGAAGCCTTGAGCGCGCTAGCAACCACGGTCGCCGACAAACCGGCTATTATGGGCTGAAAAACCGTTGATACCCTTCTTTCGTCTGCAACACGCCCGGCTGTGTATTTTGCGAATAACTCCGGATTCGCAATGCGGGAATGTCTCGTCACGTCGCCTCCTGCCACCACCTTACCCGCCTTAAACGCGTATTTGGCGCATTCACTGGTTTTGTTGCCGCTAGCATCTTTAATATATTCCACGCAGCTGGAGCGGCCAGGCTTTATTATCCTAATGAGTAGAGTCGGGGTAAACTCTTCCCGCACCAGCTGGATGCCTCGATTGTCGACCGAATACTGCTTGGCCCTCTTTTTGCCCGCTACATTGCCGTCAAAGGAACCACTTAGCGCCCGCAATCCCTCAATGGCTCTGTCGCCATCTATTACAGGCGGGTTTGCCTGTCCATAGGCAGAAACCAGACTGCATACGACCAACACTACTATCAGACTGCTTATTTTTCGCATTTCAATTGCCTCCTTATTTGCGTTTCATTTGCTATTTGCATGATTCTTTTTGACAAGGAATTCGAATTCCGTGGATACCCGCCATGATTCCGGGAATCAAGCGGGGTGTGTCCCGAATTTATATTTGACTCTTATTGTTCATTCGTGCACTTTTTTGAAGAAGTAGCACATCGTAACAACATCACCTGATTTAAACCTGTCCTTTACATCATCCAAAACAGCGTACTCGGCTATGAAATAAGATTTATAGCTGCGAATGCGGTACTTTAGATTATTACGGCGATGCCAGGTAACCAGACTGCCGTTTATTTCTATGGCGTGAGTTATCCAGTTGGCATCCTGCCTGAGTGATGATTCGATGTCGGTTATCTCTCGTTCACTTAGTTCGTCATAAGCATTTGGATCGCTGGGGTCAGCGATGAATTGAAACAGCTTCAAGTCGTGCTGTGACGGAAAGAGCGGGCCGTTATCACCATTGTCTTGCGATCTTAATCCAGCTAATAGCTTGGGCGTAGGACGGCATGGATCCGCAACATGGTAACATCGTCCGGTAAACCAGCCAATCAGCTTGTCAGTGTCGGGAAGCTTTCCTTTCCCGTACAGTTCTTTAAGCCTGTTAAAATAGCTGCCTTTGCCATTCGCGAATAATTCATTTGCCGCCATGGCGCTGAAGCTTTTTGCCTTCTGCGCGACAGCTGGTTTTGGAGCCGGGACCGTCCGATTCAAGGCTGGAAATTCAATGCCGGAATCTTTTACAACCGAGTCAAGCTCCGCTTCGATCGAATTGTCTTTGGCATTTAATTTGTCCGCCGATAGAGCACACAGAGCCAGATTCAAGATAAACAAGATAGCAAGTGTTTTTGTTTTTTTCATTTTAATTCTCCTTCTCCTATCGATTTTTTAATTAGGGGAACACGCACTTCAACTCCAAAATTACTCTGAATTAAGCGGGCTGTTCCGTTAATTTGCGTCAATCTGTTACTTAACCTTCACCATACCGCGCTCTTTGGCCTCTTCGATCCCGGTGTGTTCTTTAGTGGTACAGATATTGGGACCTATGCACACAGCTCTTCTTGAGTTTTCCAGATGTTTTTGATCACGCTGACACACCCTGCTCTGGCATGTCTATTTCTGGGAACTGTTCTAAAGATACATCTATAGGCGGCTTTGTTCTTCTGTCTGTCCTCTTTGGGAGTGCGCTACTGCTGGAATCATCAAAAAGAGCCTGGACATTCCCGATTTTTGTTTCAGATTTAAGCTCTGCTCCTGCCGGAATCGACAGACAGAACAGGCTTAATGCCAAACTTGCTGAGATTAATTTTTCTTTTTTCATTTTTTCTCCGTATACAGCATGATCAATTCGACTGTATAGTCCCAAAGTTCGTCCACTTTTGTCTTGGATAAGTGGCTGCCGCTGGAAGCATCTGCGCCTGGCCAGTCGTAGTCGGTCGGTTTTTGGAAATGCACTAACGAGGGAAGTTTTTCCTTGGAGATATTCTTCGTGTGGGCCAATTTAATGAACTCGATAGAGCGCTCAACCTTATCGCTGACATCGTGGTATTTATATGCCTTCTCATAGAGCTCATCGTCGCAATAGTCGTGTACATTCCCATAGGTACACTCTTCACCATAACTTGCATAGCGCGTCAGTGTTTCTAAGAGTGCTGAAATAGCATTGTCATACAATTCGTTTCCGGTAGGCGGTTGCGGCGCCATAATCCCTTCGTCGATATTGACCATGCCTTTTCGAGCTGCTTCCTCATTACTGAACGGTAAGACCGAATCGCGGTCATAGGTTGCGCCCTTAAACTTGGCGCTGTCCGCCATAGCGCCGCTCATATCTGCGCCAAGAAGCTCGGTTTCCGTGAAATCCGCACGCTTCAGTACAGCGCCCTTGAAAACAGTGTTTTCCAGGTACGCCCCCTTCAGTGACGCGTCTTCAAGGTCAGCAGCTGTGAAAAACGCCTTGAGCAAATTGGCGCCGTCGAACACGGCCCTCTTCAAGTTAGAGGCCTCAAACTGCACCTTCTGTGCCTCTGCGCCTGTGAAATTGGCCCCTTCCAGGTTGGAATTGTTCATTCGAGTGGAGAAGCCGGCGCACAGGTCAGCGCCGGTAAAATCCGCCATGCGCATATCAGTGCGATCAAATGCTGCTTGATCGAGCGTTGCTCCCCTGAAATTTGCACCGAAGAGAGTGCTGTTTTTCATCTTGAATACACGCATATACACCCCTTGGAACTGGGCTCCGTTGAGGTTCGATCCGATAAAGCGAGTCATGTTCGCCCAGGCTCCCATTTCTGTGTTATATGCGGTCAAATCAGCGCATTCCAGGTTGACCCCATCGAATACATGCTCAATCCATCCTCTATCTTCTTTTTTTTCTTTCACAAGTTTGTTCAAGTCCACTTGATTAAAGCCCTTTTCTCCTTTTGCGTTTTTGCAAGCATACCCGCTACCCTCCGGAACCAGCTTGTAAGGCATGGGGTGTTCTACAATGTCTTCTTTTTGTTCCTTGGGCGTTATAGCTGTCCTAGCAGCCGAGAGTTTCGTGGCAAAGTCGGAATCGCTGATATACCCGCTCTGCTTTGCTGTGTGGCGGAATGCTTGCGCGGTATCCGCTGATCGGCAGAAATCCTGCGATATTAAGAGCGTTCCGGCGCAGAACATGATCGTTATTTGCATTGATTTGTTCATTTGTTTTAGTCTCCTTGATTTATCAGACTCTCTGTTTTTCATTTGTTTTCCTCCATTTATTATTCTTCGTGTACATATAATCAATTTATCATGCAATGCTTTTTTTCTCGAGAGACTATGGGGCAGATTTCAAAAATCTTTTGTCCTACGATATTTTCCCCAAAGGCCCATAAGGCTGGCTATGATTAAAAATGTACAATTAGTCAGGGTGAGGTTGACTATGACGATATTCGCGAAAACTCTGACCGAGCTTAGAAAGGAAGCGGGTTTTGAGACAGCCTACCAGTTCTTTCATAAGAATGGCGGAAAGAAAGTGCTCAAGATCTCATACCAAAGCTATCTCCAGATCGAGCAGGGCAGGAATCTTCCCCGCATTGACAGGCTCGGGCTTTGGCTGAACCGGCTTTCGATCAGCAAGGGGAGCGTAAAGGCAAGGATGCTGGCGCTTGCGTGGCTTAAGACTTCTGTTGGGGAGAATAATTTCAAGGATTGGTTCCTCCCGCATGTTTTCAAGCAGGATATCCCGATCGCTGATTCCTCATACCCCAGAAAAGCGCTTAAACTGGCATTAAGAAGCAGGTTCTATAAAATGAGCCTGGAACAGACAGATACAATAGCCCAAACCCCTGAGACCTACTGGTGCTTTGATCTTCTCTCAAGCCATATCGGAAAACTCAATATCGACGAGATAGTGAGGATCCTTAAGCTCAACAAGCAGAAAATCAAAAAGGCCTTGAAACACTTGACTAAAACAAAACTTGTGAAAGAAATCCAAAAGGATGTTTTTAAATGCCCTTTCGCGGGCATGAGTTTTGAGTCAACTTACATAGGGCGTTCGTCGCCCACAGAGGAGAAAGTCGCAAAGTACAGAGAATCAATGAAAGCCAAGGGAAAGAAGCTTTTTTGGCGAAACGGCGTGATCAGAGCGGATGCCAAGGCTTTTATGTCTTATTATTCTTATTTTGACAGTAATATCATCGCTGCCAGGGCATACGAGACAGCTGAAAAAACAGATAATACAGCGTTTTTTCTGGTAGAAGGTGAAGTAACGAAGCTTTTTGACTTTTAGGCTGTTCTTATCGTCTTCTCCTCCATAATCTAAGGTGAACTTGGTGAACGTGCCTGGTCTCTTCGCGTGAAACGTTCATTTCAATTAATTCTGAATTCTCGGCAAACGAATCCACTATTTGCAGCCT
>JBHPMF010000012.1:0-55198 GCA_042563375.1 Elusimicrobiota bacterium | reverse complement strand
CCATCTCAAGCTTTATGAAATCATCATCTCGCAGGCTGTAGAATAAATCGGTTTGCGCTACATCCATAAAGAACCAGGATTCAAGGCCGGCTTTTAAGGAGGAGCCTATCCTGCGCTTGGCTTCAAGGTTAAGGGCGCTCGAAGCGGTTTTTATATCCTGGATCATTCCTGCGAGCATTTCCGTGCCGGAGGCGTCATTGAGGGCAAGGCGCATGCCGAACATCATGTCGCGTTCATATGGCGTGATGCTTTTGCCGCGTTCATCACGGGCCCATTCCCCGATAATTCCCAGGTCAATGCCTGATGACGAGATGTTCGAGAATGTATATTCAACCCCGCCGGTGCTGGCGAAATAATCCTTGAATGTGTCGCTGGTATCAAGCGCTTCAAGCTTGAAGAGCCATGATCCGTAAGCCATTTGCGCGTCGATCCCGGCTTGCCTGATCTGCGGATAGTAGGGGACAAAAACAGGTTCGAAATTATTGTTTATGCTTGTGATCATCGTGGGATTGCGGCTGGTCCCTCTGAAATAATAAACACCAAGATCACAGCTTGCGATAGTGTTGCTGTATCGCAGCGCAGTATCTATGTGATGCTTGGCTCTGGAACTCTCAAACAGGGAGTGGTCAGTATCGATCTCAAGGCCTGAGCGCAGCCGCCCTTTTTTACCCTGAAATGTCCTTTCCCTGAAATATGGCAGTATGAAAATATCCACAACCCCGAAATCTTGAGGGATCGACATGTTGATCATGGGCTGGCCGAGTTTTTTTTCCGCGTTTATCGATTCCACAAGATCTGTCTGGTTTATTATGTCTATCAAATGCACGAATTCTGTTGCGCCCCAGAACACCTTTCCTATTCCGGCCCTGAGCTCCCACGTATCCCCAAGAAGAAGATAATTGAATTCTCGGAAATCAAAATGACTGCGGTCTGCGTCAGCGCTGTCCGCTCTTGCGAATGGAGTGATCGTCAGGGCAGAGTGGTTTTTGAATTCATGGTAGTACCCATACTCAAGGGCCCAGGACACAGAGTTGCGTTCTTGTTCCTGAAAACCCGGATTTCTCAGGAATATCGATGTTTCTGTCTGGAATGATCCGGAAACTTCATGAGCGCAGAGAATGATGAATGATGAATGATGAATGATGAATAGGAAGAAAATAAGGAAGATAAATAATGATGAGCGATGGATTTTAGTTTTTGTCCCGGTAGTCGCACCCTTTATGGGTGCGTCTGCTTTACGTTTGCATGAGCAGAAAAGAGCGCACCCGTAAAGGGTGCGACTACCATATGGCGACTTCATCATCTATAACTTTATTTTGTTCTTTTCAGGCTGTTTACGCTGAAATCCCTGTCCTTAAGCCCTGTTCTGAACTTATAATCAGACCATGTCAGGGTCGTACTTTTTCCGTTTTGATGGTTGACCATATTGAACTCATCGGGTTTCCAGAATTTTTCAATGTATTTCTTGTAGGACCTGGCGGTTAGTGTTTTTAGCAGGGATTCCTTCCTGTCATAATATTCGACTTTCCATGTGCGATATTCCTCTTTATCAAGCCATGCTGTCTGTCTGGTGTACCCTGAATTCCTCTTATCCACAGGATAGCGCTCGAACACAAAACATTCCATGTCATTAAACTTCTCGTCCCTTATCCACTCATAAGTGTATTTCTCGACCTCTTCGCTTGATATATCCTCATACGCGAACTCGCTTCCCATGAATGATCCTGATTTGTTCCTTGATGTTATTCTTTTAGCGCGCTTAAGCGCCGGCAGATACAGCCATTGGTCGTCATCCTTTGTTTTGTGGCTGTGTGTGAGGAAGATCGTTCCTTTTACATCTTTGGGATTATCGAATATGGAAAGGCCTTTGTCCCCGTCATCTTTTATCTCCAGTGTTCTTGTGCGCACTATCCTCCTGCTTTCTTGGCCATGCTTGTTTTTAAGCACCATGAGCATGCTTGCTGTGTAGTCAATGAATCCTGCGTGGCGCTTATCAGCCTCTAGCGCGATCTTGAGGCCTTTTTCCCCGGGCGTCTGCTTGTCCGCTGAAACCGGGGATAAAAACAGCGTAGCGATCAATACTGCCATATATCGGGATCTATTCATCGGAACCCTCCGTTTTCATGAGAAGCGTGGGTAAAAACAAAACATCAAGACCCAGGGCAAGAGCTATTGTTATGGCTGACAAGATGCCCATATGTGCATTCATCTTATAATCAGAAGTCGCAAGTATAAGAAACCCGGCTGTCAGGGCGAGAGTGGTTATCCACATGGCCAGGCCGACTGTTTTGAATGAATGCCGTATGGCATCATAGGAATTCATATTGTGTTCTCTGCGCGCTCGCAGATATTTGCTTATAAAGTGTATGGTGTCATCCACTACTATACCCAGCGTCATTGACGCCACAACAGACAAAGCCAGGCCGACTCTGCCCATGGTCAGTCCCCAGATCCCGAATGCCATGAATGCAGGAGCGAGATTGGGGATAAGGCTTAAAAGCCCGAGTTTGAGGTTGCGCAAAGCGAATATAAGGATCAGTGATATTAACACGAGTGCTCCAAATGATGCGCTTAGCATGCTGTCGATATTTCTTTTTGCGATATGAGCCCAGATAATAGAGAGCCCTGAGCCGTATGTGAACATTTTTTCAGGCGCGTTATTTTTAAGCCATTGTCTTGCTTTTGTATCCAAGCCTTGTATCTCAAGGGCTGAAAGATTCTTCAATCTCACAACCATCCTCGTGGCTGATCTGTCAACATTGATCATGTCGTTTAGATCAAGGCCGAATGGCAGGCTTAGCTCATAAAGCAGCAGATATTGCGCTGCGAGCTCGCGTTTTTTTGGGATCTTATTGAATGCCTCGTCATCGGCGTGCATATTCTTATTAAGACGCTTTACTGTATTGGCGATGGAGTACACATGCATGACATTGGGCTGTGTTTTGTGCCAGTCCGCGAACGCATCTACTGTTGCAAGATACTGCGGATCATGTATTCCATTGGTTTCACCGGATTCAAGGGAATATTCGATTATGTCCCAACCGCAAAGATTATTTTGCGTGAATTCAGTGGCTCTGCGGAACTCATAAGACTTGTCAAAATATTTAAGCAGGTTGTCATTGAGCTCTATCTTGTGTATCCCTGATATCATTATCAGGATACAGGCTAAAGACGCCCAGAATATGGTGTTTCGCTTTCTTATGACAAAATTCGCGAACCAATCAAGACTAAAGTACTTGGCATCACTGCGGGATTTCCTGAGTTTGAATGGGAATATTGACGCAATAGCAGGCAAAAGGAACAATGAGTAAAAAAACGCAGCTGCCACTCCGCAAGCCACAATATTGCCCAGATGCCGGAATGGTGGGGCATCGGAAAAATTCATGGAAAGGAATCCTATTGCTGTTGTAATGCTTGTCAAAAACACCGGCTGCAGGTTTATGCGCACGGATTCAGCTATGGCTTCCCGCTTTGTCTTGCCAAGGCGCATATGCTGGAACATTGACACAAGCAAATGCACGCTGTCAGCTACGGCAAGGGTAAGGATGATGGTCGGCGCGTTAACAGAAGCCGGGTTAAGCGATGTTTTAAGCCACCCTGCTATCCCCATGCCTGTTGTCATGGAAAGCGCTATGACCATGAGAGTGGCAAGTGTCGCGAAAAAAGAGCGCAGGGAAATGCCGATCAAAAGCACAAGCACAAGGAACATGATGGGCACGAGCGTTGTCAGATCGTTCCTGCTTGCTTGCGCGAATGCGCTGTCAGCCATAACGCTTCCTGTCAGATGGATCTTGATATCGGGATGTTCGGCATGCACCTTTTCTATCAATTGCCTTGAATGCAGGGCAGCTGTGTCAGTTTCATCCAAGCTTTTCCCGGGCATTAAAAGCATCACATTTATTCCCGTAACATGCCCTGAGGGGGAAACAAGCCTGTTAACAAGAAGCGGCTCTGATACAGCGATTTGTTTTAGTCTTTTAAGCTCATTATCAGAAAGGGTTTCAGCGTCTCTTATGAGATCATCAACAATAAGATCATCTTCTAAGGCGCGGGCATGTTGGAAATTGGTTATGGAATCCACCTTGCTCGAATAAGGCATTTTCCATAACTCTTGCGTTAATTCTTCTATGAGAGCCAGGGTTTTTTGGGTGAAGACTTCCTTGTTTTTCGGTTCAATTACAAAAAACACATTCTGGGTTTTGATATATGTGTTTTCCAGGGTTTCCAGCGCCTGCAGTTGCGGGTTTTGTTTGCTGAAAAATACCCTGGTATCATTGTTGAAGGAGAGATAACGCATTCCGTTTGCGCAGAATCCGGCGAAAAGCAAGGCGCTCACAATTATCGGCCAGCGGTATCGTATTACCCAATTGCCGAGATTTGTACCGAATTCGCGCATAACGACCCCATTATCGTATTTATCAGCCCGGTCGGGAAACCCCGGGCTTTAAATTTAGAGAGCATGGATCCCGAACGCAATTCCTCAATTACAGAGAATTGTACAGGTCCTTTCTTCCTATATGTAAGTATCGTCCCGACAAGTTCGGGACGAAAATAATACGTTTCCGGCCCTTTCGCTCTGTTCAAGGACAGCGGTCTCCATTATTTTAGTACGACCGTAGGGGACGCATTATTTTCGTTTTTTATTTCTTATATAGCGTCTAACTTTTCTATTATCTGTATTGATCCTGTAATCATTAGGAGGTTAATATGAAAATGAGCAGATTGATTTTAGCGTTATTCATCGCGTTTAGTGTTTCTTCTCAAGGCATGTGTATTGACAGTAAGGCGGCTGTAAAAGAGCTTAAGCGTCTTGGAGTCAAATACAACAAAAAGGAGTTTGTGGCGCGCGTTAGAAAAAACGATCTCGCTGTCGTCAAGCTTTTTCTGCAAGCCGGCATGAGCCCTGATGTCAAGGGTGACACAAAAAAGACTGTTTTGATCGAGGCTGCGGAAAAGGATTATGTGGGAATAATCGAGGCATTACTGCAGCAGGGCGTTAAGACAGAGGTAAAAGACAAGAATAAGGAAACAGCTCTTATCAAGGCTGCGCGTTCAGGGCACAAAAAAACAATAGATGCTTTGTTGGCCGGAGGCGCTGATATCAGCGCCAAAGACAAAGATGGTAATGTTGCTTTGCATTGGGCATCACAATGGGGATTTCCTGATACTGTAAAAGCGATGCTCACAAAAGGGGCAAGGGTCAATATCCTTGATGCTCAAGGCTCGACTCCTATTATGAGGGCTTCGCTTCATGGCCGCCTTGAAACCGTTAAAACTCTTCTTGAGAACGGGGCTGATATAAACAAGCAGGATTCAAAAGGTTTCACAGCTCTGATCCAGGCTTCGCGCAGTGGTGATTACAAGACTTTCAAATTCCTGCTTGATAAGGGGGCTGAAACTTTCACGCGTGATCTTACCGGAAAAACAGCTCTCATGTGGGCTTCTTTCAAGGGAAACGCCAACATTGTCGCGACCCTGCTTAAAAAAGGAGCGAAGATAAATCTGAAAGATTCCAAAGGCAACACAGCCTTGACCCTTGCAATGGATGAGGGCAGCATCAGCGTTGCGCAAACCCTTATCAAGAACAAGGCGGATCTAAACGTGGAGAGTGCAAAACATATCACGCCCTTGATATTCGCTGTCACTTATAAGGAACATGAAATGATAAAGGACCTTGTGAAAAAGGGATCCAAAATAAACACTGAAAATTCGGAGGGCTGGTCCCCGCTTCTTTGGGCAGTGGAGAAGGGTGATGAAAAGACTATAAGCGCCTTGATAGCAAGTAAAGCTGATGTTAACAAGGAAAGCTCAAAAGGCTGGACTCCTCTTAAATGGTCGGCTCATAAGAATGATCCTGATATGATCAAGTTTCTTATATCCAATGGGGCTGACATTGACAGAGCGGATTCAAGCGGGCAGACTGTTTTAATGTATGCTTCGGGCAAGGGTAAAAAGTCAGCTGTAAAAGCCTTGCTGCTGCAAAAAGCAGACCCTGGTCTGCGGGCTAAAACCGGGGAAACCGCTCTTATGAGAGCTGCCAAGAAAAAGCATGAGAAAGTGGTTAAGGTCCTTCTTAAATACGGGGCAGATGCGTATGCCAAAAATCCAAAAACCAAAAAATCCGACTTTGACTTACTCTTACAAATGGAGCGCCCGGGTATTATTAGGCTTGTCAGAGCGCATAAGGTCAGCACTGGGATCGCCCAGTGTAAAAAAATAGCAAAACAGAATAAAGATGGTGATCCTATGTATCCAACTGACATAACACGCGAATTAATGGCAGCAGCAGATTCCTTGGCAGAGGCGCAAGAATATCAAGCAGGGCAATATGATCAGGCCATTAAAAAATACAAATTGGCTGTTAACCAGGCTCCGTGGTATCCTGAAGCTAGATTTAATCTTGCAATGCTGGAAGGCAATGTTGAGAATTATTTCAGCGCGATCATGCACATGAGCTGCTTTCTGGAACTCTCTCCCAACGCGGATGAGGCAGGAGATGCCCGAACTCAGATCAAGAACTGGAAAAAGCAGCTGGGAATGTAGCGCTTCTCTGGCTTGATTGTCATCCTGAATTTATTTCAGCTTCAAGATTCATCGAGACGCAGTCTCAGCAGAGCAGTCCTGTGGTATGCCCTACAGGGCAGTCCCCTTTAGGGGGCAGGATCTCGATGGGGGCATGCCTTTAGGATGGGGCAACAGCAATCGGATTAATTATCTTCATCTGCCTTCTCGCACTTTTCTTTGAACTCATTTTCTATCTGAGCTATTTTCTTTTCACTATCAGATATATAGGGTTCGCCCAACACCAGAGCGTATCCCCTGGCTTCTTCGATATATTTTTTACTCAGGCTGCCCAGCCAGCAGAAAGAAAATTCAGAATCCTGCGAAGATCTTTCCAGGGCTTTCTCATAAGTGCTTGTTCGCATGTTTTCAACGCGCGCAATCTCATCCGTTCGTTTTTTACCTGCCACATATCTATAAGTTTTTACGCATGTTTCAAGAGCTGAGAGCTCAGCGTCGAATTCCTTGATCTCTGCTGCGACGGTAACATTATCGCTGTTTGCCTCAGCAGCAGCCTGCCGTGCGTGTTCCCATGCGCCTGTTAGATCTTCATTGCATACATTTTTCTTGATCGCGGTTGCTTGAGAAAAACTATTGATACGCGTGCCGGCTCCGGATTTCCTTGCGTATCCCATGGCTTTGTCAGTGTGCATGAATACAATATATGGCATGCCTGACTTCACAACAGAGCCAGCTTGATCAAGGCTTTCTTGCGCAAGTTTCGCGTATCCGTCATTTAAGACCTTGCGTGCTTTGAGCTTGTTTTTACGTTCAGGCGTGCGTTGGTAATATGTATCCAGCTTGTCAAGGCATATTTCAAGCAGAGGATCATTGCTCTCAAGCTGTTTGGCGCATTTTTCAGCTTGCAATCCCACGTGATCCTTATCTTTAATTCTTATGTTGTCCATATGAGGCCATAATCGTTCAAGTTCTTTGATTTCTCCCTGGTAATAGTTCTTGGTTATCTCCCTTAAGCGCTTGGACTCCCATAGCGTGATCAGCACCTTTTTTTGATCTGCGTTTCCCTGATAATAATCGATCATCTGTGGATCATCCTGATTCCTGGCTTTCCATTCAAAATGCTTTATTCCTTCCTGAAGCTGTTTTATGGCATAGTCAGGCTCATCACTAAAAATCGAGAGTTCTTTTTTATAAGCGAAATTAACCCAGTCCCTGAGTTCCGGTGTGCCAAGATGCCATTTAGCCATCTTTTGGCTGTAGTACCCTCCCATGGATGTTTCCCAGACATCTTTTGGAAGGAGTTTTTCTGCCTGA
Source organism: Elusimicrobiota bacterium (assembly GCA_042563375.1). Classification (GTDB taxonomy): domain Bacteria; phylum Elusimicrobiota; class Elusimicrobia; order JACQPE01; family JACQPE01; genus JBHPMF01. The sequence continues at coordinate 47,362 of JBHPMF010000012.1, read as the reverse complement.
CTTAAGAAATAAACTTCTGTTGAGAATGCATGCATCTCACTTTCTTTTCCGTAGTGTACAGCTTCAAGTCCGGTAAGCCGCAAAAGATTAGCGCGGTCTGTTGCGTGTGTTGTCTCGTGCGCTGCTGTGCCGATCCACAGGAGGCTGGCATAGTCTATAGCCTGGTCCAGGTCATAACCTTTTTCCATGAGCTCAGAGATAGTCTGCTTCATGAAATCACTGTTTAAGACTATCGCGCCCGCGTTTTTTAGATCATCGAACCATCCGATATGCACAGAGGGGTCTTGCGAGAACTTGATCTTGACCTTGCCCGAGAGCAGGAACGAGAGGTTTTTATCGCTTCCTTCAAAAGATCGCGCGTATTGCATTATCCGGGCGCTTACCGTACGTTTCATCTGTTCGTCGAATTCCCATTCATCAGAGCCCGTATTCTCATATTGGACATTGCTATTGACCGGGGCTTGAATATCAGATGGAACTTGTTTGCTGTTGGCATCGAACACGCTGGATGCATGTGAGAACATATCTGCTTTTAAATCTTGGGCCCGTGCAGCGCCTCTTTCAAAAGTATTCATAGCTGCCATGGTTTTAATGCGGGCTGAATTTTCAAGGATTTCACCTATACGCTGCTTTGCCTTTTCTATATTCTCCTGATTTTCCTCGGGCAAAGCCTTAAAATACGGATCATTCATAAGACTTTCAAGTTCATTAAAGAGCTTGGGCAAAGCACTGCTTAATTCATCTGATGATCCGGTTTTTGTGAGTTTGTATATTTGCTCGATCTTGTCTTCAATGCTGATTGTCAGATTTTTTGCGGCTAGTCTGCATACCTTTGTCATTTCCATTTGGAACATTGTTTGCGTGATCTGAGCATCCTGATCGCTTGGATCGGTAAAGGTGGTATTAAACACGTCTTTAGTAACATTGATCTGAGCTAATGTTGCTTTGTGGAATGATGGCAGATCATTCCAGGTGTCGCCCCATTTGGAGCATCCTGGAAAATTAGCGCTTGCAGGTTGGGCTATGGTAATGGGCGCGAATACACCCAATAAAAGACACATGATCAGCTTACGTTTGCTATTAAATGCAAAGGTTTTCATTATATTAAGGGTAACACGTTGTTATGGCGGGAAATAGGGCATAAAGTCCCTATTTCAGGGGCCAAAAGTCCTACCCCAAATTACCCCAAATACCTATCTTTTTCTCCCTGTTCCTTTTCTTCCCCCATGGTCAGGAGGCGCTCCTATCTTTCTCCTCCCCCCTGGAGGGGGAGACTGGGTGGGGGGGATGAAGTCCCCACTTGGACCCGGAGAAGAGCTTACGCAAAGAAACGCTTTGAGTGCTGTTTATTTATGCTGCTCTTTAAGGATTTCAAGAGTAGCTTTTATGGAGGAATTGCGATATGGCAAAAGAACCAGTTTCGTCTTGAATTCATTTCTGATCGGCGTTAAAAATTCATCCGCCCAGGATGGTGATAAAACCTTTACGCCTGAAAAATCTATTTCAACCTTCTCATTCTTGTCTTTCGGCAGGATATAAGCCCGAGCGGATAAGTAGGCTTCTTTCCCGGCTGATCTGGAAGTCAGGACTACGCCGAATCTTTTGAGCTTTATCCTCATATCGTAATTTTAAAACTTAATGATCGCCAAAGTTCCGGGCACGGGTTTCTCCGGGTTTTCGTCAATAGTCATGTTCATGCTGGAAAACTTGCCTGCTGCGCATCCGGAATAAAATTCCAAATACAGCTTATTCTCTTTAACGACCTTTTTAACGTATTTGAGGCCATTGCCCCGCTGTTCGGGATAGCGGCCTGAAACTATTTCTGTAAAAGCTATTCTAAGCGCTTCTTTGTCATTTGATATTTTTGGGCGTACTTTCCTTATCGTTGCGAACACTCCCTGCCCGCGGTCTGCTAGTAGAATTTTGCGGTTTTTGGCGTCAACAGCGAACAGGGCGCCCGGGGTATCACGCCAATTGCCGAAGTTGTGGTCAAAAGAATTATTACCTATTTCCGCTACGGCGCCAACAAGAGAGTAAAGAGCGTTTTCATCTATCAGATTCTTCAGCAACTTTAAGAGTTTCTCGATACGTCCCTGGAGCGTGTCGCGCGTAGAGCATAACCAACCGGCTTTTAAAAATTTATTATCCCCGGTTAGTGCCCAATTGAAAAATTTGTGGTCGATTTCCGCTGTGCTGGCCAGATGTTCCCGGACGAAGTAAGAGACTTTGGGCGTTTTTCCCAGCTTTATGATCTTTCCATGAGCCTGCAGGCCTTTTAGGTGCCTGAAAATTATAGCTCGTGTTAGGTTGAAGCGAGCCAGGATTTCTTTGGCGGTTATACCGGGCTTTTGTTTTATTGCAGCCAGGATTTCTTCTTTAGTGCGGGTGTAGGGCATATTGATAGTATACTATATACTATCAATAGTATACTATACTGATTTTGAGGGTCGGAACTCTAATTTATAGAAGTTAACAGTGCGATTCTCGAACTTTGGGAGCGATCCGAGAAGCTCTAGGGCTGCTTCAGGGCAAGAGGTTTGAATAGTGAGCTGGTGTAGAGCTTGCGTGAGGGCTGCATCCTGAAGGCTTTGGCGCCGACCTTGTCCGCTAAGCTCGGGTCATCAATGTATGGGTTGCGGTTGCCCTGAACAGCTTCCACTAGGTCGTTTCTGCGCAATTCGAAGTTTCCGGGAGGGAAGTCCCGGTTCCAGCGCAGCAGGAGATCGATCTTGCTGTTCCAGAATACTTCGACGAAGTGGCTGGGAATGATGTTGTAGCCTTGGTAGCGGGTGTAGAAATAGAACATGGCTCTGGCCACCCGTCCCTTTGCGCTGTCCGGAGGTTCGAAGAGTCCGCGCCCCTGCTTAGCGCCTGATAAGGTCTTGTAGTTTGCGTCTGCGTCTGCGACCTCGCCGAAGGGAAATCGGTCGCGCGCACTGTTGGTGTGGATGAATGTCGGCAGAAGTTGATTTAAGTCCGAGCGCATCGGGCCGCGCTTCTTGAAGAATGATTGGGGCCAGATGTGCTCGGTGTTCATCCCGCCCTCATCAATGAACCCGTCGCCATTCAAATCGCCTTGTTCCGGATAGCTCGACCCGTGGCCGCTGGTTCCTTGCACAAACACTTCAGAATACGCGGCCTTCACCCCGCGTGCGCCATTGGACTTCGTGCTGTCGAGCCTGGAAAACATCTCAAATCGAGCCTCTTTATAAGAAAGCTCGCGGTGTCCCTGCTTGGCCCGGAAGTGAAGAATTTTGAGGAGTTCCTCGCCCCTTTCTTGCGATGCAGCGGATCCTTCGGCGACCCGGGCAGCGGGCCGGTCCATCCGGGGCGAGAATGAACTACTGATCCCAAAGACATTCGTGTTTTTATAGGACGAGTCGTCGAATACCTTGAAAAGGTGGTCCGCTGGTTTATGTTTGGATAATTGCTGAGCGCTCAGTAGTGACGAAAACGAGAGTGTGAATACGCACGCCAATGACAAAAAGGCGCTGCGAATTAAAGGACCCGTAATGGTCTTGCCCAAAGGACCCATAGGCGTATCTTATCATTGATACACCGGGTCCCAACTGGGATGATTCTCGAACTTCGTAACCATCTTTTTGGTCTAGCGTTAGTAAGCCAAACCCACTCTTTTGCTGATCCACTGCTTTATGAGCCTTTAGGCCTAAGAAAGTGGCCCCTTGGGCTCAATACAGCGCCTGGTTTTCATGGGATAATTTAATCAGGTTTAACAGCAAGGAGTTTAACATCTCAAATAATGTATGAGGAGGAAATCAGAATGACCAAAACATTGTTAAGCATAGTGCTATGCGCTGGTCTAGCCGGGTTAGCGCATACGGAAAGTGATAATGAGACCTTGCTCAAAGAATCAGCATTCGAGCTGGGTACTGTAATGACACAAGTTAATGCGCAAATACCTCAAGAGCCGAAAATCGACCAGGCTTCAGTAGAGACAGCCGGGAATACTCGCAATGCCAGGGAATTAACAGAAGTAAAGAATAAGCTGGAGAACATAGCTTCCGAAGTGAAAGCAATAATGGAAAGCCTAGGAATAAAGCAAGACCCGCAATTGACAGCCATAGTCACTGCCTTGCTCGACACGACTGCCACTGCTCTGGGCAACGTGAATGCGAGGATTGAGACGGATGCCAAGCCGGTGCCCCTCGGAGAATACTACACGACTTGTAAAGCGTGTTCGCCGAGGCCGCGCAGGGTGTGCCGCAGTGCAACCGACAAGAGTGAGTGGACAGCTCGTGATGAGGCAATAGACGATTGCGAGTGGGCAACCGGCGAGCTCTGCAATATAGTCAGCTGCAGCACAGATTACGAGCGTGATCGGGAGGATGAGCCTTAATAACACGATGCTGCCAATGACGCGATAGACACTTGCGAATGGAAGACTAATGAGGCCTGCGAACTGCTGGTGCCCAGCTGCAGCAATCATTACGAGAACTGCGACGACTATTGACAAGACGCAGAACCTATAAAGGAGAATGGAAAATGCATAAGATAAAGACATTTACACACATCTTGCTTATCACACTGATAGCGATGCCGCTTATGGTGAACAGGATCGAGTCACAAGCAACAGACAGCCCTGATGAGATGCTCAGGGCCGCGGTTAGGACCGACGACGCCGGCCAGGCTGATCTGGCATTGCGCTCAGGCGCTGATCCCAATGCGATGTGGGATAAAAACTTTACGGTCTTGGGGATCGTGAGCGCTTTTGGACCCACAGAGATCGCCAAGCTCCTCATCGACTCAGGCGCAGATGTACACAAAAGAGATAGAACCGGCGAGACTGCCATAACCTGGGCAAGTAAGTATGGAAATACAAAAGCTGTCAAACTTCTCTTTGACGCAGGCGCTGATGTCAATACAGCAGGCGTGCAAGGTATCACCCCCTTGATGCGGGCGAGCTTCATGGGACATTTGGACACTGTTGTATTTCTCATCTGGCTGGGCGCTGATGTGAACGGCAAAGACATGTATGGCTACCCGGTTATGACTCATGCGTGCACTGAAGTGAGCATCGGGGATCACATGGAAATCATAAGGGTCCTTAAGCTGGCAGGCGCCCGGGGTGAATGCCCCTCCTATGATGCCTATGACCAGGATGAAAGAGCAGCAGCAGATTCCTCAGAATTACCACCAAACGATTAAATGTTGGAATAAACGAAGGATTGTCCTTATTAGCGATAATATAGGATATCGATAATAAGAAGCCAATCCATTAGCGGCCCCTAGTTATGGCGGAAAGTGGCACTAACCCTGTTTTTTGTGGTGAGCGGAGTCGAACCATATTGCGTGTTTTGGGGGCTTGAGGGACCCAGGATAGGTCGATTATCGAACTTTGGGGAATTCATTGCCGTCTCGATTGGCAACTGGCACAGTCCTGGGATATTATTTACTTTGCCCACTTTTTGCTCTTTTTTGCCTGAAGCGAGACAGCAAGATATCATTCAGCAGCACTTTATCCTGGGGATTAATATTTTTAAGTCGAATTTTGATCGTTATTTCCTCTTTGGTATGCTTCAGCGCCAACACACCCACCGCCTCATCCATAAAAGACACCGAGGCAATGATAAGGTTGCCGAAATCCAATTCAACGATCTCGTCCTTGGCCCATGCCTCCTTAATCAGCTTTCTTATTTTTTTACCATCATCTCTGGTAACAGTATTCTTTCCGCAGATAGTTTTTATTTGGATTTTCATAATATCACCTTAAAAATAATCATTTGCCGCTCCAGAAGTCTGCTCTATCCATCTATCGGGGTTTATGCTGATATCTACCAATGTCCCACTATATGGCTTCTCCAATTCCTTGCTGTCGATTTTGTTGTAATAAAAGCTCACTTTGGAATTTCCGCCTATAATTGCAAAGACACCTTTGTTTTTTCTCACGCGGTTTCTCACATGCGTTAGGCCTACGCCGCCTGCACTTTTAGTTCTCGTAGTCACCCCGCGCTCAACCGCCTTTTTGATAGCATCGGAATCTTTCCTAAAAAAGCCGTATTTCTTGAATTGATTAAGACTCTCCCTTATTCCAATCCCGCCATCGGCAAAGCTAACTTTTATATTTTGGAGCTGAGGATACATCTGCGCGCATATATAAAGGCCCAGCTTGCTTCGACTATGATCAAAGCTGTTTGTCATAAACTCAATAATTGACATTTTTAATAAATACAGATTGTCCGCTTTAAGTGAAAAATTTCCCGCTATCACCTGTATTAAATCCTCGATACATTGGTAATCCATTCTTTCTAGGCGCCTGAGTTCCAAGCTTGTTGAAACCAGCGTTGCTTTTTCACCGCCCTCCAAAAACATACGCTCAAACCCTATTCGCTTTAGATACTTATTCACCCCAACATCTCCTGGTGGCGTGTAGAGAACTTCTTTTTTATTTTTTAAGCATCTTTCCAGGGTTATGGCAAGCACTGTGATACCGAAGGGTGCTGCCCATGCCACCTTGCCGAGGTCAAATATTACCGGTCCATCATGCTCTACTGCCTCACAGCAGGATGAAAGTATCGTTTCCGATGCGTTTATCTCCAAACGACGCGGGAATATGATTATTTTAGCCGATTTTTTTAGCATAGCCCCTAAGGATATTATAACTCATAAGACATTATTTCTCCATACCTATTTATTCTGGGGAGATATATTATTATCATATCTCCCCAATTATTATTTGTCGGGAGATTTTTAATACATACCAGGCAACTATGCACAAAACAACAACTTTTTATGCACATATTGACATCATAATTTGCACAACTCCGCAGCAATATGATCGAGTACAGCCTGCCCATAGTGCCAGAAAAACAAAAAGACCGCGCTATTTTCGGAAATGGTCTTTCCAGGCAGGAGGTTCTGTCTATAGAAAAGAGAAACTGTCAAAATGTAACGATTATTCCTTCGACATACTCAGGATAAACTCACATTTCATTATGGGTGAAAGTGCCAATAACCCTGTTTTATTGCGTTATTTGGGGATTTAGGGGGACCAGAATGGAACGATTCTCGAACTTTGGGAGCACCTTGGTCTAGTATGCACCGCAAAAGGGGTTGTAATATCAAAGCCGCACCACTCGTACTTGAGAATCACGCAATTCCCTGCTAAGCTTAAATATGATTAAAAGGCTTGCCACAGTCTTTGCCTGGACCATACTCCTAACAGGCACAACCTGTTCCCATGCCGATCAATCAGGGAATCCGTTGTCGACGGAAGGCGCGAAAAAATCCGGTCAAGTGGTAAAAGTGGATTGTGATTTGCTTGAAGATGTGTCCAATGAGGGTTTTACTACCGAGAATTTGAACAAGCTTTATAAGGTAATTCCCAGCCCCATGAAACCGCCCGAACCAGCGAATCTGCCCCTTCCTCCGGGATGTTCAAAGTGGTCGAAGAAAAAATTCAGCCTCATCGTTGTGGACGCCACCGTATCAAAATCCCTGAAAAAGAGGTTCCTGACGAACATTGAGAAGAGCGGATACATGCAACGCGACAATGTCTTGTTGCTTATGATCAAAAGCTGGGAAGATTTATTCGTTTTCCTCCATCGCATTAAGAAGGGCTATGGATGCGCCGCGATCAACCGGCTGGACATAGGCGCACATGGTATACCTGATACCGGTTTGATCGTGGATGAATATCCCTTTGACGCGAAAGCCCTGGACTGTATGATGGAATTCTCAGTAAACCCGGAAGACAACCATGATTGCGTATATAAAGAGCACCTCGATCCCAGATGGTTTGCGCCTGCTGACAGATATAAAGCTCACACGCTAGGGTACGTCTTTGACAGCGCCGATACTACTGTTATACTGCGCTCATGCAAATCCTTGGAAAACCCGGAATTCGCAAGGGCTCTGGCCAGATTCATGCATCTCGCGCCCGGTTCATTCATACTGGGATCGAGCTGGTATGCTTTTGGTTTAGGCTTTAGAAACTGGGTAACAAACATATTTGGCGATCTTCCCGACGACGGCATTAACTTTATAGGCGGCACCTGCTACGCTTACTACGCCCGGTAGCCAAACCAACAGGCTCATATTCCAGAGAATTTACCTTTCAGTTTTGGGGTCAAGTTTTTACTTGAGACAGGTATATTTCAGCGTACGTGGAGTTAAAGCTTCTTAAATAATTCCAAATTTCCAGAGATTAGGGCTTCTTTCTTTTTACGGGTCCAGCGTTTTAGTTGGGATTCGCGGGATCTTGCGGATGAGAGATTGGGATGTTCTTCATGCCATAGCACTTCGCCGTTGCCGCATACTCGCATGTGACGGCTTCCAAAGTTTATGGTGTTGCTTATTGATATTTCATAGTTTATAGTTTATAATAAACTATAAACTATGAAAACTCAAACTCGCAATACAATACTGCAGATCATAAAGCGAAGCGGGAATGTGCGACCAATTGAGCTAATAGAAGAACTGGGCATATCACCCCAAGCAATTCATCGACACTTAAGGATACTGGTAGCTGAGGGTCAAATTGGGCATCGAGGGCGTGGCCCAAAAACTCGCTATCACATTGCGGGTTTACCCCAACTTGGTAAAGCGCTACATTGGTGCACCTCAGCCATTGAGCCAACAGAGAGCCCAAAAGAGAATATTTGCGAGACACGTGATATATTCATAGCCCGGATCAACCACTTATGCTCCCTCACGAAGATCGGACTCAAAGAAGAAGACTTATCACTTGTCATTTCAATAACGGGTGAAATTGGGAACAATTGCTTTGATCACAATTTGGGAAATTGGCGAGATGCCCCAGGATGTTGGTTTGAGACACAGGCCACAGCAGGACGGCTTTGGATCTGCATCGCAGACCGAGGGCGGGGAATTTTTCAAACTTTGACCCGAGCTGATCCGTCAATTCCGGATGAGCAAGCAGCCCTTGTCACTGCCTTTGAAAAGATCCTATCCGGGCGCTCTCCGGAGAACAGAGGCAACGGATTGAAATTCGTGAGGAATGTGATCACTGCGAACGAGAAACGTGGAATTGCCTGTCGATCCGGAAGCGGCCTGGTGGATTACGGACCGCTCGGCCAGGATTGCCGGGCTGAACTTGCTCGTTATCCTCACGACCCTGACGGTACGATAACGCTAGTCCATTGGAGTATGCTATGAGAATAGAGATCAAGCATTACGGCACTATCTTGACATCGCGACCCGCTGGCAGAGAAGCAGCGTTGGCCATGAGGGCTAATATCAAGCCGACTACTGACGAACAGATCGAACTCAATTTTGACGGTGTCATTTCTGTAAGCCCATCGTGGCTCGATGAAGTATTGAGCGCGCTATGGAGTGATTACGGGAAAGACCGTATCATTTGCCTTCCAACAAGCAACCTTTCAGTGATCGAGTCCTTGAAAGTTATCGGAGAATAATCCTGTTTCTACGCGGCGACAGGAGTCGAACCATATTTTCATTGGAGGGCTAAAGTTTGAAAATACCTGCCAGAACAGGATTCCCTTCGACTGTGCTCAGGGTAAACTCACCCAGACCTTGGGTCTATTTGCGAGATTTGTTTTGTGTGATTATGCGGGTTTTTTGGGTTCAGTCATGCGTTTTTTAAGGTCATGAATGAATAATGACACAAAAACAATAAAAGCTGCGTAAGTGATGCCTTGGCCCCAAACAGCCAGACTGCATTGTTCCTTAAACGCATACCCTAGTAAAAGCACACCAGCTGATATATGCGCGCTTATTATGGTTTGCCCCTGTGTTCCATAGAGCCCTACTGCTATAGGAGTCAGCACAAACAGGAGCCATATTGGTTCCCATACATTACCGAGCATATAGAAAAATACAAGATTGAAGGAGAAATTCGTTACCAAGCGGCCTTTGCTGACCCATGCGCTCCATTCCTTCTTATATGTCGCTAAAAGCGCTGTTTCAGCATTGAAAATAATGGCTATCAATATCAGATAAAAAGAGTATTTGTTAAATGGATCAGGAGGTTGTCCGAGCAATATGCCCATGCCTACCAGGGCGACTGCGAACGGGGTAAAGTATCTGTTTAAGATCAGAATATATTCCGGTATCCTGTCCGGGGTCTTTTTTGTCTGCATACAATTGTTAAGTTACAAAATTTATTTGGGGGAAGACTGAGTAACTTGAAAAGTCTTTGCAGGAGGCCACGCCACACCATGTCATTGCGAGCCCGAAGGGCGCGGCAATCTCAAAAGCAAGGAAGCCCGTGGATTTCAGAGAGTTATTTTATGCGCACGCCCTGATAGGCATGGGTAGCAATGTATCTATTGGTGCGCTTGGGCTTGAGATTGCCGCGCCCAGTCTTCTTAATCAATTCAAGGAAACAGGGCTCGCAATGACAGAGCGGGCACGGACTTCGCAATGACAGAAGGGCTCGAGTGTGCTCGTGGTTTTTAATTTGCTACAAATAGATTACTGATATGATTTTGTGAGGTATAAACATGAAAATAATAGCGTTCAATGGAAGCCATAAGGGTGAGAAGGGGAACACGCACATCATGGTCACTGAATTCCTTAAAGGCGCTCAGGAAGCGGGCGCTGAGACTGAAAATGTGATATTGATAAAAAAGAAGATAAACCGCTGTGCCGCGTGTTTCACATGCTGGACCAAGACCCCGGGTAAATGCGCGCAAAAGGATGACATGGCAGGATTGCTCGCGAAAATGGAAGATGTTGATATTATAGTGTTCGCTACACCGCTCTACATTGATAATGTAAGCGCTGTCATGAAGAATTTCATGGACAGGATGGTGCCTGATGTTGATGCGCATTTTGAGAAAGACGAGAATGGGGAATACAGGCATGCAAGGCCTAAGGGGGAAGTCCCCAGGATGGTCGTGATATCCAATTGCGGGTTTCCGGAACAGACGCATTTTCAAGTTCTGAGCCTTCTATTCAAGAGGATAGCCAGGAACACGCATACTCAAGTGATCGCTGAGATCTATCGCGGCGGGGGCGAGCTTTTAAGCGTGGACAGCGTGATGATTAAACTTCTGACCGGGAAATACAAGAGCTTGCTTCGCAAAGCCGGAAAAGAAGTTGTTAAGAACATGCAACTTTCCAATGAAACGCGGGTACAGCTCGAGAAACCCATAATATCCCATGAGCGCTATATTAAAGCTGCGAATTCGTATTGGGACAAGGAACTGGCGAAGAATAATTAAAATATCCGCACGCTCTTAGGGTTGCGTTTGGGTTTGAGATTGCCACGTCGCAGGATCCTCTATGTTGAGAAAGGTTCTGCTCCTCGCAATGACACAATGTTTACTTGGTAGGTTGGGGTTGGACCAGTATGCCGCCGCTGAAATAGCCGCCTTCATCATACTGCCGCCCCATGAGGGAGCCGTCTGTTTTGTATCCTGATTCAAGCTGGATGCCGATCCTGTCTGTTGGATACCACTTAACGCTTCCACCGCCATCAATGCCCGTAAACGAGTCATCTGTTGAGAATTCATTCTGCTTCCAGGCATTAGCATGCAGGGCAAAAGAGGCGTTATCAGTTAATGGGATGTTTGAGAGGCGGGCACCGCCTCCGATCTGATCGTCGAACCCGCCTCTTCCGTTGACCTCAAGGAGCATGTTATTTGAAGGATTCCTTGCGTATAGATCCAAATACATTTCAGGTCCTGTTGGGGTAAGTCCTGAGCGCGTGCCCATAGAGTATTGGTATTTTCCGATAGTGACCAGGGGCGGCGGGGTGAAATTATTGCCTTTTATGATGTGCTTATATCCGTAATTGTATAGAGCTGCGATCGCCATGGGGTCTGCTGCGTTCCACATTGCAGCCATTTGCAGTTCTTTTCTTGACCTATCTATTGATTTGCCGTGTCCTTCATTCAGGAGCATTATGTATTTGGCTATGTCATTTCCCTGGCTTGCCTCAAAGGCAAGTTCTTGGTCTGAATACCCGAGAGTGCTTGTTATGTAGCGGGAGAGGTCATATTTTTGCAATGCCCATAGAGGCCATGCGCTCCAATGTACAGCCCCTGATTCAAGCATGCGCCTTCTCATCTCAAGGGCGCCTGTTTGCGTTGCCATGGTTCCCGCGCTTGTGAGCCTGATCCTGTCTTGCGAAGAAAGCTCTCCGTACTTTTTTGGATCATACCAGGTTGCTGCTCCGCCCATAAAAGGGTATGGGGAAAACGAATAGTTTGTGTCCATGCCTATTTCCCTTGCAGCGCCTCCATGCCCGAAAACTTCATGAACTGCCAAGTTCGCCATAGAAGCCATTGGAAAGTCATAGACTGTTGCGCGCGCCATGCGTAAAGCGATCGCAGCCGGGCCTGAATCATTCTCAATATCAAGGAATCGCTCAAAAAGTTTATCGCTTGCGTATGCTCCTGCCATGTATGCTGAATTGATCGAATTCACTCCTGGTACGGTTTGAGGCGGTGTTCCATATCCGAAATAAAACTCCAAGGGTATGTTCACGGATCCTGGATCAGAAGAATCCGGATCATCTGATATTTTCACAGGAAGGATCGCGCTGCTGCGCAGGTCCGGAGAAGCCAGGTCGAACATCGGGCTTAACTTGCCATGCATAAGATTTTCCTGAGGATCAGTTGTTTCCGCTTGCAGAAACAAGATCGGAGCAAACGCAAATGCGCAAAGTATTAAGGCTGATCCATGGAATTTCATATTAAGTGACCCTGTATGTATTTTAAACCGAGACAAGCATGCCTCTCTAGGACTAAAGTCCCAATCCCGCCCGGGCAAGTCCTAGAACTCCAGCTTTTCCCTTTTCGGTAGCCTGAGGCTACCGAACACAGAACAAACACAGGCTGAAGCCTGCGGCTACCAAAAGAGGCGAACTTCTCATTTCAGCCCTCAGCCCTTCTTATGTCTGGCATGGGCAATCTGAAAATGCAACAATATACCTATTGGAACTTGAAGAATACGGAGGGCAATATATGAGAGAAGTAAGCGTAAAAATCACTGGTTTGTTGATGATTTCCATCCTAACACTCGGGATAATTCAATTTTCCGCAGGCAATTCTACGGCGTCTGCTTTGGATACTGCGCTTAAGACCCATGATAATGGCGGCTTGATATTCGACCGCTCCGAGCAGCATTCTGATCGCGGAGCCGGCATTGCGCCTTCCAGGCCGCGCTATGCTGACTGGACCAGCCGCGATTGCGAAAAAGTTTCTTTTTCTCCTGAAGACCCTCTCGCTTCGCCTGCTTTCAGTCTTGAAAGCAAGTTTTATGAACGGGTATGTGAGGAGGATCCCATTGATGATTATGAGAGGTGCTGGGATTCCTGGATACACACAGAGCGAAGAATGGTTTCTGTCAGCATTGAAAACAGGACAAGCATGTATCCATGGGAAAAGGATATTTTTGAAGTATGCCTGAGCGGATATATCCTGTATGCGGATGTAAAAGACGCTTCGCATGAGTATGATTTAAAACATGATGGCGAAAACACAGTGACAGTCAAAGCGACTGCGATCAGGAAAATCGCAGCTAACCCGGACTCCAAGGGGATCAGTGTTGACGTGTTCAAGTATGAGCGGACTTTTAACAGGATCAGGCTTGCGCTTTCTGATAAGTGGCATGCGTATTACGCGGGTGAAGCAACTGAGATCACGGCGATCCTTAAGAAAAAAGGTTTTGGCAGGACATCAAAGGTCATTGCCAAGAAAAAAGCCCGATTTTCCGCGGCAGATTCCTATTCTATCGAGTTCTCAAACAGCAAAGGTGAGCTAAAAGAAAAATTAAGACCCGGCAGCAAGTATTTTATCGAGTGGGGATTTAAGCGCATTGGAGATATTTCCAAGCCTACTCAGATAAAAGACAAGAAAACAGAGACAATAACAATCCCAAGATAACAAGTATCTCCCTCTCCCCCTGAGGGAGAGGGTAGGGTGAGGGGTACCTTATGACAAAGGATAACCAGGCCAAACTCACTCACCTCATAAAAACCTCCAATCGTATCCTCATCTTTACCGGAGCCGGTATCTCCACGGGCTCAGGCATTCCTGATTTTCGCGGACCGCAAGGCATATGGAAAAGAAGAAACTCTGTTTATTATCAGCAATTCCTGGAATCCGAGGAATCGCGGATAGAACATTGGGATTACAAGCTTGAGGGATATGAGGGTTTTCGTGATGCTAAACCCAATGCGGCTCATATGGCGATCGTGAAACTTGAAAAAATGGGAAAACTTAAAGCTTTGGTAACCCAGAATATCGACGGGCTTCATGAAACAGCAGGAAACAGCAAAGACAAAATAATCGAGCTTCATGGCACAAACAAATGGATCGAATGTATTGATTGCAAAAAACGCCTGGAGCCGGGGCCTGTTTTTAGGGAATATAAGAATGCCAGGAAGCCTCCTAAATGCTCCTGTGGAGGATTTTTAAAATCAGCCACGATCATGTTCGGCCAGGCAATGCCGCAAGATAAATTGCACTCTGCTTTTGAAGCTGCTAATAGCGCTGATCTTGTTATGTCCATTGGATCCACTCTGAAGTGGAACCTGCCGCGTCAGTGCCAATGGCTGCGTGCGTAAAAGGAATTCCGTACGTGATCATAAATCAGGGCCCAACCGCCCATGACCGCGTGGCCACGCTGCGGATCGAGGGCGATGCCGCAGATGTCCTGCCAAGAGTAATGTAACTGCATTTATAACCGTTCTTGTTTTCTTTGCCGTATCCGGTAGCCTCAGGCTTTAGCTTGTGTCTGCCATAAAGAACTCCATTTTAAAAGGAACACAGGCTGAAGCCTGCGGCTACCAAAAATGGGAAGCGGGGCAGACACAGGCTTGGATTCGATTCGCAACTCGCTCACCACGGGAAAACCTGAGGCTGCCGGATACGGAACAGGCGCGCGCTAAAGCATGTGACTATCAGAAAGAGATGCAGAACGCTGGCTAACCTGCTTATCAGGCGCTACTTTGAGTAAAATAAAATAATGCATTTCATTGACTGGCTGATCGTAGCCGTCTACTTCATCGCAGCTGCTTTTATCGGAGTCTACTTTTCAAAACGCGCAGGCAAAAGCTTAAAAGATTTTTTCCTTTCAGGCCAAAACATGCCTTGGTGGCTTGCGGGCACTTCAATGGTTGCCACGACTTTCGCTGCTGACACTCCTCTGGCTGTGACCGAGCTTGTGGCTAAAAACGGGATAGCCGGCAATTGGATATGGTGGAACTTCGTGTTTGGCGGGATGCTTACGGTTTTCTTTTTTGCCCGCTTGTGGCGCAGAGCAGGGGTCATGACGGATGTTGAATTCATCGAGCTCAGGTATTGCGGCAAGCCAGCGGCTTTCCTGCGGGGTTTTCGCTCCATCTACCTTGGCATATTCCTCAATTGCGTGATAATCGGGTGGGTGAATCTTGCGTTCCTCTCGATCCTTGAGGGAATGTTCGGGATCTCAGGGGAACACGCATTCATATTGCTTGCCTTTGGCCTTGTTGTTGCCGCAAGCTACAGTGCATTGGGCGGCTTATGGGGAGTGATGGTAACAGATGCTTTTCAGTTCATATTAGCCATGGGAGGATGTTTTGTTCTGGCAATAATCGTGCTGAGCCTCCCGGAAGTTGGCGGAGTCGCGGGGCTCAAGGAAAAACTTCCTCCAGGCGCTTTGAGTTTTATCCCTACTTTGGGAGAAACCGGGAACGCGGCTTCTGCGGTTAAGACTTTTTCTATTGGAATCGCCACGTTTATCGCATTCATTGGCGTGCAATGGTGGGCATCATGGTATCCGGGTGCGGAACCCGGGGGTGGAGGCTATATTGCACAGCGTATGATGTCAGCCAAGGATGAACGACATTCTGTTTTTGCGACTTTGTGGTTTACGGTCGCGCATTATTGCGTGAGGCCTTGGCCATGGATCATAGTGGGCCTGGCTTCTCTTGTGCTGTATCCTGAGTTAGGCGCAAGCGAAAAAAAACTTGGATTCGTTTATGCAATGAGGGATCATCTTCCAATCGGCGTCAAGGGCATGCTTGTGGCATCATTTTTTGCGGCCTACATGTCCACGATCTCCACTCAGCTCAACTGGGGCACTTCATATTTTGTCAATGATTTTTACAAGCGGTTCATCAAACCCAAAGCTGATGAGAACCATTTTGTGCGCGTGTCCCGCGCGGCTACCATTGGTATCATGATCTTCTCATTGATCATGACCAGCTTGATGGACACTATTTCCGGAGCATGGGTGTTCATTATCGAGGCAAGCGCAGGGCTCGGGCTTGTGCTTATTTTGCGCTGGTTCTGGTGGAGGATCAATGCCTGGAGCGAGATCACGGCAATGATCATACCCGCTTGTCTTTACGCGTATTTGAAGTTGTTCACGAGCATGGAGTTTCCGAATACTTTGTTTTTAATAGTCATTATTTCAACGATCTCCTGGATATTAGCCACATTCATCACAAAGCCCACTGATGAGATCACTCTAAAGCGATTTTACAAGCGTGTTCATCCCGGGGGATGGGGATGGAAGCCCCTTATGAAATCAATGCCTGAGGTTAAAAGCGATAAGGGCTATGCACGCCTTGTCATAACCTGGATCTTGGGCGTCATTCTTGTTTATTCATTTTTATTCGGAATAGGGAATATGATCTTTAATAGTTTTGTGTCAGGAGGAATATTTATGGCGATTGGATCAGCATCGGGCATCGCGATCTGTAAATTCGGGGATTGGAGCGCGTCCTCGCATGATTGAGTACGTACACGCGCAAGACATCAAAGAAAGAGTGCGCGAGATAACAATGGTTCTTGATCTTAAGCACTTGCATGCGGATCGTGTTGCCTGCATCAGGAGCCATGGCACCAATTCTAAGCGGATCCTGGCGCGCTGTCATGCATTGCCCAGGATAATGCAGACTGCATTGGCAACAGGACCTTTTTATGTGGTAGAAGTCGTATCAGAGCGCTTTGATAAATTAAGCGAGGAAGAACAGACAAAGACCCTGATCCATGAGCTTGCCCATATTCCAAAGGCATTTGGAGGGGGATTCAGAGGTCATGGATATGTCAATCGCAGGCTTGTGGATAAGCTGTATAACAATTTCTTGTGCGCGAAAGCGATCTCAGCTGAGCGTGCGCAAAAAGCTTTTATATAAATTACTCTTATGAATAACACTGAAACCGCCCTGTCCATATACACGGATGGCTATAATTGCTGCCAGGCGATACTAGTGTCTTTTGGTAAAAAATATGGTCTTAGCAGGGAAACATCTGTTCGTCTTGGCATGCCTTTTATGGGAGGCATTGGTTATTCCGGGGAGGTGTGCGGCGCGGCAATAGGGGCCATAATGACGCTTGGTTTGGCGTCAAAAGACTCAGTATCGCAAGATGGGGAATACAAAAAATATATGGCCTCAAGGGCAAGAGAATTCCTTAAAAAATTCAAAGAAAAAAAGGGCGCTATCTGCTGCAGGGATATCAGAAAAATAGACAGAAAAAACCCTTTAATAAACAAGCATAAAAGAGAGGGGTGCGCCCTTGCTGTTAAAATTGCAGCTGAGATCCTGGACGAGATGCTGCATGGGTTTGTATGAAAACTTTCCTTAAGATCGCGGGGATCACATTGGGTATATGGCTCGTTCTGGTTGTCATGATAGTGGCAGGAGCTTATTTCTGGTGGATGCATAAAGGTGATCTTTTCGTGGAAGAAGCTGTATCTGCGGCAGATGAGGCAAAGGAATTCTCTAAACATATCGATCAGGATGCATGTGTTTTGGAAGCAATAACGCGTCTTAAAACCAGCGATGGTCTTTTATATGAGGTAAATAACAGGGTTTTCCTTAAGTACTGCCTTGAAGAGGCAAAACCACGGGACGGGTTCTGTAAGGGCGTGCCAAAGCGAAAGGAGATCGTGCGAAGCGTGAGCTGGGCTCTTGCTACATGCAGGGAGTATGGCAGGCCCAATGATCAGCCCTGCACCCGTCTTGTGCGAATGATCCAGGAGCACTGTTATAAGCCTAAAGCAGTAGATAGCAGATAGTAGTTTGAATACGTTAAGCAAAAGAAGCGTTTAGAGTTTTGAAGCCACAAATAAGCCGTTTTCCTTGTTCACTTCGATAGCAAAACCAAAACGATCGATCTTAGAAGCTAGTTCCAGGTCTTGCGGGCTTACCCAGTCGATTTTTGTGTCCAGGGCTCTTTGCCCCGCAGGACTTTCCTTGACGCGTTTTAGAATTTTATTTTTATTGACTTTTTTATCCTGCAGAAGGTCTTTAATGTAATCTGAACATGCTCTATCCTCATCTCCTTCCTTGCCATTGGACATTGTGGCGAGCAGAGTGACTGTTTCAGGCATCATTATTTTTAAATATCTTACTGTGGCCAGCGCGGTAACCAGGCTTCCGGCAAGGATTTTTTTAGCATTGCATGCTTTAACAACGCCCTGAGTTCCTGCGCTTGACCGCAGTATCACCAGGCGGCCGGTTGTGTCAAGATTCGCCATGTCAGCAGGCGAGTTCCCATAGTCAAATCCCTTGATCTGTTTTCCATCTATTTCGCCCACAAGCAATGCATCCGCATATGTCTTTTTTAGTTCGAATGCTTCCTCAGGCTTTCCAACGAGTATTATCTGCTCTGCTCCATTGGCAAGGATATACGCTGTGGTTGAGAATGCCCTGATAACGTCGATCACAACCACATGCCCTTGGGCTTGCGGCGCGCAATCATGTCCGTAGAGCTGGATTATGTTCATAAGCTAAATAAGAGTCCTTACAAACGGAATTTTATGTTATTTGCCGGAAATATGGGGTATTGCGGGATCCTGGGATTATTCGAACTCTGCTGTGTACATCCAGAGGCCTGTGCGCTCAAGATCGAACTGGCCTATGGGATAATTCCTGTCTTCTCCCCAGCTGTTGCGCGTGGTGAAGTAATCCATGAAATTATCCTCATTCGCATTATCAGGGTCAAAACCATTTATTATTGTGGCATGGTGTGAATATTTATTGCTTCCGGTGGTCCAAGGATACGCCCTGATGCTTACTGCCATCGGCATGCCTTGTGCCAGGAATTTCCTTATCTTATTTCTGCAATGCCTGTTATGAATGTCGCAATAGTGTTCTTTCAGTTTTAGATCCTTAAAGATTTCCTTGAAATGCGCGGCATTATCCTTGCATGCATCATAAGAGCCTTCTGAATCAAAGAACATCTTGTTATGGAGCTTTTGCAATCCAATAGGTTCCGGGAGTTCGTATTCCTTATCATTGCCCGTAAGTTGTTTGATAGCACCGGTTTTTATCAGGATATATTCGAGCTTGAAGGACCCCACATCATCTATAAGTTTTTGCTCATCCGGGTTCGACGTGTCCCAGTAGGGGTATATGTCGTTTTTGCATAAGCCCCTGTCTTTGATCAATTCAAAATCCTTGTCCACGTTGCCCCCATCTCCTGTATTCGGTATAGCAAACACAAAACCGGGGTTTTCATCCAGCCATTTCACGATCTTGGAAACGCCCGGGGACAAGGATACATCATCGGTTGTGGCATAAATTTGCGATGCAGCCCATTTCTCTGAGAATTTGATGGTGCGCCCGAATTTGCGGTAATAAGCAGCTTCTATCAATCCCACAGCAGAGAATATATGGCAAAACCCAAAGGGACCCTGTTTTTGCGGCGGACTTGCCCATTGATACGAAAGATCGATCGCAGCGCGGGAATTGTATTTAAGCTCACTGGGATGTAAAGGCCCGGTATTATTGCCATCAAGCATATGGGGCTCATATGCATCTTGAGTCCATGCTCCTATGTTTGTGAAATATAGGCACAGTGCTAGAGCGATGATTATGATCTTGGGTAAACATTTTACCATTGCCAAATTATCGCACAGCATGGGTAAAAATTTATAGGACTAAAGTCCTATGTAATAGGAGGAAAAATGAAAGTATTGATTTTTGTTGATATGGAAGGGATCGCGGGGGTTGTTAAGGCTCAGGAAACAGGAAGCCATGAGGGATTTTGGGAAAAGTTCAGGGTCACAATGACCAATGAGGTGAATGCTTCTATAGAGGGGGCTTTGCAGGCAGGGGCCACACAGATAGATGTGCTTGACTGGCATGGAGGCGGCATAAATATCCTGCATGACAAGCTTAATCCAAAAGCGAGTTTGATCAGGGGGGCAAACACTGTTGTTCCTCTTATAACGTTCATCAAGGACAAGGCATATAATGCCGCGTTTATTCTTGGGATACATTCAAAGCACGGCACTAACGGGGTTTTGGCTCATACAATGACAGGTATCTGCGCGACCCAGATCAATGGAAGATTCGTGGGAGAGAGCGAGCTCATAGCCGGTTATTGCGGGCATTTTAATATTCCTGTTGCGCTTGTCTCGGGCGACAGCGAGGCTGTTAAAGAAGCCGGCAAGGCATTTAAAAACATTCAAACTGTTGTAACCAAGGAAAGGATAAGTTACGCAGGAGCGAAATGCTTCAATCCTGAGGTTGTGTGCAAGGAGCTGGAAGAGAAAGCTGATCGCGCGGTAAAGCAGGTTAAAGCATGCAAGCCTTTTAAATTCAGAACACCGCTCAAAGTAAGGATGCATTTTGCCACGCTCTGCGTTGTTCCAATGGTCACAGAGATGCTTTCCTTTATCCCAACTGTAAAAAAAGTGGATGCAAGCACAGTGGCTTTCACATGTTCCGATATCGTGGACTATTTCAAGCTTTTGGTTGTGACCAATCTTGTGGCAAGTCCGGTGTATGCGAGTATTTTAAAACCCAAATAACAGCTGTAATGATAGTTGTACTCTTTATGGGCGTCCTTGTAGGGGCAACCCGGAAAGGGCGCCCATAAAGGGCGCGACTACCAAATACTTTTTGCCGCTTATCTTTTTTTTTAAAAAGTTATCCCGCCTCTCAAATAGAACGTTGGGTTAAGATTCACCTCGAATTGCGAGTTGCCTCCGCTTGGGGCTGAGATGAATCCGATTTCCGCCAGGATATTAGCGCTGCTGTTGGTATTGATGAGCAAATCAACAGAGGGTCCGATCAGGAAGTATGTGGAGCTTTTAACCGTAAAGATGCCTAGTGGTATCTCAGGAAGCCTTCCGTATCCCATATTGACTCCCGGCCTGATCGTGATCTTCTCATTGCTCGTTGGCACGATGAGCTTGAAAGCTCCTCCGATATCCATCATGTTCTCATCGTACCCATAGGCGGCGATGTTATGCATATTAAAATGAAACGTGGTATAGAGCTTCTCAGCTGCCCTGTAATCCAGAAAAATTCCGTATGTCATGCTGGCATCAGTGTCAGCGGCGATTCCTTCCACTTCTGCTGTGCCTGAAGCCAGGTATCCTGCCCTGAGCCCGAACATAACATCCTTAAGCTTGGAACTTACCTCATATGCGGATGCTGTGCTTGAGAATAATACTAATGCAACTGCTAAATATTTGATCCTCACGTTGATCCTCCATGGTTTCTAGATTTCAGCGTTCTTTAACCACGATACCATTGCTTTTTTGATCTTTGGCGCTATTTTTTTCTCAAACGCAAGGCCGCATCTAAACCCATTTCCATACCTTACGCACCATATGACTATGGCTCTGACCTCCGTGAATTCGGTGTCATCTATCGTGAAATTCAGGGTGAATTCATCCGTGTCACTTACTGCGAATTCAGTATCAAGGCAGATGCCATGGAAAGATATGTCCCGGGTGCGCGGCGCTTGCCTTGATTGAAGCCTTACGTGATCGTATATTTCACATTCAATAGTTTCCAGTATCCTTGGAGAGCGCCGCCTGCTCGAGCTTTTGTTTTTTGAGGGTGTTTTGGATCCGGAAGCGCGTTTGAGTAAGCCAATCAATCCTTTTATCATGGTCGTAAATAATATTACTTAATAAATAAGGCAGGTACCTGGGTCATTGCGAAGGCGAAGTCCGCGGCAGTCCCGAAGGGCAATCCCACAGGCCTGCCTCACTCTTCGGGTTCGCGATGACGGCTTGAGCCGCATAATGAGGATGGATTTAGCCCAGCGCCCGCTCAACCGCCATTTTTAGATCAGTGATATTGAATGGCTTTGGCAGTACATGGGACACTTTGAATTTCGCGGCTTGCTCAAGGACGTCTTCGGGCGTGAAGGAACCTGTTATTATGAAAATTTGCGTGTCAGAAAACTTTTGCCTGAACTTCGAGATCACTTCAATTCCATCTCCGTCTGAAAGCTTCATGTCCACTATAAGCAGATCCACATGAAGACTTTTTATTTTTTCTGAGGCTTCCTGCACGCTCTCAGCGAAAACAAGCTCGTACTTGTCTTCCTCCAGAATGCGTTTGCATAACTGCCGTACCACTTCCTCATCATCAACGATCAGAATGGTTTTAGCCGCCATTGGATTGTCCTTTATAAACAGGAAGCTCTATAGTAAACGTGGTGCCCTTGCCTTCTTCGGTGTCAACATTGATGGTTCCGCCATGGTGCTCTATAATGCCGTATGAGATAGAGAGGCCCAGTCCCGTGCCCTTTCCCACGGGTTTTGTTGTGAAAAACGGATCGAAAATCCGAGGCAGATTATTTGCGGATATCCCGCTGCCATTATCCGTGAATTTCAAATCGACTTTTTCATCAGTATAGCCTGCCTGGATGCTGAGCTTGCCGGGTTTTTTATCCTCCATAGCCTGTTTTGCATTAGTGAGCATGTTTAAGATCACCTGTTGGAGCTGGCTAGGGTCAGCATATACAGGCGGGGGCACTGAATTTGGGAAATTGCATGTGATCTCAACTCCGGAAGTGGAGAATTCATAGCGCACGAGTTTTATCGCAGCTTCCAGCATTGAGATCGGATTCACAGCCTCTCTTTGAGGTTCTCTTCTTCTGCTGAATTGCAAAAGGTTCCTGATGATCTGGCTGCATCTTTCGCTTTGGCTGCAAATGCTTTCTAAATCCTCTTTTTGCTGGGCATTCAGATTTTTACCCTGAAGCAGGATCTGAGCGAAACCCAGGATGCCTGTCATGGGGTTGTTAAGTTCATGGGCAACACCGGCTGCCAGTTCTCCTATGGCTGCGAGTTTTTCTGACTGTATAAGCTGCGATTGGGTTTCCTCGAGCCTGATATTGGCTTTTTTAAGTTCTTCGATCTTGTTTTCAAGTTGTTTTTCATATTGTTCTCTTACGCGGCGCTCCCCTTCTTTTGCCTGCTGCACGAAAAAACCTACAAAAAATGACACAAGATAAAAGAATGGAAACCGCAATAAGAGGTGAACATTTAAGAAACTGGTCTCAGTGTGTGTATTCGTCCACATGAGTCCGTATAGTATGCTTGCGACTGTTCCTATGAGAAAGCTCTGCCACATTTTCATCTCAATGCCTGACATAAAAACAACAACAAAATAAATAAGGTAAAGGTCGCTGTCCCAGCCCTGGCTCACGTAGATCAATGCGGAGATCAGAATAATATCAAACAGGAATAAAACAGCCTGGTTAAATGTCTTTTTAAAACGATCCGTTCTAATAAACAGCAGGGAGATGTTGGAGATGAGATACATGGCAACTAAAATAAATGGGCCCATGGGAAACTTGGCTTCAGTGTCAGGGCGATAAAGTAAAAAGAAAAGAAGCAGCAGGAAAATAAGCCCCCTAAAAGCGAAAATCGTCATTTTTTGGTCAAGATGGAATCTTCTCATGGGAATTCGCCTGTCTATTTTTTAGCTATAGAGGGAATAAGCTCTTTTATTTTTGCGGCAAAGTCATTGATATTAAATGGCTTTGCCATGAAATCATCAGCTCCTGCGTCAATAGACTGTTGTTTTGAAGCTTCAGGATCATGAGCGGAAATAGTCAGGATTCTGGTGTTTTTAAGGTTATCATCATCCCGGATCATCTTGCAAACTTTTAATCCGTCAACCCCGGGGAGCCTGATGTCCAACACAACCAGGTGCGGTATAAGACTGGCTACTTTATGCCCTGCTTCAAACCCGTCGCCAGCTTCATGGATCTCAACAGTTTCATTGATCTGTTGAAGCAGTCTTGTAATAAGCCTTCTTGTTTCAGATTCATCATCAACAATTAAGACTTTAAGTGCATTGCTAGCGGGTTTTGTGTCAGAGAGGTCATCGGGTATTGGTATGTGATGCTCATTTAGAAATGCCACAAGATCTGCTGCCCATACTCTGCGATGACCTCCTCCTGTTGTAAATGACGGGAGCTTGCCATCTTCCACCCATCTTCCAACAGTTGGGGGTGTGACACGGCAGATTTTTGCTATTTCATAAGTACCATATGCTTCTTTCTTCATTTTTCAGTTTTCCCTTTATGTTTGTTATGTATGTTATCTATCTAACAGAAAAAATGCACCAAATCAATAGGAATTTCCTATTTCCAGGGTCACGTCTAAAGTTTCAAGTTTTGTAGTAAAACTTGAAACTTTAGACGTGACCCTGGAAATTAGGAAGGAGGGGCGATTACCGTACTATCGCGACTTTGCCTTTGTAGATCTGACCGGCTGGGTCGCGGACAAGGTAGAAATAAGCTCCTGAAGCAGCTGGCTTGCCGGCAGAGGTTTTTAGATCCCATTCCCATTTGCCGCCATCAGGCATGTCTTTGCCTATAACTGAGCGTCCTGCCATGGTATAGATCTCAATGTGCGCGTATTTGGGTAAGCCGTCAAATGTGAGATTATGGCCTTTTGATGGTAAAACAGGATTCGGATAAACAATAACATCAGCCACGCTTGTTGCAGCGCGCTCAGCAAAAAGTCCGAACAAGGTGAAGTGATCCACATTGGCTTGCACATGCTTGCCAGTGTTCGATGATTCAAGGCCTTCAAAAGTGAGTGATTTCATTGAAGTGCTTGCCGGGCTCTGGGATTTCACTTTTTCCCATTTGCCTGTATTATCATTGAAATAATAGATCTTGAGTTCACTGACCCGGATATCCGTTCCATCCACGATACCATCATCATTATTGTCAAGGTATGGAAGGGTTATTGTTATTGGGTTCTCAAAGAATTTCTTTCCTGACTCAAAAGTATACTCTCGGAAAATCCCGATTGGTTTTAAAGATGATTGAGCCGGCGGCAGCTGGGGCGCGACTTCTTGCTGAGGAACAGCTCGTATTACCAGGCGCTCTTCTTTATCGATCGCCCCCTTTGGCACCATTGCTTTTGTGCCATCTCCCATCACGACTTCCTGAGCTGCCATTGGGTGTACGACTTCTGTTTTCTTATGAGACTTGTTAGGGTCGACTTCAGGATTCCCATCTTCCACAATATCAACATTCACATCATCTACGATCACGAATATGGGTTCAGGGTTCTTGTCAGGCAGATTGTTCTTATCATGCGCTAATGCGCGCACCCAGTATTTGCCATTTGGTAATGCAGATACATTCCAGTAAACAACATATGGGAATTTCATGTCTATTGAGGTTATCTCTTCCCAGTTCTGGTTATTGTCAGGCCTGATCTGGAACAGCACTCCTTTGGTTTCAGGTGATGCTTCTGCCATTACAGTCACTGCATTGCCCCTGATCGTCTTGCCATTCTTTGGTATCTTGATCTTTGCCCTGGCATTGCCGTGTTTTCTTACTGTTACGGCGATCTCCTGCGTATCTTCCATGTTGCCTGCGTTGTCCTGGGAATGGAATTTGATCTTATGTTCGCCTTCGGTTAAAACGATCGGTTCCTTATAAAAATCAACGGAAGAGCCATTAATGCTGATGAATGTATTCGCTACTCCGGAGAAGCTGTCAGAGGCTGAAAGCGTGAGCGTGGCTTTGAGTATGTAGGCTCCGTCTTCGCTCTTATCGCCTGAGATATCCGCTTTTGTTTGAGCGGGCGCGATATCCACCTTTGCATTCAAGGATTTGATTTCTTCCTGATTGCCCTGCGAATCAATGGAGCGGAACTCAACCTTATGTTCTCCTTCGCCCAAGGTTATCGGGTGAATGTAGTCAAGCCATGCATCTGTTCCTGTCCTCAATAATGTCTTGGATATCTGGCTCCTGGCGTCTGCTGCTGTCAGTGTTACAGTCGCTATGCTCACGAAATAGTCATTATCCCCCTTGGTTCCGGAGATCGTTGCGCTTGTTTCAGGGGGTGTTGTGTCAGGGGTTTCGATCATGAATTTGAATTTAGATTTATTCGCTGACACTGTCTTATCCCCGTTTGCGTGGAATATGTGTTTAGCAAGCTGCAGATAATATGTTGTGTCATAAGCAAGAGTGTAAATCGCCGGATCAAGAGTGAGCTCGGTTGCTGTGGTATTCGCGAAGATATGGCTCTTGATCGCATGGGAGGCTGGTTGGGCGAATACTGTTGCGTTTATCCTGCCAGCCGCATTATCAAGCGGGCCTGAGAATGCAGCTACTGCCGGATCGCCTGTAACCTGCGAGATGTCCAGTACTCCGGCATTGATTGCTTTAAATTCTTTTGAAGCAGGCCCCGCAACGCCTTCTTTGTTCACAGCTTTAACATGCATTGAATAAGTATCAGCAAGCCATGCATGGCCTTTATGGCGCAGAGCATATGTAATGTAGCCGTTAACAATGCTTGTGAAAGATCTTCCGTATTGTGTGTCAACCCATTGAGGCTTGGAGATGCTAGCCGGGATCTCCATCTCCATATGGAAATCCTGATCATTTGCTCCTTTAACGTATATACGATAGGATTTCACTGCAGAAGAATCTATTTTCTTGAATTTAAAATTCCTATCCAGATTGTCACCGCCATTAAAAGCCCAGCTGATGCTTACGGAGGCTGGCGGGTTGATAAGTGGGAGGGGGAGTTGGAAAGCGAATTTTGAGCGGCTTAAAGATGCTTTTTCTTCGATGTCTGTGAAAACCTTTTTGATCACTTGAACATAGTAAGTGGTATTCTGCTCAAGTTTTGAAGCAATAGTGTCCAGCGTTATCGTCGTATCCATTGATTTATGCAGGATCTTGCTGCCAAGGGAATGTGAATTTGGCTCAGAGAATACAGTTGCGTTTATATAGCCTGATTCATTATCAAGGGGGCTGTTAAATGTAACTTTTGGAGGATTGCCTTCCACTTTCAGGATATCAAGTGGGCCTGAGTGTATCAAGCGGCCTTCGTCTGAGATGGGCCCGTGTATATTGAAATGATTCACAGCATGAACGAACATCCTATAAACACCTGTTTGCCAATCATTGCCTTTATTGCGCAGGGTGTATGATATGCGGCCATTGCTCTCATTTATAACTGTTGTGCCGTATTCTGATTTATCCCATTTGGCTTCGCTGATATCTGCCGGAATCTCTATTTCTTTTACTGCATTGGGGGTTTGCGGATGTTTAATATAGATGCGGTAGGATTTAACAAGGTCAGAATCGACTTTTTTGAAACTCAATCCTCTGTCCAGGTGATCCGAGCTTGACCATGCCCAGCTGGCATTGATCTCAGTGACTTTGGGTATTGGAGTGTAAAAAGTGAAGATGCGGTATGTTTTTGCATCTTCTTCATGCCCGGCTGCGTCCTTGGCTTTTGAGCGTATATGAAATATTCCATCTGTGAAAGCAGAGCTGTCTATTTGTATCTTCCAAGACGCACCCCCTTCAGCTAACATCCAGAATGGTTCTTCTGTCCATGAATCTCCATTGAGATATAGGCCATTGTCCTTTCTCTGGATAGATACTGACACGCTTGCGATCCCGGAGACCAAGTCTTGGGCTGTTCCTTCGATCATTGGAATAACATGTTTATGTATCGTTCCATTGCCGGGTCCGGTGATGAGGGATGTTGGAGCGGTCCTGTCAACCGGTATGTCCAGGGTCTGGGTATCTTCTTTGTTTCCTGTTTTGTCTATTGCATAAAACTTAAGCGTATGTTTGCCATTGCCCAGTGTCACAGGTCCAACATACTGGAGGAACACAGAATCATTAATGCTTCTGAACATCGCGTCCACTCCTGATACATCATCTGTTGCGCTCAGAGTTACGGTGACGCTTGATATATAGAAGTCAGATTCTCCTCTTTCACCTGACACTGATATCTTGGATTGCGGGGGGACATTATCCGGGCTCACAGCTATGAAAGCGAATTTCTTTCTGCTTAAGGATGCTTTTTGAGGGTCATATACTGTTTTCTTAAGGACTTGCACATAATAAGTCGCGCCAATAACGAGGTCTTGCTTGAGGGTGTCGAGCGTAATGGTCGTGGCAGTTGATTTGCTGATTATCTTACTGCCTACTCCATATGAATTAGGTTGTGAAAACACGCTTGCATTGATATATCCGGAAATATCATCAAGAGGACCGGCGAATGTGACCTGAGGGGGATTTCCCTTAACATCCAAAATATCTAATGACCCCGCGCTGATTATGCGCGCTTCTTCTGATGCCGGCCCTTCAATATCCGCGGCATTCACAGCTCTGACATGCATCTGATATTCACCCACAGGCCATTCATGGCCTTTTTTGCGAAGTGCGTAAGTAACATGTCCTGTATTGCCTATAAGCAGGATGGTTGTTCCGTATTCTGATTTGCCCCATTTTGCTTCGCTTATGTCAGCGGGTATTTCCATTTCCATATGGAAATCCTGTTCTCCGGGGCCTTTAATGAACACCCTGTAGGATTTAACATCCGCGGAATCGATCTTGTCGAAACCGACTTGTCTGGTCAGATCATCAGAACTCGACCATGACCATCCTGAATTGATGTTCGTTGGAGGGTCGATTATCGGCGGGAACACCTTAAACACGAATTTTTGCCTGCTTAAAGACGCTTGTTCGATTTCTCCGTGGATCTTCTTGATGATCTGTAAATAATAAGTTGTTCCTATCACCAGCTTATCAGCTATGGTGTCCAGGATGATCTCAGTGGAAGTTGATTTATCAATGATCTTGCTTCCAACCGAGTATGAATCAGGCTGTTTAAAGACGGTAGCATTGATATAACCCGCAATATCGGACAAGGGCCCGCTCCATGTTGCGCGGGGAGGGTTTCCGGCCACGCTTATAATATCCAGGGGACCGGCATGGATCACCTGGGACTCATTGGACGCGGGCCCGTCGAAGTCCGATTTATTAACGGATTTAACGATCATTTTGTATGCGCCAATAGGCCAATCATTGCCCTTATTGCGCAAGGTATAGACTATGCGCCCGCTGTTGCTGATGTTAGTGACTGTTGTGCCGAATTCTGATTTGCCCCAAGTGGCTTCGCTTATGTCAGCCGGGATTTCCATTTCCATGTGGAAATCATTATCTTGCGGTCCTTTTACATACACCCTGTATGACTTAAGAGCATCATCTTCAAATTTCTTAAAGCTGAAGTGTCTGTCTAAATGGTCCTGGCTTGTCCATGCCCAGCCTGAATCAAGTTCTGTTGGGGGGTTGATATCAGGAGGGACGCCTTGAAACACGAATTTCTGTCTGCTCAATGACGCTTTCTCAACTTCCCCGTGGATCTTCTTAATGATCTGCAGATAATAAGTATTTCCTATTACAAGCTTATCAGCGATGGTATCTAAAACAATCAAGGTGGCGCTTGATTTGTCAATGATCTTGCTTCCTACGGCGTATGAATCAGGCTGTTTGAACACTGTTGCATTGATGTACCCGAGTTCATCATCGAGCGGACTCTTTAATATCGCGCGCGGGGGATTGCCCTTCACGCTTTCAATATCCAGCGGGCCCGCGTGGATTATGGCTGCTTCTTGTGAAGCTGGACCTACGTAGTTTTCCTCATTGACTACTTTAACATGCGCTTTAAATGTTCCGACCGCCCAATCATTGCCCTTATTGCGAAGCGTGTAAACTATGCGGCCGCTATCGCTGATGTTGGTGACTGTTGTGCCGTATTCTGACTTGCCCCAAGTGGCTTTATCGATGCCAGCGGGGATCTCCATCTCCATATAAAAATCAGCATCTTGAGGTCCTTTGACAAAAACTTGATAAGACTTAATGGTATCGAGCTCGATCTTTTGGAAGCCTATATGTCTGTCAAGGTGGTCCTGGCTTGTCCATGCCCAGCTTGTATGGAGTTCTTTGGGGGGTTTAACATCATCAGGAGGCGCAGCCAAATACTTATTCCCATGATACACTCCTGTGTGCGCCTTGTTCGATCTGAACATTCTCCATTCAACTTGAAAAGCAGGGACTTTAGATCCTTCATCTTTTAAAGACCAGAAAAGGTCCCCATAATTATCATTATCATCTCCTTTTCTGTCCTGGAAGAATATCTCAAGTTTTCCGTCTCCATCAACATCACCTATTACGGGAGAGCTCACAACGGAAGCTCCTATGCCAAAACCCGTGATGATCGAGCCGTCATTTCCATTAAGGATCAGGAGCCTGCCGTCTGAAGCAAAAGCATAAATATCAAGTCTTTGGGCATTATCTCGCTTAGCAAGAGCAGGGGACGATAGTACTGACGCGCTAACATCTGTTTTCCATTTTAAAGAGCCATTATGATCTAAAACATACACATGATTATCAGCTGATCCGAACACGATTTCCAGGTTATCGTCGAAATCAAGGTCTCCAACAGCTGCTGAAGCGATAATGCTGGCATCAGTGAGGAATCTCCATTTGATCTGCCCTGTTTTCCCGTCAATGCAGTAAAAATATTTATCAGCTGAGCCGATCAATACCTCAAGGACACCGTCTTTGTCTAGGTCTGCGAGCGCTGCCGACGCTCTTACGCGCGAATTTAAATTTATGCTCCATTTCAATTCCCCTGTCTGCGCATTGAGCGCAAACACATATTTGGAATCAGAGCCCACAACAACTTCCTTAACCCCATCTCCGTCTATATCACCCACAGCAGGGGATGACCAGATCAGGCCTTCAGTGTCAAAAGCCCAGTTAAACTTGCCTGTTTTCCCGTCAATGCTTCTTAAATAATAATCAAAGCTTCCACCGAATACTTGAAGCGCGTCAGAATCAGGAAATACTTTTTCAATGGCCGGGGTGGATATGGCATGGCTTCCAAGCACATATCTCCAGATCCATCCACCCAATCTGTCGAAAGCCTGTAATTGGTTGCCTGATGTTGTGCCTCCAACCATATCCATTTCTCCGTCTTTGTCCAGGTCTGCCAGATTGATCGATGAATGCGCCTCATCATTTTGCGTATCTTTCCAGAAAACAGTGTCTCCGTTCGAGCCAAGAAGGAACCAGCGCCCCAAGGGTTTGCCGGAGCCAACGCCCAGAGGATAATATTCCTCGCTTCCTGTGGCTATCTCAAGCCCGGGGATATCATGGCGGATATCTTCGATCGCAGCAGCGGGGCCCGGCACCATACGGTAAATGCCGCCGTATACTTTTTTAAAGGAGTGGGTCCAGTTAAGCGCAAGGTCTTTATCGATATTAATAATGTTCGGCTTATCCGGAGCGCCGAATCCCTGTCCTGTTGGCGGGCCGTTTCCTTCAAAATCCGTGGCATCAATAAAATAAGCCACATTACCATTGCTTTCAAGTAAGAACTTTGAGGGGATGGATCCTTCGAATGTTGATCCGTGGGTTTGAGTCATGGGAATGGTGATGTATTGTTCGTCATATGGATGCCAATAGGTCAGCGTTACAACCGAGACCTTAACATTGTCAGTTATCTGAACCGCAATTTTAATATTGGAATCTTCATCTATCGGTCCTGTGATCGGCGTGTGCGAGATATCCGGGGGAGTCAGATCTTCTCCTTCCATG
The DNA here is from genome assembly GCA_042563375.1 of Elusimicrobiota bacterium. Lineage (GTDB taxonomy): Bacteria > Elusimicrobiota > Elusimicrobia > JACQPE01 > JACQPE01 > JBHPMF01. Next base: position 15,791 of record JBHPMF010000012.1, on the reverse strand, counting down.
GAATCCTCGATCACTGTTATGCTTCCGTTTAAAAGATTTGTGACATGCACCAGGTTATCTTTACTGTTAACTCGTACTCTTTGTGGAAGCTCCTGAGTGGGGATGATGGCTGTTACTTTGTTGGCTTTGCCTGAAATAATGCTTACGGAATTTTCCATTGAATTTACAACATATATTCTGTTTGTCTGTGGATTTACAGATATGCCGTTAGGGCTCTTGCCGACCTTGATCGTTGCTACAACGTTTTCGCTCTCTCCGTCGATCACGCTGACTGAATTGGACCCGTAGTTTGACACATATATTCTGTTGGTTTTGGGATTAACCGCTACATCATGCGGGAAAAAACCAACATCGATCCTTTTGATGATCGTGTTGTTCGTTAAGTCTACCTTCACAACCTGATGCGTGGCATATAACACAACATAAGCTGAGCTGTCCGTGGGGTTTACATCCACTCCTTTTGGGTAAAGCCAGGTTTGGCCTAGGCTTATGGTGGCTGTAAGAGTGTTGTTAGAAGCGTCAAAGACTTTGAGAGTTGAGTCGCTTGATGCAGTATAGGTCTGATAATTATAATTGTATCGCTGAGTCACGAGAAACTTGTTTTCTTGCGGCCACGCAGCGATTCCTGCTGCGCTGTAAAAATCGATCTGGGAAAGCATGTTGTTGCTAAGATCCACGCTCATTATTTTTGATGAGCTTGCCAGGGGTGAAATAAGGAATGCCTTGTTTAAGTCTGGAAACAGAGCAAAATCACCAGGCAGGTTTTTGGCGGATACAAAATTCCCTTTTATATGAGTTTGCGGGTCCCATTCCAGTATTCCATTAAAAACACCTGCTGAGATATATGCTTTGTCATTATTGGGATTAAATGTTATGTCATATGCGCTGTAACCCTTAAGATCTATCTCAGTAAGAAGAGAATCTGTTTTAAGATCAAATATGGACACGCTGTGTGAATAGTAATTATTTACAAAAGCCTTGGATTGGATCGAATCTATGGCGATTCCGGTCGGGTGGTCCCCTGTTGGAAGGGTGCCAAGCACAGTATTTGTCTTAGTGTCTATTGCCGTAACCCGATCATGGTAAACGTTCAAGGAATAAAGCTTGTTTGAGTTAACATCAAGGCCGAGCTCGGAAGGATATGTAACTTCAGTTATGTTCCCGTTTAAAGACAATCCCTGAGGATCTTTTTTGTAAATGGATATTTTTTTGCCGTACAAGTCGCCTACGTAAAGGAGGTTCTTCTGAGTATCAACAGTTAAACCATGCGCGAAACTTCCTGGTCCAAGCTGAAGTTTTTGCGAGGGCGTAAGTCCTTGCTTGCTTAGAACCCACACTTCACTGTGGTATTTCGCGTCAATGAGCTTACTTTGTGTTAGGTAGACATTGGTATCGTCTATCGCGAGGTCATTGCCCCAACCAACGTATCCGCTTGGCAGATCTATGCTTGCTATTGTCTTGTTAAGCCCAACATCGTATTTGACCAGTTTCTCGTAAGTCTGTTTGTTGGTTGAATCATAACGCCTGGTTATGACATATATAACAGGGTCAATAGGGTCAGCTTCGATCTTTACAAAATACGAGGTCGGAGCTCCCACGGCAGCAGCTGTTATTATATTGACCGCTTTTTTGGTCGCAATATCGAAAATATATATTTTTGATGAGCTTTGCACGTATGCTTTTCCATTGGTCCCCATGGAAATATAGGTGGGATATGTGGGGTATGCTCCGGGAAGAGGGATAGAGCCCTTTGTTTTTTGAGCTTGCGGGTCCAGGATCACAATATTTTTACTATAGAATCCTGTAACCCATACTTCATTATGGATCGAATCGTAGGCAATGCCATATGGGGAATTCAGGAAATGAGGATTTTCATTAAGCTTATAGTGGTCTATGACTTTGGATTCAGCGCTTATGTTCTGAGCACACAACAGCGCGAGGATAAAGGCTGTTGTAAAGCGCATCATGGTTGCCCGCCTTTTTCCTTGTTTAGGTGGATTATCCTGGTCTCATCCTTGCCGGATTTTGTGTATTGAATAGCTTGCATCACAAAGTATTTTCCAGGATTAACCTCAACATCGAGATTATCGCGGCCATCCCAGGCTATGATGCGGTTGTTTCCCTTCTTGGCTCCTTCATGTCCCGGAGGGATCTCAAAATGATGCATGGGAACCCCGTCTTCTCTCATCACAGTTATCGAGACCTGCGCATCTTCTTTCAGGTTGTATTTGATCTCAAAATCTTTTGGGCTCACTGTAAGGTCATTTTCAAGTTTGTTCTCAGGCTGCATAACAGGCATGGCATGCACTGATTTTTTCTTTTTGCCATCCGGGTCAAGGTATTTAAGAGATGGTCTTTCATTCGGTTTAAGGGAGCCGTGCACCACTGCGTTCGCAGGCACTTTGTGTTTCTTGTGTTTCTGGGGCCTGTCAATGAGAGGTTCAACCGCCTTATCAAAGATCTCTTTTTCTTTTTGGCTGCCTCTTTTGAAATGGCGTTTTTTAGCTTTTGAGTCTTCTTTCTTTTTTGTCTGCTTCCATTGCTTGCCTTCAACGGGGGGCTCAAGTTCTTCCTGGATATTTTGTGCGCAAAGAAAAGTTCCTGCTAAGAGCAGTGCCAGCAGGAGCGAGCAGTGTTTTTTAGAATTTAATATTGAAACTGAATTTATGAGCATTTCCTAACCCTCCAAAAGGTTTAAACGCGTAATCCATGCCGAGCTTGCCGATCTGCATCCCGAATCCTGTTCCCAGGCCGGCCAGAGCATTGTTGTTCGCTGCGCTTGCCATTGCATATCCGAGTCTTAGATCAAAACCCTGCAATAGGAAGTATTCTGTTCCCATTGAAAACTCTACCTTATTTTCTTGTATTCTTTTCTTTGCGTCCACTGTCACGGAGATCATATCGAAATTCTTTGAGAGCCCAAGAGCCAGGGTCTGGGGCAGGGGGGACACTTCCTCGATAAAGCGAAGTCCGTTTCCCATGTTAAGAAGAGAGGCTCCAAAGCTTAATGATCCTGATTTCATCATAAGCCCAAGATCAAACATCATTGTGGAGGCTTTGTAGCCTGCCAGGGTTTCGCTATAGTGGCGAACTGCTCCGCCCATTGAAAAGCCCCTATAAAGAGGAAGTGCATAACCCAGGGAAGCTGACATACTGCCGCCTGTAAAATCCGCTTCTGTTTGGCCCAGTGCGTTGCGGCCTGTGAAGGTGCCCAAGCTGGTCTGGGTGATCTGGAGCCCAAGGGAGCCTCTCTTTAGGGGGTAGCCAAGTCCGATAAACTCCTGGGATGAGCCAAGAAGCCATTCATTATGCATAAAAGCGAGTTCTGGGCTTGGCATGGTGGCTATGCCAGCTGGGTTATAAGCCAGGGAGAAGGCATCATTTGATACTGCTGTATAGGCATCCCCCAAGGCTGCTGGTCTGGCTCCAACTCCAAGGAGCAGGGATTCAGCTGAGGTCTCACCAGCTGCATTTATCAGGTTTGAGCTAGAACCCAAGGATATAAGGGTTGCTAAAATAAGGACAGACTTGAAATTTGCTATCATCCCTTTTGCCTGCTTGTTTGTTCTGCTCGTTTTCTTTGTCATTTTCTTTACCTATGTTATGTTTAACATGAATTACATGTTTTGTCAAGGGTCGTGCTTTTTGGTGGTCCAGGCACCCTGTTTAGTTTTTTTGTTCCTTGATTTCTCGAGGGAAAATCAATAAAAATTCATAGGTCCATAGTCCTGCTTGAAAATGGGTCCTAAGCTCCATTCAATTTGCACGGATCCATGCAACACTTTTAGTATGAGAATATGCAGGATGACATGCAGCATCATCTTCCTTTTGGGAGCAGCAATATTTCTGGCTTACCTTGCTGTATGCTCGAATGCTTATGCTCTTGATGCTGTGGAGGTCTCGAATGTTTTTGATAACCCTGCAAGCGCAAGTACTCCTACCCCGGTATCTGCCTTGCCTGAGCCTCTAAATGAATCAAGTGAACCTGAGCAGTTTGGGGGGGTTCGCAGTGAGAGAGACAGGCTTATTAACAGTATCCTTGATTCAAGACAGGTGGAATATGATGGGGACAATGGGGATGTACGCCATAATGTCCGGGATATCCTTTCAGGCATGCTTTCTGACCTGGACATGGAAACCCTTCAAAATATCGAAAATAATGATGATTTTACTGTGTATGTGATCCCTGCTAGCATGGATCTCACTGATTTGCCTGATTTTGCCTCATATAAAGGAAAGAAGAGGCCAAGCGGAAAGCCTTATGAGGATGTCAGGGGTATTATGTTTTTCAATGAAACAGGGTCACAGATTGTTGCAAGCGAGGAGAACCTGGTTTCGGGGCGTATTCCAGGGGCTAAGCACAGGAATATGCATAAGTATAGGGGGGCAACATTGATCCATGAATTAGCGCATTTGGTCTGGCACAGGCTGCTCCGCACAAAGAGGACCCCAATAGCTAATAATTTCACAAAAAGACGCGACAATAGCCAGGCATTTCCTGGATATCATTCAAAAAAGAACGCATCCGAATATTTCGCTGTCTCAACTGCCATGTTCTTTGAGGCAAGCGACTATGATGGCACAAATGGGCCTGACTGGTTAAGGGAAAATGACATTTTCATGTACAATTCCCTTGTTGATATTTTCGGACAACCCAAAAATTTAAGCCTTGGCATTGATTTTTCCGCTGTGACCGGCTCATATTAGAAATCTCCCTGGATCAACTGCATTTGTATTGTTGGATCACAATCTTTGTTTCTCCCTTTCTGACGGGTGCGTTCTTCTCTGTTTTTTTCAGATAGCCGCAGGTTTTTATCCTGCGTCTGTTATTAAAAACTACATTTTTAAGGGACGCAGGCTTGGATTCGACTTCGCTCACCGCTAAGAAAGACCTGAGGCTACCGGAGCGAAGCAGGTTCAATTCTCCGTCGGAGTTTACGCATTAATTGTTTTGTAAGATTTAGGGTCTGCGTAACAATAGAATTTAATCTTTAGAGAGGTGTGTTATGCCATTATTGGACGAGTTATTTAGAAAGATGATAGAAGTAGGAGCATCTGATCTGCACATGACATGCGGAGCCAAGCCTTTGGTCCGCGAATCCGGAGATATGAAAGTCCTTGAAGGGCAGACAGAAGTTCTGACAGTGGAGAAAATGAGTCAGTATATGGTGGAGATCGCTCCAAAGCAGAATTGGGCTGAATTCCAAAAAGACGGGGACTCTGATTTCGCGTATGAAATATCCGGGCTCGCGCGTTTTCGCGCTAATTTTTTCCTTGACAGAACAGGCCCCGGAGCAGTGTTCAGAGTGATACCAACTGAGATCTTAACAGCTGAACAGCTCAATCTTCCTCCTGTTGTTATGGAGTTTTGTCAGCTGACAAAAGGATTGGTAGTGGTAACAGGGCCAACAGGCAGCGGCAAATCAACGACTCTGGCTGCTATGGTTGACCATATTAACAAGGAAAGAAGTGAGCATATAATCACGATCGAAGATCCCATTGAATTTGTGCATCCGAACAAGAAATGTCTTGTGAACCAAAGGGAGGTGCGCAGGCATACCCAGGGTTTTAAGCGCGCATTGCGCGCTGCATTGCGCGAAGATCCTGATATTGTGCTCATCGGTGAAATGCGTGACTTGGAAACCGTGGAGATCGCCCTTGAAACAGCTGAAACAGGACACCTTGTTTTTGGAACGCTCCATACCACAACAGCTGCTTCAACAGTGGACCGTATTATCGAGCAGTTTCCTTCGCATCAGCAGGCTCAGATCCGAGCCATGCTCGGCGGCTCTCTAAAGGGTGTTGTTGCGCAGACATTATGTAAGAAGATCCCAAAAGGCCGTGTGGCAGCCATTGAGATCCTAGTCGGCACTCCTGCCATCTCGAACTATATACGCGAGGGTAAAACCCATCAAATTGCATCTGCCATGCAGGTGGGATCAAAGCAGGGTATGCGTTTATTGAATGATGCCTTGGCAGAGCTTGTCCAGAAGAAGATTGTTGATCCCAATGAGGCATATCTTAAATCTATTGATAAGACGGATATCATTGCGAAGATAGAGAAGATCGGGATGAAAGTCACCATAGCTGGCGGCAATAATCAGCCTAAGCCACAGCCCGCAGCCGCTCCAAGATAAGAGGGAACGGGCGGAGAGCGACTTCGCCTCTTTAATCTTGCCAATTTGTTTTTCTGGTAGCCTCAGGCTTCAGCCTGTGTCTGTTCTTTTTGCAAGAAAACAAAATACAGAGCAGAACACAGGCTACCCTTACTTGCAGTAAGGACTGCAACGCTTAAGCCTAAGGCTACCAAAGAAAGAAAAGCGCTTCATTTTATCCCTCAGCCCTCATCCCTAAGCCCTTCTCCATTTAGGTCCTAGGTCCCATATAAAACTACCCCTTAAGTCCTATAAAAAGCATGGATTCTATGCGATAATAGGTATTGATTAACATGAACTTCAGGTCTGTCCCTATCATTAACTTGGCGAATTTGCTGATTCTTTTATTTGGAATCGCGCTTGCCCCTTCTCTAATAGCCGCTGATATTATTGATAAGCAGATTTCTGATATGTATTATTATCCTGCCAAGCTCTTTGACGGGCAGGATCTTGTTGGCCAATCAGCTAATAGCGCTCTTAATCTTGCAACAATATCAGGTTCTGCTATTGCGCCTGTTTTGCCTGTTACCAGCGCCGCTAAAGACGACACAATGGAAGCTCCTTCAAGAGACAAATCACTTCTTAAGAGAAGGAATGAATACCAGGAAAAGCGCAAGGTTCCTAATTTCCTGCGTTCACTCGGGTTTGCTGCTATTGGATTCACCCTCGGTATCTTGTTAGGTTTTGTGATAGGAGCTGCTTTGGGAGCGGCTTTTGTGCTTACTTCCCCTAATCCAAAGATCAAAAAAGCCAAATGGCTGCTTGCAGGGCCTGCCGCTGTCCTTGGCGGGATCATGGGTCAGATAGTAATGCCATTCGCTTTTGCCTGGTTCGGCTCAAAGTCAGAGCCTTATGATGACCACAAATAAAAAATTAATATTTCCCATCAGCCTGTTGATCCCCTTAAGTCTGTCAGCGTTTGATCTGCAAAATGATATTCGAATGCTTCAAGCAAGCATGGATGGCAGCGCGCGTGCGCTCATCGCGCCTGTTGTGCCCATAGGAATAGAAAAAAAATCAAATAAAAAATTTTCCGGTCTTGAGAATAAGCGAGCCAGGCCGCATGCGCTCAAAGAAAGCATGGATGAGATGAGCGGATTGACACTGCTTGAAAAAGCTGAGATCTTTGAAAAAAGAACTCAGGAAGAGCATCGCCCATGGTTCGGGCTTATAGTTTCAAAGAAATATAGAGATGACGGGAGTTTGCGCGTCTACAGCAGTTTGGCTGATTCCGCCATATGGACCGGAAACTACATAGCTGCTGAAGCCTTCAGATATGCGGTTACTGGGGAACAAGACGCTCTTAGGTCCATGGAGGAATCGCTCTGGGGATTTCATGCTTTGCATCAGATAACAGGCGGCCAGGGGCTCATTGCCCGGGTCATTATCCCGGCTCAATATCTGGAAGACCATCCTAAATTGAAAAAAGAAAGGAATCCATGGGTGCCGGGCACAGGGGAATTTGCCGGATGGATATGGCAGGGGAATCTTTCTCATGACCAGTACAATGGGTATCTTTTTGGTGTTTCCAATGCATGGCCGTATATAAAGGATACGGCATTGAGAGATGCTATACGCGAGGATGTGCGCCAGGTTGGCCTTCATGTTATACGAAATAAAATGAGGATTAAGACCGATGACACACATTTAGATTTCAGGCCGAATTACGCTTACCAGAACCAGTGGCCAAAGGCTTTGCGCAAAACAGCAATGCCTCCGTGGTTCTCCGGAAACCCAAGAAGCGGTATTCATTTAATGCTGGTTGTTTCGCATGTTACACAGGGTCCTGAATTCAGGCAATACTATGAAGAGGAAATGTTCATCAAGCGTGACATGGCATTTAAGATGCTTGATGAGCCTTCAGTCCCAAACATTGCTAGTAAATACGGAAAGTATGCGGACAAAGTGCTTAAATCCTATTCCGATGAAGATATCAAGGTAACGCCTGAAGCTCTATATTCAAGTATTGGTCCGGATTTGGCTCACAGGGCGCTTTATGATATCTGTCGTCTTGAAAGCGATCCGGATGCCCAGGCTCTTTACCGCAAGGTATTTAAAATACGCCATGATGAGATCGCTAATGATAAAAATACGCTTTGGAATTTTCTCTATGCGTCGCAATTCCCGGATGAGAAGCAGGCTATTTGGGACGGAATAGATTCCCTGCATCGTTTTATTGTTCGCCCGATCTTCGGTTCTGTGGAGAACAGCTCTGATCCTGAACTGGAAAAGCACAAAGGTTTTAAGGCAGAGATATTTAACACTCCGCCCGATGAAGAGGATCTGAAGGATACATGGTTTTGGGTTACTCCCGAACGTCTTCCTTTTGAGAAGTGGGCGTATCACGCGCCGTTTGCCTGGCAAAGCAATCCGTTTAAAATGGATGGCGGGTCAAATCTCACCCAGGGCTCAGGGGCGGCTTATCTTGTGGCTTACTGGCTAGGACGCTATCACAGATTTATCGATCCAACCGAATAGATCCGACTTTATTTTTCTAATTACTTTCCTTTTTAATGGCTCACCTGAAGAATCCCGGTTTTCTTCTTCTGTGTTGTTTTCTTTTTGTCTGCTTTTCTGCTTGTTTCCTCGAACTTCCCCTGAAAAAACCTGAGAACTTTTGGTTCATACGTGAAGCGCAGGCCCTTGATCAGTTTTCGCCTGTGGTACACAGATATGATTCCTTGGGCCACAGTGTCCATGTGTGAATTAGTGTATGCACGCCTTGGAATGGTCAGGCGCACAAGTTCCAATGCAGGCCTGTAATTTTCTCCTGTCTTGGGATCGCGGCCTTTGGATACATTTCCGCGCTCCATCGCGCGCACCCCGCACTCAACGAAGATCGCGGCTGACAGGGCTTGCGCGGGGAATTCATCCTGATCCAAATGCGGAAGAAAACGTTTTGCGTCGAGAAATATGGCATGTGATCCGGGAGGTTCGACGATCGGAATACCGGCATCAATAAGTTTTTTCCCCAGATATTGTGTCTGCTCAACGCGGCTTCTGATGTAGTTCTCGTTGGCCATTTCACGAAGTCCTTGCGCTTGCGCTGCCATGTCTCCGGCTGACATGCCCCCTGAAGTCACTGTTCCCTCATGCTTACGAAGCATCTCAAGTGATTTTTTGTATAGATTCTCATCGCTTCTAAAGGCGAGCATTCCTCCGATATTAACGAGAGGATCTTTTTTACTTGACCAGGTGCATCCGTCTCCATAGCTGAACATCTCTTTGAGTATTTCCTTGATGGATACATTATGGTAGCTGGGATCTCTCTTTTTTATCATGTACGCGTTTTCAGCTGCGCGAGTGGAATCAAACATCACGGGGATTTCATGCTTGCGGCAGTAATCATAAAGTTTTCTTGCATTATCCATGGAAAAAGGCTGCCCTCCCGCCATATTAACGCTCATCTCAAAGCTTATGTACGGGAAATTATTGGATCCGTGCTTTTTCACAAGATCGTCAAGCTTGGTGAGATTGATGTTGCCCTTCCACTCAAATCGTGATGTCGGGTCATGCGCCTCATCTGTTATCACATCCACAAATGTGCCCCCTGCCATTTCCTGGTGAAGCTTGGTTGTCGTGAAATACATGTTTCCCGGGACAAACCCGTTCTCGATCATGATCTGCGACATTATGTGTTCAGCTGCCCTGCCTTGATGCGTAGGCACGATGTATTTATACCCTGTAAGGTTTTGGGCTGTTTCAACGAATTCGAAATAATCCTTACTTGACGCTTGAGTCTCGACTCCGCCGTTGTATTTGTGCCATTGTTCCACGCTCATGGCTGAAGTGCCTGAATCAGTGAGCAGGTCGATCATAACGTCTTTTGACATCAGAAGGAACGTGTTATATCCTGCTTTTTTTATCGCGCGATCTCTTTCTTTTCTGCCTGCCATGCCAACATATTCGATCGTGTGGATCACATGCGGCTCGCAGTTAAAAACTTGGGCTTTAAGATCAGGCGTTTCCCAGCTGAACCCTGCTTCATCATGCCAATCAGGGTGATTCGTCAGGGTAAAACCTGAGAACTTATCGCGTTGTGCGTATAATTCCTTGATCGCGCGCGTGATCTGGGTGATTTGGCGGTTGCTCAGCGCAAGCCTTGGAATTTGTACCGGAAGTATTTTTTCATCAGTAAATCTTCCATCAAGGAAAGCCCGTATGCCAGAGATCAAATAAAGAGCTGATGCAAGGGCATGAGCCTGGTGATTCTTGAGCTTGGGCAGAAATTTATCAGCCTTGATGTATACGCCGTCGCATCCCTGGATCAGCGGGACCCCTTCCAACTTTACTGCCATGAGCCTTGCCTGATTGCGTATCCACATCGCTTGATTATCATCAGTCATTTCGCTGATGCTCCTGGCGAATATTTCCATTGTGCGGCCTGCCATGCCTCCATAAGTATGAAGGCCTTCGTATACCACTACTTCGTTCTGAAACTTTTCATGAAGCCTTGCATTGTCCGTTGAGATGAGTCCTCCCACATTGCAGCGTGCGCTTTGCCCTGCGTCCACAACGCAGATTGACGTGTATCTTGCGATCTCGCGTACGATCGCTGCGATCGTTTTTACTTTATATCCTGGCTCGTTCTCTTTTATGAATGACGCGTTCTCCACTATACGGGACGCATCGATTATCAGGGGGATCTTGCGGGCCTTAAGCGCTTTTCCGGATTCCTTTAAATTAGCGATAGAAACAGGCTTATATCCATTGGCGAAAGTCTCAACATACACATAAGGGATATTTTGCGCGCCTGCGATCTCTTTTTTAAGAAGGCTTATACTTATGTTTCCCGTGAATAATTTCGGATTTTCTTCATTAATAAGCATCAGGGAAGCGTTCTTTTCCTGCGTGAGTTCTTGGGGGGCCGATGAATTGGAAAGGACCTTGTCCCCGTCTTTCACCATGGTGGCTGAGATAAGTTTTATGGATCCCCGCAGATTGTGCGTCGGGCATATCATGGAATGTCCGAATGCCTTTTTGATGTTCTTTTCCAGCAGCTGGAAATTCCTGCTTCCGGCATACGCTTCATCGCCTATGAGTATTCCTGAGATCTGGTCATGGCTCATGGCTCCTGTGCCTTGGCTTGTCATATCGAATGTGACAATATCAGACGGTATGCGAAACGTATTGAATTTCGCGGCCTTAAGCGCTTTCTTGCGCTCCTCGATATTTGTAAAGCGGATCTTTCTTATTGTCTTGATCTTATGCGGTTCTGAAATCATGTAATATTTACCTCCGATAATTTTATCCTACGTTTATCTTTCTCCGCCCCCTCTTGCGGGGGAGGCTGGGCGGCGGGGGAACCTCTTTATTCATATAGAGTAAGGACTGCTGATTCTCTTTTTCAAGAGGAGAGCCGCTCACCCGCAACCACATTCATTATTTAACTTGTAAAGAGGCAGGTCAACCCTTCCCGTGCCGGGCCGGTGCCTGGCACAGGTCCACATGATTTTTGTTAAATAAACGTGATGCTTGATGTTATTGCGAGCCCGAAGGGCGCGGCAGTCTCGAAGAGCAGTCCCGTGTATTTTCACGGGGTAATCTCAAACTTAAGATAGTTGTTATGAACGTATAGCCAAATGAAAAAATTATACACACTGACCCTGATCCTGCTTGTTTCCTTTCCGTTGATCGCCAAAAAAACAGAATCCAAAAAAATATTGTCTGTAAAAAAGGAATTCGTCCGCATCAACGCTAACTTAAAAAAACTCGATAAGGTGGAAAAGACAATACTGGGCCTTGCAACGCAAGGCGCTCAGATGACAGCATACTACCGCGGCAAAAAGATCGTTCGCATGGACCTGGTATTTCAGGGGGAAACAGAGGAAGCTCTGGAGGAGTATTATTTCAAGAGCTCAAAATTGATACTTGCTTATCACAAAACAATCAGGCGCGCTGTTATCCCTGAAGCTTGCGGCGATACGGTCCCAAATCTTGACTTAGAAAAAGAGCCTGAAGATGAGATAATGGCAGCTCTTTGCGATGATCCCGGTCCGCAAAAAGATGAGATCGAGAATGAAGACAGGTTTTATTTTCATAAAGAGAAACTTATGAGATGGGTTGATAAAACCAAATCTGAAATAGCGCCTGATAAAAAAAAGCAGGGGGAACTGCTCAAACAGGCAAAATACTACGTGGACTTGATTGGCGCATTCCAAAAAAAGAACAAAAATTGCGATTGTTTTGAATGCTCCGATCCCGACCAAAAACACACTTGCCAAAAATTCGACTGCTGCGATAGCAAGTAATCTTTTTCCGTCTCTTCCCGGTAGTCGCACCCTTTACGGGTGCGTTTGCGCTACATTAAGTATGCGCAAAAAAAGAACGCACCCGTATGGATTTGGCAACGCGTACCACCTGCGGAAGGGTGCGACTACCTCTTAATTTCATCCCTCATCCCTTCTTCCCATTTCATCATTCATCATTTTTCTCTACTTCATCCCTCATCCCTGTTCTCTCCCACTTTGTGCCTCTCTTCTCATTTCATCATTCATCATTCATCATTTCTGCTTTCATTCCTCATCCTTTCTTCTTGCGTGGGCCTTGCGTTCCATGCATCCCCCTGTTATATATAGGGTATGAGGCTTATTGGTTTTGCTGTTCTTATCCTGCTTGCAGGCGTTGATCTTGATGCGCAAGTATGCCTTGGAACCCCCCAGGATCTGCTAGCTGTCCAAAACGAGATGCTAGCATCAAGTCCTGAGAGCCTGGTTTTCCCGATCAAGATCGAGCCTTTGGAGTTTACGCAGGGTGTCACCGGCATATTCACCAAGAACTGGGGATCTTTAATAAGTAATCTGTTGGGCAAAACAGGTTTATCCATAGTCATTCTTAAGGAGGGGGAATTTAACGACTTGTTTGCCAAATACGCTGTTTCGGCGCACGAATCATGCAGTGTATATATTCCCAACAGCGCTTTTGATCAGACCACAGAGCAGATGGAGGGCATAATTCCTGTTAAAAGAAATACCTTATATATTAAGTCTCTGTGCTACATGCGCGAACCGGAATATGTGATGCTTCACGCTACAGCGCACGCTATTGATCATCTTATTCCGGGTTTTAATTCAAAGAACATCGACTCGAGCGCAGCCAAAAGAGATCCTGGCCAAACGATTCCTAGATTTTTCAGGGGGTTCAAGTGCCGGGCGATTCCTGATCTGCCTTTTACAAGCGATTTCGCGTTTTATTCACGCGTTGCAAACACTGACGTGAATCTTTTATATCAAAGATTGCTGAAGGATCAGATCGGAGAGCGTTTTGTTACAGGACACGCAAAGACAAATCCTGAGGAATTTTTAGCTGAAGGCATGGCAAGCTTTTCAAAAGGTCTGCGAAGAATAAATCCAAGCTTTTTTAAAATTATTTCTGATTTTAAGGAAACCGGGTGTTTGCCCTATGAACCAGAGGGCCGGGTTTGGGCAAATCCATAACTGCGGGGACGCAAAACTGGCTGCGCCCCCGCAGTTTGATTTAAATATTTTTTCTGCTGAGTTCTGTTACGCCGGCTCCGGCAAAGCCTCCGATAGCTCCACATGCCAGTCCGTATGCCAGGGAAGCAATTCCTACTCCGGAAGAGCCTCTTATGAATGCGGGGACAGCCCAGATCGAGCTGATCAATGCTCCCGTTAAAGCGCCTGCTCCGGTTGAAAGCGCCATGCTTTTCTTGGTGCTGTGTTTATCTCTCAGGAAATTCTGGGTTACAGCGCCGATCACGCCGCTTGGCGCTCCCATCATAGCTCCAGCCATCGCCATAGATGTCGGCATGGCAGTGCCCGGTCCCATGCGCCCGGCCAGCTCAATGCCTTTTGCTCCCAAGAACATGGCTCCTGCGGCAGTTACCGCGCCGGCAGCGCCGCCGCCGACTGTTTCAGCTCCTGTTCGCAATGGTTCGCGGATGCCAGTGGGGAATTCTATTCCGTCCTGCATCATGCGTAGTTTTCTTGCTGTTGATTCACTCGCCCAATCAAGATCCACCGGCAGTATTCCGGCAGTTTTTATCTTCTCGAGCCTTATTCCATCAAAGCGATTGCTCATCATGTCATGCCCTGCGTTCTCAAGGGCGAATATTGGTCCGGACACAATGATCGTGCTGATCATTACTGCTAACAATTTATTCATTATCATTTTTTCTCCTTTAGTTTTTACTTTGCGTTTTCCAAAGCAGACATCTTCTTGTTCACGTAATGTTTATTGACAAGGTATCCGGCCGCCACTCCTGCCGCGACTCCGATCACCGCTGCCCACATATAGGCTGAAACAGCGTGAGACAGAGAATTCACCACGCTGTCGGTGAAGGTAGCGCTTGCCGCCATGGGTAATGCATTGTAGGCATAATATGTTGCCACGGCTGCCACGGAACCCGCGCCAAGTCCTGCTCCAAAGCCGCGCAGCGCTCCACCGCGGTTGATTTTTTTGATGTTTTTTATCGCATCTTTATTGAGCATGGGGGGTTGTGCGGTCTCCAGCCCTGATCCGTTTTCTGCTTTATAAGAGATCGGCTCAATACTGGGGAATTCTCTTGTTGCGATGGACATTGGCTTGGATGTCTTCTTATCAAGCCGCGCAGATCTGTCGAATGCAGATGTAAGTGTTTCAATGGCTTCAAGCGGCTGATCAGCGCTTACATTGTTGATGATATTTTTTGCAGGTATCTTAATATCGCCCACTGCGGCAGGACCATATTTTTTGCTTATGTCATACGCAGCATTGTCCGTAGAACTGGCGGTTTTCTTGGGCAAAGGCAGGTTTTCATCGAACCTGACACATGCTGAGAATTCGCAATTCCAATTACAGCTCACCTCATCTACTCTATGCCTAACATGTGTATAGCCACGTTCTCTTGCAGCCAATGCTAATCGCTGAGCCTCTGCTTTGGCATGGCGGGAATCTTGATAGTCAGGGCGACTCGGGCTGGTGCCTAAGTATTTTTTAAATACCTCTCTTGCGGTTGTATAACTGCACAATTCTTCAGCCTTCAGACTACTGCCTAATATGACTAAGCTTAATGCCATTGTAAACATGGTCATGGTCAGCCTGTTTAATTCATTTTTCATTTCAATTTACTCCTTGGCTTGTTTTGTCATTTTTCCTTCATTCTCAGTATTTTCCTTTCTGGTCTAGCAGCCGCAGCGCTTGTCTCGTACTTGATACGAGGTTCTTCAGCGAAGCTGCCCGGCAAAGCTGGGTGGTTCGCGTCTTTTCTGCGCTCTAGTTTCCGATTACAATCAGACTGG
This sequence comes from Elusimicrobiota bacterium, assembly GCA_042563375.1. Lineage (GTDB taxonomy): Bacteria > Elusimicrobiota > Elusimicrobia > JACQPE01 > JACQPE01 > JBHPMF01. Next base: position 397 of record JBHPMF010000012.1, on the reverse strand, counting down.
TTTCCAGTTTGATCACTAAAAGCATGCCGGGATTATCTATATCAAATATGGGCGTCATGCTGGCGCATCTCCCTGTCAGGATCGCCTGATCATTGCTGAGCTGGCCAAGAATCTGAGCGTCTTTATTGCACTGGTTCCGGATTCTTCGCAGCTCGCGTTGATTTGAAAGGTTCTGAGCGCTGGTTATGTATTTTACTGTGGTGAGATTAATGACTTGTGAGCCTGCAGCGTTCGCATAGTTTGATTTTGGCAAGGCGATTATGACCACAGTTATCATGGTCGCCAGGCTTATAAGCGTAATGATTTTTATTGTTTTACTAATTTTCATTTATTTTCTCCTTTCGCTGGACGGATCCGCATTTTTACTCCTGTAATTATTATTTCATGCAGCAGAGCT
>JBHPMF010000128.1:0-4692 GCA_042563375.1 Elusimicrobiota bacterium | reverse complement strand
GTCCCCAATCCTTCATTGTTGTTTTATGAATACTTATCAAGTGTTTTGTCTATGACAGTCTTTGCCAAGAAGGTAATCAGCCCAGATATACTCCCTATAGCCAATATAATTACTGTGCCCATAAACAGAAACCCTATGCCCTCACCTTTTGGAAAAACGAGGTAAACAAAAACGAGAAAATACAACAATAATGTGCCAGGTATCATTCCTGACAACAATCCAAGAACGAACTGCTCAAATAGATGAAGTTTATTGTGCCGTGTCAATATGAGCGTTGATATTGATGCTGATATAAAAATAATAAGAACATATGACCAAGCACGACCAGAATTTGCCTGAAAAGTAACTAATCCCTGGTCATACAAAACATTCAGAACTATTATCGAAGCAGCAATTGCGCCAATGAGGATTGTGAGAATCGTTTTATAGAGAGGGCGCATTGGATTTACTACCCTTGCCCAAAGTGGTTTAGACAGTGGAATACTTTTAATACCATCTCTCAAACTATATATTTTTCCAACTACTTTGGCAGACTCAAGCGGAAACAGGGACAGGGGTCGGAGTCAGGTTGGCTGTATTTAGCTCTCTTATGTTGGTTCTATTCGGTTTGGTTCTGGGCTTTTTGGTTGTGGTCGTTGGAATTATGTTGTCTTGGTGTGTTTTCGTCGGTTATTTCCGATATAGCCAACCAAACAATTTCGGTCCCAATATGAATCCAAGAATCAAACTGCCAACTACAAGCTCTTCTTCGCTATTAGTTTCCAACGCACCCACAGCTATCAGCGCAATCGCTAAGCCTACCAGACTGCCAAAGCACATCTTCAGGAAAGTCTTAAAGTGTTCCATAATAACCTCTTAGCAATTATCCTAAATACGTTGGCTTATAACCAATCTGCTTATATTACCCCCCCCCCCAACTGTTTATCGGTAGCTGTGACGGGGGTTTTCGAGGCGCAGTAGCCCCTGGATCACAGCGGTCTTGCGTGGAGGAAAAAGTCTAAAATCGGAATGTAGTATGAATATTATTCCCTTCCTAGCTTCCTCGGCAATGCTGTTTATTGCTCTGTTGCCATTGCCATATGGGTATTACATGCTTTTACGTGTGGTAGTATGCGGAACTGGTATTTACGGAGCGGTATCTTCGTGGGATATGGGGCGTCGTGGTTGGTCATGGGCGCTTGGAATAGTCGCTTTTGTGTTTAATCCGCTCATGCCTTTGCACCTTGGCAGAGGTATATGGTTTATAGTTGATATTGTGGTCGCTGTCTTGTTTATTGTTGGCGCTGTATCGCTACGTGGTAAGTCGTGCGACAAGAGAGCAAAAAATGAATAATTTTTCAGATATACGTGGAAAAGTCTGCCATAACATCTAGTAGGGGTCGTCGTAATACTCTTCTTGCTCATCTTGCTCATAGCGATACTCCTCGAGTAGTTTCATTGGATAGAGGACGAAAATCCCTTCAGATGTCCGATAGGTCACATATCCTGGCCATCGAGGCTCGGAGACAATTCCATTCTTTTTTAGCCATGCCACTTCTTTCAGCGTAAGCCCTGGACCTAAATCCTTGTATGCGATGTTCGCCGTCGTCTGGCCCTCAATTTCCTTTTCCATTAAGGCATACAGAGCTGTTTCTCGCACTACCTTCTGCCGTTCAATTGGCAATGCCCGAAAAAACGGGTCCTGATTTACGTTATAACGACTATCGAAATCTGCGATTTGTTTCTCCCTCTCGGCTTTAATAGAAGTTGATCTCATTACTTGTCGCAAAGGTTTAGCAATGATGCTATAGACCGCAAATCCTAGGCCTGCAATCGGAATAGCAGCAATAAGTAGCATTGCAGCGGTTCTCGCCACCCTTCCAAAAGCAGTCTTTGGTTCTTCTAGTGGATGCATGTTATTGCTTGTACGTCTAGCTTTATAATTTGAGGTATACGCACTTTTTCTTATTTAACCTTTCTTTACTAATGCGGTCACATATCTTCTCTGCTCTTAAGGACTTTTGTCCGACTCAGGGCTACCACAACAAATTCTGAAGCAGCGCCATAAACGAGCAACTTTAGAAGAAATTGTCGCCAAAAAGCAAAAGATAACACAGGATCAGATGTTTCCAAGAATGCAATACCTGCTACAATCGCAAGAACTAAAATAAAAACCTGCTTAAAAGTGAAGGTCTTGTTTCCCTGCATCGACACCTAGGTATTATATTACTACGCTGCTCAATTGGGCTAGCCTGCCATCGTGATATTAGAAGTAGCTTATATTTTTCCAACTACCCTGGGTGGCTCAAGCAGCAACGGGCTCAGGACTCGGCTCAGGATCCTTCTTGCCCTCCTTCTCCGTCCCCAACCGCTTATCAAGCGTCAGGGCTGCCTGGCGGAGGTAGCTTGGAGCCAGATGGCTGTAACGCATGACCATGGCAGGAGTTTTGAGGCGGAGGAGTCCCTGGACCGCTGCGTGGTTGCCAGTTGCCATCATGGCATGCAATGTTGTTATACGTCTGCGCGAATGAAAAACTGTAACTGCTATTCTGCGCGGATAATTCTCTGCAACTCTGGAAGAATCTTGGATTGCTTACCATGGGGAATAAGTAGGGGTACAAAATCCATATTAAGAGCCTTGGCCATCTTTTCTATACGGGCAAGCGAGGCGCGTTTTAAACCGCCTCCCTTGAGATCCCTGCTCACATGACTGCGTTTTGTCCCGATCTTTCCAGCGAATTGCTCATAGGTCCACCCAGCACTCTCAAGCGCTTTGAGTAGTTGAATTTCAAGTTGGAACTGCTGATATTGCCGCTTAAAAGTCTTCCTGAAATGCGGACTCTGCATCTCTTTTTCAAAAAGATTGCTTGGTTTTTTAACTTTTTTCATAATAGTCACCCCTTTTACACCGCGCCTTATAATCCTGGCTGTATTTGATCGCAACCTTCAACTTCTCTTTATCTTGCCTTGTAAGTTGCTGAGAATGCTTACTAAAGGCATTCGTCACGATAATTTTCTTTCCCTTTGTCATGAAGTTGAAGAATCTCGCGCTATGAGGCTTAAAAGCGTAGATTCCATGCGTTCTATCTTCAATGTTGTATTCTGTCTTTGGGAGAAATGTGCCATATGAGGCTTCAGCCAAGTGCTGTACCAAGATCAAGAATCTGCTGCGCAATACAGCATCCATTTGCTTATAGAATTCATATGCAGGCATTTTGCCATTCTCCGCATAATACCACTCAGCCGTAAAACTGCGACCCCTGTAAATCGTGTATATATTTTTGGGTGGATAATTAACCATATTCAATCTCTATATATTGTTACCATATATGGTAACAAATTTCAAGGGGGTCAGCCATCCCAATAGTAAAGCAGTGATCGGATTAGTGATCGGCTAGACAGCAGAATAGGGCTAAACAGGGCGTAATAACCATAAGTCAATTTTCATGACTTCCGAGGAGGAATGAAGAGAGCGTAATAGGGCGAAACGCATACCCTGGCTTCGAAGGCTGGTACTTTATCCATTAAGCTACAGGGGCTTTCTCGTCGAAGAATCTACCTGATTTTACTAAACACTGAAACAGGCAGTGATCGGATTTGTGATCGGGTTGGTGTTGAGTTGGATGTATTACGTTCTCTTACGTTGGCTTTATCCCTCTTCACGTATAGTACTAGCAGTATCCTTTTTGGGGGGAACATAGTGCCTTATCACTTCAAGCATTTCGGCGATGCCTTCCAAAAGGCGTTTATAGCAAGCGCTTAATTCTTTTGGCTTTAAATCACGTTCCTCTTGTATCTTCTTCAAGGCACTCTTTTCTGTATGCTGATGAACAAAACCACGAAAATAAGCGCCAAACGTGCATTCTGAATGAATAATTTCTCTGCGATGTCGGTTTATTGAATTTGGATATTCCATATTTTTGAAAGCGATTATTTTTTTGAGTGCGTTAGGGAAAGGTTTCTTCAGGTTAGATTCGAGATATCCAACAACGTTGTGAAAATACGGATCTTTCTTGTTTGGCAAAGACCAAAATATGTTTAGGAAGTTTGCGATCCTGTTCCACGCACTATAAAGATGGGAGCAGGAATCATCCAAGAAATAACAAAACATCCAATCATTTTCGCTTGGGAAGTAGCTCCCTACTTCATTACACGAATCCCAATCGAACTTCGCAAGTCCACAATCCTGATAATAAATGACCGATCCTATCGCAAAGCGAACTTTTGAAACACCGACTAGGAGGTCTTCTTCCTTAAAGTCCATCTCGCCTTTTCTATTGTAATGATATTCCGTTTTGTCTCGAAGATAGCCGATTTCTTTACGGAACAACTCTTGGAAATTTAATCCGTGAATTGGATGAAAAAGGCTATGTGACTGGCAAGCTTTATCAATTATCTTTTTATCCATTGGTGTTTCTGGTGCTACGTCAAGGCACTAGTCATTAATAATGCTTACAGATCAAACTATATATTTTTGATAACTGCCTTGGGAGGATTAAGCGGAAACAGGCTCAGGGCTTATGGTCGGTGTCAAGTTGGCTGAACCCCTCCAGTTTCGCCTCTTTTCGCGCGCTGCACCATCGATCACGGAAAGCGGTGAAATCCAGGACATGGCTCTCGGGACTGGGTAGGTTTTTAGCAGGGTCAGTCCTTAAAAACCCCTGCATAAATGCCCAAACTACCGTTTTAGCCCATAAAAGTGCCCTGCGTAGG
>JBHPMF010000127.1:0-4882 GCA_042563375.1 Elusimicrobiota bacterium | reverse complement strand
AAAGGATGACGGCAATGTGGGCATTGGGAGCAGTAGCCCACGGACAAAGCTGGATGTTGTTGGGGGGATCAATTTTAATGGTCAAAAAATCTGCAGTTACGGCAGCGTGTCGGGCAGTATTAGAGATACTATCGTAGTCCCCCAGACATGGTCAATAGCTAATTGTACAGCGTGGGGTAATCATATGGGAATTAATCCAGTCGGCTTTCCGGGTGACCACTTTATAAACCATGGGTGTTTATTCGCTGCTGGCGTTGTCGGGGGTCCGGCGCCGCCCGCTAGCACAATACAAATCATTGCCGAAGGCGACAATTGTGGTTGGCAGTAACGATATCCAGGTAATTCTGGGGACACCCCCAAAAACAGCATTGGGTCAAAGTTAAGATATCAGATCTTGCCTTGTAGGACTTGCAAAGCATAGTTTATCCTGTTATATATTTAAAAGTGGCTGTGAAAGATATCTTATAGAAGGGGGGAATATGAAAAAACCACAATTCTTTGCCTGACTGCCTGCTCGCTGTTTGTTTCGAATGTCGTTACAGCCGGCTGGCATTTCGGAGAATTTAAAAGTTTAAATGTTAAAGTCGAGTATTTTGATTACGAGTACAAGCTTCCAAACGGGGAACCCGTTTATTTTATCGGAAAAAATATGCGTTATGTGATAACAATGGAGAATACCGGCAATAGGACTTTCAATAATTTCCAAGGAAAATCCTCTCTGCGCTGGGCAGGTGATTTTTCCTGCACTCGCCATTGGTATGACAACAAGGCAGCGGCTTTTGCAAGAGATTCCCTGCTTCCAGGCAATGCTGACGCAGGTTTTCATGGTATGAGCATGAGGAAAGGCGGGAGCGCTTCTTTTGAGCACATATATCCCATCCCGTATGAGATGTGCCCCGGGCGAGGATACGTCCGTGTGGAAGGCCGCCATAAGAACAAAAGTGGCCGCGATGAGGTCGCGTCTTTCACGATCCCCATCGGTATTCGCGTAGAAAGGAAGAAATAAAAAGGTTTATCCTCCCGGCTCTGCCCTTTGTCATCCTTGAAGCAGGTCTCGGATCAGGTCCGGGATAAACTTCGGCAGGGATCCAGTACCGTTATTTTAATTCAGTTTTTTATTTTTTAAGTCAAAAATCTTTATGAAATAAAGGGTTTGGATTCCTGCCTCCGCAGGAATGACAAAGAAAATATACAGGATGGACAGAATAAAGATGTCATAAAATCTTTAGAATGATCGACACTCACACCCACTTGACTGATCCCTGGTTCGATAAGGACCGGGATGAAGTGATCGAAAGAGCCTTTCAATCCGGCATTGAAAAGATCGTGGAGATCGCGACAGAGCCCAAAGAATGGGAGCCAACATTAAAACTCTGCCAAAAATATCCCGGGAAGATACTTTGCGCGATCGGGTTCCATCCGCACTGTGCGCATGAGTGGAATGATTCTTACGAAAAGACCTTGCTTGATCTGGCGCGAGATCCTCTTGTTCTTGGTTTCGGAGAAATCGGAATAGACTACGCTAAGAGCGCTGCTGATCCAAATACGCAGAAACAAGTTTTTGAAAAACTGCTTTCTATTGCCAATGAAGCTTCAAAGCCCATCATCCTGCATTGCAGAGAAGGGGGCAAGGGGAGGGCGCATGATGATATGTTCGAGGTTCTGGAAAATGTTTGGGAACCAATGAAAACTTTTTCTTCTGAGCGGAGAAAACGATCCCAGTTTTCCCTCCCCCTTGATGGGGGAGGGCAGGGCGGGGGCGACAAAGAGGATTCTTTTATTACCCCCCACCTTAATCCTCCCCCTCAAGGGGGGAGGAAAGTAGAGCAAAGAGGGGGGAAAAGATTTAGCGGCGTACAGCACTGCTTTTCGGGAGATCTTAATAACGCGAAAAAAGCGCTATCAATGAAATTAGCTATCGGCATAGACGGGCCCATTACTTATCCCAAGAACGACAAATTCCGCAAAACGATCCTTGATGTCGGCTTGGACAATATAGTCCTTGAAACAGATTGCCCGTATCTTCCGCCTCAAAGTATTCGCGGAAAAAGAAATGAACCTTCAAAAATCCCGGAGATCGCCCAAAGCTTGGCGGATCTGTTCAATGTTCCCCTTAATGAAGTGATAAAAGTCACAACCCGCAACGCAGTAGATTTGTTCGAGATCTGAAAGAAGCGGGGGGCAGGCCCCCGCTTCTTTTGTCATCCCAGCGAAGGCATGCTTCTATGCTTATATAGACTTTCTTTTGTTGGAACAAACAGAATCTTTGTCTGAATAAAGGTTCTGGATTCCCGTCTCCATGGGAATGACACGCGGAGGAAGTTTTGTTAACATTCCTCAATGACCCCAAAAAAGAATTGGCGCCAAACTGCTGAGATCGCTTTTTGGGCATGCTCTTTTTTCGGCTATCTCATCTGGCTGGGTTTTAACTGGCAATGGTATAGCGGCGTTGCCATCACTGACCCATGGGCTTATCCCGAGCTTGCGCGCAGCTGCGAATACTTTTTCGATTCAGGATACAGAGAGCCCTTGTATATTTTCTGGATAAAGATAGCCATTTCCCTGTTCCAGCCGGATGAATTCGCGCTGCGGATCACAAGCTTGATATGCACAGCAGCAGCTGTGACAGCTGTTGTGGCATGGATGCGCGTCCAATACGGTTTTGTCGCAGCTCTTGGTACTGCGATCGCCATAGGAGGTAATCGCATAGTTGCTTATTATTCTTGCCAAGGCTACAATATCGTCGGATACTCGATGATGCTTGTTGTTTTCATGTTTGCATGGTTGAGCCTCGGGTCATGGCGCTTTAAAGGAGCTGTATTGGGCGCGATCGGCGGGTTAACAGCTTTGGTAAGACTCGAGGGGATCATTGTCGCTTCTTTTTGTTTTGCTTTTGATTTTTTCCGTAATGGCGAGAAAAGGCGATATATGAATGCGGTATGGGCCTTAGTTACGTGCTGGATGGTAGTGTGCCCGTATTTGATCTATCAACAAAGAACCTCAGGGGATCTTTTCGATAGTCATAAGAGGCATGCTTCTTATTGGACGCAGAGAGAAAAAGAAGTGGCGGGAGTGCGCGATCCGGTGGTTCCGGGACATAAAGAGATCAAGTGGTATAGTTTTTTTGCGCCTGATGGGATCGTGAATTCCGTTGGCAGATGGGCCAAGGGATATATTCTTGGGTTCGCCTGGTATGTGCCGAGGCTCTTCCAGGGGATCTCTATGTTACTTATCTTTGCTTTGTGGGCGCTGATCATGCAGTGGAGGAAAAGAGATCTCAGAATGACCATGTTATTGCTGGCCATAATTTTTCCTGTAGCCTATATCCTTCCATTGGACCAGATAAAACCCGGAAGCGGCGTGGAGCTAAGATTTGTATTGCCCCTGGCTTGGCCCATTGCAGCATTGATCGGCATTGGAATGTCAGATGTCTTCAACAGAGTGCATTTGTTTGCCAAGGGGGGAAAAAAGACTTTATTTGATTAGCAAAAAAACATTTGAGCGTAGAAGCTTTTCTGCGGTCGCCGCAGCTGTAGCGTGCGTTTTTGTCTTTTTCCGGTAGCCTCAGGCTTCAGCCTGTGTTTTTAATATAGAACTACATTTTCAAAGGAACACAGGCTGAAGCCTGAGGCTACCGGAGCGCAGAAGAGAGCGCGTCCATTTCGCTATAATCAAAGGGCACTTTTATGACAAAAGAGATCTATTGCTGCATCCATGCCATCAGCTGCATCACAGGTCCGCAGAAGGTACGTCAGCAAAAAGTCAGGGAATTCGCGAAACAGCATTTCTCAGAAGCTGATTATGATTCCAAAAAATATCTTGCTGTGTTTGATAATTCTTGCATAAGCACACGCCATTTTTGCGAACCATTGAACTTGTGGAAGAAAAAACCAACATTTTCGCAAAGAAACGACCTGTATATTAAATGGTCAAGCAAGCTTTGCGCTAAGGCGATCGAAAAGTGTCTAAAAGAATCCAGGATCAAAGCCAAGGATATAAGCCATGTTGTTTTTGTTTCAACAACCGGTATCGCGTGTCCGGGGATGCTTGAGAGGCTTATCTTCTTAATAGGCATGGATATGAGGGTAAAAAGGATTCCGATTTGGGGGTACGCTTGTGTTGGCGGCGCCATGGGGATCGCTCGCGCAGGTGAATGCGCTAAAGCAAGTCCAGGCCAATGGGTAATGCTTATTACAGATGAGCTGTGCAGCTTAAGCTTACTGCCGAATGATCTGAGCCGGGAAAATCTTGTTTCAGCATCTTTGTTCTCCGACGGCGTAACAAGTGTTCTGCTTAAGGCGGAAAGCAAGAGCAGTCATCACCCCGCGATCATTGGGACGCAGAGCGTTTTATGGAAGGATTCCATGGAAATGATGGGGCTCAATATTGCTGACAATGGTTTAAAAGTGTCTCTTTCAAGGCATATTCCGGATGTGGTTGAAAAAAATATAGAAGCTGAAGTCAGGCTGTTTCTTGGGAAATGCGGATTGAAACAAGATCAGATAAAACATTTTATATTTCACCCCGGAGGCAAAAAGATCCTGGAAGCTTTTCAGAATGGGTTGAGTCTTGACGCACATACCCTGCGTCACAGTTGGAATATCTTGAAAAATTACGGGAACATGTCAGCATCAAGCGTAATCTTTGTCCTGGATGAATATCTTAAGTCCGGCGAGATAAAAAAGGGCGACCTGGGTCTCATGGCCGCCTTGGGCCCGGGCCTCTCCTGCGAATTGGTATTACTAAGATTTTAGCCCCTTGCAAGTGAATTTGCGTTCAGAATGGTCAAGATTTGCTCTGTTTCTGCGTATTCCGGTAGCCTCAGGCTTTAGCCTGTGTCTTTCTCTTGTCTCCCTCCGGCAGCCGCCCCGATATCCTTAAT
>JBHPMF010000125.1:0-5119 GCA_042563375.1 Elusimicrobiota bacterium | reverse complement strand
CCTGAAACAAGTTCAGGATGACAGAGGCCGCGGCCCGGGAGGTGGCGCGTGCAAGATGAGGGGTGTTTCCTTAAACCGTTTAAAGGAACTATAACTTTTAAACCCATGTTTCCGTCGAGAAACAGCTTATCATTACCAACACTTTTTAACCATTAAGCCCCGGATCACAATTCAATAATAAAACCGTCTTGCCGGTGAAAGTCAGGCTGCGGGCCGGGATGGGTCAACGCCCAATATGTCAAAGCGCCTTTTGTATGCTCAATGACAGCGCTGACCGCGATATTTAAGGGCTGGTCCGCTTTGACGATCACATCGAGGTTGAACTCCAGTTCAAGCTGAAAAGCTTGCGCGCTCTTGCGCACAGCAAACGGCAGTGCTGCCAATGAGAGTTCTTCTTGCATCTCCCGGCGATAATCTTTGAAGTGATAGACATTCCAGTGTCCTGACGGCGACAGGTTGAATTCCCAATAGGGACCGGATCTCCCCCCGCTGAGGAAAAACTCGAAACATGTTTTTTCCCAAAGCTCATTCCTGCGTATTGGCGTATCTGCCAATGCAGGAATTACAATTTCAGTTAGAGGGCCGTGCAGTTCATAGCAGATGACAAGTTTATTAGAACCTCGGCTCACGCTGCCCTTGATATTCAAATCAGCCAGAAGGCCGTCCCCGGGAAAGGATTTAAGTGAAAATCCCTGTTCCATCATTTTGTATCCCGGATAATGGAGCGGATCGCTGATTCCTGGGATTCGATACTCTCAGCGAGCTTGAACTGAACCAGCGCTCTGGCAAGATTGTGCGAGCTGTGCTTGGCCTTGAAGTAGACATTTCCTTCCAGATGGTCGGTAAAAAATCTGAGCCCCAGCTCAAAAGCTATGAGACGTATCGCATCATAGAGATATTCGTGATCATCTCCCGTGAGAAATTCTCTTGCCATTAAGAGATACCCCTGCAGAATGGCCCGGCAAAAGTCAGGTTCAAAACGAACCGTCTCCCACAGGTCAGTCTCTTCTCCAAGCGGATTGCAGCCCGAACGCAGGCAGTCGCCGATATCATAATGAACAAGTCCGGGTTTGACAGTGTCGAGATCAACGATGCTTACGGCATGCCCGGTATCATTGTCTATCATGATGTTATTTATCTTTGGATCACCATGAATAGGGCGAAGACCCAGCCTGCCCCGGGCCCTGGCATCCTCAAGCACATGCGCCCAGGCGCTTCGGTCTTTCACAAACTGCAGGCAATAATTCTTTTCAGGGGAAAGGCCCCCACTGTGCTTGGCTGCTACCTCATTATAGTGGCGCAGATAAAGCGGTGTAACATGAAACCCGGCCAGTGTATCAGCCAGTCTATCCACAGGCAGATCGCTGATGAGCGTATGAAACATTCCAAGTGCATAGCCGACTTCTTTGGCATGCCTGACGTCCCTCATTGAATCAAAAGACTGCGCAGCATCAATAAAGCTGATCGCGCGCCAGAACGCCTTGTCAGAATCGATCCAGTGATCCTGTCCATCCTGTGTCAGCAACACGCGCGGCACATCCCAGCGCCGGCCCGTATCAAGAGGGGCGCGCTCCAGACGCCCGCGAACATGTTCGGTGACTGCACGCATATTCTTCATAACAAGCTCGGGTTGTTGAAACACCTGCGTGTTAATGCGCTGCAGCACAAAGCAGGAGCAGGTATCAGGCCCACTCATACCGGCGTCCAGAGTCGCCAGAAAGGTACCATTGATATTGCCGTTCCCGAATTCCCGGACATCCGTGACATTGCCCTCATGTTTGAATACTTCTGCAACAGCAATAAGATCGTTCAATGTTTCTCCTTTTGTATTATCAGGACTTGTCCGATTGAATGGTATTATGGGAAAGAATAAATTTGATGTCAAATACCCCTAAATTCAGTGTCCCCCGAATTCGGAGAACAGGGGCAGGATCAGAAAAATCCTATGTAGAAGGGGATCGGACGGACTTTGGCTTTTATGGAGGTTAGGAGGGAGCGGATGCGCTCACGCGGCGTTTAAGTTCATGCATGCTTTCCAGGCATAAGACTGAAGGATCTTGGCGTGTTCCGGTTTTATGTTCACTAATTCGTCCCCGTTATAAACAATACGGCCCGGTAATCCTGCCGGATCTTTCCTTATGAATACCGAGTAAAAAACACAAGCAGCTAAATAGGAACCCGCTTGGCTGGCATGTTCTCCGTCTGGATCAAAAAGACGTATGTCAGGGTGATTTTCCAGCATATCGCGCCATGCAATGCCAACAGGCGCAAGGAGCATGCTGGTTTTCTGCGCCACATTAATAAACGCACTATCAAGTATGGGCTGGTTTTCCGGTTCCTTTTCAGAAGCCCATGTCATCATTAATACAGGTTTTGCTTTTGTTTTCTTAGTGAGGTCCATAAGAGCAAGAGCGTCATTTAAAAGCGTTTCCTGTCCCGCAAAAGGATGCGTTTCCTGCTGAAAAACAATATAATCCCAAACTCCACTGAGGATACTCCTTTGAGTTTCTGTTTGCCGGGCATGCCATCCAAGCGTAACGCTGGGGGAAGCAAGCATAGAGACATCAACGACCTTCCCTTCATCTCCAATCTGCGCTAATTGCAAAAATTGGAATGGCATCCCATTGCAATCCGTGTGACTAGTGCCGATAAATAGTACTTTCATATTATTCTTGGTTTCTCCAGGCCGAAGATGGGGTCAAGTTTTGAGTTGGCATAGATTGTTTTCCCCTTCTTAATGATAGCAAGTGTGTATGCGAGTGGAAGTTTTGATCATGGTGCTTCTTATATTTTAGCTAATAATTCCGAATAGTAAGCTTCCTCTCCAGGGCCTTCGGCGTGCTGGCGCGCTGCGGAAAGTGTCAAGGTGCCTGGTCTCGATGTTCGGCTTTTGGGCGAAAAAGCACGTTTCACGAATCAAGACCCGGCACCGTCATCGCCGGACCCCGCAATGGCGGATCATATCCCCAAGTGACGGGCAGTATTAAACAATTTCTATTTTAGTAACATCCTAAAGAAAGACTATTATGAAAAAACTCACGGCCTACTTCCTCCAGGGACTGCTGCTGATCGTTCCTTTTGCGGCGACTCTCTATGTTCTCTATGTCACTTTCTCTTTTATAGACGGCTTACTGCCAACGAGGCTGCCGGGATTAGGTTTTTTCGGCATCCTAGCGCTTATTACCCTGTTGGGTTTCATGGGTTCCTCTTTTCTGACGAGACCGCTCATTTCCTTTATCGAAAGAACTCTGGAGAAGACCCCTCTTATTAAAATTATCTATTCCTCTATTCGGGATCTAATGACCGCCTTTGTGGGCGAGAAAAAAAGTTTTACTGAGCCTGCCCTTATTACCATCAATCGCGAAAGCGGCTTGCAAAAACTGGGCTTCATCACCCAAAGGGATCTATCGGATCTGGGGATCAAGGACAAAGTGGCTGTCTACTTGCCGCATTCTTACAACTTTTCCGGAAATCTTTTTATCGTGCCCAAGGAAAATATCACGCCTATCAACGCCTCAGGCGCCCAAGTCATGAAATTCATCGTCTCAGGCGGAGTAACCCGGTTGTAATCCCCGGTTTATCCGCGGTGTCTGGTCTTTCCTGAATTCGCTTATAAACAAAGTCAAAACTGAATCCGTGAATTTATCATTGGGGTCAAGCGCTATTTTCTCTATAGAACTGTGGGAATAGCACTGAAGCGACCCGCTTTATAAATATATGTCGTTTCTGCACTATTTTCTTTGTAGAACTGTGGGAATAGCACTGGAACAACCCGCTTAATGATAACTGAAGTTGTTCCTGCACTATTTTCTTTATTCATAGGAAGGGGATAGCACTGAAGCGACCCGCTTTATAAATATATGTCGTTTCTGCACTATTTTCTTTGTAGAACTGTGGGAATAGCGCTGGAACAACCCGCTTGATGATAGCTGAAGTTGTTCCTGCACTATTTTCTTTATTCGTAGGAAGGGAATAGTGCTTGACTCCAGGACTTTGGATAAAAAAGTGGAAAATAACGGATTTTATTGAGTTTTTCGAGTTCGGATTAGCCGAAAAGTACGTTTCACGAGTCGAGACGCGGCACGAGGATCACGAGACCAGGCACCTTGGCCTCTTTTAGTTTTTATATGTTTGTAGTCTGCTTTTCCATCCCGGAAGCCAGCGTATTTCATTACGCTTTTTAGGTGAATTGGCGACTCTTCTGGTTAGCACGAATTCGGCGGCTCTTATAAATTCATTTATTAGATCACTGTCAGGAACATTTTCATTCATTTCTTCTAAAACTTGCAAGAGTCCCCAGCCAAGATCATTGTAGCGTTCGCTTTCTAGAACACCTTCTCCTTTGAAGTTGACATAATCAATTAAGGCGTACATGCCGCTGGATGTTTTACTGAGTCTGGTAAAAGTATTAGCGATGCGTTCCTTTTGTTTTTCCTCTGTTGCTGCTATCATTTTAGGCAAAGCGTTTTCGAGCCGCCCAATAATATAAAGAGCTTGAAAGTGGATGGTACTCTCTAAAAATGATTTAAGTTCCTGCATTTTTGTGCTATTTATTGCCTGATAAAATTCTTTTTTTGTGTTCCAAGGGCAAAAATTCTCAGGAGAGTTAAGCCATTCAGGGATAGGATAAGTTGCTGCTTCGGAAATAAAAGAGATAAGCCCGGGAAAACTTTCCTGGAATGGTCCTTTTTTATTTTTGGGATACCAGATGAAATGACCAATGCCCAAAGAAGCAAAGTCTTCGCCTTTATTCCAGGCAGTAAGATTTTCTAATTTCCCGCCGCATTCATTCATAAATATTTTTTGTCCGATTTTTTCAATCTCTTTGTCTGACAAGGCAATGGTTTGGGCTTGTGCTAGCTGGCCAAAGAAGAACATTGCTGAAATGAAAATGTAAATGATTTGTCTTGGCATAAAAAACCTCTCGTTTTTAATTCAAAAATCGGGGGACACACCTTATTTTTTTATGTTCTTTATGTTTTCCCCTCAGAAAAAATCATATGACATTTATTGGCGGATAAGTCGTGAGGATCTCAAAAGCGCCAAAGCAGAAACAAGCCCCGGCGCCTGGTCTCTTCCCCCTCTTTCCCCTCCCCCCTTGAGGGGGAGGGTTAGGCAG
>JBHPMF010000126.1:0-5029 GCA_042563375.1 Elusimicrobiota bacterium | reverse complement strand
CATGCCGCATTCATACACTGTGTTCTTAAGAGGGTCTTCGGCTCTTGCGCGGAATATCCATGACGCAATCAGGGCCCCTGCGGCAAACCCGATAGAAACTATCGTAAATATTCCTACGTTAGCTAGCTCAATCACTTATTATTATTTACCTTGAATCAAAACTTTAAAATCGTTTCCGAATCCTAATGGATGAAACATTGCCTTTATTTTAAGATTTTCTTTGATATTTTCCAATACTTGGGAATCTTTCCACAGTTCTTTTATATTGTTTTTTAAAAGAAAGGCCCCAAGATTCTCATAATAAATATTCTCAAAACCCGAGCTTTCCCCGACATCCATAAGTAGGTCGAAATCCACGGGGCTTGTGAGGTCTTCCTTTCCGATCGAATTGAGATCAGGGAATTTAACCTGCCCCTTTGAGAAGGCTTTCAGGGGGCTGCGGGTGAATAATTTGGGCCTGACATCGCCGTAATCCATGGTAAGAAGCACTCCTGTGTCCAGTTTGTTCGCAGCGGTCTCAATGAAGCTAAAAGCATCAAGGTTGAGAGCATAAGGCAGATTAAGCGGAAGGTCGAACGCATAGGTTGCTATTTCAGGATCATCGCACTTTTTCCATGAAATAGACTTTTTATTGCTGCCTCCTACCTCTATATAGGCGATCTCAGCCCGAGCATCTGTGCGCCGTACAATATGCACAGGGAAGCTGTCAAGCAGTTCATTGGAGATTATCGCGCCCTTTATCTTTGGTATCTCGTTGATGTCAGGACAGCTGAATATTTTTCCCGGATAAACGCTTGAAAGCGCTTTAGTGGCAGCGGTGAGCCTCGGAAGGCTCTTGTCAACAAGGATCACCTGGGTCCGATTGAACAGATCGAGATTTTCCTTTTTCCAATTCTCCAGTATTGCGAGCGCAAGCGATGCGTCGCTTGCGCAAGCCACCTCAACAAGAGTGAAGACTTCCTTGTCAAAAACATGGTAGCGGGCATTAATGAGATCGGCCAGCTCCCGGCTGATCGCCCACCCGATATATGGCCCGAAATTGGGCGCGGTAACGTAGTCTGACATGGAAGCGACATTCTTCGAATAGAATCCGTATTCAGGATCATAGAGGGATTTCTCCATCCACTCTTTTAATTCAGTCTGCATTTAAATGATTTTCTCCGGAAATCTACGTGAAGCGGGTTTTCAAGCCGGCACATTTACCGAGTATCGATTCTTTCTACTATTATATAGCTGTATAAAGGCAGGCGTATCATGCGCCTGCCTTTAGAATGATAGCTATTGCGAGCAAACCGGCGCTATGGCCGGCTTGTTTTAGAGATCTTCTAGCCCTAAAGTCTTTTTCTTTCCGTCAGATTGAACCCTGCCAATGGATTCTTTTATTAAGCTGTCAACTTTGCTTGAAAGACCTTCTAGATAATCCGCACCGGTTCTTAAGCCCGCGTCCTTAACTATCTTTTTTATTTTACTTGTTACAACGAGTATGTCTGCCATTGCACTCTCCTTTAATTTGTCAGCATCCAGAATTTCGGCGAATAACGACTTCAGTCAATTTAACAAATGCGCAGTGATCGTGCAAGCATTGACCCATAATTCAATTTTTGTACTCGATATCGGTCAGTTCGGCTTTTACGGATCCTATGAACACTTCTGCCTTGAGCAGAACAGGTATCTTCCTTGAATCGTTCGTTAGCCATATTTTCATGGATTTTCCCTTTTGTATGAATATGCCTTCGTCCCTTAATTCCGGTTTTACCAATATACATTCAAATTTTCCGGCAGGCACTTTGCGCGTCTTTTTGCGCAAGACTTTCACGACCAGAGGCCAGTCTTTACGCGTATTAATATCGATCTCTATATTTTTGCCGATCTCAAGCTCCCTGCTTCGCACATAGAACAATGAGGAAAGTACGTCATAGGAGAGCGGCTTCATGTCTCCTTCCTCGCGCACAATGGTTCCGTTTTTCTTTTCAACAGTTGATTTAAAGCGGCCGTTCTTATGGTCGAAATAAACGGTTTCCTCCCTGCGGAATCTGCCCTCGCGCAGATGTTTGGCGAATCCAAGCGAGAGGAATGTCTCTTTATCTATCCAGGATTCATTCTTATCGCGTACCTTGTAAAAGGCATCAAAGAACGGAAGGGTCCTTGCTGTTGATATGATGTGGTATGCTTCGCGCACGGCGCCGTCAGGCAGAGTGATATGCGCTGTGCTTGTGGTTTCCATCGTCGCTCTGCCCACTTTGATGAATCCCCAATAAACATTGTAAATATAGCGTTCTCTGCCAAGACCGATGGCGCGGGCAGTGTCTGAGATCGAATTGCCCGCCGACACCGCCTGCGTTGCTGTGGATTTATCTACCTCGATAATAGAGGCAAATGAAGTAAATACCGCAAATGACGCGAATATAACGAAAATTATCAATAATGCAGTTTGAAGGATGCTAGAATCTGAAAATTTCATATTGACGCTTCTTTTCCTATCTTCTTTATTTAGCATTTAGCCCTCAGCGAAGCAGCCCTGCAGTATGCCCTGTAGGGTATAATCGAGCCCTTCTTTATAGACGGTATACCAATTTAAACCATAGGAACATGAACATCCCTATCCATATCGCGAATATCTTCCATTCCCGATGGTCTTCAAATGATTTGAGCTTTAAATCAGAGAAATCCTGCTTTGTTATGGTGTTGAGATCAGTGATCTTCGGGATCAACGGCGGGGTGAGAGCGCAGTACTCCTCCCATGCTGTTCCGTGCGCATTGTAGCATGACTCCTCTTCAAAAAGAATATCTTCCTTGTAAATGAAGAAGAAGTAAATGATCATCACAAAACCCAGTAAAAGAAAACTGCCGAGTTTCATAAAGCTGAAACATGCTGCCCAAAGTCCGGCCACCTGGATGATCGAACCCAGGCGGTATGGGTGGCGTATCAGCCTGTATGGGCCGGCTGAAGGAGCCGTAAAGTGGGTTTCACCGGATCCATACGCGCTTTTTGACCATATTCGAACGATAAATCCGGAGATAAAAAGGATAAAGCCCAGAAAAAAATAGATTATGTTCCTGGGATGGGCCATGAACACGACGATAACAAGCAGGAATATCTTGTCTTTTGTGATCTTCCGTTCTGACAGATAATGCTTAAGCCGGTCACCGGCTTTTGTCAGTTGTGTTTGAAGTGTTTTCCTAATATCCATTTTGTCGCAGTGGTGAACCTGTGAGCCGTGAAATCAGGCAGTTTTCCTGCTTTTTTCATGTATCCCAGATGTTCACGTCCGTATCCTGTCATGACAAGAATCGTCTTGGCTCCGACGTTAAACCCAAGCTCAATATCCGTATTCTTGTCTCCGATCAGAAACGATCGCTTTAAATCGATATTAAACCGTTTTTGAGCTGTCTTTATCAGCATAGTTTTGGGTTTTCTGCATTTGCAGCCGTCTTGAGGGGCATGCGGGCAATAGTAAATAGCATCAATGTCTGCTTTCACTGATTTTCGCAGAAGCTTAAGCATTCTGCGATTCACAAGCTTGACTTCATTGCGCGTTACCCAGCCGCGCCCGATCCCGGATTGGTTGGAGAGGATGATCACGAGGAATCCAGCTTTCCTCAGAGCCACAAGGGACTTGTCCACATCTTTGTATAAGCGCACCTTTCTCGGGTCGCTTATATAGTGCGCCTCGTGCATGAGAGTGCCGTCGCGATCAACAAAAACCGCAACCCGTTTCTTTTTCCCCATCACTATATCTCCTCTTTTGCTGCCTGTCTCATTTAAAGAATTCCCTGTCTCCCTTTTTCACCTTTGTCACATTTCTCACTTTTTTCGCTTTCTTTATGCGCCAGCGTCGCTGCCATGATGAAATACAGAACGAATACGACTTCAGTATCCTGAAAAGCGCTTTCAGTCAGATTCATCACGATAAAACCTGATATAACAGCTATTGATGAAGCAGTCAGCGCTTGCGCGTTTGTATCGCGCATATCCGGGATAGAGCCCTGCTCTCTGATAAATCTTACACAAAAAGCGCTGAATAACGCTAAAAGAACCGCCAAACCTATGAATCCCCTTTCGCAGAACTGCTGCAGATAAAGATTATGCACATCGGACCATGATTCTCGCCAGTAATGCAGAACATGTTCCCTCCATTCCTTTCTGTGCCTGGCGAAATATCCGCTCCAAACGGTTTTTACATTGGCAATGCCCACTCCTGCCACAGGATGATCTTTCACTATATCCGAGCCGATCTTCCAGAATATCAGCCTGTCCCTGTTAGCCTCAAGCCTGAACATGGAATTGATCCTCGGCGAGAATTTAATGGCCAGTGTCATTCCTATGATCATGGCAACAGTGAGCGCAAGAAGCTGCAGCTTAAGCCGGCTCCTGATCATCTGAAACGCCATGAATATAGAAAGTCCCGCGCAAAAACCAAGCAGGGGCCCGCGTGATTTCGAGGCAATGATCGCGGCCAAAAACACTGAAGTGATCAGGATATTTTGCAAAAGGATCTTCCAGCCGGGTTTACGCCAGGCAAGAAAGCCGAGCGAGGAAAGACCCATCAGGGCCATGGATTCAGCGTATGTAAGCGTGTGGATGTGCGCATGCGCTCTCATCTGCTGATTCGGGGTCAGGGCGAATCTGCTGATGAATCCGTCTTGAGCTGCGAGCCATGCATGGGCTTGCGGAAAATACACCCCGGCTAGCGCTTGGATGATGCCGACCAATGCCAAGATGATCCCGCCTATCCAAAAACCTTTTAATGCAATATCCAGGGATTTGCGTTCTGATCTGAACGCAAGGAACAGGACAGAGAATACAATAAACAAAAAATCACTTCTCAGATATTTGATGCTGCGGCCCGGGTCGACTCCGAACAGGCTTGCGCACAGGCCCCATAGGGCATATGCCGCGAAAAACCAGAAGAACGGGATGGGCCAGAGCCTGATACTTTTCTTGTTTAAAACCGCGTATCCTAAGAATGACAAAAATAAGAGGCCGAAGCTGATATACCCGATGGAGATCGAAGCAACCATGCTAAAT
>JBHPMF010000124.1:0-5150 GCA_042563375.1 Elusimicrobiota bacterium | reverse complement strand
TACAGTACTTCCTCAATTAAAAAGAGGTTCATCTGAGCCACAAAGCCACCCCTTCGACTCCGCTCAGGGCAAGAAAGGCGCTAAGCCACTAAGTCAGAAAATAGATCCTGCTTCTCCTTCTGATTCTTCTGTGTCATCCTCGCGAAGGCGGGGATCCAATTCCTTTTTCTCTTCCATGAGGAACATGCTCACAGGCGCAAGACAAAGGATCATCTCGTTTATAGGATTCAAAGGGAAGCAGGAAGACGATTCCTCTGTCATTGCGAGAAACAGGGTGACAAAGTCGGGAATCACGAGCACTTCTTTTAGAACAACTGGGATCCCAGGCAATGACACAAAGCAGTCAATGATCACAGCAGGAAAAAAGCGCAAAACCAGAGATCAAAGATACAGACCGAATAAAACGATCTATGAAAAAGCGGTAAGCAAATCCAACATACTTATGTCTCTGCTTAGAAAGACTGGAAGCAGACTAATAAGCGCTATAGGCATACTGGAATCAGGGGAGACCCGTATCCAACAAGGACCGGAGTGCGCCTTCCAAGCCTTATACCATCATCCCAAATTAGCGCACCTGAGAAATGTCATGGATTATGAACTATTCAAAGCCAGAGCCATAGAACTTCTCAAGAGTAGATATGCGCGCAAGAATTACGATATAGCCGGCCTGACCTTCACGGAGATTAAAACGGTCATGGATGCACTCGGGCTTGGAACAATACACGAAATGAAGCCCCTGTCCCAGGCGCAGTTGCTAAGAGTGATAAGAAGGGAAGAACATGTAGCGTTTGCAAGAATGGCAATCGATGACACCGCAGGACGCCATCTTGTGATACCGACTGCAGCATATTATGACGCGGACGCTGGATGGATGTTCACCATGAGAGACTCCATTAATAAATATCCAAGCACGTATACTTTCGACGAACTCACAGATCTCGATTTGGAACTTAATATAGGAGTGCTTCCATCCTTAGACCCAAGTTATCTTTATGAAAAAGCCATTATATTTAAAGGCGAAAGCGCGCAAATCAAGGTATATGGGAAAGATGGCCTCACCTCAAAAACGATCAATGTGCCCAAAGCGCCAAAACTCAAAGCTAAAGCAGATGGATCGACAAGAGTGTCCCCCGAACCATATGTGTCTGGACCCGGAAACCACAGTGGCGGTGATCGAATCTCGTACGACAGGAATGGGAATCGTTTTAGTCTTGGCCCAAGATTTGTAGATCCGCGGACGCGAGAGAAGGGGACTGGGGCTCGAGTTGCGTATGGCAGAAACGGAAGGCCCCATGCTATTCGCGAAGGATTTGTAGATCCGCGGGATAGCTTCTCTAGCTCTAAAACCAGAAAGGCCATGATTTTTGCCCTCGTTCCCGTGGCCGGCCTCCTCGCGTTCTTTGGGTTCCCGAGCATCAGCGCAGCAGCTGACGCAACTTCATTTTTCTATTATTCAGGGCCAGCCGCAGCCATATCAGTGGCGTTCCTATTCTCATATATCTTTATGCAAGTGGCGCTCGCAAATAAAGGCAATCAATCGGTCATTAGCGCAATGGCTGATACAGCCAGAAAGACCAGAGCAGCAATAGCCAGGAAGATACGTTCAACAATTTCAGGATCTTATTGGATGAACATCTTCAGATATGATGGGATAGATTCAACAAAAAGATCCAAGCGCCGCACGATCATCATGGCCCTTGGAGCTGTGGCAGCAATTCTGGCTTTCGCGGGCTCCCCGGGTTCTGCCATACCCGGGATATCTGTTGTGGTCCTTGTTAATTTAGGCTTGTTCCTAGATGCATTAAGGCAATCTGCAGCAACAGCGCGCCAACAAGAAGCTGATGCGCTTATGGCTGGGCCGCCCGGCAGCTCCGTAGGATCTTTTGCGCAACCCATTTCCGATAACAGCTTCTATATTGGGTCAGATGAATTCGGATGGAAACTCGATGAGAGAACTCTCTCTATCAAGCAGCGCTTAAGAACACTCTGGAGGGAGATAACCGATAACACTCCATCGAAACTCATCCAGCTCAGTCCTGATCGCAGACATACTGCCAGCCTTGGATCAGAGAACAGCAAGACATGGGTCATTATTGACTATCTAAAGGGGCCTAAATTTGACAATGTAAAGGATTTTTATTTTACATCAGACGGGAAACTCATCATTGAGGGTGTTTTCAACAACAATAAGGGCGCTTGGGCATTGACGCCCTTGTCTGAAGTAGAGATAAAAAGCATCCTTGAAACTGATAGTGAGATCTCATCCATTGACCTGCTTAAAGACATGTCCGTTGCTCCGTTAGCTTCACCGAATACTGGTTCGCTTATGGATAATCTGGCCATACTGAAAACAACGCTTAAAGCCAGGTTACAGCCTCATATCTCCATAATAAAGAAAGCCGCCCTATTGTCTATCACTTCCCTGGCAGGCGCAGCAGCATTCTTCGGGCTTCCCGGAGCAATAGAAGTTATGGATGTTGTCACCTGGATCGCAAGGCATGGTTTATGGATCTTTATTCCCACTGCTACAGCTGTCGGAATCATTGTCAATCTTGTCATGCTCGATGTTTTCTGCGATAAGGTAGGGATATGCAATGCAATAGCAAAAGCAGCTGACAATGTCCGCGCAGCATCCGCAAAAGAGGATGTAGCAGTCCTTTCTCTTGCGCCCCTGGCCATAAATGACAATGTATTCACCGCCCCTGAAGGGGATGGCTTTGTGCTTGAAAGCCCTAAAAACTATTTTGGCTCATACGGCATGAAGGTCCGGAATGCAGAGAAGCGCTCAGAAACAAAAGTGCGTTTCAGGCCTGGCGTGAGGCAACCCGACAGCTTCATTGCCAAAAAGATCGAAGGCCCGGGATTTAGAAAAATGAGGATCCTGTATCTCAATTCCAAAGGCGACGCTGTTGCTTCCGGCGCTTACAAAGGCAAGCGCGGACTCTGGATCTTGAGAGCATTGCCCAAAGAAGAGCTGAAAGTTTTCCTTGAGATCGATGAAGAACTCTCGGATACTGCCATCGAAGAATTTGCTGTAACCCCGTCCAAAAAAACCAAAAACTCTCCCACCGCAGCATCAGCGCTGTCCAAAAAAGCGCTCACCACCTCTGTCCTGATCATCGCAGTTGGCGCCCTCGCTTTTTTTGGCATGCCTGAAGAGGCATCAGCAGCAGCTTTAAGATCCGGGGAAGTGTTGTCACCAAGCTTTTTTTCATTTTTACTGGTAAGCGCTGTCGCTGTTCTTGCGCTCAACAGCATCTTAAAACCAACTAAATATTATGCTGAAAGCAGGAAAAAGAGAAAGCTGGTCAGCACACGGGTTGCCGCCGGACCAAGCATTGCGACTGCGGAATTTTCCACGAATATCAAGGAAGGACCCAAAGAGAATGATGCGCCATACGCTTTGATGCCTCCCACCCCGATAGGTTTCCACGATTACAAGACCTGGTGGGAATTCACTTCGTATGGCTTTAAGAAGATCGTTCCGAATGAAAACATTCATGGACTTTATTTCCCTCATCCAATACCCTGGAACCCAATGAGCGGCGAGAAATACTTCAAGAAAAAACGAAGCGCTCTGACCGGGCGCGAGAGAACGCTTTTATGGCGCTATGCTCGCGGCATTGCTTTCCCGATCAATAAGTACTTGCGCGATCCCCAAAATTTCGGTGGTTCAACATGGCATGCAGAAGGTACAAAAACAGAATTTGATACAGAGGACATTCGCTCAATGGCGCACGAGATCACGGAGACGCTCAAAACAAGTCCGCTGCTTCCAAAAAACCTGATGCTTTATCGCTGGGAGATATTTGTGGACAGGGAGCCTTATAAAGATGGAGAGGTTTTCCAAAAAAAGGATTTCACGAGCACTTCGATCCGACCTGGCAGTGCAATTGGTCTAAAGAACTACAGCTTAAGGAACGCAATGGCAGAAAATCCGGGAAAGCATGTGCGTACTGTAAATTACCGGATAATCGTGAACAACTACAATACGCGCGGACTTTACATTGACGAACTACTTCATGACGATTTTCTTGAACGTTATTTAGAGGTATTGCTGCCGCCGGATCTTACATTCAGGGTTTTACGCACGGAAAAAGTGCACGGAAAGCTTTTCCAAACGCTGGAGATCATAGATGACGTGGGTATAAAAGAAAATGAGGGTGAGGCTGCTAAAAATGCCAAAGATAAGGCTGCCCCGACCAAAACAGCAGTTCTTGCACTTATTACCGGAGCCCTCTTCCTCGCCTCCCTCTTCATGCCCGGCATAAGCGAAGCGGCAACAACAGCGATTGACATAACCAATCCTGCCGCACCCCCTCTTGCTGTCATCCTGAACTTGTTTCAGGATCTCTCTTCTTTTTCCCTTCATCGCCTCGCCGCTGTGTCGCCCTACTCCACTTCATTCCTCAGTTTCGGGTTTGCGGGAGTTTTAGCCAGCATCATCCCAAACTCCAAATCAGCAAATTCCAAAAACCACACAAAAGAAGCCATAGAAGCGCTGGAGCTCTTAGATATGGCGGATTCTGATACAGGCGATGTTTCTTTCTCGCCTGACAGCAATCTGATTGGATTACAGCATTTCAAAGATCCGGCAAAAGCGTTTGATATTAAACGGAAAAAAGACCTGCGGGGATTGATCGGTAGCGATGCCAAAACCATATCCTTCTCACCGGATAACAGATATGTCTTTGTCAAATATCGTGACAAGACGGCGAAAGTGTTTGATATAAAAGCAGGTGAAGATATTCGGCTCCCTATCGGTACTGATGTTTTTTACGCCTCTTTCTCTCCTGATGGAAAGTTTATCGCTGTCAGACGCCTGAAAAAGCCGGCAAAAGTCTTTGATCTGGAAAAGAGAAAAAACCTTACGCGCCTGATCGGCGGCAACGTTCAGACCGCGTCTTTCTCGCCCAACAGCAGGCTGATCCACATCAGCTATAGAAACGAAACATCAAAAGTATTCGATTTGACGACAGGAGAAGACTTCCAGACACAGATCAGCGGCAAGCTTTTTTATGAGGCCTTCTCGCCTGATTCGAAATTCATCTTCGTCAAGTATGGAGACAAAACCGCAAAAGTATTCAGCATAGCAGAAAAAAAGGATTTGCGATTGCCGACACGCAACGATGTTTGGGGCAATTCATTTT
>JBHPMF010000123.1:0-5220 GCA_042563375.1 Elusimicrobiota bacterium | reverse complement strand
TTAAAAATTCTAGCGTATTTTATTCGTAACTACCCAGGTTCCCTCTGATTCTCCCCTCTGTCATCCTGAACTTGATTCAGGATCTCTGTTCTGTGGTTTTAAACACGGAGAACAAGAGCAGAGCGGAGATGCTGTAGACCCCGGATCAAGCCCGGGGCGACTTCGTCGGTTCACCAGCATGACAGCGGGGGGACATGAGTAGTTACTTTTATTCTGAAATTATCCAGCGGCTATTTCTGAACAATTAAAGACTGGCGTTACCACTCTCCGCCTCCTAACCCAAGTTCGAATATCATCCAATCCGGGGAGCGGATTCCTGGCGGAAATTCTTACTTAATCATCGTATCCACCGAAACAGTTGTGCGACGGCTGATCTCCACCGCTCCAGCCCCGACAAGTGCGCCTACTGCGCCACACACTATTCCCCTGGCCAGCATCCCTCCGACCCAGGGCCGGTTAAACATCCCGACGGCTATGAGCCCTCCGGCTATCCCCCCAATACCTGTTGATACTGCCAAACTTTTTGGAGCGCTCATCTCATTACGTAATATCCCCTGGGTAATAGCGCCGGTAAAACCGCCAGCGGCTCCTGATAATGCGCCCGATGCTAGCACGGGGACCCTAACAAGTCCTTCAGTATAACTTCCGGTAGTCAAAAAGCTCCCCGCTCCTGAAACAAGCCCGCCAGCAACAGTTCCAGCCGGAACTTCAGCGAAGGCTCGCAACGGAATGCGCACTGAACGATTGGAATTTTTGTCCGCTTTGGTTACCGCTAGCACTTTGGCGGTATTTAAGTAGTCCACATTAACAGCTTTTAGCCCAATATCTCGTTCAGCCAGCTCGACCCCGTCAAACTGATGGCCTGCTAGGTCATGCCCGGCATTATCCATCGCAAACAGTGGATTCGCAGCAAGAGTTGTGCCAATCATCACTGCGATTAATTGATTCATTCTCATTTTTTCCTCCTTACTTTTCATATCCCCCGTCGTTCGGGGTAACCATCAAGTTACAAGTATCCCGATAGGCAGCTTGTTGCGTGATTTTATTGCGTTCTCTGCTCTCCCCCAAGTTCGAATATCATCCAATCAGGGGGGCACTTTAAAGATGCTGCCCGCCATAATTCGAGGAATTATGGCTGGCTGTTTCACTGAGCACCAATTTGGCCCTCATCTTTCCTGGGAACGCTATCTCAGCTGCGCAAAAGTCCCCAAAACAAAGCATGCGTTCTTAGCGCCGAGTTATTTTTTATTGCTTTTTAGTCATGATAAGTACCAATGCGAACAGCGCAGAAGCTATACACGCGCTAGCCACGGGATTTCCCATTGCCAGGAAAAGGGCTGTAGCGCATACGATCAGAAGACTGCTTGCCCACTTGCGTTCCCATGAATTCTTTTTTGTACTTTTTGAAGCATTGACATCTGGCATATTTTTTATGTCCATTGCTTTTGTCGAGGCATTAAAGGCACCGGTTATTGTTTTGGGCTTTATGTCACCTGATTGCACCGGCAGTATTCCTCCGGAAGCAGATATTACTTTTGCTTCCCCGAAATAGGGTTTGGGCTTGCTCATAAGATCGGTTGCCTGATCGGCAAAAGCCCACAGCGGGATCGTGACGACAACCAAGACAACTATTCCAACTAGTTTTCTTATTTCTTTCCTCCTTTCCTTTTGTTTATCTGCGATTCAATCGTGTACTTTTTTAAAATAATAGCATGCGGAAAATGCATCTCCAGCCTTTAGGATAATCCGGCCCTTATCGTCCACTGTATCTGTCAATCTAGTCGCTCTCATGACAAAATACGACTTGTATTTGCGAACTCTGAACTCAAACTCGCCCCCTTTATATTTAGAGGCAAGGCTGTTGTCTGCCTCTTCGGCAATTGACATTTGGCTGTAAATTGAACCCAGGACTTGCATTATTTTTAATGTCGTTCCCGGAGTGATTTCATCAAAAAAGTCCGGTGATGCGCTGTTGTTGTCTATAGAACATATTCGGAATTCTAATCTTGGGGGGAAAAGCGGACCGCTATCTGCTTCATGCATTCTCTCATCTCCCACCAACAAGTTGCCCGTGGGATAGTCGGGTGTGCCATGGTCAAAACATCTTCCCGTGAACCAGCCTTTCAATTCTTGTTTTGTTGGAAGTTTTCCATTGTCATATAGCTTGTTAAGCTGAGCAAAGTAACTGCCTTTGGCCTTATCATCTGACAACGGCTTTCCCTGTTTGGTTCTAGATTTCGTGATGAGAACCTCATATTGTGGTGAGGACTCCATGATGCCAAGCAATGCGATTCCCGGCAAGGCGCCATTGGGATCGTATGGCAGTGTTTTCTCGGCCCGAGGGGGGAGAACTTTCCCGGGAGCGGGTTGTTTTGTTTCCGGCAGGATCTCAATGCCCCCGTCTTCAGCTATGGCTTGCAGCTGTTCCTTTATATCGCTTCCTGTGGCGCTTATCCCTATGCCGCAAGTTATAGCCAGGGCAAGCAAGTATGCTCCGGCTTTGTTTGTATTCAATCTATTCATTTTTGTATCCTCCTTGTGAATTATTCAGATCAGGCAAAAAATCGCACTATCAATGCTCCGAGCGCTCCCATGGCTAATACGCCGACAAACGGAGAGCTGCAAAAGGCTCCCGCTAAACATACGGCAAGGCCTCCGAGCAACAACCCTGTTGTCAATCTGAAGGCCGCTTCTCTCCTGCTATTGGAGTCGGGTTTTGAAGACGATGACAGCGCTGCGGTTTTTGCGGGAGCTTTACAAGCCTCGTCTTGCCTTTTAGAGCTATCCATGGCTACAGCCGTCGGCCTTAGATCCATGTCGCCGATGTGCACTGGCGAAGCCGTCTTTAAATCTGAAGCCCCGGCCGTTTCTCCGAAATACGGCCTTGGTTCATTGCTGAGTTTGGATGTCCTATCAGCAAAAGCCAATAATGGAAACGTAATAACAACAAGACTTGTTACCGCGATTAGTATGTTTTTCATGATTATTTTTCCTCCTGTGTTGGGCTATGGACTTTGCTCATGGTGATTGTCTTTCGCATGTTAATTTTCCTCTCCTCCTTTGATCACTCAGGCAGCTTCCTGAGGCTTTCCGTGATGTGCTCTATGATTTCATCCTTGATTTTTTCTCTTGTGGTTCTTTTAATTGGGCCTTGTAACAAGTATTGCATGGAAGCCGGATCATGTCTTGAGACCTTGGGGCAGTTTTCCGTTCTTTTTTGTCCCACGATTTTTCCATTTGGGCCCAGCACGTCAAAGGTAATATAATCTGGAATATATCACCCTGGAGGTTATATGACGATATTTGCCAAGACGCTTATCGAGTTAAGGAAAGAGGCGGGATTTGCCACGGCGCATCAGTTTTACAGCCAGAGCGGGGGAAAGAAGGCGCTGGGGATCTCATACGCCAAATATCTCCTGCTTGAGCAGGGCAAGAACCTGCCCCGCTTTGAAAGACTCAAGCTTTTCCTCAACTTGCTCAATATCTTCAAGGTAAGCCCGAAAGCAAGGAGATTGGTGCTTGCCTGGCTTCGGACCATGACCGGAGAAAAGGATTTCAGGGAGTTGTTGTTCCCGCATATCATCAGCGAGAATGTCCCGGTAAGCGCTTCTTCCCCGGCTCAAGATGCGCTCCGAGCCTCATTAAGGGAGAAAACCTATCATATGACCAATGAGCAGACGGATGCGATAGCGCAAACGCCTGACAATTACTGGTGCTTTAACCTTCTTGCAAATAACGCTGGACAGCTCAAAATTAATGAGATAGCCAAACTCCTTGGAATAAAGCTGCCAAAGGTAAAAAAAGCCCTGAAACGCTTGACTGAGGTAAAACTGACAAAGGAAATAAAAAAAGGCGTGTTTAAAAGCCCTCTTGTGGGCATGAGCGTTGAATTGCCTGCCTTTAAGACTTTGTCGCCGCAGATGCTGGGCAATATAAGGAAATACCGGGACTCAAAGAGGGCCCATGGAGAGATTGTCTTTGACCGGACAGGCGTTATACGAGCGGACAGTGTGGCCCTGAGCTCATTTTTCTCCTATTTAAACAATAACATGATGGTTGCCAAGGCCTATGAGACAGCTAAAAAAACAGAGAACACAGCTTTTTTCCTGATAGAGGGGAAAGTGACCAAGCTTTTTAAGTTTTAAACTGTTTTATCGCGTTTTCCGCCATTCCCCAAGTTCGAATATCATCCCGACCGAGCGTAGCGACCGAGTGGAGACGCCGCCGCCTGACTGTCCAGTTTTCGCCGGTCTCTGATTGTCCAGATCAACGATTTTTGACATTTTTGGCAAACTCCGGGTGCGGTAAAAATCTGATTAAAATGCCAGTAACTCGTTTTGGGCTATAACGACTCCCGCAGGAAAGCTCCTGCTGCCAGAAACCATGCTTTACCGGGGGCTGGGGAGACTGCCATTTTCATTCTTTGTTTGTTTTTAATAGGCATAGCGACTCCTTTGCGCAGCACCGAAGGGTCATAGCTCTGATCTTTGGCATTATTGATACGATGAAGAAATTTCGTAAGATTTTAGCCGTCTAAAGTCCCCGACGAGGGAGCGCCTGGCCACCCGCGGCGCAGTTGGCGCGAAGCTTATTCCCCGTCATGCCCGCATCGTTAAACGCAAGTTTCGTGTAATCGCTTGGTTCCCGGTAGCCGCACCCTTCACGGGTGCGTTCTGCTCCGGCATGCCGTTCGGAGCAGAAAAGAACGCACCCGTGAAGGGTGCGGCTACCCGGGAATAGCCCGAAAGCTGAACGGTTACCACGGCCATTTTTTATATAAAGAAGCGTTGGGAACACTTCACTCGGCTAAAGTCCTGCGGAGTTTTAAAGGAGAGAGATTGGGTCCTTGGAACTTCTATATGACAGAGACCCAAGGACAGTCCAGCCACAAGCTATTGATAAAGCCCGCTGGACACCCCCTCCACTTAAAATAAAAGAAATTAGCAGGGCGAAGCCCTGCCCTCTGCGATCCCATATCTGCCCCGCCCAGCGTCGCGCCCCTTTCCCTCTTACCTCCTCTCCCTTGAGGGGAGAGGATGGGTGAGGGTGATAAAGTCTTTCCTTATGCAAACTCTTAACGAAACAAAAAGGTTTCCGCTTTATCACCCTCACCCGTCCTTCGCCTCGGGCTTCGGCCGGCCTCTCCCCTCAAGGGAGAGGCAAATTCCGTCATAAACCTCAACTTATTTACGAATGACCCGAAATTAGATGAGGCGAAGC
>JBHPMF010000122.1:0-5490 GCA_042563375.1 Elusimicrobiota bacterium | reverse complement strand
TTTGCTTTTATTAATCTTTAAGGATTAATACATTCCTCCGCCTGGCGGCATCTGCGGCATGGCTGAACCTTTACCCTTTTCCTCGGGGATGTCTGTTATGAGACATTCCGTGGTTAGAAGCAGGCTTCCGATGGAAGCTGCATTCTGGAGGGCTGAGCGGGTAACCTTGGCGGGATCAACGATCCCGTTTTTAACCAGGTCAACATACTCTCCGGTCTCAGCGTTTAAGCCCCATGTCTCATCCTGTTTGCGGACATTTTCCACAACAACCGAACCTTCCAAACCGGCATTCTCAGCTATCTGGCGCAAAGGCTCTTCAAGTGCTCTTTGGATGATCTTAATGCCTGTGTTTTCGTCAATGTCATCGCCTTTAAGATTGCTAAGGACCCTAGCTGCGCGAAGCAATGTGATTCCGCCGCCCGGAACGATCCCCTCTTCAACTGCCGCACGGGTCGCGTTGCGAGCGTCTTCAACTTTGAATTTTTTGGATTTCATCTCGCTCTCTGTGGCAGCGCCGACATTTATAACGGCAACTCCGCCTGAGAGTTTCGCGAGTCTTTCCTCAAGCTTTTCCCTGTCATAGTCGCTTGTGGTGTCTTTTATCTGCTTGCGGATCTGCTCTGCTCGTTTCTTGATCTCAGTTTTTGCTCCTGAGCCGTCAACGATCGTTGTGTTCTCTTTATCGATCACAACTCTCTTGGCTTTACCGAGCATATCAACGGTCGCATTCTCGATCTTGAAACCAAGCTCTTCTGATATCACTTTACCGTTTGTGAGGGTCGCGATATCCTGAAGCATTTCTTTTCTGCGGTCTCCGAATCCCGGAGCCTTTACTGTGGCGCATTTGAGAGTTCCGCGGATCTTATTGACGACGAGAGTGGCCAAAGCCTCTCCCTCGACATCTTCAGCGATCACGAGGAAGGATTTCCCGCCCTGAGCGATCTTTTCCAATAACGGAAGGATGTCATTCATAGCAGACACTTTCTTGTCTGTTATGATGATATACGGATCATCGAGCACTGTTTCCATCCTTTCAGCGTCAGTGACGAAGTAAGGAGAAGTATAGCCGCGATCGAATTGCATGCCTTCCACAACTTCAAGGGTCGTGTCCGCGGATTTGCCTTCTTCGACTGTGATCACGCCCTCGTGACCAACTTTTTCCATGGCTTCAGCTATCAGGTTGCCGATCTCCTTATCATTGGCTGATATGGTGGCGACTTGAGCTTTTTCCTCGCGAGTCTTGACATGCTTGGCTATCTTGTTGATTTCCTTTATGACCGCATTAACAGCCTTGTCAATGCCTCTTTTGATATGAACAGCATTGGCGCCGGCTGTGATGTTCCTGAATCCCTCGGTGATGATCGACTGGGCCAGGACTGTCGCTGTGGTTGTTCCGTCTCCTGCTATGTCATTTGTCTTTGTGGCGACTTCGCGGACAAGCTGGGCTCCCATATTCTCATATGGATCCTCAAGCTCGATCTCTTTTGCAACTGTGACGCCATCGATCGTATGTGTCGGGCTTCCAAACTTGCGGTCTAAAAGCACAAACCGGCCTTTGGGGCCAAGCGTGACTTTCACCGCATTGGCAAGCTTGTCAACTCCGTCTTTAATCTTTTTTCTTGTATCGTCTGCGTAAGTTAGTTGTTTTGCCATTGTTATTCCTCCTTAATCGTCTAGAATTCCAAGAATATCTTCCTGGTGCATGATCGTATACTCTTTGTTATCGATCTTGATCTCTGTTCCGGAATATTTTCCGAAAAGCACACGGTCTTTTACTTTAACATCCATGGGTAATACTTTCCCATCGTCCGTTACTTTGCCTTTGCCCACAGCAACGATAGTCCCTTCCTGCGGTTTTTCTTTCGCAGTGTCAGGGATAATTATGCCGCCGCGGCGCTCTTCCTTTGATTCAGCGGGTTTAACCAAAACCCTATCACCTAAAGGACGAATTTTTACCTTGGTCAGAACTGCATCTGCCATTTTGTTGTACCTCCGTTTTTTTATATACGCTTCCTGTATAAGGCTGCCCCTATAATCTCAAGTGAAGCTAAAAATCTTAGACCTTTTTCAATCAAGATCCCTGAAATTACAATATCAGGCAGCATTTTTTACTAAAGCGTTTGACTTGTTCAGCGATTGTTACTAGATGGTTTCTAGCAGGTCGCAACTTGAGGCTTGAGGCTATTATTAGCACTCTCATGCCTACTGTGCTAATTATAAGATATCAACCTGTTTTTTGCAATAGGTAATCAGCCGCAAATGCAGCATCTTGCATGCCTTGCCTTAAATGCACAATTTATACAAAGCATGCTAATTTAGACTGATGCGCATACCCTTTTATTCGCAAACACGACAATTCATGGGCATATTGCAGATATTATATTAAGGAATACTCTACTGCTGTTACTGGGGACAGACATGAAATTCATCTACCTTTAGGTGATGTACCAAGGCCACTTTGACCCCGCTGCTTTTTGGTGCTGGTATTTTAAAACTCGATGTTTGGCTGGATAACGATCTGGGATGTGCCGCTTATGCGCTCTTGAGCCAGTTTTCCTGAATAAAACCGCTTTCCTTTCCAAATGTAACCGGCCTTAAAAATAAAAACTATCTTTTTGCCGGGACGAGGAAATTTTTTATCAAATAAAAGCTTGTGGCTCACACTGCGGAACTTTTTCTTGTCAAATGAAGCAACATATTCAACTCCACTGTTCCTAAGCCATGATCTCGTATCCTTATAATCCACCCTGCTGCGCCTAAGCGCAGTATAAACCCTGTCTGTTATCTCGGAATTATCATGGAATTTACTGCCAACCCTGAAGCTCCAGCTGAGCTTGCGGTCATCAAACCTCTGGTCACCTTTTACTTTCCATTCAAACTCAACCCAGTTATCATAAACAAGAGCGCTGTCCTGGATATGGTAGTTTCCCCCGGCAAACAGATACCCAATATATCCCTTGCTTGAACGGCCCAATTCCTTCTTGCCGGGACTATAATCAACAACATTGCCCAAAAACAAAGCAAGGGCATACGGCTCATTAAAATGGGTCGTGATAGCGCGTATCAAGTTCTGCCCGTCAGAATAATCCGCATTATCGTAAAAACCCGGAGCATGCTTCCTGATAAGCACTCCTGTGCATGGCAAGGGATTTATGCTTCCTTCCACAACAAGAAATTGAGGAATAAGGGAGCTGCTCATTAAGCGGCGATACGCGTTTAATTCATCTTCCCTGATAGCGCGCGTGATCTTTTTCTCTGTAAGCGGCACATACAGGGCAACGTCCGAGTAATAAGCGTCAAGTTCGAGATCAAGGGAGATATTGCTTTCTGAAGCAAAAAGAAAAGGTGAAAAGTGAAAAGTGAAAAGTAAAAAGGCAGCAGAAAATACACGCAAATATTTCCTTTCTATCATGTCATCGCTGTGTATCATCTTGTCAACCCTGATGATAACACCACTGCTCTATGTACTCCATACCATTGCCGATAATAATGCCGCCACAAATACCAGAATAACAAAAAGCGCTTCCTTGATCCATGTTCCGAAAGCTGACCTCTGCCTTAATACGAATATCGTCCCTTCGGTTAAAACAGCGATCAAAGGGACTGCCGCCACTCCCCAACGCGGCAGAACTATCATGTTCCCGGCAATACTGATGAATAAGCCGCAAAGCGCGATCAAAAGCAGGGCTTTTTCCTTGCCTATACTCACAAAATAACTGGTACTTGCCATATTCGTTCCTCGCAATGCCAGGACCCAGGCATAACTCGCCAGTATCGGCTCCACTCCCTGGTATCTGTCCCCAAAAACATACGTGGCAAGAAAACTGAATCCCTGAAAACAAACAGCTCCTATAATACCTATCGCCAAGGCCCATCTGAGGCTTTTCCCTGCGAAATCTTTGCGATTCTTCGGATTCCTTATCAGAAACGCGAGCGCCCCGTCAGCTATAGCCGCGAAAATGAAAAGCGGGGCCTCTACTGTTCTGAATGCTATTGAATAAAAAGCAAGTTTGGAATATCCCAGATAAGCTTTAACAAGCAAGGAATCTATCCTGGAAGCAAGAATGGAAAATGCCTGCATAGCCCAAAGCATGTAACTCTGGCTGATCAGATGTTTCGCTCTTTTAATTAAGAGCGCGAAATCAAATCCCTGGAATACCTGCGGCTCGTCTTTTGCGATCACTCTCATCAGGAAACAAGCCTCAACCCCGCGTTCGATAGCGAATGCTGCCATAAACCCGATAAGCCCGAACATCTTCATACCGATCAAGGCTGCGATCAAAAGCGCGGACTCTGATAAGAATCCCGCATATACTATTGAACGAGACAAAAGCTTTGTGTTGGCGAACGCGTACCAAAGCCTTCCCTGCATGAAAAAAAAGTACCAGAAAGCGAATACTATGCTGTACGGGAAATCGATCATAACGAACCCGGCGACCACCCCAAGAAAACTTAAGAATCCTCGTGCGATCGCCGCTGTTTGCCAGATCTCTCTCCAGTCAGGTTTATTCTTATAAGATCTGGCGCCGGCCAGATCCACTCCCGCTCCGAAGAGATGATAGAAGATATCAATGAACGCGTACGTGTAGGAGAATATCCCAAAAGAAGTTGTTGAAAGACCCCGAGCTCCTAATATAAGAGCGAAGAATTTAGCCAGGCGAAACACAGTGAAGTTAAAAAGCAAGTGCCCGCTATGTACGCCAAAAGATTTAAGCAATCCCGGAGATTTATCCTTATTCACCATATCACTTTATCACTTTCTGCTCATGCCTCTTGCCACTTACCGCTTTATCACTTAACACTCTTGGGTCTTTTTGGCATCATTCCTTTTAATTCAAAAATCTGATCCCTCAAGTGAGCTGCAAGCTCAAAATCAAGCACGTCAGCAGCATTTGTCATCTGTTTTGTCAGGTCCGATATGATCTCCCTGATATTTTTCTTCTCAGGAGTGCCCTGCGCTCTTCCCATAAGAGCCAGCCCCTCTTTCTTGGCATGCGTTTCGAATTCCGAAAGGATCCTGACTTCCTTTACGATAGTGCGCGGAGTGATCTTGTTTTTTGTATTGTACTTGACCTGCAGAACACGTCTTCGCTTCATTTCATCCAAAGCTCGTTTTATGGACCCGGTTTCTGTGTCCGCGTACAAGATGACACGGCCATTGATATTGCGCGCTGCACGGCCGCATATCTGGATCAAGGATGTTTGAGAGCGCAAAAATCCCTCCTTATCAGCGTCGAGGATCGCCACAAGAGACACCTCAGGCAAGTCCAATCCTTCTCTTAACAGGTTTACGCCGACAAGCACATCAAAATTCCCGAGCCTTAACTCCCTTAGGATATTTATACGCTCAAGCGAATCAATATCCGAATGAAGATACCGGACCTTAAGCCCGCAGCCCAATAAATATTCGCAAAGGTCCTCGCTCGTCCTTTTTGTCAATGTGGTGATAAGCACTCTTTCCTTTCTTTTAATAACGCTTTTTATCTCCTC
>JBHPMF010000121.1:0-5539 GCA_042563375.1 Elusimicrobiota bacterium | reverse complement strand
AGAGAGGTCCTCCTGCAGGTCGAAGACGCTTTATTGAAGCTAAAGAATAAGACCTTTGGCTATTGCGACCGCTGCAAAAAATCAATACCCAGGAAACGCATCGAAGTGATCCCGTACAGCCGCTATTGCCTGATCTGCCAGAGCATGTTCGAAAGCAATCGGTAGTAAGAAGCATACAGTAGACAGTATACAGGAAGAGATGATGAGCGATAAAAGCATTAAGAAGCATACAGTAGAGAGTATACAGGAAGAAAGCTTTATTATTCTTGACAGCCCCCCGTATGCTGTCTACTGTCTACTGTCTACTATTTCCTTATGCGAGCTGTAATCTTCCGCGAACACGGCGGGCCTGAGAAGCTTGAATACGTAACGGATTTTCCCAAACCTGAGATCTCCGATGATGAAGTATTGGTGCGTATCCGCGCATGCGCGCTTAATCACCTGGACATCTGGATAAGGCAGGGCATGCCGGCCTTAAAAGTCGCGCTGCCGCATATCGGAGGATCCGATATCAGCGGCGAAATAGAATCCCTTGGGAAGAATGTTTCGGACTGGAAGCAGGGCGACAAGGTGATAATATGTCCCAACATCGCATGCGGAGAATGCGATGCATGCAAGAGCGGGGCCGAGAACCTCTGCAAGACTTACGCGATCATCGGCGAAACACGCACAGGCGGCTACGCTGAATTCATCAAAGTACACAGCAAGAACCTGCTCCCGAAGCCTAAAAACCTGTCATTCGAAGAAGCAGCCTCATACCCGCTCGCATTCATGACAGCATGGCACATGCTCATCACGCAGGCAAAAGCATCCCGCAACAAAAGTGTGCTTGTGCTTGGGCCGGGAAGCGGAGTAGGCATTGCCGCGATCCAGATCGCCAAATACGCCGGGGCAAACCCGATAATCACCGTGGGCAGGTCTCAGGAAAAACTCGATAAAGCAAAATCACTCGGAGCGCACATCTGCATTCTGTCCGAGGATAATAAAAACTTTTACCGCCATATACTCAAGAACACATCCGGACAAGGCGTTGATATAGTGTTCGAGCACACAGGAGCGCAGACCATGCAGGATTCCATCAAGTCTCTTAAGAAAGGGGGGATGGTAGTGACTTGCGGCGCCACAAGCGGCCCTCTGACGCAGATCGACCTGCGCTACATATTCTTTAAGGAACTGAAACTCCATGGTTCCATAATGGGGACCTTCGAGGAGTTGAAGCAGATCACGGGAATCATGGCAGCCGATAAGCTTAAGCCCGTGATCGATCGCATATTCCCTCTCGAAAAAGCCCGCGAAGCACAAGAGCTGATGCTGTCGAGGAACTTCTTCGGGAAAATAGTGCTCACGATATAACCTCATCCTTGCGATAACAGAAAAGAAGCCTGTCATTATTGTTGATGCTAATAAGTGGAATGTTGTTAGCAGACAGTTCTATTAAAGACCTGTTTTTCGCTGTCATCCTGAATTTGAGATTGCCGCGCAGTAGAATTCCCATATAAGGTAAAGGCCGGTATCCAGGATTAACAGATGCTACGTTGACAACGCGGGGAGCTCGATATCTTCGACTAAAGATGCGAGCTGTTCGAAGGAATCATCCACAGTCTTGTTCCAAAGCCCAAAGCGATGCCCGAATATCTTGAGGTATGAAAGCATGTTAGAACGATCAAGATCATGATGAGAAGCTTCTCTGCCGGCGATATTGGCCAGATCCCTAAGATTGAGCTCAAGAGTGCGCCGCAGGGCGCATACCAGCTCCTCGCGCTCTTCCTCTCCGACCCCGGGAGAAACAGCCCAGCGATAAAGCATGAACGGGATCTTCTTCCATCTATACCATTCTCCGAGCATGTCATAGGCATAGCGAAACCCGAAAAAATGTTCAGTACGCGCCGGAAAATAGGGCCCCCCCTGAACAAGCCAGGCATCATCGCTTAGATTAAGTTCGCAATTTATCTCATGCTCGACCTCCCAGCGGGTCGAGAGCAGGAGCTTGGCCATCAGAACGACCTCCAAACCGGAAGACACAATATCAGGGTCAACGCCCAGACATATGTTCTCATGCTCATCCAAAGGCTTGCGGGTAAGCAGGATATAGGGAGCATGGCTCAAAGCCGCAAGATTCGATATGGGATCGCAGGGCAAAACTGACTCAGTGATATACGGATTAACAAACAGCCCGAAATCAGAAAGCGATGAGCAGCCGTTTTTTTTAAGCTCTATCCAGCTTAACGCTGAAACAGGGCCTGCTGATATCTTGCCCTTGAGGATCAATTGGAACAGAACACTGGATTTAACAGGAAAACTCACGCATGAACTGAATAGATCGATATTGCGATAGAATGGAGTGAGAGCGAAATCAGATAACTTGCCTATAACCTTATTGCTCAAACTTGCGTACCCCCCGACAGACAAATAGGGAAAGACATGAGGTTAAACAGTAAATACCGCAGGTGATAAGACTTCTGCTGCCAAACCCTTACCCCGATGATCTAACCCCTGAAAACTCCATATGGGAATCTCCGCCTACTACTAGGATAGCGAAAATCAGGGTGATTTAGCAAGAGACATAGAGAATGAAGGAACGCAGGCTGAAGACCTGCGGCTACCGGAATAATGAACAAAAAGAAGGGGTCAAGATTGAAGAATGAACTTTATTTTCAAGAGCGTCCCTGCTTTATGGTCCGGACAGCGGGTTTCAGGTCGCAAACACCTCACGTGCCAGATTTTATCTCATCAGCCGCGGCGCAGCCTCCTTTATGGCCAAGCTCGCACGCTTGCCTGTAATCAGAAAGCGCTTTTTTAAGATTCAGATCGATACTGCTGCTGTCATATTCCTTGAACTCAGGATCATCTGCGAGTTTATACTTGATCCAGGCGGATTTTTTCCTGTGCGTATAACCCCGCATGAATAAAGCATTCGAAAACCTGTCATCAAGAGCAACAGCCTGCGTGAAATCATCCAGAGCCGGGTCAAAATCCAAAAGCGCGAGAAAAGCCTTTGCCCTGCGATAATACGCCATGGCAAAACGCGGCTTGATGGATACGGCCCTGGTAAGATCATCAATGGCCATGGGGCATGCTTGCCTTAATTTTTGCTGCATAAAAAGAAATTCATTGGGGTCCATACCCCTGGCCATACTGACCCAGGTATGGCAGGGATAACCCAGGGCCCTGTTGTAATAGGCTTTCGCGCAATTAAGCGAAATGGCTTTGTTGAAACCATCCTCAGCTTTTTTCCTGTTCCTGAGTTTTTTATAGACTTCTGCGCGGTTATTATAGGCTTGCCCGTAATCGGGTTTGAGCGCAACAGCCTCGTCGAACTCCTGCAATGCGTTTTCCATCTCTGCTGACGCGAAATAAACATTGCCCAGACAAAGATGCGCTTGCGCGCTTTTAGGCTCAAGCGAAACAGCCTTGCCGCAATCCTCCATCGCGCGCTTGGGCCGGGAAGCAGCCATATGAGCCATGCCTCTTGAGACATAGGCCGGGATATTATCAGGCTCAAGCTCAAGCGCTTTTGAGCAGTCCTCAACAGCTTTGTCCGGCTTATTGATCTCTATATACGCATCCGCCCGCGCGATATACGCTTTAGCGAATCCGGGCAGAATCTCTATAGCTTTTGTGAATCGGCCTATCGCGTCTTCATGCATCCCTTTGCGGACGCAGACATGACCCTTGCTGATATACACTCGAGCAAGCATCTTTTTGACCACGCCGCATCCGCAAAGGAACAACGCGCAAAGCGCGATAAGACAAAGGGGGGGGAACCTCATGGTTCTTATCCCTTGCGTGCTTATTTTACCTCGCCGCCGATCTGCGCCCAGCTTATGCCTAAGAACCTGTGTAAGAATCCGTAAACAGTCTTCCATTCGTTCGGGGACGAATTCACATTGGTCACAGTGGCTCCGTCAGGCACTTGTTCATCAGCAAGCATCATGGGATCTTTGGGGATCTGATAGAAGAATAAGTTGGCTGACACCCCTGTAGCTGAGAACTTCCCGTTATGCTGATGCAATTCAGCGCATCCTGCCAAAAACATGGCAGATATCACTATCATAAGCGCTCGTTTCATATATTTACCTCCTCGTTTCAATCGTAAAAATTTTTCAAATCTCTTGAGCGCGTTTGCGCAGATCATATTTGCGCGCATCGAGCAAAGTCTCAATTTGCGATATATCCTCGCCGGCAAGCGCCTTGCCCGCTGCCAGGGCGGCTTCCTCTATCTGGGCCGGATTCCTGGCGCCGACGATGGCTGAGGTGACTTCCCGACGCCTGAGAGTCCAGGCTATGGCAAACTGTGAGAGAGTCCAATCCCGCCCGGCGATAATACCCTTCAATCCCTCGACCAGATCGAGGTTGGCGCCCAATTCGGGATCATTAAAATAGCTGCTGGTTTTTCTCCAGTCATCAGCAGGCAAACCATCCACACGCTCCTTGCTGAATTTCCCTGTTAAGAGGCCCGCCTGCATCGGACTGTACACAATAACCCCTATATCCTCAGCCGAGCAATACTCAAGCAAACCGTCTTCAACGCTTCTCTTGATCATATTGTAGGGCGGCTGTGCAGAAGCTATCTTGCCCAACAGCGCGATCCTCCTCATCTGCTTGATGCTGAAATTCGAAACACCGCCATAGCGTACTTTGCCTTCTTTGATGAATCCATTGACCACGGTCCAGGCCTCTTCTATGTCCTGCGCGGGATCAGGCCAGTGGATCTGATAAAGGTCTATATAATCTGTATTAAGCCTTTTTAGGCTCGCCTCGATCTCGCGTCTCAGATTGTCTTTTTTAAGATTCCCCGAGATCTTGCCGCTTGGATCCCAGACACGAGAACACTTTGTCGCGATCACAGCTTTACCCCTGATGCCGACAAGAGCTTTTCCTACTACTGTTTCTGAGTGCCCAAATCCGTAGACAGGAGCTGTGTCGATCCAGTTTATACCCAGATCCAGAGCGTGTTTTATCGTTGAGATCGATTCATTGTCATCTTGCGCTCCCCATCCTGCGATGTAGTTTCCGCCGCCCATTGCCCATGCGCCAAGACCGATAACAGAAAGATGCAGATCCGTACGCCCAAGTTTTTTTGTCTTCATTTTACCTTTCTCTACTAGTACACTCCCGACATCGGATCCCGGCCGGATCCCTTCGTATTCCCCATAGCGCAGAGGGGGCCCGCCGAAGGCGGGGGGAACCGTCGTCCCAACCCTCTATAAACCATAGAAGGAACAGTCCCGTCTGTATCCCCATTGAGGAAAGGGACGGGACTGGTTCCCCGGGGCCTGGGGAATATGAAGGGATCTGGCCGGGATCCGATACACCCTCTTAAATCCTGAACTCGATACTGGCGCAGATCTTTTCAAGGCGTTTAAGCGGGTTTGAATGTCTGCTGAGCCTGCTAAGATCCTGTAATCCTTCGCGCAAATGATCAAGACAGAGGGGGATATACTGCCTGAACTGGCCCTTGCCCTTTACCATGGAGAGGAAAGAGAACGCGCCCAATGCCTGC
The DNA here is from genome assembly GCA_042563375.1 of Elusimicrobiota bacterium. Taxonomy (GTDB): domain Bacteria; phylum Elusimicrobiota; class Elusimicrobia; order JACQPE01; family JACQPE01; genus JBHPMF01. Next base: position 36 of record JBHPMF010000121.1, on the reverse strand, counting down.
ATGTTCCTTTGAAGGCCGGACAATATAAAATGCCTC
>JBHPMF010000120.1:0-5551 GCA_042563375.1 Elusimicrobiota bacterium | reverse complement strand
CGGATATCGCTTCGCGATTCCGGGACGAAATTAAACACATCTCCGGTAGGGGATGTACTTAATTCGCTTTTTACTTCTTCATTGCCCCTTGACTTTTCATGCTTTATGGGTTAAATAAGTAATAATCGGTGGATTTATGCTTAAATTGAATTCAGCAATTTATTATCTAAAAGCTAAGATCAAAAAACTAAAATCTATTACTGGTCAGGCAACAGTGGAATATCTCCTGGCAACAGGCATGTTCCTGGTGATATTCGTGTTTTTGCATGGCGTGATAGAGAGCGCCCTTAAAAAACTTTTTGCGGGCGGGGCATTTGTAATGCTTAATTCGTGGTATTAATATCAGGAGGGGAAAAATGAGAATGCTAAAGAACAATAAAGGCCAAAGCGCAACAGAATACGCGATCATGGTAGGCGTTATCGTGGGAATGGTACTCCTTGCCTCAACAGTGTTCAAACCTCAGATCCAGAAGGCCTTTGAACAACTCGGTGAGAAAATAAGCAGCGCGATAGGTACAGTCTCGCAATAGCAGCTGTACTGCAACACCTGCCTCACGGCAGGCGTGCTCCTGTACTCCTGTGCTGCTGTGCTGCAGTTTTATAAAGGAATTTTCCTTATTAACCGGAGCACAGGAGTACAGGAGCACAATGTTTATTAACAGGAACGCAGGAGCACCGCAGCACAGGAGTACATTCTCTTCCGGCCAGGGCCTTGTAGAAGTAGCCATAATATTCCCCTTATTCCTTATTGTTGTATTCGGCGTAATGCAATTGGGCCACATCGCTGCCATGACGATCGTTGTTAATCACGCGAGTTTTGAAGTGGCAAGAGCGGGAGCATTAAGCATGAATTATCCAATGCCTTATCCCACGGGAAACTACACGAAGATCACAAGCTGCAAAAGCCTCAAACCCCAAAAAGCCAGGAAAAAAATGAAAAAACTCACATCCGAGATATTCGAAAACTGGCCGGGAACAGCAAGGCTTCACAGGCCTGCTGTAAAAAAAACCTCCAAAGACATGGAAGTGAACCGCCCCAAAGGCAGATGGAATTGCGAGCTGATCGTAAAAGTCGAATATAAGATGCCTCTTGTGTTCCCCTTTGTGAATGTCATGCTGGCTCAACCCCCAAGAGGCGGATATGATCCCAAGGCAGGCTTATACAGAAGCATAATAGGGGAAACAAGAATGCCCATAGAAATGCCTCTGTGGTAAGGAATTGTGCTGCAGTGCTCCCGTGCTCCTGTTGAAGAAATAAACTCCCTTTCTGGCAGCCGCAAGCTTCAGCCCTGACTATTATACGCATTTCAAAAAATACGCATATAGCCTGTGTCTTCTCTGTTCTCTTACTCCGGTAGCCGCAGGCTTTAACCTGAGGCTACCAAGAAACAAAGCAAAAGCACAAAATACAAAATTCACTATTGCAAAAAACCGGATTATCATGTAAGTATTATGTAAGGTGATGTAATGAAAAAACTTTTCGCTCCCGGTCTCATAGCTCTGATCCTTGCGGTACTTTACTTTTTCATGCTGCAATCGCGCGAAAAACAATTCACGCAAGCCTATGGACAGCCCGTTGGAGTGCTTGTGGCCAAATACGATATACCCGAGAGGACCCTGCTTAAGCCTGAATCCATGTCCACGATAGCCTATACTCCGCGCAAATTCGTTCAGCAGGACGCTGTTGAGATCAAGTCAGTGGCGGATTTTAAAAAAGTAAAAGACCTTGTCTCGCTTGTCAGGATCCCGAAAGGAAACCAGATAATCTATACCCAGCTCGCGAGCATCACCCCTGACACGGGCCTGGCTGTTAAAGTGCCTCCTGGTTTGCGAGCCGCTTCCGTGAGCGTTGAAGCTGACATCATGGGCCTGACAAAACCCGGAGACAGGGTTGATATTCTTTGCACCTTTTCCGTAACAGGCCAGGGCGGAGGCCAGGAATTCGTAACAGCCACTATCCTTCAGAATATTCTTGTTCTGTCCGTTGGAGGAGACATGGGAGCTGTGCTGTCTCCTGAGGAGCAGAAAAAGAAGAAAAAATCATCAGGGGAAAAACTCGCGATAAGCGAGGAAGGATTTTTATCAGTGGCAGTAAGCCCTCTTGAATCCCAATTCCTGATACTCGGCAAAAAACAAGGCGACATCTCCGTAGTACTGCGGCCATTAGGCGACATAGAAAAACATTTCATAGAGATGGCCTCCTTCAGAAAACTCTTCAAGTAAATCAAGTCGTCAAAAATTAAGAATTCCAAATCAGCCCCCTTCCTGTATGCTGCCTCCTGTATGCTGCCTACTGTATGCTAATATTTCTCTTTCTTCATCTATGTCCCCAAAATACTTTTATAAAGCATTAGATTCAATATCTGTCCCTCTTCTCTCTATTAATACCTTTCATAATCTGATAAAATGACAAAGAAGTAGATGAAAAAATTCATTGCGTTATTTGGGGTTATTCTGCCCATCTGTCTTGCCGTTTTTGCATCCCCCTTATATGCTACTAAGCTTATTTCCGTAAGCGCTGACATCGTGGAGATATCAGGCTCAGTCACCAAGGAGATAGGAGCCAATTGGAACGAACTTTTTCAATTCGCTGAAGAGAGCGTGCCGGGCATTTTCACTGTAGGCGATTTTAAAAGGCTAACCCAGCTTCAATCCACGATCCGTGCCTTGGAGAACGAGGGCAAGGCCCAACTCCTGTCAAATCCCAAGATCATCACAAAAGACAAATCTCCCGCCGGATTCCTTGTGGGCGGAGACGTGCCATTCCCGACAGTGGGAGCCACAGGAAGCGTTGGAGTTGACTTTAAAAAATTCGGAGTCGGCTTGCAAGTGGCCCCTGAGATCGTAGGCAAAACGCGCATATCAGCCGAGATCGAACTCACGGTGTCCGGCCCTGATTATTCCAGACCCATGACAATACAAAACATCAGCATACCCACTTTCAAATCCCGCGAACTTAAAACCCATATCGAAATGAACAGCGGAGACACGCTTGTCGTAGGCGGACTCAAACGCTCTGAGAAGAACACAAGCTACAGAAGGATCCCGATACTTGGAAGCATCCCCCTGATCGGCCTTTTGTTCCGTCACAAGGCAACGACCAATGAAGAAGCAACCCTTTTCCTTTTCGTTACCCTCGAAATAGTCAAATCCTAAAGACGTAACACGCTCCAGTCCCCCGTATCATTCCAGCGAAAGCAGGAATGACAAATGTCCTGTACTCTGGCCTGCCGCCCTCTTCTTCCTGAGCTCTGAACTCTGACTACTGAACTCTGATATTTCCTGTTGAAATATCCATGTTTATACCCTATATATAATTAGGGGGAATCATAAAGTGAATGCACAAACAGATATACCGAAGATCATAGGACTAAGCGGTCCGAAAGAAGGCGTTGGAAAGACGATCATCACTCTGAATCTCGCGCTCCTGCGCGTGAGCCAGACAGCGCGAAGAGCTATCATCATTGACACTGATCCGCTCTGCCGCGGTGAAGCTCTCACGTGGCTTGGCATCAAAGACGCGCCCTCCTTAAAAAGCCTTCATGAGTTTTATCTTAAAGCAGGCGGCGGGCCAAAAGCCGTAGATCTGATCAAGGGGAAGATATTATTCTCCGCTTCAGGCATCTCAGCCCTTCCGCTCGGCTTCAACGCGGTCGAAGCGTGCAAAAGCTTCAGGCCGGACACTTTTTTGTCTTTTGTCCGCGCGCTCGGCAATAGCTTTGATATTTTCATAGATTGCGAACCCAATCCCGCTATTCTGCCTTTTATCATGGAAATATCAGATTGGCTTTATTGGGTGATAATCCCGCAAAGGCAGGCGCTTGCCTCTACCATCGCCATATTCGAGGAACTCAAAAGCGTGAATATCAGCCTGAGCAGGGTAGACCTCATCGTGAACCAGTTCGACATACCCGGCGCTCTTAAGCCCAAGGATATTGAAGGCGCTCTTTTCATGTATGAGAAGCAGGCCCAGTATCTTCTGCCATGGGAAGAAGCAATACCGATCTCGGCGAACACATCATTCGGCTATATTGTGAAAGAAAAACCTTCAGCTCCCTGGTGCAGAAGCCTGCGATTCGTACTGCAGCATTTAACGCAGCTGAAACCGAAAAGCACTTCATCGGATCTCTCGGCCCTCTGGCAATATGCAAAAAAAGTAGACGGCTTCTGGCAGGGAGACGGGACCGCCTCAGAGGACGGCTCGCAAGCCGCGCCCGCTCCGGTGGCCTCCCCCGCCAAGAGCGCTGATGAGCTCGAGAAATCCCCTGAATTGCAGGAAAAATTCAACAGGCTCAAGGAACTCGTACACAGCGAAGTGGTCGTTGCCCTTGAAACGCACAGAGTGAAAACAGGCGGAGACGCCGCGGCAAGCTCGGCGCTGCGCACAAAAGTAGAACAGATCATCGCGGGCGTGCTTGACAAAAAGAAGGATATCGAGCTCAGCCGTGATGAGCGCATCATGTTCATCCAGGAACTTGTGGATGAGATCATGGGACTCGGTCCTCTTGAGGAGATCCTCCGGGATGAAAGCATCACTGAAATAATGGTGAATAAACACAATCAGATATTCGTTGAACGTAAAGGCATACCGTATTTGTGGCCCAAGCATTTCAGGAATGACGACCAGGTAGTTGAAGTCATTAAAAGGATAGTGGCCCCCTTGGGAAGAAGGATCGATGAGAGCGCGCCTCTGGTCGATGCCCGCTTAAAAGACGGCTCGCGCGTTAATGCTGTGATCCCGCCTCTTGCTGTAAGCGGCCCGACTTTAACCATCAGGCGCTTCTCATCCAAACCCTTTCTCGGCGCAGACCTCATAAGGCTCGGCGGGGTGACGCAGGAACTTCTGGATTTCATGGATGCCGCGATCAAGATCAAAAAGAACGTGATCGTCAGCGGCGGCACCGGATCCGGCAAAACCACTTTTTTAAACCTCATGTCATCCTACATCCCGAAACAAGACAGGATACTCACCATTGAGGACGTGGCTGAACTCAGGCTCGAGCAGGAACACTGGGTCAGGCTTGAGTCAAAGCCGCCTAATATCGAGGGAAAAGGGGAAGTGAACATCCGCGACCTTGTGAAGAATGCCCTTCGTATGAGACCTGACAGGATAGTGGTCGGAGAGTGCCGAGGCGGAGAAGCCATAGACATGCTTCAGGCCATGAATACAGGTCATGACGGATCAATGACCACGATCCATTCCAACTCCCCCAAAGACGCGCTCAACCGCTTGGAAACCATGTGCCTTATGAGCGGACTCAACCTCCCTGTATGGGTATTAAGAGAGATGGTGTCAGGCGCTGTGCATGTCATCTGCCAGCTTACCCGCCTGCAGGACGGCTCAAGAAAAGTCGTTTCCGTTGTGGAAGTCATAGGCCGCGATGAGAACCAGGTTTTAGCTCAGGAGATATTCAAATTCGTGCAAACAGGCATAAATGCTGAAGGAAAAGTCCAGGGTTTCCACACAGCCACAGGCAAGATACCTAAATTTTTTGAAGAATTCGCAAGACACGGAGTGAACATTCCGGAAAGTATTTTTAAGCCTGATCCC
>JBHPMF010000118.1:0-5750 GCA_042563375.1 Elusimicrobiota bacterium | reverse complement strand
TGCTAAGCAGGGTTTCAGCGCTGCCTTTTAGGGCAGCATATGCTTCTTCTGTGATATGCTTGTCTTTTTGAGCCTCAAGCTCATTTAAGAAAGCATTAAGCATGCTTTGGGATGACTTCTTGTTTCTGCTCCACCCATGACTCATCTGGGCGTTGGCAAGCTATTGCAACTTGTGCAGGCTCTCAGCGTCTTCCTTGAGAATGTCATAGGCTTTCCCAAGAATCTTCTTGTCTTTATTTGAATCAAGTTCTGAAATAAAAGCTTTGAAGAATTCTTCCCTTTTCTTTCCTTTCGATTTGCTCAGTTTTTTGGCTTTCGTAAGAAGGGAGCGATAAAGTTTCTTATCCGTAATTAATTTAAGCTCATGAGCTACTTTCAAGTCTTTAGAGATTGTCTTAAATGTTACATCCTTGACAAAGGTGGCTTGGGTTTTGGTATAGGGATCATAGGTTAGTAGATAGATGTCTTTTTTGTTTGGATGCGAAAAACCAAAATACATTTGCTCTAGCAACCTCTCGACCTTAGAACTGCCCATCCCTATATGTGACAATGCAACACCGGCAGAAAGATAGTACTTACCTTTTTCTGCTCCAACTACTTCCAAAATGTATGTGCCACCAACAGTGGACTTGCCTATTTTGAGCTCACGAACAACCGGTGGTCTGTTATGAGGATCATTGGGGTCTGCTGGAAGGCCTCCCTCCGGTTCATATGCGGAATTTGGCATTTCATGATAGTGATCCCACATGGCCCACCCATACGGAGGCGCAGAGGGATTGTATCCAACCTTTCTGTCTAGGGGATCAATTAAGAGAAGATGGGTAGGAGCATCTATTTGGTCTTCAAATGCTTCTTCTTTGGGCTTGTAACCGCCGCAATTAATCTGGATATCAATTTCTTGGCTGCGCATAAGCTCAAAAGATTTTGGCTCCAAATCATTTTGCTGATTTTCTGATTTTTGAGCAAGGCAGGACGTGGTGGTTAAAGTCAAAGAGAGGAAAAGGAAGAGTGTTATTTTTGCTATCAACTTGGGCCTAATAAAACCTCCACGTCGTTCTTAAGCACCTGATATGCTTCGTCTTTTATGTGTTTATTTCTCTGAGCTTCCAATTCATTTATGAAAGATTGAAGTATATTTCGAATAACCTTTGCTTTTCCTCGCCATTGCGCAGAAATAGCCGCCCCTATTTTCTTTTTAAGTGAATTATAAATCCCCTGATTGTCTATAAGTCCAATATTAAAAGCAGTGTTTAAGTCTTTTTGCAGCGTCATTAGCGTTACATTTTTGATTATTGGAACCGGCTGGGAAGATAAGGGATCATAGGAAAAACTAAAGTGGTCTTTTGTATTAGACGATGCTAGGCCGAGAGAGGTGCTGTCGAGAAGAATTTCGCCGTTTTTATTGATAAGCAACATGTCAATATGATAGATACCATCGCCCGTACCAACAACTTCAAGCTTGTAATCTCCCCGAATTTCCACTGGACCTATTTTGAGTTCACGAACAACCGGTGGTCTGTTATGAGGATCATTGGGGTCTACTGGAAGGCCTCCCTCCGGTTCATATGCGGAATTTGGCATTTCATGATAGTGATCCCACATGGCCCACCCATACGGAGGCGCAGAGGGATTGTATCCAACCTTTCTGCCTAGTGGGTCAGTCAGGAGAAGGTGGACAGGAGATCGGCCACTTGTCCCTATATAACTAAAATCATCCGGCAGTTGATTTACTGTACGAACATTTCGAACTCTCCAAAATAGTGGATTTGCATAATTTCGCCTCAACTCAGATATGTAGTCATCAAGAGTTTTAATTCTCCATGTTCCATGGCCAGGATCATTAACCAAATAGGTATCCTTGCATTTGCCTGTAATTACAATAAAATGAGAGCCGGAAGAAGCCGCGACACTATAGGGAGAACTGCTGATACTGTAAAGGAACGCTATAACAGGCTTGCCGCTGGATAACTCATTATCAATTAATTCTTCAGAAAAAGCTCTTTCAGTTTCAAACAATACTGATTGATCAAAAGTCATGGAATAGTTTCGCATAGAAATGGGTCGTATCCTGCCACCTGGATTGAATCCGTTATCGCCTATCAACCATGTGTTCAATTGAGCTGGATCGGTATCGATACCCAGATATTGCAGGATTTGGGCATATGCTGTTAATAAACAGCCGCTAGCTCTAATTCTTAATGTAGTGTTATCATAGACACCATTCTCCCAACCACCCTCATATTGCTTCCAGTTATTTATATTAAGTTTTCCGCATACTCTAAATTCTTCCTCAGAAGGTTCAGCATCAAAGGAAGATGCTGTAAACAAGTAATTCAAAGGTTTGATAAGTAATGTTGTTATTTTGGATAAGCCATTGGTGTCGGTAAAAAGAGTCTGCTGAGGAAATGAAAAAGGAGCGGGGCCTTCCCCTGACCAATTTATCTCGACATCGGCGATGACATTTGCGGTCGCAGAGCTTTCCTGGGTTTTGACTGCGAGATCAAGGGGTTGAGAAACCGTGTGGATGATGGCTTCAAGGTTAGGGTCATCATTGGGGGACTCCCTGTCTAAGTAAGCAGGAAGGGCATTTACAGAGAATGTGACTGATTGGGGCTCGCATTGCGCATCTCCTGCGCATGACGCTGTGACTTTATAGGACCCAATCTTGTTTCCAAGTTTAAAAAGTGTTTGGGAAATGCCATCCGGGCCGGTCGGTATTGTGACTTCTCTCAATATCTCGGTTTCAGAGAAAGAGGCTTTCCCGTTTGATGGGTCCTGGGTTATCGAGAAAGCAATGTCAAGGTCATCTTTTGGATTCTCCCCCTCCTTGACAATGACTTTAAGGGGGTTCTCAAGGGATTGGATGATCACAGCTTCTTGGCCGCCCCCAGCGCTGATTGCCAGATCGTATTTAGATGCTGCTTCAGGAAAACGAAGAGTCACAGAGATGTTCGTCGCGGGGGTCGCCCATGGCGCAATGGCAAGGGGTCCTTCCGTGACAATATTGCCGGATCCATCATCGTAGGTGTAAGTCAGCTGCGGATAGCCATCAGGATAACCGAAGACATTAGGATAGTCGTAACAGCTTCCGGCGCTTCCCCCAACAGTCATGTTAATAATATGGTCGCCTTCCAGGGCAGTGTCCGTGTAGGCAAAGTTATAGGTCAAGTTAACGAGATCCCTGGTATTTTTGGAAAACATACCTGCCCTAATGGTACTGATGCGACGATACGCAGTGATGCTTAAGTCCCCGCATCCTCCGGAAACTATCCTTTCTTGCCAGGAGTTGCCGAAAAGGCCGCCGCCTCCATAGCTTGTTACAGGGTTGTCCTCTGTTTGCGTAAGGGCAAGATCGCATCCGCCTGGTGCGATAACCTCAAAACCCACCTTGCCTGATGGAAAACAATCAGGAGGGATAAGCTCAGCGCCATCGCGCGATACATGTCTGCCTGAAATATCCGCGTCAGCGCCAATGCTTACATTGATTGTTTTGATGTTATTTGGCAGGTTAAATACAACCGCTGAAGACTTTTTTGCTTGAAACAGCATAAGCGCAAATATGAGAAAAAGATAAATACCGAATAGTGATTTTTTTGTTTTCATTTTGAATGTTACGCCACTTTTTTTCAACTTAATCATATTGCATTTTCCTTGTCAAGACTGTAAGAAGTAATGTCAGTTTCAGGAAATATGGCATGTGAAAATCTCTCGTATACTTTTGAATCCTACAATATTTAATATATAAAGCGGTCTCAACTACGGCAGTAATGGGTTTATGTACGGGCATAGCAGTTTTCTTGTTCATTATTATTTGAGATCAATATTTATGCCAAGCCAAATTAGCAGTTAAGAGTCGGGATATCCCACAGTGGAGATCCCCACCACGCTTTCGGAGATGCCGTCGAGCTTGAGAAGTTTCTCAAAAGGCTCTTCAAGTAGGGCGAGGATGAAGCAGGAGCCGAGGCCCAATGACTGGGATACGAGATAAAGGGTTTGGGAGACGTGGCCGGCGTCGAGGAAGATGCCGCGCAGGCCTCTTGGGTGACGGTATTTCCAGCTTGTGCGCTCGATCACGGCGGTCATGATGAAGCAGGCGGCGGCCTTTTACTCGCTAGTGAATATGCTGATTTAAGGAACAATATCGCCAAGCCGAATACGTCAATGCCTATCTTATGTATAATACGGGCACTATGATATCCAGATATATAGATAAACAGATACTTAAGCAATTAAAGCCTGGAAAGGTTGTGACCCTTCTTGGAGCCAGAAGAACAGGGAAGACTGTTCTGATGGAGAAGCTCAGGCAGACGATATCAGACAAGCGCATCGTGCTGGTGGATGGAGAAAACCTTGACGTAGCAGAAGCGCTTTCCTCGCAGCGCGCTCATATATTGAAAAGGTTTGTGGATGGATACGATATGCTCTTTATTGACGAGGCGCAAGCCATCCCCAATATCGGCAAGAACCTGAAACTGCTGATCGATACGGTTCCAGGCATCTCGGTCTTTATCACAGGATCATCCTCCATGGATCTCCGGGGCCAGGTTGGAGAACCTCTCACGGGCCGCGGATATTTCCCGCATCTGTATCCGCTCGCGCAGCTGGAATTAAGCAAAACAGAGGATTATCTTCAAACCAAGGAACGCCTGGAAGAAAAACTTATCTACGGTCTTTATCCCCAAGTGTTTACAGCCGCAACCCATGATGACAAGCGCCAAGAGCTTATCGCGATACGCGACACCTATCTTTTAAAAGATATCCTCAAGATGGACAACTTGAAAGATTCCCTCTTTGTTTTTAATCTACTACGCCTCATATCCTTTCAGATCGGCAATGATGTCTCGTACTCTGAGCTGGCAATGCATCTTAACGTCAACAAGAAGACTGTTATGCGCTATCTGGAATTGCTGGAAAAATCATACATCCTGTTTTCTCTTCCGGGATTCAGCCGTAATCTGCGCAAGGAATACACGAAAACCCCCAGATACTATTTCCGGGACAATGGCATCCGCAATGTGGTGATCTCGAATTTTAATTCCCTCAACTTGCGCGATGATGTGGGCAGGCTTTGGGAGAACTACTGCATTTCAGAGCGCATCAAGAAAATGGAATATACCCAGACGCCCAGCAACAGGTATTTCTGGCGGACTTACGACCAGAAAGAAATTGATTTCATAGAAGAGCGCGAAGGCAAACTCTATGGCTTTGAATTCAAATGGAGCAAGCAGAAGCCTAAGCCGCCAAAGGATTTTCTTAACACCTACCGAAACTCAGAATATTCCCTGATCCATCGGGAGAATTATCTGGATTTTGTGGCATAGGAGAAGAACTGGAAGAAGCGGCATACCCTTCGACTTCGCTCAGGACCTCTGGCAATCTGCCGCGCTACGAGAAAAGGGAGACATTAGAGAACACGCTCCCGCAACCAGACATGCGGGTACCGGAGCCCGCAAATCTCTATATAAATAGAGGTTCTGGATTCCCGCCTTCGCGGGAATGACAGATGGGGTACGGGAATGACAGATGGGGAACAGGAATGACAGACGGGGCGCGGGAATGGCTGTGATTTTTGCGTAGTGTTTACGTAATGTTTCGGGATCCAAGAGGCACTATGAGACTTATGCTCTGCCAAGAGGCTCGACGGAAACACGAGGGAAAGTGAAATTACCGAATAGGGCTGGCTGGTTTTCACTTCCGTTTTTGCCGGCTTAGGGATTGAGCTGCAATTCGAGGATGTGCGCAATTTCTGT
>JBHPMF010000011.1:0-56153 GCA_042563375.1 Elusimicrobiota bacterium | reverse complement strand
ATCGGGCTTGTATCGAGGTTCTCAAGCGCGCGAAGCCTGGCAGCGTCTTTGGAAGTGGTTATTATCCATGAGGCATTGTTTTCCCTGCTCCAGCGCGCTATATCATTGATCGTTCTTTGAGCATATCCTGCGTGATCCTCGAAAATAAAATGCCTTGATACTGCGGCGCCTGTTTTGCGCGCAACAGTGTCTTCAAAAGAACGGGGATTGCCTATCCCTGAGAAAAGCACGATGTTTTCCCCTTCTATCCGTTCAAGCGGGAAGTGTTGAGCCGGATCAGCAAGAGACACGAGGTCCAGTGGTTCGTGTACAGCTTCAAACACAGGCACGCGAGCGCCTGATCCATTAATAAGCTTTCTTGTCCGTTCAAGAGATCCCTTGCCGGCGAGATCAGCATGCGTGATTATCGCGATGTCAGCTCTTTTTATGGCCGGTTCAAAAGGTTCTCTTAAGAGGCCCAAGGGAAGCAGGTTACGGTTCTGGTCATGATCTATGGCGTCGATCAGGACGATATTCAAGTCCTTGCGTATGCCATGGTACTGATGCCCGTCATCCAGGATAAAAACAGGGTTGTGTCCGTTCTTGTGGGCATTAATATATCTGACCGCTCCTTGGTAGCGATCAGCTCCTGTTTCTACGCAAAACGCGGGGAAATGTTTTTTAAGCGAATCAGCGAGCTGTTTTGCTTCGTCGCCGCCTTTGTACCCTCTGCTCAATACGCAGACTTTTTCCCCTTTCATCAGATAGTTCCTGGAAAGATAATGCGTAAAAGCTGTTTTCCCTGTGCCTCCGGAACTTAAATTCCCCACTGATATCACTTTTCCGGGGATCGATCCGGGCGCTGAAGGCGAAACCCGGCGTATGGCATATACCAGGTACAGCGCAACAAGATATATTTTCGACGCGATATAAAGAACCGCGTATCCCATGGGTTTGCTTCTGAGTTTGATCCAGAGGTTCCTCATGTCTTAGCCATGTCAACCTTTGCAGCCGCCGCAGCCAGCATCGAGACTGCTTCATCGAATACCGCTTGCGGATCCAGCATCGAGGCGCATTGCATGGAAAAGGGGCAGGTATTTTTGCGGCACCCTATACATGGCAGATGTTGAGCGCATATGAATCTGTGAGAATCATGCTGCGCAGGATTCCACACAGCAGGATCCGAGCTCGTGTGGATGGTAAGCGTCGCAGTATCTACTCCGATGGCCACATGTTTGGTTCCATTGCAGTTTGTGATAAGCAGGTCAGTATTGCTGATAAACGATCCAAGGTCATGAAAATCGACTAATCTTGGAGCCAGTATCACGTTTTCATTATGCGCCATATCCACTATGTCCCGCGTATATTCCCTCTCGCCGGGGCCCCATAGAAACACGACTTTCGCCTTGAGTTTTTCAGCCAGCATTTGAGCTACCTGCGCGAAGCCCCGGGCATGCCATCTGCGCGTGCTCCGTCTTGAGGCGGCTGAAATGGCTATCAGGGGCGATCTATCGTACTTGCTGAAAGAGAATGCGTCCTTCCAATATGCGATCCGCTCGTTTTTTACGCAGATCTTCGGCAATATCCTTAGATCTTTATGCGCGCCGCGCTGATATCTTCCATTGTTCTTTGACAAGCTCTCAAAAAGAGCATCCAGAAACGATATCTTCGTTTCAGCCATATACGAAGGAATATCAGACTCATTGATCCGTATGTTGTGTATCCATTTTGGATACTTCGATCCCAGGGATGCCTTGATCTTAGCTCCGGACAACAGGCATATCCACGCGCTTGCTCCGCTTGCCATAAAATCCACGACAAGATCATATCGGATTGCGCGGATCTTCCTTATGGCGCCGAGCATCCTGAATTTGCTTTGCTTGGGATAGCGGATAATTGAATCAACATCCGGATTGTTGTTTATCGCCGAAGCGAACCCCTTGTATGAGAGAAAATCGATCCTCGCTTTCGGGAATCGTTTCCTCAAGTGCGCAAGAGCCGGGGTTGTGAGCAGCACATCGCCTAGGCGCTTCAACTGGATCACAAGTATTTTTTTGTTTTCAGCGGAATTAAAAGCAGCGTTATTGTTATCTGCTTGTGTGCATACACGCGCTGCGCGTTCCTGCGTCGGGCGCGCGGCTTTTTTGAATCCTGAATAGATATCAGCGGTCTTTGTAACCATCGCGTCCTTGGAATAGTTTTCAGCTGTGAATACGTAAGCCTTTTGCGCTATATCGTCTTTTATGTTTTTGCTCAAACGTGAAAATTCGCTTAAAGTATCAGCCAGAGAGGAAGCGCTTTTTGCGTTAAAGAGCCAGCCTCTTAAATTCCCCCCATCTCCCAAGAGTTCTATATTGGGAGGGATCGAACTTGCGATAACAGGTATCTTCATGGCAAAAGCCTCCCTGATGGCTCCGGAAAGTCCTTCGCCTGAGTTTGACGGGCAGATCAGGGCGTTGAAAACCGATAGTAAGCGCTCAGCGTCATTTCTCCAGCCAAGGAGGCACGTGTTATCATCAATGCCGAGATCGCGGATCCTATTTTTCAAAGCAGGGGTATCTGTGTCTCTTCCGGCGAGAACTGCCACAAAGTCGTTCGCTGCGCGGTTTTGCCTGAGTTTTGCGCATGCTTCAAGGAAAATGTCATGGCCTTTCCATTGCGAATAATTGGCTATCATCCCGAATACCTGCTTGCCCGTGACATCAAAGCCCTTGCGCTTGAACTCATCTGTGATCGTTTGCGGCGGCGCGCAAGGCTTGAAGCGATCCAGGTCTGTTGAGCTCTCAACGACCGAGATCTTATCCGAGCGCACTCCGGCGCGTTTCAAGACGCTGGCAACTGAATTTGAGACGCAGACATAGCGATCGATCTTTGAGTTGCGGTATTTCCAGGTGCTTGTGGGATACCAGGGTATGGAATGCGTAACGCGCCTGGATACTATCAAGTGAAAATCAATGAAATGCCTGGTAATCAGGGCCAAAGCATGCGCTTTGGGGTGGTGCGCGTGCACGATATCCGCTTTTGCGGCGCTTATGATCTCCTTGAGCCTTATGGCAGCGGGAATATCATAATCCTGGAACATGCGCGCTGTATACACAGGGAATCCCGCTTCCTTAAAATCCTTGATGATCGCGGAATCAGGCTGACATACAAGGGCTTGCTTTGCGAAAAATTGTGCTCCTGTGCTCCTGTGCTCCTGTGCTCCTGTTGGCAGAGGATTTTTTCCATCAGGACCGAGTTTTCTGATGCCCTTCATGAGCAGAAGGAGTTGCTTTATCCCTCCGCTCATGGCCATGGAATCTGTGATATGGAGAATTGTGCTCCTGTGCTCCTGTGATGCTGTCATTGTCTGGACCGGCCGGTTTTTAGCTGGAGCATGAAATCGAACCTGATATCATCTCCCCTGACAAAAATACGCGGAACAACCGAATCAGTCGGGTCTTTTGCCTGTCCCGGTGTACTGTCCTGTCGGGCATACTCCGGGACTGCTTCGCTGTCTTCTGTATTCTGACCGCTATCCATTTGCCAGATGCCGGAGTGGATTCCTATTACGTATTTATATCCTGCATCAAAAGCCGCGTTTATAAGATCAGGGCTGTCTTCGCCGTTGCCGTATGGAAAAGCGAATGAAGTCATTTCCTCATTGATCAGGGCTTCAAGCTGTTTTTTGCTTTCATTGAGTTCGTACTTCGCATCATCAAGCAAGAGCGTTTTGAGCCTCTTATGATCGAGGGTGTGGCTGCCTATCTCCATCCCGGCTTTTTGCATTGTGATGATCTGTTCAAGATTCATCATGGGGATCCTGGGCTCGTTTTTCGGGTCATGCCAGAAATTATCCTTGGCTATTGCGTTGAACACTATATAGAAAACTCCCCGCATGTTGAAATGCTGCATTATGGGGAAAGCATTCTCGTAGCAGTTCAAGTACCCGTCGTCGAATGTGATTATCACGGGTTTTTCGGGCATTATGCCCTGGCTGATGTCCTTGAAAGTCACGCTCTCAAAACCCTTGGATTTGAGGTATTCCATATGCCAGGCGAAAGTCTGAGGATCGATCCAGAGTTCTTTCTGGGCGCTCAGAGCGGGCGCGTGGCCTATCTTGTGGTACATAAGGACCGGGATGCCTCCTTTTCGTTTGCGCCACCAGTTCCATCGCAGGGAGAATCCTATAACCATGATCGATACCAGTATTGAGCTGATGATAATGATCAGATTCATCGGTTTTGCAGAAGCCTCCTTATTTTACTGTAGCGCACAGTCCTGTGGTATGCGGATAAGGCTGCCCATGCGAATCCCGGGAACGCGTCGAGGAATCCGAGCTGCAGAAGATATCTCCTGAAAAACTCATACGGTCCTATAAAATGGTGGCGCACATTGAGCTTTTTCCCCTGTTTAACAAAGTCTTCAGCAGCAAGATCCGTGTAGAGTTCGCATTTCGTCAGATAGTCGGAAAGGTTCTCATAGGGCTTGTGGAATATCACCCCGGTTTTTATCAAGCTTTTCGCGCCTTCAACTTTGTATGCTTCGTGGACTCTTTTAAGCTGAACAAGGCGTATCGCGTCTTTTCTGAAAAGCCTCATATGCTTTTCCTTGCCAAGGCCGCAGAAGCGCATTTTCCTGCCCATGAAGAGTATCTCGAATCTGATCCAGAATCCGGATTTGCTGTTTTTTTCTATGGAAGAGAGTATTTGCGCGTTCAGCTCCGTATCTATGTGTTCGTCAGCGTCAAGGCTGAGTACCCACTCTGTTTTCACCAGGTCAAGAGCATATCTTCTTTGGCTCAGGAAATCATCGAATTTCCTGTGCGCGATCTCGGCCCCCAGATCTTCGGCGATCCGGATCGTTGAGTCCGTGGAGCCTCCGTCAACAACAAGGATCCTGCAGCCAAGCGGTTTTACGGATCTAAGACATTGTCCTATGTCTTTTTCCTCGTTCGTGGCGATTACAACGACTGTAAGTTTATTTCCGGTCAATGTTTAAGCAACTCCTTGTAGCAATTTAAAGTTTTTTGGAACGTTTTTTCAAAAGAAAAATCCTGCGAGCGGCTCCTCGCTGTATCACCGAGGGATATCCTGAGATCCGCGCTGTCAATGAGGCTGCTAAGCGCTTGCGCGAGATCAGTGCTGTCTGCGGGGCGTGTGAGCAGGCCCGCGTCTTTGAGCACTTCGGGGTTCCCTCCGGCGGCCGTGGCGATGCAGGGCAGACCCAGGCTCATCGCTGTTATCAGGGCATTGGAGGTGCCTTCCTCAAGGGACGGCATGACGAATATATCGAGCGCCGCGATAGAAGCATTGATATCATCCGACCAGCCGGCAAAATGCACAGAGTCTTCGAGTTTCAATGAAGAGGACAGATCCTTAAGACGATCCAGATCCGGGCCATCGCCATGGATCTCCAGGTTGAATTCGTATCCTTTGCTCTTGAGGGTATCAGCTGCCTTGATGAGGGTTTGAACATCCTTTTGTTTTTTATCAAGCGCGCAGAGCGTGCCAAGGTTCAACCGCCCGGAATTATCCTTCCGGGCGCGCTTGCCATTGCCCGGGAATATGATGCCTGAATGTATGATCTTGATCCTGCCGGGGCTTACTCCGCGGTCTACCAGCTCATTCTTCGCTGCTTCGCATACGGCAATGAGGCAGTGCGCTGATTCGTATTTGAACCTTGAAAAGGCGCCGATCCTGTTGGATACAGCGCGCCTGAAAATGATCTTGATCGATCCGGGCAGGAATGCCTTGGCCATGAATACAATGCCCGCGGCATGGGCGCTGTGGCAGTGGATGATGGACGGTTTAAATGAATTTACTTCGCGCAAAACCTTCAATGAGAGCATAGGGTCGAATTCCCCGATCTTAAGAGCGGATCTGGCCAGGGTGCGCACGTTTTTAGTCCCTGACTTGCGCGCATTTTGAGCAAAAGCCGAATCTCGCGCGGTGATCACCGCGCTCTCGATGTTTTCGGCCAGGAGATGCTTATGCAGGAGCATAAGCTGGTTCTCAGCTCCTCTGAATGTCAGCTCAAAATCAAGATGAAGAATGCGCATATAATTCCTTATAGTTGGCAGTGAATATCTCGGGTGAATATGACTGCATGTAGGTTTGCCTTGCTTTCTGGCCGACTGCCTTGCGTCTGGAACTGCTTTTAGCCAGGGCGCTGATATGCTCGTAAACTTCTTGCGGGGAATTCGTGTTGGCCAGAAACGCATTGACACCGTGTTCCAGGATCTCGGTTATCATTCCCACTCTGGTCGCTACAATGGGTTTTCCCATGCTCATCCACTCAAGGCAGACTCTTGAGATCACTTCAGACCCCTGCGAGGCGATCACCGCGATATCAGTGCGCGCCATCAGGTCATTGAGATCGTTCGCGCTTAAATACCCCGTGATCGTGACCTTGTTTTTGAGCTTGAGTTTTTTTGAGTAAGCGATAAGATCGCTTTTTTTCACATTCTTCTCTTCTCCGGCCATGTAAAATTCCGCTTTAGGGAACTTGGAAGCGGTCAGGGCAGCGGCATCGAGAAAATCCCACGGTCCCTTGATGGGATCAAGTCTGCCGACCATTGTGACTATGATCCTGCTGCTGTCGGGCGAGGGGGCCCCGTTCGCGGACGCAGGATTCGAGAATCCGGGATATATGACTTTTGCTATTTTTTTCCATGACATGTTGTCGGCGAGGAACATCCGCTGTAAGTGTTCTGTCGGGAAAACAAGCCAGTCAGTGCGGCCAAGGATCAATGAATAAAGAGGATTCGTTTTTGATGAGCGCTGTTCCCCCCTTGTCCTGATTATCCTGGCGTTTTCAATGAAATACGACGCTATCCAGGCTAATGTGTGCATTGACCCTGTGTGCGCATGGAGCATGTTGATCCCCAGCCTGTTGATATCCTCGATTATCAGAGGCAGGGACAGCAGCCACGGGGCCCTGTATGTTATCACCGGCAATCCTGATCTAAGCGCTTGTTTGTGGGCGAATGAATCGAATGGCGCAAGTATGGTGGTGTCCTGGCCTGTTTTTGAAAGCATTGAAGACAGGCGCAGCGCGCTTGCTGTGAGCCCGCTATCCCACGGCTCATCCATCATTTGAAGTATTTTCAGGTTTTTGTTAATATTTTTCACTCCGTATGTCCCATTCGCATGTTATCGCAGTTCACGGTATCGTGAAATGTGAGACGTGAAACGTAAAATGTTAAAAACAGAAAACAGGAGAAAGAATCCGGGATTCTTCTTCCTGTTAAACTTCTCACGTCTTACGTCTCACGTTTCACGCTGCTCAGTACTTTCTCGCAAGCCTTCATTACGTCCTCGGGTCTTATCAAGCGCATGCACAGGAAATGTTTTCTCGGACATTTGAGGCCGCCGTGCAGTGAGCATGGCCTGCATGAGAGGTCTTCGCTCTCCACAAGTATGCTTTTCTCGCTTTTTGGGAAGAATCCGAATTCTCTCACTGTGGGCCCGAAAACAGCGACTGTGGGTATCCCAAGGCCGCAGGCAATATGCATAGGGCCTGAATCATTCGAGAGGAAAAGCTTGAATTTCGACATCAAGGGGATGATCTCCTTGAGCGTGGTTTTCCCGGCGAGGTTGAGCGCGCTCGTTCCGTTAAGCGATTGCTCCAGAGCATCGCAGAGCGGTTTGTCCTCAGATGAGCCTATCAACACTATTTTGATATTGTTAAAACGCGTTTTAAGCTCTGAGACCACATTCAAGAAGTTCTCAACAGGCCAGCTTTTGGTGGGCCACTTTGAGCCCGGAGCGATGCCAACGATAAAAGCGTTTGCCGGATCGACCCCGAGTTTTTGCAGGTAATCCTGAGCGAATATATGGTCCTTGTCAGCCAGTGTGAACCATGATCTATGCGCGCAATCAAGCGCGTCTTTAGACGGGAGGATGACCCGGTCAAGAAGCTTGAGGTTTCTCTCGCTGTCATGTTCTTCCCAATTAAAAGGCACTTGCGAGGTGAGGAAGAAATATCCCGATGATGTTGAGAATCCTATCCTCTGCGGGATCTGCGCGAGCCAGGCAAGGAGCGCGCTGCGGAATGACCGGTGAGGTATTATGGCAAGATCGAATCCTCCTCGTTTGAGGTTGCGCAGAGTATTGATGAATCCGAGGACCTTCCTGTTCTTGGTGCGCTTATCATCGATGATAACGCAGAAGCCTTCTCTTGCGAAAACATCATGGTGTTCAGGCCTGCTCAGCACGTACACATTGGCTGAAGAGAGCCTTTCTTTGATGCTTTTAAGCAGAGGCAGCGTCAGAACAGCATCCCCGAGGAAAGCTGTCTGCATGACAAGCACTCTCATCTCCCCTATGCCGATAGTCTTAAGAAGATCAAGATAGCGGTCTTGTACGTGCCTTGCCATATCGGATCTCCTGAATTTTCCTGACATGAGTATCAGGTATCTGCCAAGCACGTTTTTCGAGTAACAGGCCTTTAGTTTCGCGGTCAGCATCATGGAGAGCAGGCGCGTTTTGATCACTCCATGAAAGTCAAGGATACAATCAAACTGGCCAGATTTTAATTCATTATAAGTATTGAGCAGTCCATTGTACGCGATCACTTTATCGATATCAGGGTTTGAAGACAGAACATCAATGAATGGTTTTTTTGTTACAGCGGTTATATGCGAAGCCGGGCAGGCTTTTTTCAGGGCTTTTAAAGCAGGGCCGAGGAGTACGACATCTCCAAGGGATGATAATCTTAAAATAAGTATTTGTTGGTGCATAAAAATAATTACAGACTGTCTTTTACGTGACAGACATGAAATTCATTACATGTCTCCGACCCTTTCAGCTCAAACATGCTTTGTTCTGATGGGATCGAGGCATGCGCTAAATCAGACACCTATACCAGCGTCTTGTCCGGTATTCAATATAACCCATTATATCAATCTTTTCCAACGGGTTTTTGGCATTTTTTAGTGGATTTCCTCTGACAGCCGCATGCTTGAGCGCGCGTTTGCCAAGTAAAAAACACCCAAACCGCCCCCGTATTTATTTGTAAACTTAGGTTATGAAATTCGGTTCCTGGAGGGAGAGGCCGGTCAAGCTCGGAGATGTTGCGGTCATTGGAGTTTTCGGTTTGTTGATATACGGGGCAACTCTTATGGCTGAGAGGCTTACCATCACGAGTTTTTATCCATCACCGTACGGAGTGTATAAGCAATTGCGCGCTCTGGGCGATAGCTCCTTTGCTGCGCAAGCCGGAGCCACTGTCGGCATCGGAACAAACATTCCTTTGGCAAATACCAAGGTTACCATCAAAACAACCGCGGACACTGAGATCGGTTTTACCGGTGATGACACTGCCAGTATATATGCTCTGAACAACTTATCCTTGAGTTCCCCCCAGAATATTTACATCGGGGATGGCGCATCAAACATAATGACTTTTGACAGCGCGAATGCCATTCTGAATGTCCCGGATGCAGTGATACAGAATGAACTGACATTAGGCGGCGAATCCAAAAACGCCTGGCCTGAAGCATCAATCCCTTCCGGTTTCTGCGTGATTTCAACCTACACTGCAAGTTGCCCTTCCGGATGGACAAGGGCTGCGAGACTTGATGGCAGAACCATTCGAGGAACAGGCAATGTTACCGGTACACGCAGGCCCGGAACAACGAGCGGCTCCGGAACCCATAGCCATGGTTTTGCATGCTATGCGTGGTGCGGGTGCGGCAGCGGAGGTCATTGTCAGGCTGGGGCAACAGACAGTCAAACCAATTGGCCGCCTTATACAAACGTGTGGGTGTGCTGCAAGAATTAGGTAAAAACTAGGAATCGATAATTTCCCATGTTTTTTGGCTTGCTCCCTGGATCTCAAAAAGGCAGTTTTGCGCGTTTTTTCCGTATTGAGAGCGAAGGTCAGGGTCTTTGATAAACCTGCTCAAAGCTTGCCCCAGGTCAGCGTGGTCTTTGACTATTTCCAGAGCGCCCGCCTTGATGAATGGATCCGCGATTTCCCTGAAATTCGCGAACATCGGGCCCATTATTATGGGCTTTGACATTGCAGCAGGCTCAAGGAAATTGTGCCCCCCGGGCTTTTTTATGAAGCTTCCTCCCATGAAAATAATGTCAGAAGCGCTGTATAGGTCCATGAGTATCCCGAACGTATCAAGTATGATTATATAGCTCTCTGGCGCCGGGCTCTGAGTGATCTGCGAATAAAGCGCAAATCCAAGCCCCAGGTCTTCAAGGGTCCTCTTTACATCATCAAGCCTCTCGAGATGCCTCGGAGCCACAAGTAATCGCAGGCTATCATGCGCTTTGCGCAATTCAAGGAATTCCCTTGCGATTATCCCCTCTTCAGTGGGATGTGTTGATGCTCCTGTTATAAGGATGTGTTTTTCGCCAAGCCCGAGTTGTTTTCGCATAGCGCCCCTGGCTTTGCCGTGCGGATGAGCTGTCCCGGAAACATTCAGGTCAAGCTTCATGTTCCCGGACACACGCAATATGTCCTGCCCGGCTCCGATATCAATGAAATTCTGCTTCTGCTTTTCTCCGCTCAATATTATCTTGTCGAAGAGGCTTGTGAGCCATTGAGACAGGTTCTTAAATCTCTTCCCCCATCTCACTGTCCTTTCCGACATCCTTGCGTTGATCAGGTATAAACGCTTGCTCCTTCGCTTCGCCTCATATATAAAACTCGGCCATAATTCAGTCTCAACTATGATTATTTCCTTTATATTGGGCAGTCTGAGCATATAAAGCCACACGATCGGCCAGAAATCCAGGGGCATGTACGAGACGCTTGATACCAGTCCCGGCGCGCAGTATTCATCATGCGCGAGCTTGCGCGCTGAAGAGGATGTGCATGAAAGATGTATTTTGGGAGCCGGCGTCCTAAGTTTCGCTAATTGCAGGAATTTTTTAAGCGCCTTTGTTTCTCCGGCGCTTGCCGCATGTATCCATATACGGGCCTGAGGGTCAATGCCTGAGAGCCCCAGCCTTTCCAGCCATGAGCGCGCGCTTAAGAGTTCCTTAAAGATCAGGGAGCGCCTTGAGCCCAGGAGTTTGGCTATGGAAAATACGAAGATCAGTAATGGAAAGAGTATGTTATAGAGGATCAGCCAAGCCATCTCTAGCGGGCAGCAAGCTGTTTTTTTTCTTTTTTTGTGACCCAGGGATATACCCAAATCTTGCTGTAAGTAGGGAACACTTCGAGTGATTCTTCATTGGCGGGATCTATGGAGACTTTTATGCCGATCTTTTCCTCGACGGCGATCCTTTTTTGAAGGAAAACCCAGAGTTCGCGCTCTTCTTTTTTTGCCGGATAAAAGCTCTGCCAGAGCTCCATTGAGTCTTTTTGGGCCTCATCAGCTATAAGACGCGATGACAGGTCGATCATTTTCCCGAGGAACGCTTCTGCCCACGCAAAGCAGACGTTTTTCTCGATATCAGAGATCAGCTTGATCTTAGCCTCGAACCCTTTGTCGCCTATTGTCGCGCATACCAGGCTTGCTGTTTGGCAGGAAATCTTGCCCGGCGTGATCGACGAGATGTCAAGTTCATCCTGGTCGAAGTTCTCGTAAAGACAGCCCGGATCGATAAGCTTGGCAAGCTGGTATTTGTCGATGATCGCGGTTATCCGGTCTTCATCAAGTTCGCCAAGAAGTCTTGCGCGTTTGAGCCTGTAGAATACTTCTCTTGCCCTTATGGTGATGTTGGGCCTTCTGATCTTCTTCATCCCTGTTATCTCCTATATCTCTCGTGCCCGAGGCTTGCCCAGCTGCACACGATATTCGAGGCGATCCCGATCGTTGAATAAGTACCCACAACGATCCCGAAGAGCAGAACAAGGGTAAAAGGCCGCAGCGTCATTCCTCCGAAAATCGAAAGAGCGAGCACAGCGATGAATGATGTTCCTGATGTAATAATCGTACGCGACAGCGTATCATTGACCGCACGGTTCATCGCCTTTGAGATCGATTCCTTGGTGTGGATCCTGAGCCTTTCCCTTAACCGGTCAAGTATCACCACTGTGTCATTGATCGAATAACCGCCCACAGTAAGGAGCGCGGCGATCAGTACAAGGTCCATCTCAAGGTTAAAAAGCGTTATAAATCCCAGGCTTAAAAACACATCATGGAACAGAGCTATCACTCCGGCGAGTCCCCATACAAGGTTTTGGAACCTGAAACCCACGTAAACGATGATCCCAAGGAATGAAAGAGCAATGGCGAAGAATGCCTGACGCCTTAGTTTTTCCCCAACGACTGATCCTACGAAATCCTTGCGCAGTATCTCATATCCCCTGGATCCTGAAACTTCCTTAAGGGATTTATGCAGGTTATCATCGAGCGATGCTTCTTCTTCATCGCGCGCTATCTTGATCATGTAGTGTCCGGCAGTTCCCAGGGTCTGCACTTGCGCATCAAGGCCGTTGTTGCTCAAGGTTTTTCTTAAATTCGAGATATCGACTTCCACAGGCACTTTCGCGTCAACAGCGATCCCTCCTTTAAAATCAACGCTCAACGGCGGTCCGCCGCGCACTGCCAAAAATATCGCTGTTAGAATAAAAAATGCCGCGCTTGCGCCATAACAGTAATATCTGGCTGAAACAAAATCAATATCCGTTTTTCCGATAAAACTAAACAAGCTTTCCTCCTTGGAGTCGGAAAGCTGTGCGTATGTGCTCCCGTGCTCCCATGCTCCCGTTCCATAAGGGTCTTTCCTTTGTTAACCGCAGCACCGCAGCACCGCAGCACAGAAGCACAATTTTTATTCTCATATCGATATCCTCTTTGCTTGGCGATGGGTTTCGTAGTAAGTCATAAAAAGGCTGCGGCTGACAAAAACAGCTGTGAACATCGAAGCGAGTATTCCTATTGTCAAAGTCACTGCAAACCCCTTGATCGGGCCTGAGCCGAACTGGAACAGGAAGAACGCGGCAATGAGTGTTGTCAGGTTAGCGTCCACGATAGTGCCTATGGCTTTTTGATATCCCATATCAAGACATACTCTTATGGACTTGCCCAGGCGTATCTCCTCGCGTATCCTCTCGAATATAAGCACATTAGCGTCGATCGCCATGCCCACTGTCAGTGCGATGCCCGCTAAACCCGGAAGTGTGAGTGTTGCGCTGAAAAGCGCAAGTCCGCTCATTATGACGATAAGGTTAAGTACGAGACAGAACACGGATACCGCGCCGCTTACTCTGTAATACATGAGCATGAATACTGCTACGAATACAAAAGCAAATACCAGGGATATCATGCCCTTGCGTATTGAATCTTCTCCAAGGGTCGGCCCCACAGTCCTTTCTTCCACGATTTTTACAGGCGCGGGCAGGGCGCCGGCTCTCAGTATCAGGGCCAGATCATGAGCTTGTTCCATCGAGAATGTGCCTTCGATTATCCCGCGGCCTCCGGGGATCCTTTCCCTGATCGATGGAGCTGACTGCACAACTCCGTCAAGGATGATGGCCATTGTTTTGCCCACATTATTGGCTGTTGTCCTGGCGAAAAGCTTGGCTCCGTCCGAATTGAGCACAAAGCTCACATTGGGATAGCTGAATTGCCCGAATTCGACTTTCGCGTTTATAAGATAGCGTCCTGTGAGCTCGGGTGTTGACTTTAATATATGGTATTCATCCCTTGCCCTTGTAGTAAAAAGCTCAGTGCCTTTTGGAAGAAGTTTCAGGGCTTCTTCTTTGATATCACCGTTTTTATCATAGGGATCGCCGAGTTCGCGAATGGAATTGATCGCATCAGTCGCTTTTTGGGAGTCATCAGCAATGCGGAATTCAAGTAAAGCTGTTTTTCCTATCAGCTCCTTTGCTCTTCGCGGGTCGGAGATCCCGGGAAGTTGGATCACTATGAAGCGTTCCCCCTGCTTGGCAATGAATGGTTCAGTAACGCCGAATTGGTCCACCCTGTTTCGTATGACTTCAACAGCTCTATCCATGGCATCTTCAATACCGAGTTTGCCTTCCGTGTCAGCCTCAAGGTTTTTTGTGTCAAGTTCCATCAAAAGGTGCGTTCCGCCGCGCAGATCAAGCCCGAGCCTTATCAGCCACTTCGGGATCTTCTTGTCTTTTTCAAGCGCAACGCGTTCATCAGGGGATTTCAGATACCACAGGGCTGATGGAACAAGAAAACCTATGGAAACAAGTACAGCAACGATTATTATGGTTAATCTGATTTGAAGGTTCTTCATTTTTGCGTCACTTTGGCGGATGGATTCTCCGCTGTTTGGTGTATTACGCTGGAAACATAATTCCTGTTTAATTCTATCTTTACATTATCAGCGATTTTAAGATCCAGGGTTTCGCCTTTTAATCCTGTGACAAGTCCGTAGAAACCGCCTGAAGCCAGTATCCTGTCCCCTCTTTTAATATTGGAGATGAGCCTTTGGTGCTCTTTTGCTTTTTGCTGCTGAGGCCTGATCAAAAGAAAATAGAAAATACCGAAGATCGCAAGCATCGGAAGCATTGAGATAAGGAATCCGGCGGGTCCCTGGGTTCGCGCTCCGCCAGCGCTTTCATTTTGCGCGAAAACGCAAACAGGGAGCATGATGGAAACCAGGATCTGTAATAATTGTGCGCTTAATAATCTCATTTAAAACCTTCCTTCATGAAACTACATTATTGCTATTTTGCATTTTATTTTTCGTATAAGCTTCCTTGAATTTTGAATGCTCTGATTCAAAATTCCCGTCTAAGATCGAATTTCTTATACGATCACCCAATTCTATCATAAACGCAATATTGTGTATGGATAAAAGTCTTGAAGCCAGGATTTCTCCGGCATGGTATAAATGCGCAATATACGCTCTTGTATAATTTTTGCAAGTGTGGCAGTTACAATTCGGATCAATGGGCGATTCATCCGTGCGGTATTGGCGGTTCTTGATGTAGAATTTGCCGATACTTGTCAAAGCCTGGCCGTTTCGCGCGTTGCGCGTGGGCAGTACGCAATCCATCATGTCCACTCCAAGACTGCATGCGTCCCAGAAATCCAGGGGGTCGCCTACTCCCATGAGATAGCGCGGCACATTGGGAACATGCGCAAGGTTTTCGGTAAGAGTGTTGGTCATATCCCATGTAAGCTCTTTGGGCTCATCAACAGAGAGCCCTCCGAATGCGAGCGCATCAAACCCAAAGTCAAGCATTCGCTTGACCGCATCCTGCCTGAGCTCGCGCTCAAATCCCCCCTGGACAATCCCGAACAGTCTTGGCTGATCGAGCACGCTCTCTGCCGTCTTTTCTTTTTTCCCATCCAACATCCAACATCCAACATCCAACATCTTCTTATGGTGCTTTATCGATTTTTTCGCCCACTTAAGGGTCACTTCAAGATTTTCCTTGGCTTTGGACCTTGCATGCGGATATCCGGCGCATAGATCAAGGCAGGTGATCGCGTCAGACCCGAGCTTGAACTGGTGTTCAATGACATTTTCCGGAGTGAAGAGATGCTTATCACCGTTGATATGCGACCTGAAAATAACCCCTCCTTCCTCTATATTTATCAAATGTGACAGGCTCATCACCTGGAATCCCCCTGAATCAGTGAGGATCCCCCCGTCCCATCGCATGAATTTGTGCAAGCCGCCGAAATCCTTGATCGTGTCTATGCCCGGCCTCAGGAAGAGATGATAGGTGTTTGAAAGGATCATCGAGACTCCGTGATTGGCCAAGTCGCTTGAATCAAGGGTTTTTACGCTGGCTTGCGTGGCAACAGGCATGAAAACAGGAGTTTCAAATGAACGCCCGCTCGAGAGAGTGATCCTGCCGAGCCTTGCCTTTGATTTGTCGGATTTTTTCAGTGTTTCAAACCGCATGGAAGATCACCAGTAAAAAAGGCGAGCGTTTACAAAATAATTCTGCTTCTCTTGAGAGCCTTGAGCTTGGTCATAGAGTACCCGAATGAGCGCAGGGTCGCGGCTGTATCAGAGCCCAGCTTCGGCGTTTTCGCACTTTTCAATCCGTAGGTACGATTTGAGAATCTCAGAGGGTTTGCCACTAAAGAGCCTGATTTGCCGTTGCGCACGATGTTCCTTGCCTTGAACTGCTCGCTGTTGATGACTTCATCAATGGTCAGGACAGGGGACATGCCCGCGTCCTTGTCATCAAGAAGGTCTTTCCAGTATTTAAAATCTTTGGATTTGAATATTGTTTTAAGTTTGGCGCGCAGAGGTTCGTGATCGCTGCTATTATTGTCTGTTATGCCGACGTGCTTGAGCAGTTGGTCCCTTAAGAATTTTTCCACACATCCGAGAGCCAGGAATCTGTTGTCAGATGTCTCGTATATCCCGTACAAAGGGTCCTTGCCTTCAACAATGCCGGCCACGAGATTATCCTTGCCCCCGTCGAGGATTTTGGCCAAAGGCAGGCATAACAGGGAGAACAGGCTCTCCGTCATCGCAACGTCGACCATTTGGCCTTTTTTGGTTTTTACGCGCTGATTAAGCGCCGCGAGTATGCCTATTGCTCCGTAAAGGCTTCCGCTGAGATCCCCGAAAGGAACCGGGGGCAGCACAGGCTTGCCGTCGCTCGCCATATTAAGATTAAGGGCTCCGGCGCTTGCCAGATAATTTATATCGTGGCTTGCTCTTCTGCTCCAGGGCCCTGTTTGTCCATAGCCTGTTATGGAGCAATAAATGAGTTTTGGAGCCAGTTTTTTGACCTGTTTATAGCCTAACCCGGCTTTTTCCATGGATCCGGGGCGGAAGCTCTCAACAAGAACATCGAATTTCGGGAGCATTTTATGGATGATCTTCCTCCCTTCAGGCCGCTGAAAATTGATCACAAGCGATTTTTTGTTCTTATTTATGAATGAGAATCCTTCAGGCCATACCCGCATGGTATCAGTCATGCGAGGCAGTTCCACTTTTACGATATCAGCGCCAAGATCAGCCATTAGCATGGTGCAGAATGGCCCGGGAAGAAGCCTGGAAAAATCTATTACCTTTATCCCTGAGAGTGGGTATTTATTTATTGGCTTGTTTTTCATTTTTTGGATTCCGGCTGCCGTACAGCTATGTTTTTATTGTAGCTTTTCAAGCGCAAGCTTGGCTGTTTTGCGTACGTCAGAGTCAGGGTCGCGCAGTTTCTTTTTTAAGGCAGGGATCGCGCGTCTGTCTCTGAGTTCTCCGAGAGCGTAAGCCGCGCCTAAGCGCATGCTTGCCTTGCGGCTGTTAAGAGCCGCAAGAAGAGGGTCAAGCGCCTGCTTGCCGAATTTAGCCAAAGCCAGTGATGACCATGCCATGGTTGTCCAGTCAGTATCTTCGAGCCTGTTCACAAGATATGGGATGGTTTGCGGATCCTTTATTTCGCCCAAAGCATACACAGCGGTTCTTCGCGTACGTATTTTATTCGATTCAAGAGCATTAATAAGAGCCTCAAGCGCAGGATCGCCTATGAGTATGAAAGCATACGCAGTTCCGTCGCGCATACGTTCCTTTTTGTGCCCAAGCAGAGGCGCCAGCAAATCAACCGCAGGAGCTCCGACTTCTTTCAGGGCATCAGCCATCCTTGCTGAAGCTGTGTCATTCTTCCCAATGAGCACATTGATTATGGGTTCAGCGGATTGTTCTCCGATGAGTATCAGGGCAAACGCGGCTTCAGTAAGACCTTTTTTGGTTGCGGCATTATTGAAGACTGCGATGTATTCATCTACGGCGTTATCGCCGATCTTCATGATCGCGTCCTGGGCTGCCTTGAAAACCTCATCGCTTTCATCGTTTAAAGCCATGGATAGCGGCACAGCGGACTTTTTGTGGCCTATGTCGCCCAACAGCATCACGCATGCTTTCCTCATCTCCACGTCTTCATCTTGCATGTAATTCACCAGGACCTTAGAAGCTCTGGACCCTCTTTCCAATAATATGCCGCGCGCTTTTATTCTGGCTTTCGGGTTCTCATCAACAAGAGAATCAATAAGCTTATTAGTGTCCCATGTCGTGTTAGGAAGCGGCTTGGCGCATGAGTTCAGCCCGAGGACAGCTGCCATCAATACAAGGCAGATTAAATGTTTGATCATAGATGTTAACCTCTCAGGATTGATTCCCATAAATCACCATGGCATCGCCGAGGCTGAAGAAGCTGTAGCCGGCTTCCTTGGCGTTGTTGTATATGTCGTAGAGGTCGTATTTCTCGCCCACAAAAGCCTGAGTCATGAGGAAATTAGTCGATTCAGGCAGATGAAAATTGGTGATCATGGCATCAACACAGCGGAATGTGTATCCGGGCTTTATGAACAATGATGTCTTGCCGCTTCCGTGGTCAAGATGTCCGTTCGGATAGCTCATCGTCTCAAGCGTCCTTACGGCGCTTGTTCCGCATGCGAATATCCTGCCGCCCATTGATCTTGTGGAATTGATCTTGTCAGCGGTCTGTTTTGAAAGCGTATATTTTTCTTCAGGCAGGGTTGCGGGCGCTTGCGCGCTTGAGCCATTACCGCTGATCGTGGTCAATGATGCGAACCCGATATCTAAGGCGACTTTCACGATCGTGACTCCGTGATGTTCGAGCCTGCCCAGTAATTGTCTTGTCCAGTGAAGCCCTGCTGTGGGGCATGCCATGCTTCCCGGTTTCTGCGCATACACTGTCTGATAGTCGTCCGGATCTTCTTGGGCAATGGGGTTTAAGCCGAGACGCTGTCTTGCTTTTAAGATGTATGGAGGCAGCGGGACTTCCCCGAGCCTGCATACGAGTTTGTTCAGGGTGTTCTTCATCATGCTGATGGCCGCATCCTTGATGTCAAGCAGGATCCTTATTTTAAATGCGCGCGTGGCCTGGTCGAAATTCAGGACTTCCAGGATGCCTTTGCCGCCTTTTGCGAATTCGACTTTACCGTTGGCTTGTTTAAGCCGCTTAAGGGTTTTTCCGTCTATTTTGGCGCTTACCACAGGATTGTCATTGTGCGGAAGATTGCCCAGCAGCATCTCGCCTTCCTTGCCGTCAGCGTAGAAGCGGATGCGCGCGGGAAACACGGCTGATTCATTCAATACCAGGCAGTCCCCTTCCCTGAAGAAATTGAGGATATCCCTGAAATTAAAGTGGAAGTGATTTCCCTCTTTGCGGTTTAACGCAAGCAGACGACATGAATCTCTTGGAGTTGTTGCTTTCACAGCAACCGGAAATGCTGTTGCCTCAGCCATCAGACAATGATACCAAAGTATTGTGCAACACTGAAAGATTTTTTTGATTTCCCGTGGAGTTCTTTATTTCCCGGTAGTTATCATGAGCCGCGCGCCCGCCCGCGAACCATGAAAATTTTCAGTTCGCTTCCGGTAGCCGCATGCTTTAAGCGTGCGGCCGCTCTATATTCGTATGAGCAGAAAAAACGCTGCCCCCATTGTATGAAAATAAAGTAAAAACCTCTCAGCTATAAGCCATTAGCCATGAGCTATCAGTGGCGCGAATAGCGCCCTATCAGATATGCTGGATCCGTTCGATTCTGAATTTCGGAAAGTATCTCTTGATGATGTGTTTGTATTTTTTTCCGCGCCCTGCCATGTCCTTGGCGCCCCATTGGCACAAGCCCACTCCATGCCCCCATCCCTGTCCGTAGATCAGGAAGCGGTCATGCCTTGGGATTATCCTTGTGACTTTCGTGCTGCGCAGCCAATTGGGCCCCATGATATTGCGCAGCTTATTCACGGGAAGTTCTATCCTGCCCTGGCTGGTGGCGACCCTGAAGTTCAGCACTCTGCCGCTTTTGCTCATATCGCCTATCAGCAATGAATATATCTTCCCATTCGGGTTGATTTTAAGCTTATCCAGAGCGCGGTTTAGATCATCACGCGTCAGACTTGTCACCCATAGATAGTAAGGGCTGTTCTTACATGCTCCGAAGTCACTGACACCGGCAAGATCTTTTGAAGCGTTTCCATCCCATACCCAGCTTGCGTCTTCTGTCCTGCCTCCGCAGCAAGCGTGAAAATACGCTGAGGAATGATTGCCATCATGGTCAAAGAGGATCTCCCCTTTTGTGCTGTCCACGGCTTCCCTGGCTCTTGCGTTCTCGAATGTTGCTCCATAATACACCTGATTCTTGGTCTTTGTGCCCAGGTGGAAAACAGCTTTGGGATTTTTCATTATTCTTGCGAATGCATACGATCGCGAGACAACAGCCTGGGCTTTAAGAGATTCCATGGGCCATGTCTCGACATTGACTTCGCTTCCAAGAACCCCGTAAAGATAATCATCGATCTCCACAACATTGATGAAAGCCATCCTGCCATCCACATTCTGTGTTTCAAGGTGGCCCCTGTAGGGTTTGTTGTCATAAGTAAGGAAACCGCCTTTTCTGTTTTTAAGGATGATGCCTTCTTCCAGCGCTATCTCGCTTTCATCATCGACTATTGCTTCTTGTCCGTCTTTATACACCGTGAAATCATCGAACGAGGTTATGGGCACCTCGGCTTGACCGTCGATGTAGCCCAGGAATACGCGGATCTCCTGGCAGAATGAAGAAGTGATGAGGAGATGGGGAGATGAGGAGATGAGGAGAAAAAGAAAGATGAGGCGGCTTAGCTTATGAAAACAGAGGGGTGTCTTTGTCCGCGGGTTTAGCGCGGTTTTTTGAATTGATCTTATATCCAAGGTGTTCATATGCTTTTTGGGTGGCTACCCTCCCCTTAGATGTTCTAGCCAGAAAACCGCTCTGAATCAAGTAGGATTCGTAAATATCGGTAATCGTATCAGGGTCCTCCTGCAATGACGCGGATATCGTCTCAATGCCCACAGGGCCTCCGTTGAAGTGTTCGATTATGATCGAGAGGAATTTCCTGTCCATGGGCTCGAGCCCTTCATTATCGACTTCAAGGCGTTTAAGGGAATCCATTACTACATCATCTGTCACTTGCCCGTCAGAAAGCACTTGCGCGAAATCCCTGATGCGGTGAAGCAAACGGTTTGCGACTCTTGGGGTTCTGCGGGCTCTCTTGGAAAGAATGCGGATCGCTTCAGGCGTCATCTCGATATTGAGGATCTTGGCGTTGCGCGCGACTATCTTTTCTATGTCTTCATGCTCATAAAAATCAAGATGTCCTATTATCCCGAAGCGGTCCCGCAGAGGCCCTGTAAGAAGGCCAACACGCGTGGTCGCTGCCACAAGGGTGAATTTAGGTATTGCGAGCTTTAGCTGGGATCCCATGCCCGGGACTTTGCCTGTGTGGATATAAAAGGTGAAATCCTCCATTACAGGATAAAGAGCTTCCTCAACAATGCGGTTAAGCCTGTGTATCTCATCAATGAAGAGTACGTCTCTTTCTTCAAGGCTGGTCAAAAGGCTGGCCAGATCTCCCAAACGCGCAAGTATGGGTCCTGAAGTGACCCTGATGTTCGAGCCCATTTCCCGCGCAAGGATATGAGCCAGAGTGGTTTTTCCGAGCCCCGGAGGAGCGTAGAACATGGAATGATCCAATGCCTCGTTCCTCTTTTTCGCAGCCTGGATAAAGATCTTTAAGTTCGACTTAAGCTTGTCCTGTCCCACGAATTCCTCAAGCGTCTTGGGGCGCAGGAGACTCTCGAAAGACTGCTCATTGACAGGAGTTTCCTGCGTGGTTGTCGCGTCTTCTTTCTTGTTTTTTTTCTCTTTATTTTTCATATCGCGATTTGCAGTCTCCTTAATGCCATTCTCACTAATTCCTCGGGTTTTTCAGGCTGCTTTTCCTCAGTCTGCATGATATCCTCAAGAACCGCCCTTGCCTCATGGCTGCGATAACCCAGATGTATCAAGGCTGAAAGCGCTTTGTCGTAATTGGCGCCTATGGAGATCGCGGCTCCGGGGATATCCGAGCCTGATGATCTTATCGCCGAGGACTTGGCCAGAAGCGGTGACCCAGATGTGAGTTTATCGAGCTTTTCAGCCATTTCCTGTATCAATCTTGTGGCTGTTTTTTCCCTGAAACCGAACATCGAGCATAAAAGTCTTGTGTCTTTTCTCCTCACAGCGGAAAGAAAATTCTCGATTGATTTGGCTTTTGCCTTTTCAAAGAATTCAAGGGCTTTTTTAGCGCCCACATTGGGAAGACTGCGCAAGGCTTCAAAAAGGTCCCGCTCGAAAACGCTCAAGAATCCGTATAGAGATTTCTCCCCCCCGTACATGCTTGCTGATTCGCTGATAAAAAGCTTGATCTCGCTTTCGCCTGATTTTAATTCCTTTGAAGTGGAAGGCGCGATATTGATCGCATATGCGATGCCTCCGGTCTCAACCCAGGCTTCGGATTGGCTCTTGTTAACTAAGACTCCCTTTATATACGCGATCATAATGTTAAGTAATGAGTAACGAGTACTGAGTACTGAGTACTGAGCGGAAGAATAAGTCTGCTCTGCCTATTCCCGGTAGTCGCATGCTTAAGCGTGCGACTGCTCTACGTTTAGTATGAGCAGAAAAGACGCGCCCGTAAAGGGCGCCCCCGCCACAGCAATCAACCGTACGTATCATTGTTTATATTTTAATAGCTTTTTTGAGTCCGCTGCAGGACAGATATACAAAGGCAATGGCTGCCGCGTCCCAGGCATCATCATATCTGGTTTTTAAATCGGTTTTCAGGATTCTCATGAGAAATTTCTGCACTTCCTGCTTACTGGCTCTTCCGTTCAGCGCGATCATGGATTTCGCTGTCAAGGGATGCACAGTATCAACATCTACGTTGGTTTCCCTGGCAGCGATAAATAGGGCTCCGCGTACTTCAGCGTTTTTGAGCAGTGTGGATATCCGGCGCACGCCATGGGGCTCGTGCAGCTCTTCTATGGCGATCGCATCAGGTTTGAATTTTTCAATGAGTTTTAATGTGCTTTTATATATCTCCCATAAGCGATCTATGGGAGCAGCGTCCTTTGAGGTGTTTATCGTGCCGAGTTCAACCAGGGAAACATTGTTGGAATTATTGCTTTCTTTTTCAAGGCAGGCCCATCCGCACCGGCCATATCCGGGATCGATCCCCAATACTTTCATAAGCAAAATGATGATGAGATGATGGGATGATGAGATGATGAGAAAAGCAAAGATCTTATAATGTCCAATCTCCAGATTGCTTCATTATTTTTACAAGCATCCCTATCACGTGCTCATATTGATCTTTAAGCTGACTTTCTGTTTCGCTGTTTATGTATCCACAGCTTAAGGAGAATTGGAGCCATACCTGTGTTTCAGCCGCCTCTGCTTCGCTATCGCTTAACTTTGCCACAAAAGCTGCTTCGTATCGCCTTTTACGCCAGGCTTCAGCAATATTGGAGCACACTGATCTTGATGAGCGGCGTACTTGATCCACTAATGAATAGCGTTCATCCCGAGGAAACCTTTTTGTTATCTCAAATATCTGCATAGAGACTTCAAAAGCCTTTTTATATACTTCCAAGTCCTTATGACTTTTTATTATAGTGCGTACTTTAGTTGTTTCTGTCGTTGACGTCATTATCTTTTTTATTTTCCCTCTTTCGCCTCATCACATCATCTCATCATCTCATTATCATTCTTCAAGAGTGCTTAGCAATAACATCATCGGGTATGTCGTAATTCGCGTATACGTTTGACACGTCATCGTGATCTTCGAGCGCTTCCATAAGAGAGATGACTTTCTCAGCCTCATTTCCTTCAACCTTGATCACAGTTGTGGGAAGATATGTTATTTCAGCCATCACGGTCGTTATACTGCCGCCTTCTATGGCTTTTCTGACTTTGTCAAAATCCTGCATCTCGCAGGTAACCTTATAAACATCTTTTTCGCCTGAATCGATATCCTGGGCTCCTGCTTCCAGGGTAATTTCGAGCAGTTTATCTTCTGTTGTTTGTGATTTCTCGATCTCAAAGTAGCCTTTTTGGTTGAACATCCATCCCACACAGCCTGCTTCACCCATGTTTCCTCCGTGCTGGGAGAACATACGCCTGATCTCACCTGTTGTGCGGTTCTTACTGTCGCTTGTGGCAGCGACCATTATGGCTACTCCTCCGGGCCCGTAACCTTCGAGCATGAGTTCGTCGATCGTCACGCCTTCGAGTTTACCCAGGCCTCGCAGGACAGCTCTCTCAACGTTTTCATTGGGCATGTTTGCGTTGCGCGCATCATCCATGGCTTTTCTTAAGCGTGGATTACTGTCGGGATCTCCGCCGCCGTGTCTGACAGCCACGACAATTTCTTTTATGATCTTTGTGTAAGTCTTTCCCTTCTTAGCGTCTTCTTTCGCTTTTTTGTGTTTTATTCCTGCCCAATGACTATGTCCACCCATAATATATGTCCTCTCTTATTGAGATCCTAAAACAAGTTCAGGATGATTATAATGCGTCTCCAGTAGGGGACTCATTATAATCATTTTAATAATTAAAAACGCAAATGAAGCGTATGAAGAATAGGCACTAAGCCGCTAAGTGGCGGAATACACAGAATAGGGAGAAGAAATTGTTTGGATCCAGTTATTTCCATGCGCTTTCCGATCAGTGCCCTTCGGGACTGCCTTAGCGGCTTTTCTTCTTATTGCTCCAGATCTGCGTGACTTTGAGGAGAGCCTTGTTTTTCTTGTGCCATCCTGCTTCCCTGGAATTGCGGACGAGTTCTTCCTGGATCTGCGCGATCGATATTTTCCCTTTGGCAGCAAGATATTCAGTGATATAAGGGTCAATGGGAAATCTTGTGGTGTATTCGTGCTCTTTTATCCATTTTAAGGGCATTTTGCCGCGCCTTATGAACATCAAGGAAACTTCATCCCACCATACAAGCGCCCACTGCTTTTTTTCAAAAGCCATTCCATGCCAGCTTCTCATAACCGTGTCATAACGGGATTTATCAGGACTTAAGAATCTTTTTGGCACAAAACTCGGCGGATGGCTTATAAGCACCAGGTCAACGCCTTCGCGCTCAAGCACGCTGTTCCATTCATCAGGATCCGATGAAGCGCGCATTGTTTCATCAAGAAGATCATGGAACAGGTACCTTCCGTCAAAGAATGTGCGCAGGCCCTTGTCGTGCAGCAGGAATATGGCCAATCCCCCCCATCCCCACTCGACGAACACAGGGAGCTCGAGTAATCGAGGTGTTTTGGAGATGAACTTAAGGCCTTTTACGGGATAATCGCTCAAATGCGTGTGTTGCCGGGGTATCCCCCTGTTGTTCACCATGTCTTTTGCCATTACAAAGCTTTTTTCCGACATGAACGCGATTGATTTCGCGGCAGCCAGCGTAATGAAAACGATCAGGCCAAGGCGCACCAATACCGACAAAGATTTTATGGATTTGCCTTTAAACATGTTTTTTACCTGCGCCAGGCGGAAATCCTCCAGAACAAGCACAACATGCTTAAAGAAGATGGGCAGGGCTACTATGCTGAACACCGTGACATGGCGCACATGCCTGAAAGCGAACAGCGCGAAGATAAAAACAAGAAGAGTGTCTTCGAGCACCAGGGACCTGTTCAAATAGCTGATGATCACTATGCCTGAAAAAACAAGCAGGAACAGGGCCCAATAAAGCCAGATATTAGCGTCATAGAACTGCGAAGGCTGCCATTCCATTATAAAGTTCGATATGAAAGCTGAATCCTTGAGGTGCTTGAATATTGAATAGTAGAGTTTGGCCCCGTAAGGGTTCACCATGGTCATTAAAAAACCTGAAACTCCCAGAGTAGTAAGCACTGATAACTCCCTGAAAGTGTTCAATTTAAAGGCGCTCCATTTACCAGGAGCGCGCTCTTTATAAGCAACAATGCGGTATTTGAAATTTGCAAGCGCGATCAAGCGCGATATCCCCTGTATCCCGAGAATACCCAAAGGAAGCACGAAACCCCCGTGGATATTGGACCATAACACGAACATTGCGCAGTATAAGAACAACCATGGTATGGCGGGTTTTGGAAGCGTGAGTATTTCCAGGGAATCCTTTATTTTAGCCGCTGCCTTGGCATTAGTCCGGCAAATATCGAATATCGTGTCCCGCAGGAAGAAAAAGAGTATCAACAGCAGAAGAGTGAACAATTCAGGCTGCTCTGAAGCCCTGGGAACGATAAGAGTGAACATAAAAGCAAAAGCGCTCACGTTTATAAAGAATGATTTCAGGACATCTTTTGCCTGCAAGCAGGCAGGACCGCAATTTCGCCTTATATACGAAAGAACATAGCAATGCATTGCAAGCAAGATGCCTGTCATCATGACAGCTCTCCATATGGCCAGTCCCCTGAAAGAGTCTGCCTTGTATATCAGCCACATGATCTTCTGAAAAAGCCATTCATAATTCACCCAGAAGGCTCCGTATCGCGTGAATGAGAATGCCTCGTAGCTCAGGAACAGGGCTCCGAGCTCTTGTGCTTTGCGGGCGCTCGCCAAGTGCCAGAAGATATCAGGATTGAACACAGGGAAAAGAAAAGCGATAAAAGCCAGGGCGTATAATGCAAAAAGCGCAAGTCTCGGAAGTCTCTTTATGATCATGGGCTAATTAAAGTTAGCAAATTTACTGTTTATCATTTCACTTCAGGCCGCCGGATGTTCTCAAAATCCTCGTAATGCCGCAAAAGCGTTAAAAACGGTTCACTTTGCTCCATTACATAGGCGCGCAGCGGGTCATCGTGGATCCTGTAAGGAATTCGTATGCTGCTCAAAATAGGCTTCTTCGCAAGAGAGTCAAGAAGCCTTGCGAGTTCAGATTGCCGCTCATGTATGAATGGGCTTAAATACAATTCATTATATCGCTCAATATTCTCGCCAAAGGAATCTTCGATGCAGCGCATTGTTTTAGGCGGTTTTGATTTGCTGTCGATCACCCCCCTGTTCCTTGTATTTTTTATCGCGGCCTTGCTCATCCCGGAATATTTTGCGAATGCATTATCGAGCGTTACGCGCTTTAACTGGTGCATAAATGCGATCTTTCTTGAAGTATCCGATCCCGGGATGCAGGCCCTGGATCTTTGCCAGTCTGCGATGTCTATCTCTGTTATAGAGGAATCTCCCACGGTTGCCAGAATACCCGAGGCCTTGTCCTGATGGCTTTGATAATAGGCGCGGGGCTGAAAATCAATAACCCTGGATTCATCAAATTTGAGGATCGTTTTCCCGCCGGATATAGATCCGCTTGAGTAGACCACAGTATGCCCCCAGGCGAATGGGTGGCTATCGGGTCCGCTTATCGGAAGATTATGCAGAAGCCTTGCGTAAAAAAGCTTGTACCACTGGCGCTTTGACAATGGATGATCCACGCTCAGGTCCATTGCCAATGATATATAAGCCTGGGTGTATATGCTTTCGGGATTCAAAGGGATGATATAGCGCACATCATTATCAATGAGGATATTGACCGCTTCCTTTGGGTCTGTGCTGGCGAAATATCCCATGGATTTTTCCATGCCGTGGTTGAATGGATCCGATACAACAGGGCGTTGGGCTATGTACACTATGTTGTGCCCGCGGCTCCACATCGCGAGCACGCTGTAATCCGGTTTTTGGGTTATATCATTAAAGCCTGCCACGGGTTTTGTGTTGTTGCGCATCCACTCGAACATTGTATTGTGTATATCCTGCTTTAAGTTCGGATCTGAGTATTTTCTGAAAGCAGAGGATAAAAAAACCGCTGACGGATGAAAAGACAACAGCACGACAGCCAGGAGCGCAATGCTTTTAAGCAAGCTTTTTTTACGCAGGAACCAGGCATTCTGGATGCTCCATGCAACAGCCAAACCTGCGGCAAAAGAAAAAAGATATGTGAAGCGGACCTGAAGAAGGATCAAAATAAAGAATAAAGCGCTTGCTGGCAGTAAAAAACCGTTCATAGGACTTGATCTGCGCGATACAAACAGCCACCAAACCGGGAATAGCGCGAACATGTAGCCATAGTAGGCATGCGCTTTTGCGAGGCTTAAGCCTCCTATCATGCTCGGAGATAATATGGGCAGGGATTCCGAAGTATATCTGATAAGAGGGTCAGCTTTAACAAGAACCAAAAAACCCTTATATAGCGGAATAGCAAGAACACAGGCGCATGCAAGACCGAGCAGGATCAATGATATCGCGGATGGGCTTTTCAGTTTTCCCGCAGCCAGGCGTGTTTTGGCCAAAACAAGCAAGATCGCGAAAAATAGCAGTAATAACGGCTGAAAAAAAGAATATTGCTGCACAAGAAGATATTTCGGCAAGTCTGCGTGCGGCGCAGGAGTGAGGCCTGTTGGATCAAGTCCAATGGAATACATCGCAGGCGCCAGCATTAATACGCTTGATACGACGAAGGGAAGCCACCATATGCGCGTATCCTTATGATCCGCAACCTGGATCACGCATCCTGCCCAAAAAGCTCCGATAACAAGATTGGGGATCGCCGGATGCTGAGCATACATAAGCGCGATGCCCGCGGAACATGCGCAAGACCAGATAATAAAGTTTCTCCTGCTGCGCTGCCTCTGCAGCATGGCGAATAAGGCCCAGGTCAGTCCTGCCAGCAATGATTCCATGACATGGTGGTCCGTGCGGCCAAGCAGGCTGCAAGTCGCGTGTCCGGGTAAAAAAGCAATGATACAAGCGGTGATCAAACCCGCGGTAGTATTGAATCCGTTTATGCGGCCTGTCTTGCGTCCCTCCTCTTGCCGGCAAGGCACCAGCAGTCCTCCCAGCAAGAATGCCATGATCGCGCAGAATCCGCCCAGAACAGCCGGGGCAAAAGCAGCGAAACGTTCTCTTTGAATATCGTCTTTTAAGTCAAGCAATATGATCGATGAGGCGATGGTTTTATCGAATAATGGCCCCCAATAGCTGCGCGCGCCTTCAGGGTAATTAAGCATGGGGTCAGGTTCCGGCAGAGCGAGTTTGTGATCAGCGCTGTATTGTATGCGGCGCATATGACAGTAAGAATCAGGTCCGAACAGATTTGTCCTGTCTTCCTTGAGAACGTGGTTATAGTTGATGCACCTGATCGCGATCGCAGAGATAAAAATGCAGACAAGGATCGCACATATTCCGATTAGTCTTCTCATAGCGTGAATAATACAATCAATCAGTTTGCTTGATATCTAAAGCTATAAAATAGATTATCATTTGTTGATCAGGCAATTTACCTTGCCAAGGAATAAGCCTCGATTATTAATTTTTAATAATGTTAACCTGGATATTGGACCTCAGTATTATTGTTGTTTTATGCGCATACTTAGGCGCTCTTGCGCAAAAAAGATACAACTTTACATTGCCAAGGCCCATCATAGTTTTTGTTTTGATCGGCTGCTGTGTTTTGGTAAGGGCTGTTGCTGACCGCTATTTCATGAAAAACCCGGGAATCATCCGCAAAAGCATTGTCCCCCCGGATATCAACAGGGTCAGATCGCGTTTTCCCGTATTTTCCAGCTCAGAGGAACATAAAAACTATATTGCTTCTTTCCGGAAGGATCTGAAAAAGGTTTTGTTCATAGATGATATTCCCAAAAAAGGATATCCAACGCACTCGCTTATTGAGTCCCGGGAGTTAGGCGGCATAATCAGGGAAAAACTTGTTCTAAGCGTTGATTCCCGCGTGGATCTTTCAGCCTACTTGTTCCGTCCCGGGGACACAAGTAAAAAATATCCCGGAGTGATCGTGTTCCACGGTCACGGCGTTGGTAAGGAAAACACAGCGATCGATCAGGATTCATATGAAAGAGCTTTGGCATTGTACCTCGCGCAAAATGGCTATGTGGTTTTAGCCTATGATAACAGGGGTTTCAACGGATCTGACGGGCGCCTTGGTCATAAAGAGGCTGCGAGGCTGGGAATACTTTCAGGCAACCCGCATGCCGGAGACCTGGTCCGGGATGGGCTCATGGCAATTGAATGGTTCAGGGCGCTCGAGTATATTGATGATTCCGCGGTCAGCGTGGCCGGGGTGTCAATGGGAGGATGGCTCTCGCTTTTTGTTTCCGCATTAAGCGATAAGGTAAGCGCTGCTGTTATTGCCGGGGCAATAGCTTCTTATTCAGATGAATTCGTGAAAACATCGCATTGTTTGTGCGCTTTTATCCCCGGGATACTGCGCATAGCGGAGATCAGTGATATTGCGGCTTCCATAGCTCCGCGTCCGCTTCTTGTGATACATGGGGAAAATGACGATGTATTCCCCGTGGCAAGAGTGGATCAGGTCGTCAGTGATATACTGGCGCCAATGTACGCGCTTTACAATAAAAGCGAAAATTTTAAATATTTTAAGCATAGCGGAGACCATGTTATGCACAATCAGGCTGCTTTGAATTGGTTTAATGCCCATGTCAGCGTATCTCGAGATGATCCACTTTAATATCTTTATTCAAAATAGAATGCTTGCAGGAAAATGAGTTCTCTCATCTCTTCTATCTCCCGTCTTATGCCATACGGACGTCCCGGCCTTACCCGGGATCGATTGATGCCTAAGGGGCGTTTCCATCAACTCTCGGTTATATTGCTCTGGATCGTTTTCCTGCTGTATCTGGATTATTGGATCCGCATGCACGCAGGCATGCTTTTTGACACTTTCTTTCAGAACGATGATACCCGGAATCTATACCCTTTCCATTGTTACGGCATACAGGGCGTTTTTTCAAATGACCCGGTTGCCGCTCAGGTGCTGCTCTCATCCCATCCGCTGGTTATTTGGCTTTTATACAGGCTCCTTATGCCCCTGGCCGGAATTTACCTGGCTCCAAAATTAGTGCAGATAGCAAGTTTTGCGATTATCGGCTTGTCGGGTTTCCTGCTGATCCGCTCGCGCCGCGGAGGCCTTGCCGCAGGCCTTATTCTTGTGTTTATGATGTTTCATTTTTACATTGTGCCCAACCGTATTGCAGGCGGTCTTGCGCGCGCTTTTGCTTTCCCGGCATTGGCGCTGTGGGGCTCCGGCGTGATCGCAGGCAGTGAGCGGACCCGCTGGGCAGGCGCGCTCCTGGCCGGCGCAACCTATCCGGTAGCCATGCTTTTGATCTTGGCAGGAGAATTCTTCGATCTTCTCGCGGGCCGCGCTTCATGGCGCTCGGGAGTTTTTCGCAGCAAGGGCCGAAAATTGATCCTGCTTTGCGTTGTATGCTTGCTTATTACCCTGCCCTTTATTCTCGCTGCAAAACGTTCGGGCACATCATTTTCATCCGCGCAAGTCACAAGCGCGCCTGTTTTCGGGAAAGAGGGAAGATGGCCCATCCTTCATCCGCAGGACATCTATCGCCTGATATCCAAGGGATGGAGGTATCTATCCGGCAATGCCGCAGCCGCTGGAGCCTCCAACATAAGATTCTCCCCCTCTGAAAGGATTATTTTGATCAGCGCTGTTTTCGCGGGTTTGGCTGTGCTTATATGCCTGTTTTTCCGCAGCAGGCCCCCGCCTCCTGCTTTGGCGCTTATTGCCGCGTCTTGTGCGTGCTACGCCATAGCCTGGATCTTCCTCTTTCATTTTTACCTGCCGCAAAGATATTTTGAATACGGCTTCCCCGCTGCTGTGATCCTGCTGGTTCCGGCTGTTTTTGCCAGGCTTTTTCAAGGGAAATTGGGCATTGCCCGGTTCACCCGGCGCAATTTTGCTGCCTGCGCTTTTATCACAGCGGCTTTTTTTGTGCCAGGCGCTGTTGTCCGGAATAACGGCATGACAGTTAATTTTTTCACTCTTTCCAAGCTTTATAAGTTTGTCAGTACGCTTCCTCCCGGCATCCTGATCGCTTCCCACCCCAATGACGGCAATGATATTCCTTATTGGTCAGAACGCGCTGTTGTGGCCAGT
Source organism: Elusimicrobiota bacterium (assembly GCA_042563375.1). GTDB lineage: Bacteria > Elusimicrobiota > Elusimicrobia > JACQPE01 > JACQPE01 > JBHPMF01. Next base: position 24,549 of record JBHPMF010000011.1, on the reverse strand, counting down.
TATGAGACCCTGGTGCCGTTGAATGTGGAATACTGGGAACAGGGGAAGAAGCGCGCTTATGACACTTTTAACGCGCTTTACGCGGTTGACAGAAAGATTCTGCTGGATTACTGCGATAACTATCAGGTAACCCACTTGTTTGTGCATAGCGCGAGATACGGGCCTTTTTTTAAGGAATACGCCGGGTTTTTTGAGCCTTTTAAGAGTTTTCTCAGGGAAAAATTAGCGCATATCAGGCCTGAGGATCTTGTTCTTTCGCGCGTTCCAAAGGATGCGATAATCTTCAGGGACAAAGGTTTCTATCTTGTTGAAGTTAAGCGGCTTCGCCGGGCTTGGAAAAAAATACCAATGATCAGGCCGGCGCCGAGTACCAGGCCCGCAAAGTAAAGAAATAATGTTATTTTGTAGAATTTCGGATCATATACAAACCTGATCTCATGCTTCCCCTCATCAAGGGGCAATGCCTTGAAAGCAAGATTCGCCCTGTAGATATGCGCTTCCTTATCATCAACGAATGCTTGCCATGCTTTATCATAACCGTCGCTGTAGTATAAAAAGCATTTTTTCTCGCAAAAAACCTCCATATGGCAGCGATTCGGATCAAAATGACCTATTCGGATATATGCATTCGTCCGGCCTGTTTCCCCTCTTTGCGACGTTAATTCCTTGAACTTTTCAGGTAATGGCTCTTCGATAAAAACGAGGCTTCTGAATGCGCGGGGATCAGCTTCGTTCATTCTTTTCTTAATGGCATCGCGTTCCAATACGATCGCATGATCGACAAGGTATGTTTTTGGCGCGCTTACCCCTGCGGCGATATCCATAATATCCTTATTTTCAAGATCCATAAAATCATTGAAAGCTGTTGGTTCTATGAAATGGGAGCCGTACTTTTTTTGTAAGTGGTAAGCGCTTGGGCGCCTGATCAATGCCGGCAGATTCATGAAGTGCTTGTGCCCCACATGCGGTGATCTTATTGCGTCGTATTTGTGCGCGCTCAGGGAGCTCACAAGCGCTTGTTGCGGCAGATTGGAAGCAGGCTGCGTGTAATGATCGAGCCATAAATAATTGAATGCGAATAGATCCGTTAAGGCGAAGAATCCGAGGATCACCAGCGCCGCGGTTATTTTGCGGTATTTCAAAAGCCATATAGAGATCACCAGCCCAAGCGCAAACCAGGCTATGTTGGCAATGTTGGCCAGCGTCTCCATACTGAAGATCCTTATTCTGTCGCTCAAGCCCGCATGATGGAAATTGGGCAGATTCGGTATGGTGATCGCCAGCGCGCAGCAGCATACGCATACAAAACCGATCCGGCATATGCGCTCAATGAGTTTATCAGGCGCTTTATCGTGATCGAGCCTGGCAATGACATCTACTCCGAGACATGAGAACAAAGCCATGAATACCAGCAGAAATATATGGAAATCAGCGGTATGCCTGATAATGAGTAATGATGGAATATATTTTAAAAACGCGAAAGCAGGGCTATTGGGCCCAAGGGCAAGCAAGAACATGAGCAATGAGGTTATAAGCATCGGCCGCTTATACTCATGCCTGGAAAAAACCATTCCGATCAGCGCGAGAAAGACAGGTATCATGCCCAGGTACATCACGACTTCGCTGAAAAACAGGTCAATGATCATGTAATTCGAGGATACCGCGTAATAGGGCGCAAACAGCAGGATGATATCCGCCGGGGTAAGGCAGCTGCTTTTGTATACATCCATGCGCTGCACAAGCAGCATGTCATCAAGACATAAGGCCTGCGCTGCTATTTTCAGCATGAGGAGCGTTAAAATAAACAGGGAAGCCAGCAGTGTTTTTTTATACTGCCATATCGCGTTGAGCCCCGGCAGTTTGATCGATCTGCATGCAGCCATTGTGATCCAGAATATCGTAAATCCTGTCACGGTATATAAGACGCGGTAGCATTGCGCTGCCATACCCAATGAGAATGCGGTTAATATCAGATATACAGGCGCTTTATCCTTTGCGAACTTTAAAGAAAAAAGCATTACCCACGGAAAGGAAAAACTGGCGAACACAAAGCTGAATTGCCATAGATAAGATATGTGCAGGGATGAGAATGCGATCCCTGCAAAACCGCTGAAAGCGGCTATTCTCGAAGATGTGAGATGCTTAAAGAGAAAATAACAGCCGCATGTGAAGATCAGGTGCATGATCAGCATATTATAGAGGTAGAGATTTAAAAGCATGGTGCCTGTGAGTTTCCCCAGGAACACAAGGATGATCGACCATGGCTGCCATGAATGCACCATTCCCGGAGAAACAATGAAAAACGGCTGCCCTGATTCAAGGTATGGGTCCCATAGCGGCACAATGCCTTGCTGGATGCAATCCGCGAAATACGCCCAGATAGGAAAGTGTCTCAGGGTGTCGTGCACAGGGATCAGGTCCTGCGTGATCCACACCCGCCATTGGATCAATATTTGCGCAGTCAATACCGCTGATATCGCGAGAAATTCAAGCATCCGGGTTTTACGCGCTTGTAAGAATAGTTTTTCCATTAAGTACTTCTTGGCCCTTTACTGAAATCCCGCAAGGGCCTAAGATTATAAGCCGAGTTTTTTGTCTAGGTGAGGATCATAGGTGGTGATCCTGGGGTGAGGGCTTTTTTCAGTGTCATACTCGAATGTCAATATATATCGGGTATCCCCAAAGCCTGAGAATTTCACGTATTCAGCTTCGGTCCTTGCCAGGCGAAGCGAGTACTTAGAGCATCCTTCATAGATTATTCCCTCTAGAGTGAGTTCAAAGTACTTCGGCCTCACAAAATCAATGTCAAGGTCATCCGGGCTGGTTGGAAGTTCTCCGTATTTCAGGCAGTATCTTTGCGCTGAATCATGAGCAGCTTTGAGGATCGAGACAGCTTCTCCTGCGCGCGCCCTCTCAGTTGTTGCTAAATATTTCGGAACGCCGATAACAGCCAGGAGGCCTATTATCATCAGGACCGCGAGAAGTTCGATAAGAGTGAATCCCCGCTGCGCACAGCGCAAGATCACAAACTTGGGACCGGTGTGCCTACGTCGTCGGTCAGTATATTAACAGATCCGTCCGCGCAGATGAAGTAGCCCCATGATTTATAATCATCATGTGCGGTTTTTGGACAGCTTCCTTCGAAGTCCTCGATATCATCGCAATCTTCGCGTCGTTTTGCCTGAGCCACATGATGTTCATCGCTGCATCCTGTGCTTGGCGTGCCTACTGCTCCGGTGAAGTAATAAGGCTTGGGAGGGTTATTCAAGTCTTCTACGTAACCGGAACTTACAAGCAGGCATGCGTCTGTAGCATCAGCGACTGTGCATTCTGCGGCGCAACTCGCAACAGTTGTGACCGGGCCATTGCAAAAGCAGTCCTGCCCTACGGGACAATTGCTCACCATGTACATCTTGTTCGCGGTATATGCGAGCTGGAGCAGAGCTATAGCCTGGTCAGCTTTTGATGATTCAATGGTTTTTTGATATTTAGGTATGGCAATGCCAAGGAGTATGCCGAAGATGACCATCACTATCAGGATCTCAACCAGGGTGAACCCGTTTTTACTCGAGTGTGTGTTTATTCGCATTGATACGCCCTATCTGTATACTTTTCCAAAACCAGGCTCTGTCTTGCTTTAGATTGTGCGGTAAACTTTTCCGGATCTATAGATGTTTATTATGGCCGTATAGCCACAGGAATACATTGATCGGAAGTGCCTTCGCAGGCAGCATCGCATATTGTTCCGTCCTGGGTATAGGACACATAATATCCGCCTGAATAGAGGAATGACTCAGAATATTGTATCGCGGTGTTTCTCTCAAGGGTAACGCAATAGTCATCATTTATGTCCGCAATGGCCACGATGCTTGCGTCGCTGAAAAATTGTAATGTTGGAATTTCAATATCAAGGTTATTAAGGTCGGTTGTAAATGCGCCGTAGCGAAGCCGATAGCGCTCCTGCGCTTCTTTAATAGCGCTGGCAGCCTTCACAGCTTCAGTTGATCTTGATCTTTCAACCGCTCTGAAGTATCTCGGGACTCCGATCGCGGCCAATATTCCGATGATCATGAGCACTGCGAGCAATTCGATCAGGGTGAAACCCCTTCTATTTTTCATTATTTTCATCATACCTCCTACCTCCTAAGTTTTTTATCCGCCTGTCCCGATCTGGGTCAGCTCGAATATCGGCAGAAACACTGCCATCACGATTATCGTGACTATCACGCCTACGCCAAGCACCATGATCGGATCGATAATGCTTGATATTCGCTGGATGAATTGTTCCACCTGCCTTCTGTAGAATCCCGCTAAAGTTTCCATGATCTCGGGAAGCTTGCCTGATTCCTCGCCCATCTTCATCATCTGTATCGCGAGATTGGGGAACAGTTTTGTCTGCGCGAACCCCTGGCCCATTGTTCCGCCTTCTCGGATCTTTTCAGCTGCCAGGGATACAGCCTGGGCGAACGGCTTGTTTGTGGAAAACAGCTTTTCCATGATCGACAGGGCATTTAAAACATTAACGCCTGAACGAAGGAGCAGGGCGAAATTCATCAAAAATCTCTCGCACATAAGATTGAGAAGGAACTTGCCTATCACAGGCAGTCCCAAAAGGAATTTTGCCTTGAACCACTGCCCTGAATCAGTCTTGAAATACGCTTTGAATATTATCGATGCGATTATGATGGCTATAATGCCGGTCAGCAGGTTCGCTTTCATAACATCGGACACAGCCACAACCGCTATGGTCAATGGCGGAAGTTTGAGTTTAAAACTGTCGAATATCTGGGTGAATACGGGGACTATCCTCACAATGAAGAATATAAGCACAAAAAGGGATGTTCCCATCAGGATCGTCGGATACATGAAAGCGGTTATCACCTTGGAGCGCAAGGAGTCTTTTTGGTTGAGATAGTTTGAGATCTCTTCTAGTGTTTTGGGGAGTTCTCCGCTGGCTTCACCGGCTTCGACCATGCTTGTCCATATGGGATCAAAAATAGAAGGGTATTTCGCTACTGCCTGGCTCAAGGCTGTTCCCGCGGTTACTTCCTCGGCGATCTTATGCAATGTCGCGGCCAGCACGGGAGAAGAAACATTATTAGCGAGAAGTGTGATGCCGTCAAGCAGAGGAACTCCGCCTCGTAGAAGGAGAGCCATCTGTTCAGCCAGGAATATCATGTCAGATGCTGCGGGTTTTTTAGCGAAAAAGCTTTCTGTGAATGAAAGATCTTTCGGGGCTGCTTTGCCGTCTGCTTGCGCGGCGTTTTCCTTTACAGCCAGAACTAAAAGCCCTCTTTTCTGGACATCAGCTATCGCGTCTACTTCGGATTTAGCTTCAAGAGTCCCCTCTATGACTTCGCCTTTGTCATTCTGCGCTGAATAAGTAAAAGTCGCCATGATCCCTCCTAATGTTTCCTATGCTTAGTCTACATTATTAAATATTTATATCTATTACTACTGCCTATTTTGCAAATCCTGTTTTGGCTCATAATAACTTCTATCCGGGGATGCGTTAAAACCAATATTGTGGGTGCGTTCTGCTATGTTATTCATCCGCGAAAATCACGGACAATAATTCCTCAAGGCTTGTTGTGCCGTCTTTTACCTTAAGGAATCCGGCGTTTTTCATTGAAAGGATTTTTTGCTCTTTGGCAAGCTCTTTTAAAGCCGGTATCGTGGCTCCCTGCTGGATAGCAGCACGCAGTTTTTCATTTACGGGGATCACTTCATATATGGCTCTTCTTCCTTTATATCCGGTATTCACGCACTTGGGGCAGCCTTTTGGCTTATACATGGTATCGATTTCAGGAAATCCAAGGCTTTTAAGTTCCCCGGGCTGCGGGGCATACGCTTCCTTACAATCAGGACACAGAGCTCGCACAAGCCTTTGAGCTGCAACAAGCACAAGCGTGCTTGAAACAAGGAACGGTTCTACGCCCAGATCAATGAGGCGCAGTATCGAGCTTAGGGCATCATTGGTATGCAGGGTCGAGAGCACTAAATGTCCTGTTAACGCGGCTCTGACGCAGAGTTCAGCTGTTTCCTGGTCTCTTACCTCGCCCACGAGTATCACATCAGGATCTTGGCGTAAAAAACTTTTTAAAGCGCTGGAAAATGTCAGGCCTATCTGGGGCTTCACCTGGACCTGGTTAAGGCTCTTCATCTTAAACTCGACAGGATCCTCGATCGTCATTATGTTTAAGTCAGGTGATGTTATATGTTGAAGCATTGCGTAAAGAGTTGTTGTTTTGCCGCTTCCGGTGGGCCCTGTCACGAATATGAGACCGTGCGGGAAACTCGCGGCATTCACAAAATGTTCCTGTTGTTCAGGGGCCATGCCGAGCTTATTCACATCAAGTTCAACAGCCTGTTTGTTCAAGATACGAAGCACGGCTTTTTCTCCCCACACCGTAGGGCAGATCGAAACACGCAGATCAACCATCTGGTTTCTGTGTTTGACCACTATCGCGCCGTCTTGTGGAAGCCTTTTTTCAGCCACATTGAGCTTTGAAAGTATCTTGATTCTGGACACCATTGCGGGAGCAAGAACTTTGGCCGGAGGCGCTTTTTCATGGAGGATACCGTCGATCCTGAAGCGCAAACTTACCATGTCTTCCATAGGCTCCACGTGAATGTCGCTTGCTTTCTCTTCGATCGCCTGGCGTATGATCTGATTCACAAGCTGCACGACCTGAGCATCCCCTGCTTCAGCCCCTGATTTATCCAGATCTTCCTTGCTCTCCTGGGCTTCTGTAACAGATGTGTCTGCCTGAGTCGCTGCTTCTTTGGCGATTGCCGCGATCGTTGAGGCTTCAGCTTCTCCGAAGAGTTCGTCGATCAGGCTCAGGATCTCGGATTTTTTGGCCAGATACACCATCAGGTTCTTACCTGTAAGGATCCTCAGATTGTCCATGGTTATCACATCCATGGGATCGCTTATAGCAATACCAAGGGTCTCGTCGCGGATAAAAAGCGGGGCCATTGTGTGGCTTTTCGCGAAATCCATGGGAACAAGGGCTTTTATATCATCTTTTTCGCTTAAAACAAGAAGTCCGTTTGATTTGCTCGCGAATGGAAGGCCGAATTGTCTTGAAAGAGCGCGCGTGAGCTCTTCTTCGCTGATAAAACCGTTTTTTTGCAGTACATCCCCAAGGTAGCCCCCTGTCTGCCCCTGGATCTCAAGAGCGCGGGTCAGCTGTTCTTTGGTGATTATCCCCTGCTCTAATAAGACGTCTCCGATCCTTAACTTAATCATCCCTTAGTATCCTGTGTTTCCGGGTCCTTGTCGCCATATACTTTGGTTATATATGTGCTCCTGTACTCCTGTGCTCCCGTGCTCCTGTTGATAAAGGAAATTCCTCTATAACGGCAGCACCGCAGCACTGCAGTACAGCAGAACTTATGAAAATTTTGCAAGGCAAAATTTTCATATATCCATCACCGTGGGCGTTAAAAATATCGCGAGCTCCGAATTCATTTTCGTGGTTGTCTTGCTTGTGAAAAACCAGCCGATGATCGGGATATACCCGAGGATCGGAACCTTTCTCACTGTCCTGTCTTCTCTTGTGTCCATCAAACCGCCCACAACGATCGTGTCCCCGTCGCGCACTCTTACCATTGACCGCACGCTTCTTGTGACAGGATCAAGGGTGGAAGTGCCGCCTATCAGAGAAGGCACAGCTCGCGTCATTTTCGGCTCGATTATCATATTCACATATCCGTCAGAATTAACCTGAGGCGTTACTCTCATGACTATGCCTGTCATCTGCCTTTCAACGCCTTGCGTGCCGCCACCGCCTTCCACGACAGTGGCTGTCACGCCTATGGCTTGATTAGCCACTATCTTGATCTCAGCTGTCTGGTTGTTTATTGTCATTACTTTGGGACGGCTCAAGATCTTGCCTCCGGTTTTGGTGACGATCGCTTTCAGGAGCACCTGGAATTCAGCGAATGAGACCATCCCGAAAGAGATCCCTGTTTGGGGATCATCAGCTGAAACGCTGATCCCCCTCTCCTCCAGGTTTCCTCTCGGCCAGAAGTGCCCTGCTTCCATCTTTCTTAAACCGCCTTTTCTTATAAGCCAATCTGTAGCGCGGGAAGGGCCTGTGAACCTCATAAGCTCCCCATTGGGCCCGCCGAATTCAAGGCCAAGCCTTTGAAGCCCGTCGCTGTTGACTTCCACGATCTGGGTCTCGATCGTGATCTGCGGGGATTTCTTATCAAGTTTTCTTATCAATCCCTCTATCTCAGGGAATTTTTCCGGAAGTTCGGTTATGATCAGCGAGTTAGTCCGGCTGTCAGTGGTTATCCTTCCATAACCCGACATCACGGATTTAAGGACTCCGATTATCCCCGGCGAGCCTTCTTTTGCTTCTCCTCCGCCGTCATCCTGCGTAACAGCTTCTCCTGTGTCGCTGAAACCGGTGACCCCTACTGAGGAGGATATCTCACCATCGCCTTCACCGCTCTCAGCTTCGATGTTCAGCGCGCGCAAGGGGATGAAATTAAGCTCAAATACTTTTGTGACAGTCCTGGGCTTCTCATCTTTGCGCCGCGTTATAAGGTATGTGCTCCTTTTGCCCGGGATCTTCTCATAAGCGAGCCCCTGTATCCCCAAAAGCACCTGGAGCGCTTCCTCAAGGGTCACGCCCTCCAGGAACGCGGTTATCTTTTTCTTTTCAAGATGTTCGTTACTTACGATGAAATTCACTTTTGTCTGTTTTGTGATGGCCTTTAAAAATGTCGACAATGAAACGTTTGAGAAGTGTACGGTGATCCTGGCCAATTCCGGGGGCAGAGCCCTCGGCTTTTTAGGCATTCTTTTGCGTTTTGGCTTCGGAGTCGTGGGAGGCTGCGGAGCGATCTGCGAAGTTGTTAACGGCGCTGCATCCTCCTCAACGGCTTCCGCGCCTGAAGAGATTTTCTTTTTTGATGACCTCTTGCCTCCGGGTTTTTGCGGGAACAGGCTGTCCTCGGCATGGATATTCCCGGGTATCTGGATATTAAAAGACACAAGCCCCAGAGTTATCACGGATATCAGCAGGATCTTTCCAAAGTCACAATAATGATGCATCATCCCCCCTATTTCTTTTCTAACAGAATTTTACGCATTTTCAAGTGGATTTGTGCTTGAAGCTGCGCAAGTTCTTTAGGGTCCGGTTCAAGCTCCATTTGCGATAATGTTAAAGCTACTTCTTCTTGTTTTGAAGGAGAGAGGTTCGCTAAAACCTTTCCTGCCAATTCAGGTTCCATAGTGCCTATGAATAATGCCACGCTTCTTGAGCTCTCATCTTCAAGTATCTTGGCTACGGTTTCCGGATGCGTCTCAACAACAGCGGGCAGCGCAAGGGCGGCTCCGGATTGCGTACCGGCTGCAAGGCCGGGACTTCTGCCTGCTGAAGGGATGTTCTGGGCCTGGCGGGGCATCATTGAGATATCCGCGTCATGGACCTTGCGCGTAGTCGCTACCCTCTCCAGAGACTCGCTGATCTGTCTTCCGGCTCTAAGAACTGTTGTGGCGCAGACCAGGATCACCAGCACGAGTATCATGAACTTAAGCAGGTCAATGGCATTTTGCGGAGAGAGCGCCACCTCCCTGAACATTGAAGCGCTGGAGCGCTGGTACATTTCAAGCTTATCTCCTCTGGCAGGCTCGATGCCGAGTATCCTCACAGTCAGGTTCTTGACAAAAGCCACGTCTTCATTGGTCAGCCTCTTATCCATAACAACCACAGCTTTGAGGCTTTCAGCTTCAAGAGGATTAAAGGCTTTTGAATCAGCCGGCCAGTCATAAGTCAGATACACCCCTACTTTGCCCGCTCCGAGCAGTCTTTCAAGCATGCCTGTGAGTTCTCTTGTTTTGCGCTCCTCATAATTCTGCCGTGTGAGAAGCACCAGGGATGCATTATTGTCTTTAACATCAAAATATTGCTCTATATGCGGAGATTCTTTTGCGCCTTCTATTTTTATATTGATGCCCCTGGCCATATCCGCTATATGAGGCGAAACCTCGTCCACGGTCTTAAGCTGGGCGAACGCGCTGGAATGCGCCAGGCTTATCAGCAGCCCTGCTATCAAAAAATGATTGATCCTCATATTATCCCCCTTATTCATCTGAAACCGTTTTGCTGAATATTTTTCCGGCATGCTTAAAGAGCACTTTTTCCGGCGAGATCCTTATTATCTGGGCTCCAAAGATACTTTCCCCGCGCGATAAAACCTCGTCATTGATAACAGCCATTGTCCCTGTTTCGGTCCGAAGCACGCCCTGTACCTTGATCTTCCGCTTGATTATGGTGGTTCGGTTGACTTTCACTTTCTTGACAGGCTGTGCTTGCTTGGTTTTTTTCATGTTTTGCGCTTCAGCGAGTTTCCTGAGTCTTTCCTGTTCAGCGTTCTTCAGGCTGGCAATGCGCGCAAATTCTTCCGGGGTCATCATTGGATTGCGGACAACCGGAGTGAACTCAGGTATTCCCGCATCCTCCGGCTTGGGTGAAGCGCTTGACTTGTTCATATCAGCGCCGGGCATGGGTAATCCATGTTTGTTTTTCGTTTGCGCGAACGGTCCGGAAGGAGAAGGCGCGGTGCCGGCTGATTTCGCACCGGGCTGTTCCGGTTTTTGCGCGAATGGTCCGGAAGGGATCGGCACAGAGGGTAGTGCTCCTTTTTTCTGATCTCCCATGGGAGGAGGCGCCATCCCTTTATCTTTCTGCGTATCAATAGGCGCAAAACCCGCTCCTGCGAAAGTTTTACCCGGACCTGTTCCAGCGGCGCTCTGCGCAGCGGGCTTTGTCAACATAGTTTGCATTGGCTGCATGGTAGGCATTGTTTTTGGGGATTGCGCGGCCGGCGGCTGCGCCGGCATTGCAGCAGGAGGTTTTGTTGCGGGTGTTGGAATCGCAGCCAAAGCTTTTGCAGCCGGAGGCTGTGCTTTTTGAGCCGCAACAGGCGCAGGTTCTTTTTGCTTGATCTTAGGTTCAGGTTTTTTTATCTGTGTTTGCTGCGCTTGCCTGACAGGCTCTGTCTGCTTAACAGGCTGCGCAGGAGGCTGTTTTACCTGAGCCGGAGTCTGCATCATCGGAGTCTGCTTGGGCATTGCCGCAGGTTCCTGAATTCTGTTTTGCGTTCTTGGCTGTTCGATCGGTGTTTGCGCTGCGAATCCCGTGGTTTTTTTCACAGCAACAGCTTGCCGGGCTTTCTTGCTCAAGGCTGCCTGCTGCTGGGCGCTTGGCCCGATTGACACAAGAAGCTTAGCGCTTGATTTGCCTTCTGAACCGAAAAACGTGAGGGAAACGAACCAGATCACAAGGCCTAAAGTAAGCAGGGACCCTCCGAATATGCTTATTTCAAGGATCCCGATCCTGCCTGAACCCTGCGACTCTATGGTCATTTCTTCTTCTTTCCTTTTTTCTTGGGCGCTTCCTTCCCCAGATTCTGAAAAGCCAGAAAATTGGCATTTATCTTCAGCAATAAACCCTGCTTGGCTTTGAATTGATCACGAGCTATATCGAGGTTGAGCATGCCGATAAAAGGCTTGGTCGTTTCAACAAGGTTCACGAATTCTCCGAGCTGGTTATACGTGCCGGAAAATGTGATCTTAGCTTCCTTGGCATTGAAATCATCGAACTCGTACGCGGTTTTCACAGGGTCGAATGCTTTTATTTTCAGGCCGCTGTTGCGCGAATATTCCCTGAGTTTTTCCTGAAGCCATGAGCCGGCATCAGTGCTTCTGGGCAAAGTCACGCTGGAGCTTATCGAGCTGATAGAAGACGCTGCTTCCTTGTATTTCGCTATCACCTTGCTTCGCTTTTTTTCAGCGGCAAGTTTGGTGTTTGCCACATGGATCTTGCCTGAGCTTGATCTTATCCAGAAGAGGCTTCCGAATATCACCAAGGCCGCTATAATAATAGGCTTTTTCAGGGCTTTGTCTTTGAGGCCGTCATCAAACCCGGCCTCTTCAAGCCACATATTTATCTTGTCGAAATCCAGTTTGGCTGCCATGATTATGCCTTCTTTTTCCCCTTTTTCTCAGCAGGAGCGCGGTTTTTAACAGCGCCCTCGAAATCAATGCTGAAATCCAGAGCCTCTTCCCTGGATTTGCGCGGCGCGATATTGTGCGTCTTGTAATTTTGGCCCAATGCAGGATGTTCCTTGATCTTTTCAAAGAACTCCTGCACTTCTCTTAGTTCGGTTTGCGCCGGAGATATCATGATCACTCCCCTTAACATGAATCGTGGATGGTCCTGCATCTCGATGGAGCGTCCTTTGGGAGATATTTTCAATCCTTTGTCAAAAGTCATGTTTTCGATCCATGCGGTCTTGGGAATATGTTCTGCCAGGGCTTCGAGTTTATTGGCGGTAAAATTATTTCCGGCGCCTCTTGAGATGGTCCTGAACACATCAGCTATTGCTGATTTTTCCTCCAGAAGCTTCTTTACGGCTTTGGCGTTTTTGCCTTTGAGTTCTTTGACCCCCTTTTCAGAACGCTTCCGAATGCCTGTTAATTGCGCTTGAAGACCGCTCGCAATCTGCGCTCTCATAAAACCATAGCCAAGGAACGCCACTGACGCGACTATTACCGCTGTCCAAACTTTTTTAAGCGCCACCTGTTTGGGCGGAGCCTGGGTCACGGTCGCTATGAGGTTCACTTCGGGAACGCCTGTCTGCGGGATCGCTCCGCGCAGAGCAAGGCTCAGGCTTGCGAATTCTTTCCAGCTTGCTATATCCACTGCACCGGCGCCTGCTTTAGCGCCGGCTGTGAAAGCCGGGAGTTTAAGAGCGCTCACTTCTATGCCTATATCTTCATTGAGCGAACTCGCCCAATTCCTGAAAGTATCTTCCGTAAGAGCGCTGGAACCGATCAGGAGTATCCTTGTGATCTTATCAACGCCGATCTGGCGCTTGGTGAAATCAAGGGTTGCCTGAAGGTCGAGTTTGCGGCGTTCTGTTGAGGCGTCGCCGCTCATGCTTGCTTCGTTTAAGAATATGCTTCGCGAGAGGATCGGGGTCGCGTTATGAAGAAGAATGATCTGCGCCTGGTCTTTGTCAAGATATACCGCCAGGGAAGTCTCTTTTTCAATGTCGATCTTCTTTTCTCCGCTTGCCGCTGCCAGATGAAATCCCTGGGAGATCGCGAAAGGAAGCGAATCAGCGATCGATACTTTCCATCCGAATGATTTGAAAAGCTCTTCAACAGCTCCGAAAGCGTCTTTTTTGAGCGCGGTGAAGAGTACCCCAAGGAGGTTTTTGTCTCCGACTTTTATCTCTATGGGTTTCCAGTCGTAAATGCAGGTTTCAAGCGGGAATGGTATGTACTTTCTGGCTTCGATCGGAACGGCTTTTCGCCAATATGCTCTTTCCACCTTGGGCATGGAAAAGAACCTCAGCACTGAATACGCGTCAGCAAAACAGACCATGACTTCCTTCCCCTTGGCAGGCATTTTCTTGAATACCTCGCTGATTTTTCGCTTGAATTCAGGCATGCGCAGGGCCTGCACCTGAGGTGTAGCCATGCCAAGGCCCATGCCGGGCTGGGGCGCCTGGGGTTTCGGGGTGTTGGCTTCAAAGGGTATCCATTCCCGGGAACTTACTTCAAAACTGCCTTTTTTGCCTGCAGCGAGGAGGGTGACGTGGATTCCCTTGGTATCTATATATACGGCCGGTATGAAGAACTGTTTTTTTGCTTTCACTTCTTACGCACCATTAAAAAAGTCCATTTTAAATTATCAGGATCGAATTTGATCCTGATCCACTGCAGTAGACTTATTCCTTTCTTTTGCTGCGTATCTTTGCGGCCTGAACATTGATGCTGCTGTAGCGCGGGAGCTTGCCTCCCGCTCTTTTGACACTGAAATCTAAAAAAAGTTCCTTTGAAAAAGTGGTAAAAGGGTTTTCATGGTTAATCAGGAGTGACAAGGACCGTATATTTGTCTGTAGTCCAATTGGCATTAACATTAACAACGCGCGCACCGGTCTCCCAGTCCCCGATCGCGCTGAGCGTGAACGCGAATGTCCAGTTTCCATTGGAGCACGATACTGAGTCTGCCAGGGAATTAGCAGCTAAGCATTCTGCCGGGATCGTGCCCGGGCATGTTCCCGCGTAATCCAGAGCAGGATCGCATACGCGCAGCTGCTCATATACGAGCGGAAGCACAGCTTCAGCATGGTACTTGTTTTTCTTGCTTTCACTGCCTTTTGCGCTTTGTATGAATCCTCCAAGCGTAAGGATCAATATAGCAGCAGAAGTCATCATTATTAATCCCACAAATATCAATGCTTGTAAAAGCGCAACACCTCTTTTATTCATTTCCTTTCCTCTCCTATATTTTATCATGTTTTTCCATATTTAGTTACTGGTTGCAAGGGTTATGCTTCTTTTAAATGACCTTGTTTTAGTGATCTCATTTGTCAGGGGGTTCCTCTCCATCTCAGCTTCTATCTCGATCGTGATCATGTTCGGAGCGGTCCTTGTGAATACCAGGTCACTGATCTTATCTGCTATCATGAGTCCTCCGCTCTCAGCGCTACACACAAGAGGAGTGCCGGAAACAGATGTCGCGTTGCACATATCAACCCCGCTGACATCCGCGGGAGTCAGGCTTGGATAATAAAATATCTTATCCACGGAATCATGGCAGATCTTAAAACACCTGTCCGCATCATCATCTGCGTCCCCGAAATCAGTTTCCTCAGCTCCGACCAGCAATGCAGCGTTAGAATAGTCTGCCCAAGCAGAATCAGCATCATGTCTTGGCGAGTAAACAAGCATATCAGGATTCGGGTGCTTGATATTGATGTTCGAGATCTCCTTCTCAATGAATGTCATGGCAATGGCAGCATTCGCGTCACCTTTGAGTTTTTGCCTTACCTGCTGCAGATAACGCACAACAGAAGCGTATGCCATCACCATTCCCGCCAGGATATTGATGGCAAGGAACATGGCCACCAACATCTCGATGAGCGTGAACCCGCGTGTTCTTGATCTTTTGTTTCCGATAGATATCATATTCACTCCTCTTCCTCTTCTTCTTCCGCTGCTACCGGGCCTTCATCCCACTCAATGGTGATCTCCACTTTTTTCCCGTCTGCCGAGTAACCCGCAGGGTTGTTCGTCACTGTATAGGTTACGGCTTTTTTTCCTGTTCTGGTTTCATAACCGGTTATGTGTTCCGCGTAGAATATGTCAGTGGTTGAGATCCCTGTATTCTCAAGGCAATAATCATGTTCCATCCCGCCCGCACTGCCCGCCAAAGGACTGTGAGCCTTGTTCGCGCAGCAGTGCCATGCTGGATTGATGGCTGAATCAACATCATCCACATATGCTGACGCGCCCGCGTGCGTCGGATAAAGGGCTGGATCACCCACATCCGCTGTGACCAGGTTCCGCAGCTGCTCCAGAGCTTCGCTTGCGCTCGAAGTGGCAGAGATCTCGTTCGTTGAAACGGATTTCTGTTTTCCGGCAATGGCGAATATGCTCATCATAGCGCTCACCGCGATGGACACAAGCATGATGGAAACAAGTACCTCAAGCAAAGTAAATCCATCGCTTTTTTTCTTTCTTAAACCAACATCCAACATCCAACATCCAACATCCCGAAATTTACACAGTAGATTTTTATTATTCTCCAACAAAGATCTCTACCTCCCTCTGCCCGGTTCCTCCGATCCCCCATTCCGTGAGGAATCTTGAAGTATTCAGGCTGTATTTTTTGGTTAAAAATTTTGCCACAGCTTGCGCCCTGGATTTCGCCAGTTTCTCGGGATTATGTTCTTTGGGCGAAGCGTATCCGATGAGTCCGACCCGCTGTGAAGGGTGCTTAGTGGCGGCTTTGGCCACCTTGGCCAGGATAACAGCTTCTTTTGGCGTGATCTTGCTTGCGTTTTTAGCGAACATGATCTTGTAATTGATGTCAAGCAAACCTTCCCCGCTGGCCTGTTTGGGTTCTTCCTGTTCAGGCGCTTTCTTCGGCTTAGGCGCTTTCTTTTTTGGTTTTGGCACTAGCTTTGCGGCGCTTGCCGCAGCAGCCGCGGCGCTTCCCGTTGCGGGCGGCGCAGCCTTTGCCTTGGATTTTATCCTGCCTATGATATCCTGCTCCACCTGCGCTTTTCCCGCTGACACAACAGCAGCGGCTTGCGCGGCTTTTATGGGCACGCTCTTTTTCTTCTTGGGAGGAGCTTTCTTCTTCGGAGCGGGCGGTTTCGCTCTTCTGTCGGGCGCTCGCGCCCTCACGGGAGCCGGCGGCAGGGTCTTTTTAACGTATCGCGCTGTTGAACCTGATATCTGGATGCTTTCTTTCAGCTTGGATCGTTCGCCTTGTATGTCTATCGCGCGCGCTTCAATGGTATACGTGCCGTTTGGCAAGGGCGCGAATTCCCCGAACGCGTCTTTTTTTCCTTCAAAGAAGAAGCTTTGCATCATGGGCTTTTGTCCGCTTCTCGCCCACACGATATCGCCTGAAGTGTGCAGGATGCGCAGGGTCCACTGGGCAAGCTCTTTTGTCTCGCTTAAAGCTGTCATCTCGAGCACAGCTCCGCCTTTCCTGTCCATCTTTATGGTCTTCTCTGAGATCCCCAGAGAAAGATACGGAGCTTTTGAGCGTGAAGTGTCTTTCACAAAGTGGCGCTTAAGGAAAAATTTGGCGGAATTCTCTCTTTTAAGCTCATCAAGCACAAAAACGATCACTCCGGATCGCAGCGCGAGCATGCTTTTAAGGGTCGCGGATTTGGCCTCATCCTCGAATGATGCGTCTGAATCCTCGAACATGAGCTCGATCCTTTCCGAAGCTATGCCTGTATTGTCTATATGCCCGCTTATCAGAGTCGCTCTTTGCAGGTCAAGTATCGAAACCGCGCCTTTTGTGCGGCTCGGATATATGCGGATGAGCGTTCGCGGGCTGTTATAAAATAATTTGGACAGGGTTGCAAGAAGTTTATGAGCATTCTTATGGTACATCGTCTTGTTTGAGAACAATTGCGGCACTTCCACGGCCACAGCCCTGAATTTACTCTTGTTTTTCATGATCACGCTGATCTTCTTATTCAGCAGGAATTCATCGTATATCTTTGATCTGGCGCTCTTCATCCTGCGCTCGTAATATTCTTCCATGATCTCAGGGGCAGGACCCTGCCTTACCTGAGGCTCTCTTCGTATCGGATCGCCTCTGCGCCTTCTCACCCGCCTCTTTTCTTCTTTGATCTTCTGTTCCTGAGATTCCCGGGCATCTTCATCCTTGTCTTCTCCAAGGCTTGTCTTTGATTCAGAGCCGGGTCCCAGATTCCACATCATGCGGTTGAGATATTCCCTTGCAAGCGCGCTTTGCTCGGAGGACCCCCCCGTGCGCAGCACTGTCATGAAAGATTCCATTGCCATCTCGCTGTTGCCCTTGTCGTAATATTCCTTTCCGCGCTTGAGGATATCGTTGATCTTGCTCTGATCCGCGGCAAAACACAGGCAGGCGCTCATTACAATACCCGATACAGCTGTTATCGTCGTAGATTTGATAAAAATATTATGCATTCTCATTGCTGACGCAATACCCTCCCCTTATAAATACTAGCAGGCATCCTACCTCGTATCAAGAGGCAATTCCATAAACTTGTTCATAGCCCATTTTGCCTCTTTTTGATGTCCTGTGCGCTTTAAATTCGAGATCTCACGCATAATGTTGTCTCTGGCGAGTTTGTACGAAGGATTGATCTCCAGAGCTTTAAAGAAATAGTCCAGGGCTTTTTTCTTTTCCCCTGTTCGCGAATAGAAAGACGCCAGGTTATTGATGAACTCCACGTCATCCTTGAAGAAATGAAGCCCTCTGTTCAAGACGCGGATAGCCATTGGCGCGTAACGGTCCACATCAGTGAGGAAAAGTCTCGTGATCCCCATATATGTGCTGCGATTCGTGGGGTTCAGGGCAAGGCTTGTGAGATAATCCCTTTGCGCGGATTCCAGGTCTTTATTTCTTAATCCGAGCACGGCCTTATTAAAGAATATCTCATCATATCCCGGGTTGGCTTTTAATGCTTCATTATATGCCCATAGGGCTTTTTTAAAATCCTGCATCCTGCTGTATACATTGCCCATCTCATAATTCCTGTTCACTTCCATTGGGAAGTATTTATGCGACAGGACCAGTCTGTCAAGGGCAGGTTTGGGATTTTTCTCCCTGAACAGAACGAATCCCCTGAAATAGTAGAAATTCCCGAGCCACTGTTTCGAGAACCTCCAGAACATGCTTCCTCCGATCATCACAGTGACCACGATAAGGCCCCGCAAGCACCATCTCTTGTATTTTTCGCTCATTATCATGGGCAGTTCAGGCAGATTGTTCCTGTATGTGAGCGTTAGCAATACTCCCACTTCCCACCAGAAAAGATAAGCAGGCACTGTGAAGTGCAGGCTGACATTGAGGATATTATCCACAAGCATGGCAATGATGCCTGCCCATAATCCAAGGGGCACGGCTGCTCCATGCACATGGCTTTGAGCGCGCAGGGTTTTCCAGGACCACCAGAAGAGCGCGACAAGGAACCACAGGGCAACCCCGATCCCGATCGTGCCGGTCTGCGACCAGATCTCGATTATCTCGCAATGCGCATTATTGGCGTGAGTGCGGTGCCCCTGGAAGCGTTTTTGATACAGCAGTTCACCCTGGTAAAACGGGAAGAACAACTCAAGGAGCCCCACGCCCTTGCCCAGGATAGGCCTCTCCTCCACGAATTTCCAGCAGGAAGACCAGATAAGGAGCCTCTGGTAAAACGGTCCGTAAGTATCCATGGCGTCATCAGGATTCTTCTCAGTGGTTTTCACGGATTCAACCAGCCTCTCAAAAGCGCTCGGGGAATATCCGGTTGAACTGCCGCTGGGCCACAGCACGAACAGCGCGATAAAGAGGACTATGATCACTCCTGCTTTTTTAAGTGAATAATCAATGCGCAGTTCCTTGCGTTTTATCGCGGCCAGGGCCATGATGAACCCGATGCCCGCGAAAGCTCCTGCCCAGGAGGACCGCGTTAATGTCGAGAGGAGCCCTATCTCATAGATCAGGGCGAGCATGGCGAAAAGCCCTGACTGGAGTTTGTCTTTCGTGAACCAGAACGCGCTGAAAGCGAACGGCATGAGCACTGCCAGGTATGAAGAGAGAAAGTTCGGATTCCCGAACGTGGAGATGGCTCTTGATCCGTACGGATTCATATTTTTCGGCCACACAGGATCGAACCCGAAGTATTGCATTGCTCCGTACAATGAAGCGAGCGCCCCTACCGCGAAATTTATGGTGAAAAAAAGCGATGCCCCGACTTTTTTCAGCCTGAAGAAAAGCCAGGAAAGATAAGCTGACCACAGCAGGGCTCCGTATGTGTTCCAGACGAACGGCAGAAAGGATGTTTCCATCGACGAGGGCGCTTGGCTGCGGATATGCGGGAACAGGAACCATCCCAGGCCGAAAAGTCCGCTTGCCGCAAGCGTGGGAAGATCAAGGCTTAATTCATGCTTCTGTCCGTCGCGCATTTTCGATCCCGCATAACACCCGATCCCCAGGACCACGACCACATTCACTATCCAGAAAAGATTGAATTTTAAACCTTCCGCCAGGATCGGGGCTTTGAAGAAATCAACATGCGTGAGCCATGACGCGAATGTGCTCAGCCAGCATATAACCACGAAAAGAGCCAGGGGAAGAATGACCTGCAGGGGCGGCAGAAAAGACCGCCTTTTAAGTTCAGGCGTGTTGCCTTGCGATCTTTTCCAAAGCCAGTAAGCGATCCATCCCGCGGCGATCACTGTGGTGAGGATATTGACCAGAGCGATCTGGGTCTCGTATGGATTGCGCGTGAGGTTGGTGAAAAATAAAAGCGGGCAAAGAGCGTGCAGGACTATTATTAAAAAATTCCCCACTCTATCTCTTCCCCCCTCCTTTTCTCTCTTCTGTCATCCTGAAGCAGGATCTCTCTTTAAAGTTAGCCGCACCCTTCACGGGTGCGTCTTTCTCATTCCCGGTAGCCTCAGGCTTTAAGCCTGTGTCTTTTTCTGTTTCCCCGGTGGTCGCATGCTTCAGCGTGCGCCCGCTCTCTTCCCGGTAGTCGCAGGTCTTCAGCGAAGCAGCCCTGTAGTATTCCCTACAGGGTAGCCTGCGTTCCTTTTAAAATGGAGTTCTCTTTCTTTGCCTATTTCTTCTTCGGCAGCGCTGATTTATCGATCCCGTACTCGCCTTGAGGTTTTCTCATTACCTGCCTCTGTTGGAATTTTTGCATGATATCCTTCCTGCGCTGCAAAAGCATCTGGAAATTGGATTTAATGCGGCTTTCATTCGGATTGACCTGGTCAAGATATCCCTTGTAGGTAGCAAGGGCTTTTGTATACGCGCCCGCGAACAAATATGAATTAGCCAGATTGATGTACGCGTCAGACTTGTCATGCACATGCCCCACGCATTTATACGCCATGATCTGGTTTTTAAACTGATCTTGAGCTTCCTTGTATCTTCCGAGTTTCGAGAGCGCGTAACCGAGCCTTGAGAAATTATCCTTGTAAACAGGATCGATGGCCTGGTATTTATAATACCTTCGTACAGCTTCCTCGTAAAACTTATCAACTACTTCTTTGGGTTTCCCCCTGCTTTTCGCGAGTTCAGCTCTTTTTATGTAAAGATTGCCCACGTGATAATGCATCTGCACGTAATTGGGCGCGATATCGGTCTTTATCCCCTCGTAAACTTCCAAAGCCCTGTCAAAGTCTATCCTTTTCTCTCCGGGAGGGTCTCCCCATTGCGGCATATTGCGCTCATTGAGGTCCCACCTGTCATTGAACACGTTGCCAAGGAAATATCTTGACATAATGAATCCCGGATTTTTCTTTATCACCTGGTTGTAATGCTCGATCGCCTTGTCCCACTGCTTCTGCTTTGAGTGGACTATGCCCATGTTGTGATGCACGTCTCCGCGGAACCACCCCCAGAAGAATAACATCGGGAAAGCCAGGGCCATGGGCACAAGAAGGCTCAGTTTACTCCTCGTGGCGATGATCGAATGAGTATAGGTCACAAGGCCGTATCCCATGAGCGCTATGAAAAACAGCCACGCAATAGCCACCATGAGGCTGTCCCCGGGGTGAGATGATTGCAGCATCCGCTCTTGGATCTCAAAGAATTCCTTTGCCGCAGTATAAGACACATAATAAACGCATATGATAGCCGCTACCTTCATGACAGCAAGAAGTATCTTCATGCCTATTTCCCGGAGATCCTGGGTTTGTATTGCTTTGCGGGCTGGTTTCTTATCCGGGGTGGATGTATTTGTGTGGGCTATTTTCGCGTCTCTCCATATTATATCGCTTAATGCCAGGCTCACGGCAAGAGCAGGCAGCATGCCTGTATAGACTCCGCTTGAAACAAAGCGTATGCTCACGTCGAAATTATTATGAGCGAGCATCCCAAGCCAGCCTGACACCACTCCTAAAAGATAATACGCAGGCGGGCCCACAGTGTCGCTTTTCTGCCATCTTCTGAAAGCCTTGACTGAAAGGAACACGACAGTGAATATGAACCAAACATATATGCCGAACCCGACAATACCTTCATCGAACATCACTTCGATGTGCTCGTTCTCAGCATGGTCTGTCTCAGTGTTGTGCTTGCCTTCTATGTGGAATATGGGAGGCCTCCTGTACGCGGAGTAGATCACCTTGAAACTGCCGATCCCTGTACCGAGTATCGGATGCTCCCTGATCATCTCATACGTTGAAAGCCATGTGTATATCCTGAAAGGTATTGAATGGGGATTCCTTTCATGCGCCATCAGGAACATCGTGAACGCGGCCAAAGGAACGATTATCAGGAATGCCCAAAGCATCCTGCGTATGTAACCGGCTATTTTCCCTGGAAAGAAAAGTGAATAAAAGATCCCCCATATACCGATTGTCGCGCAAAGACCCACATACGCTCCTTTTGTCTCGGTGAAGACCACAACGAACCACGAAAGAAGGAGCAGACACACCCCGGCAACGCTCCTCTTCACCATTATCCAGGAGAGCACGATGGGCGTCATAAGCACGATGTAATTGGCGAAAAAGTTAGGGTTCCCGAACGTAGAGAACACGCGCATCGAGAACGCCTGCCTCCAGATGAAGATGTCCAAGCCCAGTTCGGGATTGGGAGGAAAAAATCTTGTGTCAAGGAATTGTATGAACCCGTAGAACACAGCGATGAACAACGCCCACAGGAGGAACTTGATCAGCCTTTCAGCGGATTTCAAACTCGTTACCCTGTCAAGCACGATAACAGCCACGCTCATGAAAAGCAGCCGCCTCATGAAATCATCAAGACTCACCCACTTGAAAGGCGCCTGTATTATGAATGACAGGATCCCGGATACGATGAACGCCACAAATGGCGCGTACACGGGAAGGAATTCCTTTGAGAGCCCGAGTTTTCTTTCCTCGAGTTTTTCCATGAGCCACAATCCGAATATGGCCGCGATCCCCATCTGGGTGATGGTGATCTTCACCTGCGCTGAATCATATGTGCGCAGATAGAACGTGACTGCAACGCAAAGGTAAACGAACGGCAATCCCCAAAGAATATAAGGCGTTGTTATGCGCGGCAATCCACTGCCATACATCTTCCTGATAAATTCCATTTCACAATATTATCAAACTTCGCTTCCATCATCGCGTTAAAACCCAAGATCAGCCCCGGCTGTCATTCTCGTGAAAACGGGAATCCATCACCGCTACTAAAAAAGTTCCTTCGTCTTCTCGATCCCCCCTTCTGCCCTGAAAAGGTTCTTCCATCTTCTCCATCCACGTGTCATCCCGGCGAAAGCATGCTTCCATATTTATGTAGACGCTTGTGCCCACAAGGTACTGGGATCCATCACCGCCTAAAAACAAAGCTCTTTTCTTCAAAGGTAGCCGCACCCTTCACAGGCGCGTCTCTCTCTATCTGCTATCCCCCTCCGCATTCTTTTCTCGGTAGCCTCAGGCTTCACTCGTCCTTCCGTAGCTTTAGCGAAGGGGGAGCCTGTGTCCGCTCTGCTTCCGTGGCAGCCTCAGGCTTTAGCCTGTGTCCGCTCTGCCTCCGTGGCAGCCTCAGGCTTCACTCGTCGGAAAAAACTTTTCCCATTCCCTCTTTCCCCTCTCCCTTGAGGGGAGGGGGTTAGGGTGAGGGTGATAAAGTTTTTCCTCTTTTCCTGTATGCTGTCTACCGTCTACCGTATACTCTCTTCCCCCAATTTCCCCCTTGCGCCTCCCCAATTTCCCTGTTATCCTTACAGTATGAGACATATGAATATGGCTGCCAATTGTGCAGCCATCCTTTTCTTATTCGCGCTTCCTTTGCGCGCTCAGCAGGACAGGATGCTCGCTGACATGATGCTGCTCCCCGTGGAAAAGGGCGATCTTATCGATCTTGTGGAAAACTACGAATTGTGCAGGAGCGAGCGCGGTGTGATCGATAGTCTGGAAAAACTCTCAGAGGACGTGGATTCTTATTTCACCTACATCAGCGGCAACGTGGACGCAGATGATGCATTGGATGTTTTTGTTAGATTCGCAGAGCTCAAATGCACCGGTGAGATGGTTGGAAGGATACATAGCCATGGTCTTGCGCCCGAAGAATGGTCCTGTGATGATGTCCTTGATTATTCCGGTGAAGTCGCTGAGATGTGCTCGCATGAAGCGCTTAGCAAAACAGGCGATATCATCCAGGTAAACGTGCTGCAGATCGAATCCATCGAACAGTTCGAAGACACATGGGAACTGCTTGGAAGCCAGGCAGACTTAGACATTCCCGCGGACTTGTCCATACCCCCAACAGTAAGAGACACACGCCCCGAACACGACAGTATCATCACAGGAGTCAAATGCGGCGGAAGCAACATAAGCGCTTTTTATAACACAGCTGCTGGGTTCTGGTATCTTGTATGGGCTGATTCTTTTGACTACTATCTCGATGATCGCGGCATGGCGTCACAAGCCCGTAATGTAGCGCGCAAATTTCAGGACAACTCCAGATACATGCTCTGCGACAGCGGCGAGCTCGTGGGTATAGCCAGGCCCATAGCAGTTGCCACGGAATTCGTGGCTGATCCGGCCAATTTGCTGGCAGCAGGTGGAGCTGTGAAGGTCGCCAAGGGCGCTAAAGGCATTACAATGTTCATAGGAAAGACCCTCGGCAGAGAAGGAGCTGAAGGCTATGTAATGGTCAAGACAGTGGAAGTCGTAGGCAAGGTGGACCCGAAACTCGCAGTGGTCGCTATGGTAGCAGCGCCTGTTGTCGGCGGTGGGATCGCCAAGAAGAAGCCAAGGGCCCCGAAAACACCGCCGAAAGTTCCTGATGCGCCAGTGCCCAAAAAAAGAACGCGGCTTATGGGTGATGATGCGCCTGCAGGATCAGGTTCCAGACCCCGCGTAGATGGTGATGAGTATCCAAGAGCCAGGGAGAATGGTACGGACCCTGAGTTCATGGAAGCGGAATCAGCTGTGAAACCCAGGGACGCCCTTACCCCTCCGTTAAAACTGCAGGAGGGTCCCACTTGCGCGATCTATGCAATGGCCAAGCA
>JBHPMF010000117.1:0-5752 GCA_042563375.1 Elusimicrobiota bacterium | reverse complement strand
GACAGACAAAAAACCAAATGCGAATTCATCGCCGCCTCTGTCGGCTCATGATACTGTTGGCAACGTTAAAAAACTGAAAAAGCTGATATCGAAGAGAGATCCTGAGGTTTGGAATACAGAGGTCTACTTTAAAACCATCGGAACAGGCAAAGAAACCTCAGGAAATGAGGGATTTAGTTATCTTGACGACATAGCCATAAGCAAAGACGGCAATATATATGTGGCAGACACCTTGAATCTCCGCGTGCAGGTCTTTGACAAAAACGGAAGATATATCAGAACCATCGGAACAGGCGAAATGACCTCAGGAAATGAGGGGTTTGATGATCTTCACGGCATCGCCATAGACAAAGACAGTAATCTCTATGTGGCAGATACCCAGAATCACCGCGTGCAGGTCTTTGACAAAGACGGAACACATGTCAAAACCATTGGAACAGGTGAAGAAACCTTGGGAAATGAGGGGTTTGAGCTTCCTTACAGCGTCGCTATAGACAAAGCCGGCAATCTTTATGTGACAGACGCCCAGAATCACCGCGTGCAGGTCTTTGATAAAAACGGAACATATGTCAAAACCATCGGAAGAGGCGAAGAAACCTTGGGAAATAAGGGGTTTATTCATCCTTACGGTGTTGCCACAGGCAAAGCCGGCAAGCTCTATGCGGCAGACGTCCAGAATCACCGCGTGCAGGTCTTTGACAAAGACGGAACTTATATCAGAACCATTGGAACAGGAGAAATGACATCAGGAAATGAGGGGTTTAGTGAGCCTCAGGGTATCGCCATAAACAAACACGGCCAACTTTATGTGGCAGATTATTCCAATCACCGCGTGCAGGTCTTTGATAAAAACGGAACTTATATCAGAACCATTGGAACAGGAGAAAAAACCTCGGGAAATGAGGGGTTTGATCATCCTAGCGGCATCGCCATAGACAAAGACAGTAATCTCTATGTGGCTGACACCGACAATAGCCGCGTGCAGGTATACAAACCTCTGGGAAACGCGCTTGTTTCAAAGCTCAAGGATATCCCTGAGAACGAATGGGGATCCATTCTGGAAGAAACAGAATCTCTGATCAAGTCCCAACCTGATTTTGCCTCCTGGATAGCGGTATCAGAGAATATAAAAGAGGCTCTGGGCATTCTATCTTCCCTGTCCGTGTCTTTAAAGAATATGGATGAAGAAAGAAGGGATGTGATACTAAGCCTGGATATCAATCCCAAGACAAAAAGAAAGTTCCTCAAGAAATTAAGCAAGGAAGAGTTAAGAGCCTTAGTGCTTCTTGAGAGGATATTAAAGCCTTCTGTTATCACAAGCTCCGCGCTAAACAAATTTGAAGGTCTCCTTAAGCAAAAGTACGTGCGCAAATCCAGAAAAGCCCTAAGAGCCATATGGGGCTCTATAGTCCTTGCTGATGCCGGGCACCTTTCTTTAAAGAGCCTTGAAACCATATTAGGTTTCATCTCCAAAGAAAACCTGAATTCCGTAAGAGACCTCTTCAGTTCCCTTGCCTTCGGAGACTCAAGCTTAAGAAAAGGTTTTGATATCAACATGATGATAGAGAAAAACATAAAAGAGGGTTCCATTGACTATGCCTCTATCCTCGAATCATGGGTAAATCATCTATCCGGTATGATGCTCAAGAAATTTAGATTCACCAAGAAAGAGAAAGAAAAACTAAATGCAAGTCTTAAGACAAAGCACTCAGCGTGGCTTTCCAACAGTCTCTACGCCAACCTTATGATACACTCAAGCTTCTTAAGCAGTACAGGCAAAAGGTCTCTGAAAGCCCTCCTTCTTGATTTGGCTAAAAGTCCTGTAAGCAAAGATAAAGAGAGGTTTATATATAAGAAGCGTTATGCGCGGGTTAAAGAAGTATTCAAGGACCACCCTGAATTCCTCAAAGCCTGGATGGAGGATTACTCTTCCCCTTCCCTTTCTTTTCCCTCTCCCCGCCCTTCTTCCCCTCGCCCCTTGAGGGAGAGGGCAAGCGAAGCGCGGGTGAGGGGTACATCTATAAATTGGTCTATGCACCTTGCTCAAATCAAAGACCATCTTGGCATTGAGTCAGCGGATGAGTTTGAGCAGGCATTCGCCTCAAAAGTCAAAACGCTTAAAGAAAATCTCCAAAGCGGTCAAGCAAGCCAGGACTTAGAAAGGTTCATCCCCCAGGCTCCCATGCTCATCAATTATCTGGATGGTTTCATGCCGAGCTTTGAGATGATAATCGATGGTCTGGAGCAAAACAGAGCTCCCCCTAAAGAAGCTGTCTCAACATTGCTTCCCCTGCTAGCTAAGCCTGATCTTATGAAGCATATCCTGCCCGAGCCTGATAATACTTTTGCAGATATCAAGAACCTTAATATCGAGATCAATGCTTCCAAAAAGCCTGTAGCTTGGGCCAAGGCCTTGCCCTTGAGGTTGGAAGTAGCTGATGATCCTTCCGCAATGCTTGTCATGGGAGAAGAGCCCATTGAGACATGCCAGAGCTGCAAGGAAGAGAAAGGCCAGACCAAAGATGGAGAGTTGATCAATCGTATAAGGCTGGGACAGCTCAAGCTTGCCAATATATACCAGGGAGACTCTCTTGTGGCAAGAACAGTGCTTGAGGCAGGATTGGATGATAAGAGAACCCCTGCCTTGTTAGTTGAAAGGCTATACACGCTTCCTGGCAAAAATCTGGACATAAGCGAGATAGAGTCCCTCCTTATCTCATATGCCAGCCATATCAAGGCAAATACTATTTATTGGGGAGACGAGGATAGTTCCTGGCCTCTAAAAAACAAAAAAACACAAACAAAACCCTACAAACTTCTATCTCAACAGAGGCTTAAGCTATACAGGGACAGCTTCAGCAAGGATGGAGGAAAAGCCCCTGCAATCGCTGTCCCCGCTTCTTCTCCTTCTGATCCCCTCTCCCTTGAGGGGAGAGGGCAGGGTGAGAGTGGTGCCGCTGTTTCCAAAAAGAATCTCCTCTCCCTTATCGCCTTACCCGCCTTAGCAGGTATCCTTGCGTTCCTTGGTATGCCTGATATCGTCAATGCCTCAGCCGGAGGAGAAGTTGCCTCGTTTGTCAGTGAGTTTTACCCTGTGATGACCGCGGGAACAGCGCTTGGGATATTCTTTATAGCAAAAGAGATCCGGGCTGCCAAAGCCAGGCCCAAGTCAGCCTCGCAAGCGAAAAAGTTCGAAGCCCTTACTGAAATGAAAATCGCCCTGGAAGCGATGAAGTATGTTTTGCTCATGGACCCTGAAGAGCAGGCTGTTGCAGCTGAAAGCCTTAAGGCGAGATTCAGGTCTGTAATTTTATCGTGGTTGCTGGCGAGATCTATCCCGATCACGGCTGCGACAGCGCTTGCGGCCTTTTTCTTTGATCCGTTGTTCATTCTTTTGGGCGCAGTATTAATCGTCCATGTCTCTATCAATACCTTGAGGGATTTGCCGGGGGAAATGATAGCTGAAGCAGGGAAACGCGGGTTTGACCCGGGAAAGGCGAGAGAAAGAATAGAAGAAGAGCTGGAATTCGGATTTTCCATGGACAAGGCGCAAGTACCAACTTCAACCCTCCAAGCTTTTGCCAGCGCTGAAAACCCGGAAGTCATTCCGGAAGACAGCCTCCAAAGCCCAGGATGGCGGTCCGGAGGAGAATCCGGTCTGTTTTTTACATTGCTCAAAGCGATCTTGCCCGCGGAACCGGAGGCAATCCTGGTGCATGACGCTACCCTTGGCAGTGTTGAAAAACTCAAAAGCTTGATATCAAAAAGAGATCCCAGGATCTGGAATACGGAAGTGTATCATAAGACCATTGGAACAGGAGTAAAAACTTCAAGGAACGATGGATTCGATTATCCCAATGATGTTGCCATAGGCGCGAATAGCGATATCTACGTGATGGACACCTCAAACAAGCGCGCGCAGATCTTTGACAAAAACGGTACCTATATACGAACTATCGGGACAGGCAAGCAAGCCTCTGGGGATGAGGGATTTCATCATCCTGCTGGAATCGCTGTAGGCGCAAATGGCGATCTCTATGTGGCGGATACCTATAATCACCGCATACAGATCTTTGATAAAAATGGACAATATATCAAAACTATAGGGACAGGAAAAAGAACTCCGAGAAATGACGGGTTCATGTATCCTTATGGCGTTACTGTAGTCCAAAACAATGATCTTTATGTGGCAGACACTGATAACCACCGTGTGCAGGTCTTTGATAAAAACGGAACATATGTCAGAACCGTTGGAACAGGCAAAGAAACTTACAGCGGGAATGATGGGTTCAATTTACCTCGCAGTATCGCCATAGACAACAATGACAATCTCTATGTGGCGGATTTCAGGAATCATCGCATACAGGTCTTTGATAAAAACAGAACATACGTTAGGACCATTGGAATAGGTGAGCGCACATCGGGAAATGAAGGGTTTTTGGGTCCCATCAGTATTGCCATAAGCGGAAATAATGATCTCTATGTTGTGGATACGGATAATAACCGCGTGCAGGTCTTTGATGAAGATGGAACTTACATCAGAACTATTGGAACTGGTAAACAAACTTTGCACAATGACGGGTTTAATAATCCCGGCGGCATTGCCGCGGACAAAGCTAACAATATATATGTGGTGGACTCATGGAATAACCGCGTGCAAGTATTCTCGCCCCTGAGAAACACGATAGCCTCAAAACTCAAAGACATCCCTGAGAGCGAATGGGAATCCATCCTGGATAAAACAGAGTCTTTAATAAGGTCTTATCCCAATCTTGCGCCCTGGATAGCAGATTCAGAGAACATAAAAGAGGCTTTGGACATCTTATCTTCCCTATCTGTGTCCTTAAGCAAGATAGATGAGGAAAGAAGAGGGGTGATACTGGGCATGAATATCGATCCTAAGACCGAGAGGAAGTTCCTCAAGAAATTAAATAAGGAGGAGTTTAGGGCGCTGGTGCTCCTTGAGAGAGCGTCAAAACCTTTGGTTATCACAGGATCAGCACTCAATGAATTCGATAAGCTTCTTAAGCAAAAGCACGTGCGCAAATCCAGGAAAGCCTTAAGAGCCATATGGGGCGCCATTATCCTTGCTGATGCAGGGGAAATCTCAGCAAAGAGCCTTGAGGCTGTATTGGGCTCCATTTCCAAGCAGAACTTAGGTCCTGCGAGAGACCTGTTCAATTCCCTTGCCTTTGGAGACTCAAGCTTAAGAAAAGGTTTTGACATCAACACTAGGATAGAGAAAGGCGTAAAAGAGGGCTCCATTGACTATGCCTCTATCCTGGACTTATGGACAAACCATCTCTCAAGCATGATGTTTAAGAGATTCAGATTTAGCAGCGAAGAGGAGGAGATGATAAAGGCAAGCATCAGATCAAAGCGTTCAGCATGGCTCTCCAACAGCTTCTACACCAACCTCATGATACACTCAAGCTTCTTAAGCGACAGCGGCAAGGAGTCCCTGAGGATCCTGATCATTGACCTGGCCGGAAGCCCGACAAGCATGGATGGAGAGAGATTTATATACAAGAAACGCTATGACAAGATGAAGGAGGCTTTCAAGGATCATCCCGGATTCCTCAAAGCCTGGATGCAGGAATATTATTCATCGGCAGGGGAGATCCTGAATCAAATTCAGGATGACAGAGGAGGTAAAGGACTTTCCATCAACTGGTCCATGCACCTTGCGCAAATCAAAGATCATCTTGGCATTGAGTCAGCGGATGAGATCGAACAAGCTTTTGCCTTAAAG
>JBHPMF010000119.1:0-5694 GCA_042563375.1 Elusimicrobiota bacterium | reverse complement strand
CTTCCATGGATACGGAAAGGGCGATACAGGGACTTTAAGCCCTAAGCGCGTCTTTTGACGGCAATGCCGCAAACAAAAAGAGTGCGAAGAAAAACCCGATACAGGAAAACGGAACGCGTCTTGTGCGGGAAGAGTGGAAGCCCTATAAAATCAACAGCGTGAATTCGTTCGTTGATGTTTGCGCGGAATACAGAAAAGTCACGGATGGCAACGGCAATGAAGATACCGTGTGCGTGAATCAGGAAACACAGTTCGCTCTCAAAGCCACTGGCACGCTAAAGAAATACTATCGCGTCGAAGTTCCTGAAATGTATGCTAAGAGCCAGGCAAAGAAGGCAAAGCAGGAACAATGGTTGTTAGGCGCTATGGGCGGTGCAGTGGGCGGTTTGTTCTCTTGCATAATGGGCGCATCAGGCGCTATCCTCAAGGGTTCTTCGGTGGGAATTGTAGCTTCAGTAGCCGGCGGATTGGCTTGGGCATATTTCATGGGCAACAGGGCTGAATCCAGGGCGTACGATAAAGCCATGCAAAGGGCTGAAGTTGCCCCGGATCTTCCGGCGGAATCCTGGATAAGCGTCAGAACCATCACTATACCCAGCGGCTGGAACCCTGACTTAACATATGTGAAGCAGTAGGATCTCGCGACTGCTTTTGCATCGTAGCGCAAGGGGCTTGTGTCCCGCAATAATCAGAGAAAATGCTTGAGGAATTGCCGGGTTTCGTTATGATTGCCCGCGAAAAGGAATGTGATCGTGTTCCTGCGCCACCCAAAGAGAATTCGTATTGCAAGGTTTATGCGGAATTCCCAAATGTTTCCGGCAAGTTTCTTGAGTCCCAAGCCAGCCGGAGGGTGGCGTGCATCCATGGCTAGCATGAAGGAATCTGTTACGCGCTGGATCTCGAGCTTTTCGTATTTCTGAAAGCGCTTAAGCTGGCGGCTGAAACTTTTTGCAAAAGCAAAGCGCAGCATTATTGAGTCCCGTATAAGAAATGCCTGTTTCTGTCATCCTGAACTTGTTTCAGGATCTCAATAAGAATGTTCCATTTAAAACCAAAGTGGAAACCTTTATGAGATCCTGAAACAAGTTCAGGATGACAGAAGGGGGAGAGTGTTTCTTTTGTGGGCCGGGTGATCACAAGCTCCACAGGTATTGCCGGGCGGATTTAAGACTGCTGAATTTTTTCGTGCCTTTTCCGCGCTTTGCTTCTCGGGCCATGAGCGCGATCTCATCCTCACTGCAGCGCGTTGTATAGGTATTGTCGATGGCTTCACGCACAAGGAGGGAGTAGCTCTTGCCGGATTGTTTGGCTCGCTTCCGCAGGGCTTCGATCTCCTTCTTTTCTAATAAGATTTGAACCCTGGTCATGATTTCCTCCTATAGTGTGTATAACATGTGTAGTGATATTTGTCAAGCCGGGCCTGGTTTCCCGGTAGACGCGAGCCTTCTTCGCTGAAGAACGGATCAGTCTCCGGCTGAAGCCCGTGCCTGCTCTGCTCCTTCTGGTAGTCGCATGCCTTAGTGTGCGTCTGCTCTGAAAAATGGGAATAGGTGCCATTTTAATGAAGGCACCTCTGCCCATTTTTAAGACGCACGCTAAAGCATGCGACTACCAGATTCCGAATAGAAACATGGGACAGATGGACATTTCCTAGTTTCAACACTTGAAACCAATCCAAGCCTTTTGAAAAACCTCCGTGAAATGAGACTTTAGCCCCAGAAAAAATAGTCTTTAGCTTCACGACATCCGGAAGAATGTGCGGAATAATTGAAGTATGAAGCAACAACATCTCTTCCTCCTCTCCCTTGAGGGGAGAGGCTGGGTGAGGGTGATTAAGCAGGGAGGAAAATAAAATGAAAAGAAGAATGTTTACGGTAAGTCTGGCGCTTGGATTACTAGGTTCGGTAATTTCGGCCTATGCCGGGTCAGAAGCTGAGATAAGCAAAGCCAAGGTTTAAAAGATCACGATAAAACAAGGAGGCAAAGATGAGAAAACTAATCGCAATAAGCTCGGTCATGGTACTGTTCGCTCTGGCAGTTCCTGCCAAGACGGAATCAATGTCAGATATCCAGGAACAAAATGCAATGGAAGCGCTTCTTGGCTCCATTCGCAACATGGAATTCTTTCTTTATTCTGCGGAGGCGCAGACAGCAGTTGAACGTTGGGACCCGGCAGCGCGGACGGACTTTGTGCAAGTTAGGCAGCAAATCGGGATTGTTGGCAACAAGTTGTCCACTGCCAGGCTTGCAAGGTTTGCAAGCGCTGGAAGCCGCACCCCATTGGAAGCTCAGCAGGAAGGGCTGTCCGCAGCAGAGGAATTTTGCTCTTCAGAATCCGCAGACTGGTGGAATACCCGGATCTCTCGCGTCATCCTTGGGGTGGAAGGCATGTGGGGATCAGAGGCAGGAAAGATCGGGAAGGCTCATTCTGATCTGCAGGACGCATGTGCATCCATCGAAACTAAAAGCGGCATGCAAGCAGAGGAACGAGTCGCCGCAATTAAGCAAGTGCGGGCAGCAAAGCATGCTTCTCAACGCTGCCGCTATGACGAATCTCTTCCCATGGACCAAAGGATCGAATGCGAAAAACTTTATATAGAACTCGACAAGCTGGAAGATACCCTGATCCTGGAAGAATTAAGTCAAAAAACACTTATCCGATGGGGAGAGGCTCTGGAAAAAAAGTGAGATTCCCACATACTCCCTCGCCCTTTGAGGGAGAGGGTAGGGTGAGGGTTGCCGTCTAGGAACTTTATGGAAACAAAGGAAATGGATTCCTTCTTTCGCGGGAATGACAAGTTAAAAGGAGGAAATTGAAATGAAAAAACTGATTGTGAATTGTGTGGTAGCGATACTATTTTGCAGTCCGATATTAGCTGATCAGGCGGTCAATATGCTTAATAAGTCGGAGCAATATTTTGAAAAAACAGGCGAAAGTTTTCGGATGCCGGACAGTTCGACGCAATGGAATGCCGGCATCGCTGCCGCCCGTTCAGAGGCTGCATGCAACGTTAAGCCTCATATTTTGCTGAACAGTGATCATGTAAGCACACGGGGCGATAAAGGGCATTGCGTGAAAATACTTGCTTTAGAGGATTACAAAGGCAAGAAGGTAGATGTGGTTTTCAAATTCAAGGAGGAACCGGAGAAAATTTGTGTGTTATGTAATACTGAAATAACAGTAACCAAGTCGGTTCCTCTTGACTTTGGAGTGGGGAAACCGAGGTATGCGCTGAATTCCCGCCAAGTCTGCATGATATCCTCAGAAATCGATATGAGGCGATTTGCGAAAGCGGCTCTAAGTGCGAGTGGGTAGCTGCCATGGGCGATGTGACTTTGATTTTTGATGGAAAGATCCTGGGCAGTTTTCACTTTGGCGTATATTATCCATAAATAGAACAGAAATTCCCCGAGCAGCCCCCTATTTTCTCCCCTTGATGGGGGAGGCTGCCGTGCTTTTCGAAGCCTTGGCGAAGGAGGGGGTGGGGGTGATAGAGAGGGGCGCAGACATTGAGAGATCTTTAGTGAAACAAAGGAAATGGATTCCTGCCTCCGCAGGAATGACAGATGAAGTTTAATGTCTTTTTAGTTGTGGCAAGTCAATGTAGCACTTTTTGTATGAAAATAAGCATATATTACACCAAAAACACTGAAATATAACGATTTTTGATTTATAAATCTAGCATTGAAAAGTAGCAATATTTCTGTTAAGCTATTGGCATGATGCCGATATTGCCGTCCAAAACGACCCCGGAGCTCGACCAGTTGACAATTGACGTTATTGGCGCTTCAGCTGCTCTTGGCAAAGGGATTAACGCGCTTATTCTAAAAGAGATCGCCAGGTTTATGCTCAAAGTCAACAGTTATTATACGAATGCCATGGAAGGCAATCCCTCCAAGCTCAAAGATATCGAAGAGGCTCTTAATAGGATATTGGCTCAGGATAAGACAGCCAGAAATTATCAGTTGGAACATCTAGCTCATATCCAGGTTCAGGAAGCTATGATCAAGCGTTTGCAGGAGGAGCCTGATCTGCGTATTTGTTCTGAGAGTTTCCTGCGCTGGCTCCATGAACAGTTCTATCTCAAACTGCCTGATGAGATGCGTTTTGCAAAGACCATGAGCGGCAATCTTGTGCCCATCGAGCCCGGCTGTCTGCGCAGGCAGGGAGCTGCTGTCGGCTCTCATCAATGTCCTGAAACCGAAGCGGAAATTAAAGAATGCCTTGCCAGGTTTGAAGAGCTCCTTAGTCCTGAGAATCTGGCGGGGCCCAAAAAGCTTCTGGCGATGGCTTCGTCGCATCATAGGCTTTTATGGATACATCCTTTTTCAGATGGGAATGGAAGGGCGGCGCGGCTATTTGCTACAGCCTATGGCATTAAAATCGGAGTTTGCGACAATACGTTATGGACTGTGACGCGTTCATTCGCCAGGAACCGCAATGAATATGACTATCATCTTGCGCTGGCTGACCGGGCCCGTGAGCACGACTGGGACGGCAGAGGCCCGCTTTCAGAGGAGGGTTTGACCAAATTTTGCGCATTCTTCCTGGAGTCCTGTAAAGACCAGATCAACTATATGGACGGAGTATTAAGCTCGGTGGAATTCGGGCGCAGATACAGCCGGTATATAAAGAGCCTGATGGATGAAAAGCAAGTTTCCAAATCCAGCGCAAAAGTCATGGAAAGGCTTTTATTGCAAGGCGAGATCAAGCGATCGAGCGTCCCTGATATCTGCCGCGTTAAACAGCGCCGCGCCTCGCAGATCATAACAGAGATCTTAAAAGCGGGCATAGTCCGCAGTGAAACTCCTTATGGACCTCTCAAATTGAATATTTCGGTTGATATGGCTAATGTATTGTTTCCCGCGCTTGCGGGAGAATGACCAGCCGGATTCCGCTGTTTCTCAGCGGGGCGCCAAAAGTTTGTGGCTGCCGGAGCGCACAGCGGAAATGGTGATGTAATGAATGGGGTCGGGGTCAGAAATCGAAGAGTTTATCGATCTTTACTTCAACCTTGATGACCGCTGATTGGGATTTTTTTTCAGAGACGGAATATGCTTTCACATTTCTTAATGTATCCCATAGATAGGGAATAAATCCCGCATTTAATTCATCAAGATTTACCCTTGTGGTCACGTAGCCCCCCGTGATCGGTTTGCCGCATTTTTTGACCATTGCAGTGTGAAAATCCCGGATCCTGTCTTTAGAGTGAACCTGATCCCGAAGTTTGCGCGCCGGAACCACTACTGATATACCGGCCATGGGGCTGGTATAGGTTCCGTTCTTAAGACGTTTGGCGATCCCGTTTTTGCAAAGAATTCCCAGGGCATCTTCAATCTCTTTTTTCGACATTCTCACTGCTTTGGAGAAATCCTGGGCAGTAAGAGGTTCTTTTGAGTTCGTGAGCATCTGAAAGCACCAGAACACAGACGGACTTTTAAGAATTTCTTCATATTGCTTCAAGCTGATATGCAGCGTGTTCTCGTTTAATATCCTTTTCAGGGCCTGCGTCCCGGGGTCAGATGCTGTTTTCTTTTCCGGAACATTGTGAAAAGGAGCCAGCATCCACTTGGCGGTGTCCTTTGATTTGATCCATGTCTCAAGATACGCGCCGATAACAGTTTTTAACTTATCCGGCGCTATCTGGATGCGCAATAATGTGCACAAAAGCGGAAGCCGGTCCGGCTGGGGGA
>JBHPMF010000116.1:0-5816 GCA_042563375.1 Elusimicrobiota bacterium | reverse complement strand
AGTATGGAGGCAGGTCTGCTGAGACTGCAGGGCTGCTTCGCTGAAGGGTGTGACTACCGGATGGGGAGTAGACTACTTCAGCAGCTCTGTGTCTGCCAAGAGCTGTTTGCCTATGATCCTTCGCTGGACTTCGCTGGTGCCTTCGCCTATGGTGAAAAGTTTTGAGTCCCTGAAAAGTTTGCCCACGGCATTTGATTGCAGAAAAGCTTCCTCGCCGAACATATCCATCATGGCTGTTGACGCGCTTACAGCGAGTTCTCCTGAAAGGAGTTTTGCCATTGAGGCTTGAAGCGAATAAGATTTGTCTCCGCTTTCGCAGAGTTCCGCGGCTTGCGTGGCAAGGGAGCGCACAGCATGGAGCTGGCTCGCGTAATCAGCTATTGTTTTTTGGGTGGCGGTGAGTCCGACTGACGGAAAAAGCGATCCTTCGGAAATGGCGGAATTTTCTTCATCACCCTCACCCAGCCTCTCCCCTCGAGGGAGAGGGGTAAGAAGAGAGGGTTGTAATTGAGGATCCCAGTTTAAATCCAGCTTTGCTCTGTTTATGGCGTGTTCGATCGAGGCTCTGGCGATCCCAAGCGATATCCCTGAGATAGCCACTCGTCCGGCGTCAAGCACTTTCATTGCAGCGGAAAAACCCCTGTTGAGAGGCCCGATAAGGTTTTCCTTTGGGATCTTCATGTCCATAAAATCAAGCTGTGTGGTGTTTGAGGCTCTTAAACCCATTTTCTTTTCTTTTTTAGCTATTTCAAGGCCGGGAGTTCCGCTTTCCGCCACGAACACTGATATCCCGCTTCCTGCTGTTCCGGCTTTTGTGACAGCGAAGATGACGTAGTATTTGGCAACACTGCCCTGCGTGATGAATACCTTGGAACCATTGAGCAGCCAATGGTCTCCCTTATCCTCTGCCTTGGTCTTTAAGCTTTTAGCGTCGCTTCCTGATTCAGGTTCTGTCAGGCACCAGGCTCCCAGGGCTTCTCCCTTGGCCATTGGCACAAGATATTTTTTCTTTTGTTCGTCACTGCCGAACATGTTTATGGTGTTGCCTGCCAGTGAATTATGCGATTCAACGGTAAGAGCCAATGACGGGTCGATCGCGCCGAGTTCTTCAAGGACGCGCAAATAGGTCTTGTGCGACGCGCCAAGGCCTCCGTATTCTTTTGGAAATATTATTCCCCAGATCCCGAGGGGCGCCAGTTCTTTGACGAATTCCCAGGAGAATTCCTCTTTTATGTCATAGCCGGCTACCTTATGTTTTATTTTTTCATTGAGTACTTTTCTGAGTTCAGTGATAATATTTCCGTTTTCCATTGTGATTCCTAAAAAGGAGTACCTTAATGAGATCCTGAATCAAGTTCAGGATGACAGAAGGTATCAGGATATTCGCTAATCAGTTCTTTGCTATCTCGAACGCCAGGATGTCGGTGATGCGGCCTTTTCTTTCAGCCTGGTTCTTGAAAACAGGCCGGACTTTTTGGCCGGTTTTGAAATCAGCGCCTTTTAATTTGTGGAGAAATACCGTATTGCATCCCTGCAGCTGGATAAGCGCGGCATGGTAAGGCTTGGTGCGTTTTCCTTCTAGATTGACGGTTATCCTGCTTACGGATACTACTTCTCCTTCTGGTCCGACTTCTTTTGTGTCCTCAATGATGTCAGCAAAGCATTTTTCGCAGAAGTGCCTTGCCGGATAATAGGTGATATCACAAGTCGCGCAATGCGTTGCCACGAACTTGCCTTCCTTTATCGCGGTGAGCGTTTTCTCGCCGGCGGGCCCGAATGTGTAAGAGCTTTCAAAAGGAAGTTTTCCTTTTAATTGTTTGTTCATGTTAATCCACCTTTACAAAATATTTGATGTCCGTAATAGCGCCTTTTCTTTGCGCTTTAGGTTTCCATACGGCTTTCACTTTATCCCCGATCTTAAGTGTTTTCCAGTCTTTCACTTTGATCATGTGCATGAACCCGTAGCCCGGTGTTGCTCCGTCTATCGCTACGACAGCCGGTATCTGCGGGGTTTTCAGTCTTTTCATGTTCCATGTTGTATAGCAGACCGAGAATGTCTGGATTATTCCGGTATCTTTGATCGTCACCCACTTGTCAATGTCTCTGAAGCATTTTTCGCAGAATACCCTTGGCGGGACAAGTGTTCTTTTGCATTTCGAGCAATAGGTCGCCATGATCTTGCCTTTTTTAAGGCCTTCAAAGAATTTTCCCATTGCTATTCCGCAATCCCAGTTGTATTCCAGTTTTGGCTTGAATGTCTCGAAAGCGACATTTCCTGTTCTGAAATCCCTGCTTCGCAGATTGGTTCCGAATAATTTTTCTTTTGTTAGTGTTTCCATTATGTATTCCTCTTTTTTCCTTTATATCCCTCACCCTGCCCTCTCCCTCAAAGGGAGAGGGCAAAAGGAGGTCCTAGTTAACTCCGCAGATGAGCACTGTACCCACCTGCATAAGATCGCCCCAGGCTTGCGCCAGTGCTTTTTTCGGATTTCCCGGAACTTGTCTTTCTCCTGCTTCCTGCCTTAGCTGCCAGAAAAGTTCGCATACTTTCATCATGCCTGCTGCTGCGATCGGGTTGCCAACTCCGAGCAAGCCTCCGCTTGGGCATGATGGCATGTCTCCGTCTTTATCGAGCCTGCCCATGGCCAGGTCTTCAGGAGCTTTTCCCTTGTCGCAAAGCATAAGTCCCTCAAGATGGTGAAGTTCCTTATAAGCGAATGGGTCATAGGGTTCTGCAATATTTATTTCCTTTTTCGGTTCCTTGATGCCTGCCATCTCATATGCCATTCTTGCTGCTCTTTCAACATATGTTGGGTAGCAAAGATCCCTGTTTGTCCAATACGCTGTATCAAGATTCCAGCCGATCCCTTCTATCCAAACCGGGCGGTCAGTGATCTTTCTGGCTTTTTCCTCTGTTGTCATGATGACCGCTCCTGCTCCGTCTGTTGTGGGGGAAACCATGAGCCTGTGAACAGGCCATGCAAGGACTTCGCTGTTCATTACTTCCTCAACAGTGATGTCGCTTCCGAGTAATGCGCTCGGATGGTCTTTGGCGTTCTTCTTGTTTTTCACAGATGCCTTGGCGATGTCTTCGATCTTAAGTCCGTAAGCATTCATGTAGCGGTGCATTTCAAGTGAGAAGATCCAAAGAAGATTGGGCTCCAACGGTCTTTCAAGGAAATTGTCGAATATCGTCAGGAACGCGCCTTGCGGGTGCGGCTGGCAACTTGACATCTTTTCCTCGCATACGACCAGGCAGGTATCAGACACTCCGCTTGCTATCTGCATCCAAGCTTGAGCGGGAGCATATACTCCCGTGCCTCCGCCTACATAACAGCGCAGATACGGTTTGTTGAATCCGCCGCTTCCCTCAAGAAGGTACTCTCCCTTCTGATGAACCCCGTCAAAAGCTTCGGGCGCTGTGCCGTGGATGACCGCGTCAATGTCTTTGAGCTTCATTCCGCAGGAGTCAAGCGCCATTTTTGACGCTGCCCAGGATAATTCCTTGGGTGTTTCCTTCGCCTTATGCATGAATTTCGTGAGTCCGGCTCCGACTATGGCTACTTTTCTGTATGGTTTCATAAATGTTCTTCCTTTATATATATCAATTGCTCAGGATCACGCAGGCTCCTGATGTTGTGGGAACACCGCGCCAGGACAGGGCAAGACCTTTTTTCGCTCCCTTGACCTGTCTTTTTCCTGCTTTTCCTTTGAGTTGAGCAACGAGCTCTGTGACCTGGTACAGGCCTTTTGCCTCGAGCAGGTCACCCATTCCCAGGAATCCTCCTGATGTGTTCACAGGCATGCTTCCTTTATTGGATGTTTCTCCATTAAGGGTCATTTCATTGGCTTCCCTGGTTGAGCAGAGTCCTATGGCCTCCATGTGTTGTAATTCCTTGTAGGAGAATGTGTCATCGATCTCAAAAACATCGATCTCCTCTTT
Source organism: Elusimicrobiota bacterium (assembly GCA_042563375.1). Lineage (GTDB taxonomy): Bacteria > Elusimicrobiota > Elusimicrobia > JACQPE01 > JACQPE01 > JBHPMF01. The sequence continues at coordinate 1,873 of JBHPMF010000116.1, read as the reverse complement.
TGGGTCTCTTATCCCGGCCATTTTATATGCTTTGTCAGCAGCGAGTTTCGCGTATGTGGCTTTTGTCCATGAGCGCGATCCTATCTCGGAAGTCTCGCTTGCCCAGCCTATTCCACGCACCCATATAGGCTTGCGGTTATTAGACTTGCTCAGGTATTCTTCGCTGGCCATAACGATCACACATGCACCGTCGCTGTGAGCCGCTTCCTCTATATGGCGGATAGGCGTGTAATCGGACGAAGATTTCAGGTATTGTTTTAGGGTCACTTTTCCCGGATATGCTGCCAGCGGATTGAGCTTTGCATTACTTTTGTTCTTCTCCACTACTTTGAAAAGAACTCTTTCCATGTCTTCGCGCGACACCTGAGTCTTTTGCAGGTATTTGTTGGCTTCCAGCGCTGCCAGTGCTTTTGCCGGAATATCAAGGGGTCTTACCCAGTTGGGATCAAGCGCGTATCCTTCCACATTGTTAATGTTGTTGATATTGGAAGCTTTTGAGTGCGCCTCAACCACTACGAGATCGAATAGGCCGCTCGCGATCTGCATGTAGGCGTCTGCGATGCCCACAAGACTGTCCTGAGTGAGAGTGTGCATTGGCTTAGTGGCGGCTCCCAGTTGATCAGGAGTGTACTCATCAAAAATGCTTGTTCCCTCATTAAAGTCTTCAGCGCAGGTGACAAAGCTTTGGATCTCCTCAGCTTTGATCCCGGCGTCCTTGTACGCAAGCTTTGCCGCTCCGTATGTAAGTTCCTTGTAGGAAAGATTCGGAGTTTTGGCTTGAGCTTTTGTTACACCGATTCCGATAATTGCTACTTTTCTCATGTGCCCTCTCTTTTTTTGGTCATCCCCGTATCAAGTACGGGGCAGGCTCTGAACTTGATCCAGAGTGACTGTTCGAAGTATTGCGATCACGCAAGGTTACGCCGCATTTTTAGGGGATGCGTGATAACCGGTAATGCACAAGAATTATTGAAATAATAAAACAGCAAGTCAAGAGCAAAAGGCAGGAAAGCGTCAGACGCGAGACGTAAAACGTGAGAAGTGGCAAAAAGGTCCAAGAGCTCAACTTGTATCTAGTTCTTACATCTAACGTCTTACGTTTAATGATTTTGGGGAAGAGGCTCTATATAAAGGAAGGGGGAGAATTCCCGGTAGTCGTATGCTTCAGCGAAGCAGCCCTTATTGTAAGTAGGGGTAGCGTGCGTTTTTTCTGTTCTTACTCACGCAGAGCAGACGCACCTATAAAGGGTGCGACTACCACGGAGGTAGAACAGACGCACGCTGAAGCATACGACTACCGGGGAAGGGGCGTATGTCTATAAGTTTGCATGGAGTATCGTTTCAGGGGGTTGGAAATTGAGGGGTTGACTCGACGGAAAAATTTGGTATACATTAGGTGTTTGGGATGGCGGGGGACCCTCCTCGGATAAATAATAAGATTAGAAATCGGTGTGTATAAAGGAATGTTCTTTTTGAGATCCTGAAACAAGTTCAGGATGACAGTCAGGAGGAATGTTCTTTTTGAGATCCTGAAACAAGTTCAGGATGACAGAATGAGAGCAGGGTGACAGAATGATGTTGGGATGACGATCAGAAGGAAGGGATGATTAAAACAATAGATCCGAAGTTCGGGCATGCGCTTTGTAAGCTGCGCAAATCAGCGGGATTAAAATTAAGGGTTTTTGCTCGCACGGCAAAAGTGAGTCCCGCGTGGATGAGTTACGTTGAGACAGGTAAACGCATTCCTACCTGGGAGTTCGTTGAAGTATGCGCGGGCACGCTTAAGGCGAAAAAAATTCCTACGGACAAGATCAAGCGTTTTAAAATTCTTGGGCAGAAAATAGTTTTTCAGAAGACGTTTGGAAGAGTTAGC
>JBHPMF010000115.1:0-5999 GCA_042563375.1 Elusimicrobiota bacterium | reverse complement strand
CGAGATAGAGCGCCATTCCTCGACCACGTCTTTACTTTTAACTTTTCAACGCGCCTATGATCGATAGGGGGGGCAAGACTTGATCTGACGGTGGTGATGGATCCCCGTTTTCACGAGGATGACAGACGAAAAAGGCCCGTCGCTGGGGTCACTCATCTATCAATTCTCTGGCAAAATTACTTATTCGATTTTGGCAATTGGCAAATGAGGACCCCAAAGTTTCCACCCCTCACCCGCGCTTCGCTTGTCTTCTCCCTCAAGGGGCGAGGGGAAAAGAGGGGACCGTGCCTGATCTCTTCCCTCGCTACTCTGTCATCGCCTCCCAGCCGTAAAGCTTGTCCTGGGCTTTGCGGGCGTTCTTAGCGTCAGGGGCGAGTTTCAGATAGCATTTCATCTGCAGGACAGCTTCGCCGTAGTTCTCCATGGCGCCTTCGAGCATGGCCAGGTTATAGCGGGCTATGGGGTACCCGGGCGCTGTTTTTATCGCTTGCGCGTAAAGGAACTCAGCCTTTTTGTAGTTCTTCTTCTTCCTCAAAGCCTGCGCTTTGACCAGTTTGCCGCGAAGATCCTCGTCCACCACAGTATCCGCCTTATCGCAGGACTCAAGCGCAGCCGTCTCGCTGTCTTTGAGCTGTTTCTCCAGTTTTTTGGTTTTCTTGTTGTGTTTTAGAAGCAGTCTCATACTATAGCGGGAACGCATCGGATTACCCTTTTCTTCATAGTATGAGATAAGGAAACCCAGGGTATCATCGAATGACTCCGGCTTCATCCTACCCGATAGATTCTCATATGCTATTTCATGATGCTTGGCAGCGTCATCCATCAGACCTGCATTTTTATACATATCAGCTATTGTGAAATGCCAGTGCAATTCGTCCGGCCGGTATCTGAGCACTATCTTGTACTGATCAGCAGCTTTCTCATACTGCTTCGCCCCTTCGTAAGCCGCGGCGAGTTTCATATTAGCGAGCATACTGGCAAGCTCATCCTCATCGCTTTTATTAATCTCTATGGACTTTTTGCAGAGTTCTATGGCCTTCTCAAACTTCTTCTTCTTGACATTCTTGGAACACTTAAGAGCCAGCTTGCTTGCCTTCCCCGCGAATACCGGAGCCGCGCACAAGCCGGCGACAATAACAGCCAGCGCTATACCCATACTTTTTTTCATATCAATGAGACCTCCCTGTTCTTGACCTGCATCGTGCCTTTGCGGCGCTTCTAAATCCTTCGAAGCACGCGAGACTGACTCTTAGATGCTGATGCCCAAGTCTCCACATTCTACCTTTCCGCATTAGAAGATGACGGCCCAACTCATGCAACCGTATCAGTCCAAAAGATAGCGAAAACAAAGATGGGTCCCTGTGCCGGATCTTCACGTAAAACGTTCATTTGCACTCAGCCCCTTTTAAGATTCTGGATACAAAGAAGAAAACAGGGACATATCCGCGCCCCAGATAGAGTGCCACTCCTCGACAAGGTGGTTATCAAGGTCTTTGGGTAATGGCTGTACGCCTTGGGTCAGGTTGTTATCGTGATACAGGGCTACAATGGAATTGTGGGCGTAAAAGACCGGGTCTAAGTATTTCAAAAGCGTTGGGTGGCTTAACTTAAAATTTAGAGGCATTTTGTCATTCTCAACAGCTTCTTTGGGGAATTTTGGGCCGAATTCATCTTCAGCGCCCATGTTGATCAACTTTATTTTGGATTTAAGTATTTCATCTGCCCATGGAGCATCAGACATAAAATTGCTTTTACCTGTGCAGGTAATAAGGATATCATGGTCTTTGAGCAGGCTTGAGATAGACGCTATCTCTGAGAAGAATACTTTTTTAATATCTTTGCCAATATCAGCTCGAAATGCTGTTTCATCAGCCTCGATCACAGTGCAGATCGCGGACTGATCCAATAATGCCCGGACTATGCCCTTGCCGACTTTTCCAAAACCAAAAATCAGAAATTTAACCCCACTAATATCTTTGGCAATGAATTCTTTGAAAGCACGAACGAACCCATCTCCAGTGCCATAGAATGTTTCCAAAGCTTTTACCCTGCAGTCATCCACAGATAGAACAGACCTTTTATCTCCTTTATTTTTATAGATAGCAACCCCTGTCTTGGTCAATTCCGCAATAGCTTTTGCGGATCTGTTCTCGCTCATCTCAGCGCAACAATCCAGGATAATATCAACATCATCCATGCGTTCTTTGTTAGCGTTGAATTCATACCCCATCTCTTGGATCAGCTTGATCGCATTCTGATCCCGGCCAAGAAAACTCGGTGTGGAAGTTGTGAGCTTAAACCCATTTTTTAAGAACGGCATCATCTTGACTATGGCAGACATTGTAAGGGGGGTATTGTTTACGATCGTATATCCGGACAAGCCCTCTCTGCGGTATTCCTCCACTTGGCGCATAAGGAAAGGCGCTTCGCTTGTGGGTATTTTTGAGAGGATCGAGTTTTTCATACTAAAATCTTCCGGAAACGAATCCTCGTGCCTGGTGACTTAAACCCCGCCATCATTACATTCCACAAGGGGAGGCAAAAACAAACCACAGCATAAATCCTAAGCCAAGGAGCATACCTAATGCACCTTCCCCGTTAATGAGCAAAACATTGCCTTCTATTATTCCCGGCTTGTTGTGATAGATATTGCCTAATACCCTTAGGTTATACCGATTCCACATATAATGAAAAATCATAGGCGCTATGATGCTTTGGGTCATATAGTACATATACGCGAAGGGAAAGGACAGCATAAATACTGATCCCATTTGAACAAGGCACACATGCCATGGATGTCGCACCCGCATTAACTTAGACAAACCAAAAACTAGCGGCCCATGCCACAAAGCCCATACGATCCCCACAATAACCGTCGCGATCAGCGGACCCCTCGATCTTGTGATCTCCGGCAGCAGATACCCGCGCCACCCATACTCTTCGCCGAATACAGCAGCTACGCCTACTAAAAACAAGGTTAATGAGGGAACAGAAAGCAGGCTCTTTAATTTTTTTGTATTAACTTTTGCAAGCCCTGATAATTTCGCGATCATTGCGCAAGCGCTGATAAATATCAATGGGTAGAATATTGCAAATACGATTGTCGATACATTCAAATAGCCCGATAGAGGAGCAATAACCTGGGACAAAGTCTTGCCTTGATAAAAAGATACACTCAAGGCCACGCACGCAGGTATGCCCATCATGCCGATAATCCAGCGATAATCCTGAGCCCTCTCGGACTTTAAAAACAAAAATACAGTATATGCCCAGCTTATAACCAATACTAGAATGATAAAAATCAAAGGGTATAAAATATTGTTTTGAGCCATACTAAAACCTTTTACGCAGTTTCCTTTATCAAAAGATCACTCATGTCAATATTCCCCTTGTAAAGCACATGCAAAGTCCTTGTGAACAAAAGAGGGGGGATTGACGGATCTTTTGCGTAACTATCATAGTCATCAAGCTGCTCTTGCGGAACATTAAAGTTGATTTGGTCTGCGTTACCCTTAAAAGTCACGAATTCCGAGGGCATTTGATCCAAAGGGTATTTAACCATGTCTCTTAGCCTGACCCGATTTAAAAATATAAAAAGCTTGTCCTGGCCCAACTTATCAGAATCAACAGCAAAGTACTGCCTTCCCTTATACCGATCTTCAAGCTTTTTCCCGTTTTGCTTGAACACCCGCCTTAACGTATGTATCACTATGCCCATGTCGATCGGAGAGAAGTGCACAACATCATTCCATAAGCAATCCAATACCGGGAGCTTCACGGTTGTCAGATTTTTTCTCCAGCTGTATTTTCTCTTAAAGTATTCTTCATACATCTCAGGAAAAATCCGTTTTAAAGCGTTCAGGGGGTACAGCGTATTGCCCTGCATGTTATCCGGCTTGAAATGATAAAGAAGCATCAAGCGATTTATATCATAATTGTGATTAACGCTGATGAAATATCGTTCCGCTATCTCCAAACGAGCATTTGACGCCATCCTCGATGGCTCAAAAACTATAGAAATTCGTACAAATAGTTCTTATGAAAAAATTGACTATTCAAAATTACGGCCCGCTGATACTATAGAATTCGATATTGAACAGAATACCTCAAAAAATAGGCTTTTAATTACAATACAAGCAATAAGACACTACCCATCTGCAAGTGCTTTAATGGAATATATGCAATTGAGATCGCCCAACATAGAATTCTTGCTGATAAGGGGATACTTTGATCATCAGGAGTATGCGCGGCAGTTGTCTTAAGTAAAAAAGGTAACCCCTCACCCTAGCCCTCTCCCTCAAGGGGCGAGGGAAAAGAGAGGGAAAAATAGAAGGAGATGAATAATGTCAGAGATTTTTAAGGATATGAAAGATGCGCTTTTGAGGACAATTGATGAGCAGCTGTGCGCGCAGATCGATTCGATGTTTGAGCTTGAATACGAGGAACTGGCCAAATTCGGACTCACTGATAAGCCCTGTGAGATACTCGATCTTTGCTGCGGCAATGCTTACTATCTTATACAGCTTGCCAAAAAACTGCCCAGCGCGAATTTCACAGGCGTAGATTTTAACGTAGGGCTCTGTGCAGCAGCGGAGAAAAATATTAAAAACGCTAATATGCGCAACATCAGGATAATCCACAAATCCTTATTTGATTATGAGCCTGACAGAGAATACAACGCTGTGATCACCCGCGCAGCAGTTCAATACTTTTTCTCACAGGTAGATGATTATCTGCGCAAAGTGAACCAGTGTTTAAAGGATGGGGGAATACTGATCTTAGTCGAACCTGATGATTATTTTTTCATGTTCCATCCTGAGCATCAGATATTTGACAAGCTCAGAGATACTATGAACACCATAACCGCCAGACATGGCGGTGACCGTTATGTTGGCAGAAAGCTTCCAAAGGCAATGATCAAAGCCGGATTTAAAGATATCAAGTTCGTGCCAAAGATCATGAACAACTACGACATCGGAGACAGGGGAATGTTTGAAACCTTACGGCGATTTCCGATCATAGTCTCATTGATGGATAAGGAACTCTTCAGCGACGAAGATGCCCGATTAGCGATCTCAACGCTTGATAAAATATGCGACAATTCCGGCTCTCTTATCACGCTCCCCATTGTCATGGTCAAGGGAACCAAGGACTCCAAATCCTGAATAACAATTGACTCAATGCATACCCGGGGACGTAGTCAACTTGTCAACTTAATCTGAGCCAGTAAACCCATAGGGCTCTTCCAATAAAAACCCAAGCAGTATGCCGCCCTCGGCGCCACTTACCCCGTGCACATTGCTTTGAGGAAGCCCAATGACACCGAGAGAAAATTCATGGAGACGGCTGTTTTTAGAAAGCTGTTTAAATAGCGAATAAGGCGGGGGTCAGGAAGGGGCCTGATTATCCTCACCCGCGCTCCCTTCGGCCATGCTCAGAGCAGACAGGACAGGTCGCTTGCCCTCTCCCTCAGGGGGCGAGGGGAGAAAAAGAGAAAGGAGAGACCCGATCACCCTCACCCTGCCTCTCCCCTCAAGGGAGAGGGGGAAGAAGGGGGGAAGCAAGGGGGAACTCAAGAAGGCGCCATCATCCTACTCTACTGAACCATTTGCCATAAACCCTGGATTTCACCTTGATTTTTTGTCGAGGGAAGGGTAACATACTGATAAGATGCACAAACCCATCAGAAGGATCGATATCTTTTTTGCGGGACTCTTTATCGCCCTTATTTTTGGCGTAACCTCGATTGCCGAGAGGCTGACCATCACCTCTTATTATCCCTCTCCATATGGAGCGTACAAAGAGCTTCGCTCAACAGGCAAAACTCTTCTTGCCACAACACCGATAGCAACTGATGCTAATTCCAAGGTCGGCATTGGGGTAACGAATCCAACAGTGAAATTGGATGTTGCGCAGAATAATGCCATAAAAGTCGGCCAGGCTTATTTAAGTTCAGGCGGTAATTATGCTCATCTTGCCAATAATGAGTGGTTTAATGG
>JBHPMF010000113.1:0-6167 GCA_042563375.1 Elusimicrobiota bacterium | reverse complement strand
TGGGCGCATTGGCTTTGTTGTATATGTTGGCGAAACGCGTGGCAAGAAATAAATTTATTGCGTTTGTGATGCTCGAGTAGGATTCATTGATCGAGGCTGTTCCCCATTTTCTGATCTCCAGGCCAACGTTCTTGTCAAAACGTTCCGCAAAATAAGATAAACCATTCGCGCCATAGCCTGCCGGACCGCGTACAAACGCCTTGCCCACAAAATCCAGGGTCATTGTGAATGCTTTGGTGAAAAAATCCATTTCCTGCTGCTTGCTCTGCTCTCCAAGCTCCCTGGCTGTTGTCTTTGTCTGAGCGGTTGGAACAAATGTGCCCCCCGGTACGAGTTGGATGTTTTTCCTGTCTCCATATCCGATGGGCACGATATTGCCGTGTTTGTCAAAACCAAGCTTGTAAAAAAGTATCTCTTTGCTGCCTGCTGACGTGTCATCGCCCTTGACTATCATCCCCACAGGCATGCCGCGCTCGAATTCCAGATATCCTTCACGGCCGTCAGGAAGTATCATTGTTTCTCCCTGCCTGAAAACCCCGTCCGCATCCACTATGCCGACGTTATAGCGATAGTTAGGAGCTATCGCGTCCTGCAGCAAGCTCACTGAGACCGCAAACTGCGGATACGTCTCTTTTATTTTGTCCAGAGCGTCAAAAAGAGCATTCAGCCGCTTATGATACTCTTCATCGCTCCCTGCCTTAAGAAGCATGTGAAAATCAGATACAGTGCTGTTAAGGGACTTGATGGCAGGAGGCAGGATATTCTTATTATGCTTGGCCATTAAGCATAGTTCATCTACGAAAGCGGTCCTTGTGCCTGTGTTGTAGTCATAAAGAAGTTCAAACCTTATGGCAAGGGGATTGCTGATCCCGCACTCAACAAGCTCTTTCCATATGCCGCGTATCTCACGCGCTTTATGATCATCAGACAGAAGGAGGAATCCATAATCAGTGAGCTTGTCTTCTTTGGAATTAAAGAGATATTCAAGGGATACCTTGCCCGGATCAAGGCCAATGGATCTTAATGCAGTATCAATGGGAACCAGAAGTTCTTTCGCGCGCGGACTAAGCTTAGGAAGGTCTTTTTTAGAAGAATCTGTATTCTCTCCCCCGTCTATTTCTCCTCCCCCCTGGAGGGGGAGGCCGGGTGGGGGGGTTCCGCTATTTCCCGCTACCTCCGCCAACACCTCATAACACCCTGCTCCGGGCAAGGTAATGAGCAAGGACGCAACAAGCCCAATACAAATAGATTTAATATATATAGAAGAAGACGTATTTCTCACAAGCCTGGAATTATTATAAGGCGCGGTGGATGCGCCGCTATAGGCCCTAAGGGTAATATTTCTTAATCTTTGGTCCTATCGCCAAATAGGCCCTGAGACCTATTTTTCTCTGTCATCCTGAATTTATTTCAGGATCTCATCAAGCTCTCCATATTTCTTAATCCTTCCGTAGCCTCGGCGAAGGATGGCATCATTTCCCCGCTGTCCCATTCAAATACCCAAACGGATTCAATAAAAACTTTACTTTTGATCTCCTTTTCTTTTCCGGCTTCGCTGCCCGGGGCACGATATTCAATTTATCTTCGCCCAGAATACCTGATATGTCTTCCTGCGTGATCCGGTCAACAGACCATACGCCTTCCTCATCTCCAAGATTCCCGGCGATCAGCATCCTGTGATCATGCGTGTGCCATATGCCGGTGATCGAATGAAAGCGCGGGTAGGCTTTGTTCTCTTCAACAACAAAACTCGCGTTCATATTCTCCTCTATGGCCCTATACAGCGCCCGACTCTCCGGATCAAACTGTTTGGTCTCAGAATACCGCTCCCCCTTCTTTATCACATATCCATCATCATGCGCAGTGAAATATTTATCCGGATTCTTACCCAAATCATCAACTTTCAGGCCCGAAGGCGCGATGTGCCACAATGCCTCAAGCCCAAAAGCAAGTCTTACACCGGCTCTCATCTCCACCTGATCCTCGATCTTCTCACTGCGAACCCGCATGACATACCACATACCCTGCCTTCCCTTAAACTTTCCTGCGACAACCATGATTTTCCATTTTTTCTCAAACCGAATATCAGTGATTGAATCGAATTTCGGGCCAATCACATCATCTATAACAATAAATTTCCCATCAACATTCTTCTTCTTCGCTGCATAAACAAGCTCATCATCAGGAGAAACCTGGATGCAGTCCACATCCTCAAAATTAGGTCCGGCCCGCTTTGGACCGATCGATACGTATGCATTGCCATTTAGTTCGATCTCATCATCGCTTGCCTCGCGATCGCTGCTCCTGAAAGCATGCCAATCGCGTAATGCAAAATGAATACTTTCTTCCCGGAAATATTTGTCCGGATCGCTATCCGCATCCCCATCCTCCGGATCAAAAGGCGCCACCTGCCATACTTTTTCAGGAACAACAGCGATCATCTCGCCTTTTTCATTAAGCGCGTTCGCTAACATAGCAAGCACACTCTTTCTTTTATGCTTATCCGCAGGAACATCAGCGAAGGTAACCAGGCCAAGCGCAAAACCCAGCATCATGCTGGGAGTCCCCAATAATCCAAAGGTCTCAAAATCTTGAAGCATAATCCCCGCCCCAAGCACAATAACAGGGATCCCAATTTTTTTCACCCACTCAGCTAATTGGGAAAATTTGACTTTAGACCTGCGTTTTTTGGGCTTTGCGGCTTTTGGGACGGTGTTATGGGATATTTTGCTCATATCTTCTTCCGGCACCGGTTCAAACGCCCAAATATTATCATCTCCGTTCAGGCTCCCTGAAACAAGTATTTGCCCATCCAAACCAAAGCCGAAACTCTTGATATCTTCAAACTCGAATTTTGACTTATTTTCCAATACCACAAACCACTTATCATCCTTCCGGGCCTTATAGATGACATCCCCATTTGGAGCGAATTGCGGGTCAGACACAGAGTCGAATTCTTCACCCGGCTCATGATCAATAACAATAGATTCTTTTTCATCTTGTATCGCCGTATAGATAAGCCTTCCATCAGGAGCAAAAACCGGATTGCTCGCCCAATCAAAACTCGGACCCGGCTTGCCATCAAGTACCGCGAAATATTGTTCCCCGTCATGCGCTATGTAAGCCAATCTGCCATCATCACTGAATACCGGAAAGCTCACCCACTCATATTTAGGCCCGGGCTCACCATTTAAAACAATACGCTGCTTCTCGCCTTCCCGCACCCTATATGCCAACTCATCCTTTGAACTGATGACAAGGCCGCCAGCGCCATCATATCCCGGAAAATACTCTCCATTGAACATGACAACGTTTTTGTCGTCTATCATTGTCGAATGCGCTACTTTTTTATTATCAACAATCAAAAACCCTTCTTGCCCCTCTTTAGCATGGTGTACAAGCCTGCCGTCAGAAAGGAAATACATGTAATCTATCCGGTCATACTCAAGTCCGGGCTCACTATTAAGAACAACAAGTACCTTATTACCTTTTTTCGCTTTATAGGCTAATTCCCCATTAGGACCCACAATGAGATTTTTAACCTCGGTGTACATTGTTTCTTCAGTACGAGTGAACCCAAGATCCCCGATGCCATGCACTACACGCCACCATCTTGTGCCCTTTCTCGCCCTATAAACCGGCTTGCCTTCCCGATCAAGCACTAAATCTTCAATCTGGTCATACCACGGTCCAGCACCCTCAAAAACCACGAGCCACTTTTTTACCTCTGAAAAATCCCCAAAGTCCCTCTTTGCAATATAGGCCAGCGCACCTTCATGATTTGTAATAGGCCCCTTAAAAAAATTGTACTTGCCATTGCTGAGTTTACGCGGATTGAATTTCCATGCTTTTTTGCCTGAAAAAAGATAAGAGTGCTTGCTTGAAAACTTAAAAAATCCCAGCATTGGCAAGCCAACAAGTGCAATATTTGAAAAGCCGGTATCATTACCCGAGAAAGATAATGCCAAGCCCACTCCAAACACAATAGCAGGTACCACGAGCTTCTTCACCCATTCAGCCAACTGTGAAAACTTGACTTTTCCCTTACCCACATTTTTTCCTCTCCCCTGGCGGGAGACAGGCTTCAACCCAATAGAGGCGCCAGTCCTCGCAGGGCGGAGCCCGGAGAGGGGGTTAGGTGAGGGGGATAGAGCTTCCCTTAACTCCGCCCCTTCCTTATCGGAAGGGGCAAGAGTAAGGTAGTCTAGTGAATTATTCGCTGTCCCCAGCGAAAACTTTACATTCGATCGCCTGGCGCGATCTGACTTAGCTTTTTTGGGTATATGACCTAAATTCTTATGCTCTTGCGCTTTAGCCTTCTCAAATGCCCGTGCTTTAGCCTCTGTGATCTTACTGATGATCCATTTCCCCTCTTCTCCCTTATATTCCCCCTCGATCACAAGCTCGCCGCTTTGAGCAAAATAAGTCTTTGTTGCCCTCTTGAATCCGGGAATGGGCTCCTTGTCCAGGACAGGGAAATCCTTGCCATCCTTGCCTGCTTTATAAGTCACATGCTGCATCTCAGGACTTATGCTGATATCAGCTGCCCAGTCAAAATCTTTAACAACCTCATTATTGACCACAGCCTTGAACGTACCCATCATTGATAATGATGTCATTGCGCTCTTGATCCCTGCTTTCCCGAACGCAGAAGGACCGAGCGGAGATTTCTTGCCATCAGTCCTTAGCTTGGCCTTGATACTTCCAGATTCTTTACTTTGTTCTATAAGCCAGAACTGTCCGTCAGCAGCAGGCTCGATGTATTGCCCTGTGCTCTGCTGCAAACCAACCTTCTTAAAAGTTCCAAGCGCCAGCGCCCCGGCGAGCCCCGGCAAGCCGACTGGCCAAATACTTCCAAGATTCACCAATGAATCACTCGCATCAGCCAAATCAAAAACTAATATTGAGCCCACGGCCAAAAACAAAACAGGAAGGATGTTTTTTATTGTTCGTATTGCATTCGATAGCGAGAACTTGACCTTTTTCTTTCCAAGCATTGACTTGTTAGCCGCCCTCGGCACTGAATTTAAATGTTTGTTCAATTTACTAACAGCCGCGTTGAAGATATTTTTCGACTCTGCCAAATTCCATGAGAGCAATTCTTTCTTCGGCGTCACAAATACAATCGCATGATCTTCTCCATAGAAGAATGCATTAAGCGCGTGAGCCCGGATTTTGAATGAACGGCCCATCGTGATATCCCATGCTCGAACAGTGCCGTCGATTGAAGTTGAAACTAGGTGAGTTGAGTCCTTGCTGAACGATATAGAAGTAACATCAGCTTTATGTCCCTGCAGAATTCGCAACTGTCCATTCTTGAGATCCCAGACATGGATCGTGTTATCCCGGGATATTACTGCCGCAAAAGCACCATCCGGGCTGAACGTCGCTTTGCCTTGCCACTGCCCATCGTGCGCCAATGTTTGCACTGTTTTCTTGTTTTTCCTTAAATCCCACACCTTAACGGATCCATCACCGGAAGCTGAAATTATTTTATGCCCGTCATGGCTGAAAGCAGCGGATACTATGTAATTGCTATGCCCCTTCAGGGAATAAATCTTTCCCGCCTTTATATCCCAAACGCGCAATTTACTCCCGTACGAAGTTGCGACGACTCTCGCTCCATCAGGGCTCATGGCCTGCGTCTGCGTCATTGCCCCCTCAATATAGCCCGTTGATTTAATCGCGAATTCTTCACCGGTTTCAAGGTCAATAACATCAATACTCAAGGTTCCTGGATTTCTTATCAGCTTCGCGCCTGTGAAATCCAAATAAACACCCTCGGAATAACCGATCAACGGAGTTTTCTTGCCGTATTTTTTGATTTGATTGCCCGTCAAATCCCACATCTTAAATTCATCTTTGCCCAGATCTATAAGCGCTATACGGTTGCTATCCGCATTGGCAGATACATGCACTTTCGTATCGCGTTTTCTGCTCCCACCGCTTAATCCTTTCTCTGGATCCACTTTCTTCAACTTGAATTTCTTATCTTTACTTGCGATCTTTTTTAAGTTTTTGTCGATCTTAAGCCCGTGTTCGAATTGTTCGTATTTATCTTCGTCAATATTTACCTGCGCCCAGGGTTTAATGCTTGACTCGACCATATCACGCAGCTTCACAGCGCCTAGCGTATAGACCCCTGCTAAGCCCGGCAGTCCCACTGA
>JBHPMF010000112.1:0-6194 GCA_042563375.1 Elusimicrobiota bacterium | reverse complement strand
AATCCCGCGAGATCACCGTCAGCTGTTCCCTGGATCGAAGCAATGGAAGTAATAACCGCGTCACCGGGCACTGTGATGACTGATGAGGGCGGTGTAGTATCGATTATGATCCCTGTGATAGTGAATGTTGAATCAGTGACAACATCTCCTGCAACAACGCCTCCCTGATTCCTTGTTGGGATAGCATCGTCAAATCCACGCACCCTGATCGTATATTCTTTATCTGATATCCATGCGTTCTGCAGATTGCCCCTGTCATAACTCCATGAGGCTGATGACACGCCAAAAGGAGTGAAACCTCCTGCAGCGGTTTTCATGGGCCACCAGTAAAAAGCAGGAGTCTCCTCAAATCTCTCATCAGGCGATTGCTCAAAATAATAAGTGGTATTGCCGTCCAGATAGTAGATCTGTATCTCCACATTTGTGTTTGTTGATACCTTGGCATTGTCAGGATGCAGGGGATCCTCGATCCGGCCTTCTACTGCTTCAAAAAGCGTTGAGGTCTTGTAATTATTAGTGAATGTGCTTACTGTTATGCCGGGCCCTGTTAGATCAAGGAGGATCGTTTTCGAGGATACGCCTGATTCAAACACATACTGTGTATTACTGGCATCATCAATGCCCTCTATCCAGAATGTGTAATATGTTCCGGATTTTGTCAGATCAGTGAAATCTGAAGGCAGGTTCGAGAAAGTCCATGAAGAAGTGAAAATAGTCGTATCACTTGACCTGACAAGACCCGCTTCCTCCCATATTGTGCCGTCCCAATACCTGTCATCCTGCACTCTTCGCAGATAAAGCTTGGCTGTTGGAATAGGAGTAAACACATCTGAGATCGCTCCCGATGCAATTGACAAGGACGAATACGCTTCATTGTGGATCACTGAAGTGACAGTGGCTGTTGGCTCTTCTATGTCATAGCGAACATTTGTAAAACTGGAAGCATCAACAGCAGGTATCATATTGCCTGCTGTTCCTCCGCCTGTAGCCAGAGTATTGTCTATTGTTCTGACGCTGATCGTGTATATACCGCCGTGTGTCCATGCAATAGTGGGCTTGATCACAGTAAATGTCCACGTTGAAACAAGATCATCCCATGTGCCCACATTATTGCCCCAATCAGCCGGATTGCCTGCTGACAGAGTCCATGTGCTTGTGGCATTCTGCCAGTATTGATGGTCATCCTTACCGAAACTCGCCCTATTCGTCCATTCAATGTTCAAACGCGCATTGTCTATGCCTGAAGCCACAGTATTCACCACAGGATCAGTAGCTGATCCCCATATCTCACTAAGATCATTCTCATAAGTATCACTCTGCGCTGGGAACGCGATCTCTGAGCTTGGGGCTCTTGTGTCAAGATAAACATCAAACTGGGGAGAAACAGCTTCTGCCTGGCCAATGGAATTAACCCCGATGACCTTGATATTGTATGTTTGCCCTCCTACTGAGTCATCTTCCCATTCAGGAGGCTGGTCAGTATAAGTCCAGGAATCAGCAAGCGGCACAGTATTGGATGTGCCGGCTACGCCGACCCAACTGCCTGCTCCTGCTCCCCCATCATCCCAATATTGCGTGCCTTTCTCGACTATGACCCATATGCTTGCCGTAGCCGCGGGAGTATCAAGAGCAGTCCCTTCAATTTCCTCAAGTGTATTGTAATAGAGCCCGTCTGAGACCGGCAAGGTCAATCCGGTGTCAGCCAAAGCTGCTGTGAATTTAAACGCGACTGATGTTAAAGATGTCTGGTAATTCCCGGCTGAATCAACTGCTGATGAAGTGATGATGTAGTAGCATTCATTCGACCAGGGCTCAGGCCCCGAGGGAATAGTCTTTTCCCAAATAGCTGATGATATGTATTGCGTGTAGCTCTCCACTTCTTCCCAATAAGGGGGGCTCGCATTCGTCCATATTTCATCGCCCCATCTGAAACCGCGTGTAGGGTTCGTGGTGCAATTGCCGCGAGTGCGGTCTTCCATTAAACTCACATACACTTTAGCGATCGCTGATGTGCTTGAATCGATCGCAGTGCCTGTCACGGATGTTAATGTGTCAAGGATATCTTCAGCAACAGGCGTGTCTATGGTTGAAGTGGGCATCACTTTGTCATACACCCAGATAGATATCTGATTATCGAATGAATTGATATTCCGGGATCGATCCTGTATATTGACCCTGACCCTGTATCTTCTGCCTGTTGAATTATCACCATCCCCTCTCTCCCACAGCTCCTGGGACACAACACTTGTGCCATACTCCCATGTGCCGGAGCTGTCGCCGGCGCTGAATCCTGCTGCTGTGACCGTGGAAGGAGTCGTTGTCCAGGTAGAGCCATTCCAGTAATAAGCGTTTGAGGGCACTGTCATGCCCACGGTTGTTGATATATCCACAAGCTCAAGGAACACTGTTTGGGCCCCTGAATTCACCCCCCCGCCCACAAACGGATCACTGAACGTGCCTGAAGCGACTGAAACGCCCGCTGCTGTGAAATAATTTATATTGCTCGGGCCTGTTGAATGGCTCATGATCTCGATGCTGGCAGTTGAATAATCAAGGATGAACGCGGCTGTTGTAAAATTCACTTCAGTGTTTGTAAAGCTGCCTGAAGTATCTTTGGCATAATCCCCTGCCTGGCTTTGGACTTCATATTGATAACCTTCGACAAAATCAGCAGGAGGGATCGTTATCCTCCATTCGGATAATGAGCCCGCGTCAACCGCCGTGTCAAAAGTGCTCGGTTTTCCGGGTCCAAAAGCCAGCCAATCATAATACTCCCTGTCACCCGCTGAATCCACGCGGCTGATCCTTACCCAGATCTGCCGCAATCCAGAAGGACTATTACCATAATCATCCGCTGTTCCGTAAATATAAGTATCAGGAGGATTGTTCATATAGGAAATAGCGCCATTTGAAACCGCAGGCTGGGTAGCCACAGAAACAGGGGTCGCGGTGTCGATCAATATCAACACGGAATTTGCAGAAACCGAGGGCACAGCGTGGATGTCACCATGAGCTATATTCTGGGTATTACCCGCATAATCCGTTGTGTTTTCCTTGATGCGATAATAATAATCAGCATCAAAAACACTCGTGTCAAAATCAGTGAATACCCAGGAACTTCCATCCACATAATAAGCAGCTGTTGACCAGATAATAACCTGGGTTGGTCCCGGAAAACCATTGTTCGCCGGGCTCCAGTATTTTTGATCAGCCACTCTTTCAATAGCCACAAGCACATTCCTGACTCCTGAGCCGTTTGTGTTGGCATCCTCTGCTGTGCCTGTGATCTGCGTGAGGCTTGAGAACGCAGCGCTAGCTGTCGGAAAACTCGTTGTGGAATTCACATTGCTCTGGTCTATTGTGAACGTGGTTTTGTAAACAGCAGTGTTTTCAGTTCCGCCTTCATCAGTTGCCCACACGCTTACGCGAATGGTCCTGTCATTTAGATCAGACCATGTCGGGAATACCATATCAGCCCCATTCACGAATTGCCACCCATTAGCAAAGTCACTGTCTATGGCGGATGCTGTTGATTTTATGGGAGCGCCATCAACCCAATAAGTCCCGTTCCAATACGCGTCATTAAAATCATCTGTTGCCCCTGTGGAGAATGCCACTTCAACCCTATCTATGACTCCTGCTACGTCACTGACTGTGCCTGACGCGCTGGCAAGATTGTAAAGATAATCCGTATTGGGCCAATTGATGGTAAGAGTGGGCTCATCAGTGTCAAAAATAAAGTATCTTTCATGCACCCTGGAATTTCCTGCCTTGTCAGTGACCCTGATCCGAATGGTATATGTCTTGCTGTTTTCCATCTGCCCTGCTCCTATGTCAGGTCTTGTGAATTCCCATGTCTCAGGTCCGACAACAGGGGTAAAATCTGAAGCTTCGCTCCATGCAGTGTTGACATCCCATGTTGCTGTCGCGTAATACACAGCGTTTTCCGCTGCAAAAGAACTCCCATTCCACCAGCTCCAGCTATCAGGAGTAGGCGGAGTTGATGACATTGCGATCTCCACCAAAGCAATGTTCGTGTTGCTTCCGGGATAAGCCACTATATCATCCACTGTTCCTGATATGGCTGTAAGTGCGGCAGCATTCAAGTATTCTCCGTTTGAAGACGGGTTGAGTATTGCGGCTGTGGGCCTTGTAACATCAAAAATGAACGTGTGCGGACCCTGGATCGCTGATGTGCTTCCTATATCATCTATTGTCCAGTAATAAATATCGAACTCATCTGTTTCACCTGAATCCTTCCATGTGAGATCAGTTGCCAGATTATATATCCAGTCAATGCTCAAAGCAGGCGTGATGCCCGGTATTGAAATGGTAGCTACCGCAGCCTGCCAGGTTGTTGAGTTCCCGTCTCCATTATCATCCACAAGGTAATTATCATCAGAATCCCTTTGTATCTTCAACCTCACTATCTCAACATTGGATGTGGCGTCCGTTGCTGTTCCTTTTATATCCCTGGTAGTCATGGAGGAATACACAACAGAAGCGGTCGGGGTGCCTATGGCAATGGTCGGAGCAGTGTTATCGAACGTGAACGTGGCTCCCACAACAAAGAAGGCTGATTCATTGAATGGAACCGCATTGTCTATTGCTTTCATTGTTATGTAATAGGATGTGCCGGAATCAAGTATGGAGTTTGTTATGCGCCATGTATAACTTGACACTTCAGCTGAACCTCCGGTTGACCCGTCAAAATCCATGTCCCAGCCTCCGCCGATAGCGCCCGCGAAATTTCCTCCACCGTCCCACAATGCTCCGTTCCACCACTGACCATCGGAATTGCGGCGCACCTGTATATCGACTTCACCCGATGCGATATTGCCTGGATTGAATGCTCCTCCGTCATAAGCTGTGCCTGTTATGAAGTTGTAAGAGTTTGTGATATCCATGATCACAGAGCCGTCCGTGGGGAAACCCACGGCAAGCACAGGAGCATCCCTGTCAACTACGAATGTTGCCGTGGAATAAGAAACAGACACGTTTCCCGCATTGTCTTCAGAGCGCACTTCAACCCTGTACTTGCGGTCTGAGCTCGTGAATGTGAATGTTGAGTACCAGTCTGCAAATGTATTGGTGGTTGTTGGAATATACCAGTCCGTGTCATCGCAGGTATTCCAATCAGTGTAAAGACCTCCTGGGGTCCAGCATTTCACAGCGGCTTCGCTTATTGTCGGGTCATATATCCTGATTTTGACCTCTTTTAGTCCTGATTCTGTGCCGACCCCGGGCTCAGGGTCGCTCGCAGTACCCCTGATAGTGGCTCCGTAATCCCCGCTTGCAGGAGCCCATGCTCCTGTTGAGAGCCTGGGATCGTAATTGGCTGTTGTGGGACTGGGATCATTGGGGAAAGATATGGCTTGCACAGGAGGATCAGGGTCATAAATGAATGCGCTCGATGAAGTGTATACATGCTCACTTATGTTGTTTGAACGATCGACCACACGCGACCTTATCCTGTATTCCTGTCCACTTATCCAATTTGGAGTTGATACCCCTGTCATGTACCATTGAGTATCACCTGTTGTGCCTGTGCTTATGTTGAAGCCGCTGGGAGCGCTTGTTGAGTTCCAGATCTCCAGGCCGCCCGCATTCCAGCTTTTATCTGAGACTCTCCAGAATATTCCTGAACCAACTCCCTTTTCAATTGAGATCTGCACACTCTGAATACCTGATTCCGTGTCTCCGCCTGTGTTGGAATTATCAGATGCTGTTCCTGAGATCGTTGGCAAAGATTTTATGTATGCGCTGCCAGCGCTCGGAGCCGGCGCTATAAGGGTAGAAGTCGGCACAGAAATATCCCATGTAAATGTTACTTTTTCTGTATCAAGCGTCTCGTTCTCAGCAACATCTTTCATCTTGTAATAAGCCTTGTATGTTGTCTCTCCCTGCCATGTAGGGAAAGTATCGCTTACCGCGTCATCCTGATACTGCCAGTCAGTGTCCCCGTCTGCTAAGCGCCATCTGCCAGCGACTTCTCCAAGGTCAAAAGCATCTGTGCCGTTCCAGTAATTGCCTGATGTGAAGTCCTGGATGCCCACTCTTACCTCATCAATGCCTGAAGGGGTGCCGCCGCCGCCTGCATCAAGAGCTGTTCCTGAGATCGCGTTCAATGGCTTTGCAATAATAAGCGGGGTTTCACCTGCTACAGGACCTCCTAAGCCTCCGTAGAACGCATT
>JBHPMF010000114.1:0-6114 GCA_042563375.1 Elusimicrobiota bacterium | reverse complement strand
TATCCGGTTTACTTTTCAGTAAGTAAGTAGGAAATTCTGCAAAATGACCACTGATCAGAAATTTATGCTCAAGGCCATTGCTCTGGCAAAAAAGGGTTTTCCTTTTGCCATGCCAAACCCCCTGGTCGGAGCGATCCTGATTAAAAACAACCGCATCATAGGATCGGGATATCACAAGAAATACGGCGGGCCGCATGCGGAGATCTGCGCGCTAAAACAAGCGGGAAGCAGGGCCAAAGGCGCAACTCTTTACGTTACCCTTGAACCTTGCAATCATTGGGGGAAAACCCCTCCATGCGCCAAGGCGATAGCAGAATCCGGCATAAAACGCGCGGTGATAGCATCAAAAGACCCTAATCCATCAGTAGACGGCAACGGTATCAAATATCTGAGGCGAAACGGAATAAAGATTTCCGCAGGTGTCTGCGCGCAAGAAGCTCAAGCTATCAACCTGCCTTTCCTAAAGACTGTCACCAGCAAAAAACCATTTGTGGTGCTTAAATCCGCTTCAACCCTTGACGGCAAGATCGCGGATTCCAATGGACGCTCAAAATGGATAACAAGCCAAGGCGCGAGAACTCTTGTTCATAAGATCAGGAGTTGTTTTGACGCGATCCTTGTCGGAGCGCAGACCATTATCAGCGATGATCCTGATCTGGGTTCACACGGCAAAGGACGTGATCCTGTTTCGATAATCATTGATCCGCGGTTACGGATGCCTCCGAACTCAAAAGTTCTCAGGAAGAGAACGCGGGCCATTGTGTTTATGAACAGCAAGACACTAAAAAGCAAACGCCTGGATGCTTTTAAATCAGCGAATGCGCAATTCATAGGCATTCCCGCTGACAGCAGGCGCGGACTTAACCTCAATAAAATACTTAATATCCTTTTTCGCAAAGGCATCCAAACCCTGATTGTTGAAGGAGGGGGAGAAACGCACAGCCATTTCACTGAGAACAAGCTCTTTGATGAAATGATCCTTTTCATTTCCCCTAAAATAATCGGGGGCAGGCAGGCAAAAACACTGATCGAAGGCAAAGGCCTTGCAATTAACAACGCTGTATGCCTGCCCAATATTCGGACAAAACAGCTTAAATTCGGGGATATCGTCATGCATGCTTGCATGAACTCCGAGACTCTATTTTGGCAGATACTTTCAGATATCATATTCCCGGAACACGGCTCAAAGTGAGCATACCGCCCCCTGACACCGCCCCCTGACGGCCTTATAAAAACGCCTGAAAAAATGTAAAATATATGCAGCTTGCTAAATTCCACTAGTGGCTAATCAATTATGTTTCAGGGAATAGTAACTCAAAGAGGAAAAGTAGTAAATATCAAGTCTGGCACTGTATTTGTCAAGCCGGAAAAACCTTGGAAAGCAAAAAACGGAGAAAGCGTGGCTTTAAACGGCGTATGCATGACTGTAACTCGCCAGAACGGCCCTGTCCTCTCCTTTGATATCGGAGAAGAAACCAGGCAGATCACAAATCTCGGCGGGTTAATGCCGGGTAATATGATCAATATTGAAAGGCCTCTGTCGTTTGGAACCCCTATAAGCGGGCACATAGTGCTAGGGCATGCTGATGGCATGGCGCGGGTCATCTCAAGGAAAAAAATCGGAAATTCTTTGATCATGTATATGGAAATTCCAAAGAAATTCAAGCCCTATGTGGTCAAGAAAGGCTCAATGGCGATCGAAGGCATAAGCCTCACGATCAACAGGGTATTGAAGGAAACAAGGACAGGATTTAGTTTTGATGTTTGCCTTATACCTGAAACCGTGAAAATAACCAATCTGGGCTACAAGAAACCAGGGGATCTGCTGAATATCGAAGTAGACTATTTAGCCAAGATAATACTGCAAAACAATAATGGGAAAATACGCAAGACCTCAAAAACCAAAAGGAGAAAGTAATGCCAATTTCAGATAAAAAGCTATTCGCTTCCGTTGAAGAATCTGTCGCTGATATCAAAGCAGGGAAGATGATAATCGTTGTTGATGACCCTGACAGGGAGAATGAGGGCGATCTTGTGATGGCAGCTGACAAGGTAACTCCGGCAAAAATCAATTTCATGATAACGCATGCTCGCGGGCTTTTGTGCCTGCCCATTACAGGAAAAAGACTTGAAGAACTTAAAGTGGGGCTGATGGTCGATGCCGCGCACCATCAGGGAAAGGATACGGCATTCACGATCAGCATTGACGCGATCAATGGCGTGGACACCGGCATTTCAGCGGCTGACAGGTCCCAAACCGTAAAATGCATGATAGACCCAAAAACAAAGCCTGAAGACCTGCGAAGACCCGGACACGTGTTCCCTATCCGGTACCGCGAAGGCGGAGTATTGGTTAGAGCCGGACATACCGAGGCAAGCGTTGATTTCTCAAAACTGGCAGGCCTCTATCCAGCGGGCGTTATATGCGAGATAATAAATCCTGATGGCTCGATGGCCAGACTCCCCAACCTTATAAAATTCGCCAAAAAACATAAACTCAAAATAGTCACCATCCAATCCCTTATCGCCTACAGAAGAAGCCAGGAAAAGCTCATTGAGAAGATCACTGAGACCAGATTCCCAACCCGTTACGGAGAGTTCATGCTTCATCTATACCTTGATAAAGTAACATCAACCGAGCACCTGGTGCTCACAAAAGGCAAGCTCTCTAACGCCAAAGACGTTCTTGTAAGAGTACAGTCATCATGCCTGACAGGGGACACCCTATACTCGATGCGGTGCGATTGCGGCATTCAGCTGACGCGCTCCATGGAGATACTCGCCAAGGAAAAAGCAGGCGTACTGCTTTATCTGACCCAGGAGGGAAGAGGCGTTGGCTTGCTCAACAAAATAAAAGCATATGCTCTTCAGGATCATGGTATGGACACAGTGGAAGCCAACCACGCGCTAGGATTTAAGGATGATCTAAGAGAATACGGAATAGGAGCCCAGATACTTAAAGACCTGGGACTTACAACCATCAGGATACTCACAAATAACCCTCGAAAGATAGTCGGCATCGAAGGGCATGGTTTGACTGTTTCAAAAAGAGTCCCATTGCAGGTACCTATCCCGAAAACCAATGGACACATGATGAAGGCATATCTCAAGACCAAAAAAGAAAAGATGGGCCACCTCCTCGAACTCGCAGCCATTGAGAACGAGGTCGTAAAAAACTGAGTCTCGAATAAGACACGAATCACCACGCGAATTAACGCGAATGTCCAAGAAATCAATCAAGTCTGCTCCCAAACTCACCATCTCTATAATCGCGTCTGAATTCAATGACGAAGTTATCTCCCGCATGTTGGCAAGCGCCAAAAACACACTGATGGGAAGCAAAAAACCTCAGATTCGCATAAAAGAGGTTATCAGGGTTCCTGGCTGCTTTGAGATCCCCTTTACAGCAAAACAGCTCTCGAAAAAAACACCTAAGCTCGATGCGATCATCGCCCTGGGCGTTATCATCAAGGGAAAAACCAGCCAGGATAAACATCTTGCAAGAGCATGTATGACAGGCCTTGAACTATGCCAGATGGAATCCGGTATACCCATAGGAACCGGCATTATCACTGCTAATACCCGCAAACAAGCCATGGCCCGCACCAAAGGAAACCTTGATCGCGGAAAAGAGGCTGCCTTAGCCGCTATCCACATGGCCCGCCTAAACAAAACCCTCAAATGATAAACTTAGAATAACTGTATGGTTATTCTAAACGCTCTTTCCGCTCTTTTGATGTTAATATTGTTATATTCTCTGTTTCTTTCGCATCATCGCATCATCGCATCATCGCATCATCAATATTTATATGGGCTCACGTAGAGAAGGCCGCGAACTCTGCCTCCAGGCTCTTTATCTTCATGACAACTGTGGATTAAGTCCGCAAGATTCCTGGGATACCGCCTCAAAAAACGGAGGGGCGAATGAGGAAAAAACACTCTCAACTGCTATTATCAAATTCGCCCGCGCCCTGTATCTTGGCACAATAGAATACCAGGAATCTCTCAACGATATCATTCAGAAACAGTGTCTTAACTGGCAGATCGAACGCATGGCGGTCCTTGACAGGAACATCCTGAGAATGGCTACTTACGAGATCATTCATACGCCGGATACGCCCATAAAAGTGATCATCAACGAGGCTGTGGAGATCGCCAAAAACTTCTCCACGGAAGAATCAGGTAAATTCGTAAATGGAATCCTTGACAAACTTAAAACCAGAAGAAGCGAAAAAAAAGATTAATCGCTTGTGCCAGGAGATCCGCTATCATGACTGGCGATATTACGTATTATCCGACCCAAAGATCTCAGACGCTGAGTATGATTCCCTGATAAGAGAACTCAAGGCGCTTGAGATCCATTTCCCGCAGTTTCGCGATCCTGAGTCGCCAACGCACAGAGTCGGAGGAGGGATATCCTCGAGTTTTGCCCCTGTTCGCCACTTGACTCCGATGCTTTCCCTTGACAACACGTATTCAACAGAGGAACTCAATGAATGGTTTAATCGCCTTTATAAGCTGCTTCCGGACAATGCAATACCCTCTTTTATCGTCGAGCCGAAGATAGACGGCGTGAGCGCTTCCCTCATGTATAAGCAGGGGAAATTCACCAGAGGCGCTACAAGAGGAAACGGCGAAACAGGAGAAGATGTAAGCCTTAATCTTAAGACCATCCCCTCGATCCCCTTGAAATTCATTGGCCAGGATGTTCCTGAAACAATCGAGGTGCGGGGAGAGATATACATAGACAAGAATGATTTCAAGGACCTCAACAGCCTGCAGCAGGAAAAAAAAGGCTTTGTATTCGCTAATCCAAGGAATGCTGCGAGCGGCTCAATACGCCAGAAAGACCCCAATGTGACAAGATCAAGAAAACTCAAGATCCTGATCCACTCATACGGTTCAGTTGACGGCAAAAAATTCAGATCGCATTCAGAATTCTTAAGCGCGATATCAAGCTTCGGCCTCCCTTCGATCTCGCCCACGCACACATATAGAGACAAGAATATCGTGATCACTTCCATTGCTTCATGGGAAAAAGTATCCAAAGGCCTGCCATTCCAGACAGATGGCATAGTCATAAAAGTCAATGAATACGATATTCAGGAAAAACTGGGCTTTACCGCAAAATCACCGCGATGGGCCATTGCGTACAAATTCGGAGCTCATCAGGCTACAACAACACTTAAAAGCGTCATCTATTCAGTTGGAAGGACCGGGATAATCACGCCTGTGGCTGACCTGGACCCTGTTAATTGCGGCGGGGTATCGATCAAACACGCTTCCCTGCATAATTTTGATGAGATAGGGCGCCTTGGCGTAAAAACAGGCGATAAAGTCCTGATCGAAAGGGCCGGAGAGGTGATCCCGAAAGTCATCAAGGTCATAGCTTCCACGAAAAATTCAAAAAAAATCTTTGTCCCTAAAAAATGCCCCGCATGCAGCGCGCCGGTCAGGAAAGAAAAAGAGGATGAGGTATATTTAAGATGCACTGACGCAGGCAGCTGCCCGGCCCAGCTCAAAGGCGCGATCGAGCACTGGGCAAGCCGGGATGCTATGGAGATCGATGGCCTCGGAGAATCAGCCATCGAACAGCTTATCATCAAAAAAATGATCGCGCGGCCGCATGACCTTTATTCGCTCAAAAAAGAGGATCTGCTCAAACTTGACCTCTTTGCCGAGAAAAAAGCCGGCAATCTGATCAAGCAGATCGAGCGGAGCAAGGGGAAACCTTTGTCAAGCCTTCTCTATGCTTTGGGTATAAAGCACATAGGCGCTAAAATGGCGCGGATCCTGGCGCAGCGGTTTAAAACCATCAGCGATCTCATGGCCGCTGAGCCCCGGAAATTACAGGAAATAGATGAGATCGGTCCGATCGCAGCCCGGGCGATCAAGATATTCTTCAAGGATGCAGACAATAAATCAATGATAAAAGCTCTTGTTGAATCAGGCTTGAATACAAAGGAACCTGAGGCTGACATACCAAAAGGCCCATTTACAGGCAAAACAGTCGTATTCACCGGAGAGCTTGAGAATTTCAAGCGAAAAGAAGCCCAGCGCAGGGTCAGGGAATCAGGAGGAGAAATATCTTCAAGCATCACGAAAAAAGTCAAT
>JBHPMF010000111.1:0-6330 GCA_042563375.1 Elusimicrobiota bacterium | reverse complement strand
GCCTTCAATGTCGCGGATATCCTCCTTTACGAGAAGGTTTTTTCTTTCGTTATGCCACTGCCGCAGGAAAGTATCGCTCTTGCGCGAAAAAACTTCAGGGAAACCGCCGTATTTGAGCAATGCCGAAAACTTGGCGGAGACCGCGTTAGAGACCGGCGGGAACTCCGGTTTTGCTCCGGGGATAACCGCACATCTCCCGCCGCCCAACTCATTTAAAGAAAAGGGATGGAGTCTAAAATGCCTGTATCTGCCAAGAAGGGAGTCTCCGCCTTTTCGGAAAATATCCAGCCGCGCACTGCCGGTAACGATTATTTTAAAACGATCCCTGTTCTTATCGAAAATACCTTTTATCAGATTTTTCCACTTTCTGAATTTGTGCACTTCGTCCAAAATGACACATTCGGCATCAGCCGGAAATTTTTCAGACAAAACAGCTTTCCGGTCTTTGTCGCTGTCCCAACTGAAGTACGCCTGCTTTCCTTTAAAAAATTGCTTGCCGATATAGTTTGCTAAAGTTGTTTTGCCGACTTGTCGGGCCCCGGAAATAAACACCATCCTGTCGGTGAGAGCATCCTGAATTTTATTTATTAGATATCGTTCAACCATATGACATTATTGTACCATACTGAAAAACGGACATGACTATTTTTCAGCATGATGAAACACTGCTTTTGCATGATTTTTTAACCCGAAAAACTCAGTTGCCACGCTGCTATCGTTGGACTGCGGAATTTTTTTATTCACCATCGCCCCCCTCGCCTCAAGGGAGAGCAGGGTAAGTAGAAAGCGAAGATCCTGAATCAAGTTCAGGATGACGAAATGGACAAATTTAGCGTAGTGTTTACGTAGTGTTTTGGGGTCCAAGAGGCAGCATGAGACTTGGGCTCCATCCAAGAGGCTCGACGGAAACACGAGGGAGATTGAAATTACCGAGAGGGGCTGACTGGCTTTACAGACCGGTGCATTTGACCACTCTGCCACCTAGCCATTAAAATGCATGCCCTACCGGACATGCATTTTAATGGTCCTGAGCGAGGAACGAGTCGAAGGGCCGCTACCACTCCAATGCCCTTAATTTTGCTAGAAACCTGGTTATAAAGGAAGGGATTCTCCGGAACACATGTTGTTTCCAGGTTGTACCATTCAATAAACTCCTTGCAAATCAATGGTTTTTGATCCAATTTGCGCGAAAACGTTCGGTTTTGGGATTTTTTCCGCTATATATAATGAGGCCTGGCAAAAGCCTTGCCTGTTTTCCGGGGAACATATTTGCAGCATGCTCCCGGTATATTCAAAGGAGGTAGTTGATGTTATTGATGAGGAAGAAATACGTGGACATAATCGTATATGTCAAGAATAACGCCATACAAGGCATGGTGAGCGACCGTCAGGGATTGCGCGCTATGATAGTTGACTATGATAAGGAGAAAGGCAATTGCATAGTTCACAGGCCTTTCGTACCCATAGAATACAATCCTGAGTTTTTTACAGCCACTATGGCCGGAGATGAACTCGAGGAGGAACTATGAAACACACGCATAAACCAAGTATTCGTATAATATATACACTGCCAAAGATTGACCTGTGCTCTTGCCGGAGACAGTCTCATGCTTAGCACTATGATTCCCGTGAAAAAACCGGATATTGATATAAGACCAAAAGAGAATCCGCTACTGCCGCTGCTCAAGCGGTATTTCGGGTTTCCCTCTTTTCGTCCATTGCAAGAGGATATCATCCGCGACGCCCTGGCAAACCGCGATGTCTTCGCCCTGCTTCCGACAGGAGGAGGTAAATCTTTATGCTTTCAGCTCCCAGCGCTTGCGCGGCCCGGCCTGACAGTAGTGGTGTCGCCTCTTATTTCCCTGATGAAAGACCAGGTGGATGCCTTGCAGGCAAACGGCATTCCCGCAACATTCCTGAATTCATCGCTGGGCATAGTGGAATCAAGAACGCGGCTTGCAGGCTTGCACAGAGGAGAATACCGCATCCTTTATATGGCGCCCGAACGCATGATGCTCGATGGACTGCTTGGTTCTCTCGGGAATTGGGATCTGAATCTCATCGCGATAGATGAAGCTCATTGCATAAGCGAATGGGGGCATGATTTCCGACCGGAATACAGAGAGCTGGCAAAACTGCGTACTCTATTTCCCAAAACAGCGATCATGGCGCTCACAGCAACAGCCACAAAACGCGTGCGCGCAGACATCACTAAAATCTTGGGCCTTAGAAGCCCTAAGTGTTACGTAGCGAGTTTTAACCGGCCGAATCTCACTTACCGCGTATTAGCAAAAGACAAGCCTTACAACCAGATCATCGCGCTCCTGAGAAAAAACGAGGATCATTGCGGGATCATATACTGCCAAAGCCGAAAAAGCACGGAATACCTGGCCAATCGGTTAAAGCAAGACGGCATCGCAGCCCTGCCGTATCATGCAGGAATGAGCGCGCGGGACCGTTCCAACAACCAGGATCTCTTCCTGCGCGATGAAGCAAAAGTGATCTGCGCCACGATCGCATTCGGCATGGGGATAAACAAGCCCAATGTGCGCTTTGTCATGCATTATGATCTTCCCAAAAACATCGAGGGTTACTACCAGGAGACAGGGAGAGCCGGACGCGACAGCCTGCCAAGCGATTGCATACTTCTTTTCAATGCCGGGGATGTAGTCAAACAAACAAGGTTTATAGATGAAAAGCCCGATCTTAAGGAACAAGTCATGGCCCGCACCAAGCTCAGCCAGATGGTGCACTATGCTGAAAGCGCAGGGTGCCGCCGCAAGGAATTGCTCGGATATTTCGGAGAAGATCTTCCTCAGGACAACTGCGGATCCTGCGATAATTGCCTGACCCCGAAAACAACATTCAACGGGACAGGCGTTGCGCACAAATTCCTCTCATGCGTGCGCCAGGTCCGCTCTTACAGCGGCTTCGGCGTGGGCACAGCTCACATCACGCATGTTTTAACAGGCGCTAACACGGAGAAGATCAGGCGCTGGAACCATGAGCAATTGCCGATATACGGAACCGGCAAGGAATACCGCAGGAATGAATGGGCCGTGATCGGCCGGGAGCTCGTGCGCCTCGGACTTTTAAGACAGACGCAGGATAAATTCAGCGTTCTTGAGCTCACGCCCCAGGGTCTTGAGACCGTGGAGCAGATGAAAGCAGTCATACTCACCAAGCCCATGGCCGCTCCCGAGCGCGAAACGCGGCGTGTAGGAGAGATCTCCTGCGATGAAACCTTATTCGCAAGTCTTAAACGTTTGCGAAGAAAGCTCGCGGATCAACTCAATGTCCCTGCATACATTATTTTTTCAGATGTTGCTTTACGGCAAATGGCGCGCTACTATCCCTCAAACGAAAATGAGCTCTTACGGATAAGCGGCGTGGGCGAGAAGAAACTCAAAGAATTCGGGTCTATATTCCTTGACGAGATCCGAAATTACCTGGATTCAAATCCGCGCCAGGAATTTACAGATGACGCTATGCTCGCTCCGGCTCCCGTAGCTCCAAAACGCCGGGGTGATTCAGCGCGCGAGACCTTGAAACGTTTTTGCGCAGGAGAGTCCCCGGAGCAGATATCGCGCGAACGCTCACTGGTTATCGGAACCATCCACGGCCACTTGGCTGAAATGTGTGAAGCCGGGGAAAATGTGGATATAAACCGGATATTCACTCCTGAGGAACACAATCTCATCAAAGCCGCATTCGCCCAAGCAGGCATCAGCTCCATCGCCCAGGTCTATCATCTCTTGGGCGAAAAAATAAGTTACGGACAACTCAGGATATATAGGGCCGCTCTAAAATCCAAAAACACAGCAACATTTAAGATCCCTGACTAAGGCAAGCTTGGGTTAGCAGCACAAACCGCAAAGAAAACAAAACAGGATAATATGAAAGATTGTGATTGAAACTCACGTCTCAATCACAATTTCCGGCTCAAAAGACCTCGCGCGCTGAACTACTTTTTAAAAATAGTTTTGATCCTGATGATGCTCTTACTTATTATATTAACGGACGTACCCGAGAAAGACAGCCTCATATAATCATGGTACCAGTTCTGCTTCGTGAAACAATTTCCGGGAACCACGCAGATGCCATTGTCAAGCAAGGTTTTAAATATGTATTCGCTCCTTTGATTGCCCCTTAATTCCTGCGGAATCAGGCCTGAGAAGTCAACAAAAAGATAAAAAGCCCCGTCAGCATTATTGAGCCTGATGCCTTTGATATTCTTTAAACCATTATAGAGAGCATCCCGCCTGATCTCGAACTCCTTGATGCGCTGCGCGATCCTGTTTTCAAACCCGGGGCTGAATGCTGCTTTTACAGCAGGCTGCACGAAAGTCACGACTCCGGCAGTATGCGTATACTGGACGTTTTTCATGAGATTAGCTGCTATCCTGTCAGGAGTAACAACATAACCTATCCTGAAGCCTGTCATGGAAAATGTCTTGGACAATGTGAATGCCGTGAATATCTTGCTGTAATTTTTCACGCATGGCAATGAAGCAAGGCTTATGTGTTTTTTCCCTTCAAACACGATATGCTCATAAGCTTCATCTGAGATTATGGCTACATCATGGCGCACGCACATCTCACCAAGCTTTGTGAGATCCTCTTCGGTGAAGACTTTTCCGGTTGGATTTTGCGGGTTGTTCACATAAAACACATCGACATGTTTTAAAGTGTCTTCAAGGAGTTCATAATCTATCGAGTTATCTTCATTCAATGAGACTTCCTCATACCTTATATTGGAGTAAGGCAGGAAATTCTCAACAAGCACGCTCCATACAGGAGACAGGACAGCCGCTCTTTTCCCGCGGAACAGCTCGAAAGCAAGACCCAATGCTTCCTGGCCTCCATAAGTGACGACAATATTTTCCTTCTCAGCGTGGATATTGTTATATAAGGCCAGCTTGTTCACAAGCGCAGTTTTGGCTTCATCACTGCCGCCTGAAGCAGGATACTTGGTTTTCCCGCAACGCAGGGACTTCTCCACTTCCTCAATGATCCCGGGCAGCGGCGCAAGGTCGATATCTCCCCTCTGGAAAAATATGAACTCTTCGCCTGTTTTTGCTTCGTATTCCTTTGCTCTTTTTTTAGCTTTTTCGCTGATCGCCACGATAGGAGAAAGAGCGATATTGTACAAGCACGGATTATACGCGAGTTTTTCTGTTACGAACATTGATCACACTCCTTTTTGTTTTCATGGATTTTCGCCCACACGAAAAACCTTGAATAGGGAATGCTGATTTTGCCGGGCTGGAAGCCGGCCAGATACGGCTTTAAGGAATGATTATCTTTGTTTTTGATGTGCGTGAAGTTGCGTCAACCAGAAAATTATTTTGCTTACTTCCTTCGACATATTCTTCACTTTCTTTTACCTGAAATCAGTATATCTTAATTGGGCCGCAACAAGCACGGGTCAGAAATCAAAAAGTTTATACACATTGGCTTCAGCCATCACAAAAGCTGAGTGGTCTTTTTTATCGGAAACAGAATAAGCTCTTAAGCTTTTCGCGGATTCGCTGAGATGAGAGACAAATCCATAAAGCTTGTCAAGATCTACTCTGAAACAGCTTTGATGCCATGCGATTGATTCGCCGCGTTTTTTTAGCATAGGCGTTATATACTTCATTGACTTTCCTCGTGTGGACGAGTCCTGCAGTTGTACCGGAGGGAAAATATGATGTTTTCTGGGCAATTGACTTTCATACAACCCGCTCTTAAGACGCTTTGCTATGCCTTCTTTGCATAGTATGCGCAAACCAGATTCGGTTTCTTTCACTGACAAACTCGCAGACTTTGATAAAGTTTGAACAGTAAGAGGCTGTTTCGAGCTTGCCAACATTCTGTAGCACCAATAACTGCCCGAGCTTGCAAGGATCGCTTTATGCTGCCTAATACTTATCTGAATATTATCCTCAATGGTAAGCTTGCTAAGAGCCTGCGTCCCGGGATCAAGAGATGTTTTCTTATCCGGCATATCCTGCAAGGCATTTTTCACCCACCTTGCAAGCTCTTCAGATTTTAACCATGTTTTGAGATATGCGCTTACAAGTTCTTGCAACTGCCCGGGTGTAATGGGGCTACGGATCAGATAAGACAAAAGCGGAAGACGGTCCGGCTGAGGAAGATGAGTCCCATTTTCAATCCTTAAATAATTCGTAAAACTATATTTGAATACTTTTTGCCCACCGTTTTTATGGAAGAACTGATAAGCAGTCTCAAATCCAGCTTCTTTCCTTAATCGAACAAGAACTTTTGAAAATGGCGTTGGCATTGTTTTCCCCTTTTTAGCGCTTCCTTATCTTTTTCCACATTTCA
>JBHPMF010000110.1:0-6346 GCA_042563375.1 Elusimicrobiota bacterium | reverse complement strand
ACATTCAGTCCGGGGGCAGATATCTCATGGAACTACTCAGGACCGGGAGCCTCGAACCTGACAAGCGGCGCAAACTATAAGATAGTGGCCAAATCCGAAGACTCAACACTTAATATGTCCGGCGAGGATTTCGTCACGGTCACTTACCAGGCATCAGCTTCCCAGATCGCTTTCAAGGGGCCGTCTTATCTTGAGGCAGGCCAATGCTCGCCATACTATACAGCTGAACTCCAGGATTCAAACAATAACCCTATCATGTCAACATACACAAGAACAGTCACCCTTGGCGGAGAAGGCTCAGGAGATTTCTACAATGACTACCAGTGCACAAATATCATAACAACCATCCCGATCTATCAAGGCTATGACAACAGGTTTTTCTTCTACAAGAACAGTTCAGCTGAATCAGTGACGCTTACAGCCAGCGCATCCGGACTCACAGCAGGCAACAAGAGCGTGACAGTGGCAGGCTCAGCTGACAGCACAGCTCCTGCGATCACGATAATATCACCTACGAATAATGAGTCTGTATCAGGCCTTGCTGACATCGCAGGAACAGCTTCTGATAATGTGCAGGTGGATATCGTTAATATCGGCATACAGAGGATGTCAGACGGGTCATGGTGGCAGGGCTCATACTGGGATTACTACGAATACAAGACACCTATGTATGTCACCCCAAGCGCAAATGTATCCTGGAACTTCAGCGGACCCGGAGCCTCGAACCTAAACAGCGGCACAAGCTACAGAATAGTGGCTCATGCAGGCGACTCTTCATACAATGTATCCCCCACAACATCAGTGATCGTGTCATACGGGGCAACAGCCACAAAACTTAAATTCATGGAAGGCCCGTCATATATCAACCAGAGCAATTGCGCTTCATACAGAATAGAACTGCAGGGCACTGATAACAATCCTGTTGATGCCGTATCTCCAATAACCGTGAATCTTTCAGGAGCAGGCAATGGCGCATTCTACAATTACCACTACTCATGCGAAAGCGATTATGCTCCTATTGTCGCATTCTCGTTCTTTACCGGAGACAATGACCGTATAATATTCTTTAAGGACGCAACAGCCGAAACAGTTTCACTGCAGGCCAGCGCTTCAGGCCTGACTACCGCCAACAGGAGCGTTACAGTGTCCGCCACAGCTGACAATACAGCGCCTCAAGTAGCGATCACAGCTCCAAGCAACGGAGCATCTGTAACCGATCTTTCAGGAATAGCAGGAACAGCCACTGATAATATTCAAGTAGATGTCGTCAACATCGGCATACAGAGAATGTCAGACGGGATGTGGTGGTATGAATCCCACTGGGAAGCCTGGCACCATATGGAATGGCTGTCCCTTACTCCGGGAGCAACAGTATTCTGGACATTCAGCGGACCGGGAGCTTCCAACCTGACAAGCGGCTCGCAATACAGGATAGTCGCGCGCTCAGGAGACTCATCATTCAATGAATCCAACGAAACATCGGTCATCGTCACATACCAGGCACAAGCCGCAAAACTCGCTTTCAAAGGTCCGTCATATCTTGAAGCAGGACAGTGCTCACCCTACTATACGGTAGTACTGCAAGATTCCAGCAACAACCCTATCATGTCCACATATACCAGGACCGTGACATTGGGCGGCGAGGGTTCAGGCGCCTTCTATAAAGACTATCAATGCGTAAATGTCATTACCTGGGTGCCCCTGTATCAGGGCAATGACGACAGGGTCTTCTGGTACAAGAATAATTCAGCTGAATCAGTGACGCTTACCGCAAGCGCTGCGAGCCTCACAACAGCGAACAAGCCGGTGACCGTATCAGCCGGCGCTGACAGCACAGCCCCTCAGATCAGCATACTCGCTCCGGCAAACGCAGAATCCGTGACGAACCTCTCAGATATAAACGGCACGGCAACGGATAATGTGCAGGTGGATGTGGTAAATATCGGGATCCAAAGGGTGAGCGATGGTTTTTGGTGGCAGGGCACATACTGGGATTACTACATGCATGACGCGCCGGTATCCGTGGATCAGGGCTCAAGCGTTTCGTGGAACTTCAGCGGACCCGGAGCTTCGAACTTAAACAGCGGCACAAGCTACAGGATAGTGGCTCGCGCTGGGGATTCCTCATATAATGTTTCCCTTGACACAAGTGTGGTTGTAAGTTACGGAGCAACAGCCGCAAAGCTTAAATTCATGGAAGGCCCGTCATATATAAACCAGAGCAATTGCGCTTCATACAGAGTGGAGCTACAGGACGCCAATAATAATCCTGTATTCGCCGCATCAAACATAGCAGTGACCTTAGGCGGAGAAGGTAACGGCGGTTTTTATTACAGCTTCTACGCGTGCAACAATGACATGAGCACAATAAGCACGATCAATATGTATACAGGAAATGACCATATATTCTTTGTGTTCAAAGACGCAACAGCCGAATCTTTGGACTTAACAGCCAGCGCTTCAGGGCTCACATCAGGAAATAAGAGCGTAACTGTATCAGCAACAGCTGACGGTGAGCTGCCGCAAGTGCTTATAACATACCCCAACAACGAAGCAACGGTCAGCAACCTCTCAGGAGTATTAGGCACTGCAACGGATAACACGCAGGTGGATGTGGTAAATGTCGGAATACAGAGGATGACGGATGGAATGTGGTGGCACGAGACCCATTGGGAGAACTGGCACAACCTGATCCCTGTGACGCTTACCCCGGGCACAACAGTTTCATGGACATTCAGCGGACCGGGAGCTTTCAACCTTACGAACGGTCAATATAGGATCGTGGCAAGCGCAGGAGATTCATCGTTCAATATGTCAGTGGAAGATTCGATCATTGTTACTTACGGCGCAACCGCTGACAAGCTAATGATAAGAGGTCCTTCGTACCTTCAGGCTAATCAATGCTCAACACTTTATGACGTGGAACCCCTTGGTATAAACAATAACCTTGTCAATGCCGCAAGCGACATTTCCGTGACCCTATCAGCCACAGCAGGAACATTCTACACGGATTATCAATGCTCTGTATCCACAGGAGCTGTTGTCATATATGAAGGAACTGACATATCTCATTTCCACTTCAAGCACACAGCAGCAGCTGATGTGACCATTACAGCCAGCGCCTCAGGACTTACAAGTATCAACAAGGACGTTACCATTTCAGCATCAGTTGATAATACAGCGCCACAAGTCGCGATCCTCTCCCCATCAGACGGCACAACAGTTTCAAGCCTCTCTGATATAAGCGGAACAGCAACAGATGATACTCAAGTCGATGTTGTGGATATTGGGATACAAAGGATGTCAGATGGATATTGGTGGACAAGAAATTACTGGGATTATTACCCATACTATGATCCGATAGCTGTTGACCAGGGAGCCAATGTATCCTGGAGCTTCAGCGGACCGGGAGCTGCCAACTTAAGGAACGGAGAATCATACAGGATCGTGGCAACAGCAGGAGATTCATTCTACAATGTGGCTCCTGACACATCCGCAGTTGTTGTGTATAGCGCATTAGCAAACAGGCTTTTCATTGCAGGTCCTGTAAATCTGGGAACTTATCAGTGCTCGCCTGTGTACAAAGTTAAGACCAGAGACAGTAATTCCATGGACACAAGTGTTGACGCTGATTTGACAGTGAACCTTGCGAGCACAGGATCAGGCATGTTCTACAGCGACAGCCAGTGTAAAGTCCCGATAAATTCCGTGACTATATACGCAGGGACAAGCGAAGCTCCGTTCTATTTCAGGGATTATGTGCAGGAAATCGTTGATGTGACAGTAAGCGCTGCGTCTTTCACAAGCGACATAGTAAGCGTGAATATCGGATCAAGCCAGGACTCAACAATCCCCGTAATATCCATAAGCTCACCGGCTGATCTGGCAACCATCACAGACCTGTCCCAGATAAACGGAACAGCCTCAGACAATTCTGAGATCATCGAGGTGAGGATCGGCATTAACAGAACATCTGACAATAAATGGTGGTACAACGGAATATGGGTCGCAGGAGAGATGGTAGAACCCATATCGATCACGCAAGGCGCAACAGTGCAATGGAACATGAGCGGACCGGGCATAAACAACCTTGGAGATGAGCTTGATTACAGAATAGTCGCGCGCGCAATGGATTCCTCGTTCCTAATGTCAGCGGACGCAGCAGCAAACGTTACATTTAACGCTCAAGTGGCAAGACTTGATATCGCAGGACCAACCGCTGCTGCTGCTAACACCTGCTCAGCAGCATTCACAGCATACACCCAAGATATCAATTCAAATAACGCTAATGTTGCCTCTGACACCAATGTAAACCTCACAAACAACGGCTCAGGCATCTTCTACAGTGACAACTCATGCGCAAGCGCAATAAGCTCAATAACGGTTTTGGCAGGCTCTCAAAACGCAGCATTCTACTTCAAAGACGCTGTCTCTGAATCAGTGCTCATAACAGCGACAGCAACCGCCTTAACAGGCACCAATCATTATCTAACAGTCAGCGCCAGCCAAGACACGACCGAGCCGACATCTGGTATTTCTTCACCGCAAACCAGCACTATTATCAACACCCTTTCAGATATTCGCGGCACAGCAAGCGATGATACGCGTGTTGATGAAGTTCTTATTGGAATTGAAAACATTGTAAGCGGCAAATGGTGGAGTGATACTGCCAACACCTGGGTAACAAGCGCGAACCCTATTTACAACCCAGTATCGATCACACAGGATTCAGCCATAACCTGGACATATGGAGGACCCGGGGTCAATGATTTGAGCAACGGAGCCCAGTACAGGATCCTTGCAATATGCAGGGATTCTGCGTTCAATGTCCAATCAGCCGCGGATCAAGTTCAGGTAACATTCGGAGCTGATGACTTGGCCATCATCCCGTCAGGCCAGACTTTCTATGACGGACTCGGGATCATGGGAACAGCTGACAGGGCAATGCCGGGCGCCCCATACAGGTTCGAAGTTGTTGTCATGGACAGCGATTTCAACCGCTTGAATGATTATCGCGGAGCTGTCAGCTTTGAGTCGAGCGATTCGGGCGCGGTACTGCCCCCTGACTTCCAGTTCACTTTCATAGAACAGGGGCAAAGAGAATTCTATGTGACATTCAGCCAGCCAAGCGACCCCATATGGAGCTTGCGAGCCAAAGACGTGGAAAACAATGATTTGAGCCACACCGTGCCCATAGTTGTTGAGGGCGCAGCAAACGCAGGAACAGTATCGGGCAGAATAAATGACACAACCGGAAATTATATTGTAAGCATCACGAGCCTGAGCGCGATAAGCGCGAGCTCGATCAAGACGCCTCAAGCGGTAAGCGTGGATAATTACAATTATTTTGAATTCAGGGACCTAGAGAACGGCCAATACTACTTAAGAACATTTAAAGATGGCAACTCTGACAGCACATGGCAGGCTTCAACTGAAACAGCGGGAACGCACGGGGCATTTTCACAGCCATATCCTATTTTCATGCTCAACGGAGAAGCAATGACAGACATGGTCCTTTATGTGTGCGACAGATCCACGATCACATCAGGCGACACGCTTTCAGGATCTTTAAGCTCAACTGATGAGTGTTATGCTTTTGAAAGAGACTGGAACAATTACGCCAAAATCTACACCTTTGACGGGACCCAGGGTCATAAGTTCGCAGCTGACCTTATAGCGCAAAGCACCAAGTGGGATACATATCTCTACCTTATCGGACCGGACGGCAATCTGCTAAGACAGGATAATGACGGAGCAGGCAGTGGGGACTCAAGGATCGTGAATTATGAACTTCCCACAACCGGAGTTTATACGCTTATCGCCACTTCATTCGATCCTTATGTGCAGGGTTCATTTAATATCTCGCTTACCGTGACTGACCCGGCATCATTTGGCCAGCTCGGAGATATTTCAGGCACGATCACCCACGCAGAAGTGGGAACGCATCAGGTTGTAGCGCGGTTGTTCACAAATTCAACCCTGACCGGAGTGCCATTTATCACAGCTGATGCTGATGGCAGCGGCAATTACAGCTTCGCAAGCATTCCCCAGGATACATACTATGTTGATGCTTTCATGGATTACAATTCCAATAACATATGGGAAGCAGCATTCGAACCAAGAGGAGCTCTGGGCGGAATCAGCAGCCCGCAGTCACTTATAATCGATAACTTCACATATTCTTACTCAAATCAGCATTTCGCGCTTATAGACCCGGTGGCAGCAGCCGGAGCAGGAACCATCGATGTATCAGGAAACGCAACTTACGCAGGGGCTGTTGCAAGCGGAAAACTCATAATCGACCTTGTGTACTCAACAGGAACAGTTGAAATGGCGCCTGTTGCGC
>JBHPMF010000109.1:0-6405 GCA_042563375.1 Elusimicrobiota bacterium | reverse complement strand
TCGACTTCTCTATACTCCTGCTCAGACATCTCCTCCAGCCTCCATCGCAGCCTGTTTAAATGCCTTAAAGCCGTGAATTTGCTGTTAACCGCCATCAGGATCGGTTTATCCTGATTAGAATATGCCCTGCCCATTGCGCCGATCCACTTTTCCTCACGCAACTGGAATGTAGTGCGCAATTCCTTTATCTTCTTCTTTGAGATATCGATCAAGCGCTCCCGTGTTTTATCCGTGATCCTTGAGCGCTGTATATGATCCTCAAGCCATTCAACTGCCTTGCTGATCTCGCCCTTTCTTGATGCTATAGCGCTGACTCCAAGCTCGAACCTGCCTGTTTGGGCATTGCCCGCATAACCTGCTTCAAGCTTGGATATCTCTGCTGACATTTGCTCTTTTGCCTGGGAATAATCCAAAGTATCCCCGTTTCGCTTGACCACGCCCAACTCGCTCACTACCGCGGGCAGGATAGGCAAAAGCTCATGATCATCCCGGCTTACCCCTGTTACATCAAAATTCATATTCATGTCCGTGAATGATGTTGAGCCAAAGAACGAGCGAACAAGTTTAACACCATCCAAAAGCGGCTCTTCAACATATTCGATGTCATCGAACGTCAATGGAGGATTCACAAGGAATGCCGGCTTTGGGATCGATCTCTCTCTTTCTTCAAGTTCCAGGGTCTTCTTGTCGATATCAGATTTGAACTTCTTCAATGCTTCCTGCAAGTCTGATGTGGCGTATTTCTTCAACAATGCTTTTTCATGCTCTTTCATGCGCGCATCTTTGGCTTGGCTTTGTTTTTCCCCAAGCCCTGAGTCAGGCTTTACAGCTGAGACAAACGGCGATTCAAAAATGTTGAATTCCTGAGCAATGCTTGCCCATGGATTTTTGCCTGAATCGATCTCCGCGAGCAGGCCCTCATAGATATCATTTAGATCCAGAGATCTTTTAAATCCGGAATTCTTATTTAGATGATCCAGATGCCTGTGCCATCTTGCGCCGCTGCTTCTCTGGCCAAAAGGCGGAGGAGTGTCAATGAACTTGAGCATGTCCCTTTTTTTGGATTCAATTAGACTGCGCGCCTTTTTAGCGACTTGAGCCAATTCGTCGCTGTTATCCTTGAGTTGCGCGATCCACTTTATCCTATCGATCATCATTGAGCGAAGAGACCCGAGCATCTCGGGGTTTACTGAAGACACAGGCAGCCCGCTAAGCTCGACAACAGGAGCTGCCATCGGCATATCATAAACTCCGGCATCAACGCCGGTGGCCCCTGAGTCGATCTTTCTGGAGCTTTGGTCGACGATATCCTTGTGCAGATATGATTTTTCACCCTCGCCAAGCAGTTGAAGCAGCATGTTCGCCCGAATAAAATCCTTCTGAGAGATCCCCTCTATCGGCTTCCATACAAAAGAAACGTTTTGCGGGAGCTCCATATTATCTGACGGAAATCTGCCTATGCGTATTTCCGAATCTTGAACCGGATCATACTTTGGAATCGTTTTATAGTCGCGTTCCATTGAATTCGGATCGATTCGCTCGAACATGCCGCTTAATTTGCCTAAAAACTCTTCAAGAGACCAGCCCGTTGGTATCGCGGTTATCATTTCCATATTCGGGCCAAGATGATAATTTTCATCATGAAACCTGCGTATGTCTTGCGGGCTATAGCCCCACATGGCAGAAGGATCCCCGCCTGAATTTAACCCGAACGGATGATCCTCGCCGAACATCATTTTTCTCAATTGATTCCAATTTACACTGCCGTCTTTCTCCATGCTTGAAACCATCTCAGTATATACAGAACCTTTTTCCTCTAAATGTAAAACTCCATTATCATCCTCATACACCCCGAGATTTGCCACTTCGCGCATTATTTCTTCATCAGTGAAATCCGGGTTTATAAGAGATCCAATATAGACTTCCAAAAGATCGTAGAATTCCTCTTTCCCGAGCGCAGCGCTTATCTGATAATTCGTGATATCAGCATGCGTCCCCGCAGTGTGATCGCCCATTCGCATATCAAGAAGGGAATTAAAGTATTTCCCTTTAAGGCCTTTCCCCAAAACAAGATGTTCAAGCGCATGCGATTCACCCTTATTTGAGACAGGGATCGTTTTAAAGTTAAGGGATGCTTTCGGGATCGACGCGTAGAACATCACATCCACCGGCATCCCGCTAGGATGGATGAATCGCGCTCCCATGGGTTTGCCGTCCGCATTAAGATAAAGCGCTTTTGCCTTAAAACCCGCCACAACCTGCCCCTCTTTAAGGCCGGTTAAACCATCAACGCCTGAAGATCTTTTCATCATTCCGAAAACAGGCAGGGTCATAGCTCCCATATAAAGCAATGGATCCGAAACTAAATTCTTCAAGCCCTCGATCAGCGTATAATACGCATCCATTATAGAGGGCATATAATGGAAAGCAGCTAAACCAATCACCAAAGGAACACTCAAAACCATCGCAAGCGAAGCGAAAAGTTCAAAATTGCCCACATTTACTCCCTCTCCCTTGAGGGAAGAGGGTTGGGGTGAGGGTGATAAAGTCTTTCCTTTTTTAATCCCATCATCGCCTGATCTCATCATCTCATCATCATTCCCCCGGGAGGCCGGGTTAAGTTGGCTTTGTGAGAAAACTTTTTTCTTAAGCGTTCCAAGAGCGATCCCGATCGGAAAAATCCCGGACGCCATAACAGAAGCGGGCTCTACAACGTCCCACATATAATCAAAAAGTAATAAAGCAGCTCCTGTAATTATCGCGAACTGTGTGAATTTAACAAAACCCTTTCTTTTACCAATCTTTTCTTTCTTGGGTACGCTCCCTAACCTTCTTTCGCCGCTTTTTAGTGTTTCCATTATCAGATCTTTCATTTGCGCGCTGTGCTTGTCGATTATCCGCGCTGACTGCGATCCAATGATCGTTGTTAGAAGGCTCAGATCATTAGGATAAGAAGGAACCATCCATAAGCGCGGTTCAAGATCCCCGCGTTCGTTTACATAATCAGTGAAAAGACCATTAAAATATTCATATTCAGCTCGCGTAAGCCGGATCCTTTCGCTGATATCCCCGAAAAACAACAGGGCATCCAGACGTATGTTGCTGTTTGCACTCCTGGTAAGCGGAAGTATCATTTTTCTCAAGTTCGCATCTTCCACAGCGGATTCCTTTATGGCGTTCAAGAAAATGCGCATGTCGTACTGGCGCCTCCACTCTGACCTGTCAAGGACCTTATCCGCGATCAAGCTGATAAGCTCTTGATCTTCCTTGACCCAAGGCGCTATGGCGTGAAGAATTGCATAACGCTCACTCTCGTCAAACTCTTCGATAAATAAATAGGAAGCTGTCTGATCGATCAGGAATATGGATAATTTGAACATTCCATATATGAGCCCCAATACAGAATA
This sequence comes from Elusimicrobiota bacterium, assembly GCA_042563375.1. Taxonomy (GTDB): domain Bacteria; phylum Elusimicrobiota; class Elusimicrobia; order JACQPE01; family JACQPE01; genus JBHPMF01. Next base: position 2,998 of record JBHPMF010000109.1, on the reverse strand, counting down.
AACGCCAACATAGAATAAAACATACGGAATTGCGACAAAACGATTTTTATGCTTTTCAAGGGCCAGGTCCATCTTGTTGGACAGGTTCTCCCAAAAACCATTCTCGCTTGTCAGGATATCACCCGTAAACAACGCGGCTTTTTTAAGCACATATTCCAAACCTGACGACAGGCCTGCGAACACAGCTAGAGCAGACGGCGCCCAATTCTTTCTCGGATCGAGTTTCTTTAAGATTATTTCCCTGGTCTCGGGATTACGCAAATAATAACGATACCCGTTTTCCATGACCTGATCACCGCTCTCCTTGAGAAGCTCCAAAGCGCGCGCTTTCATCCATGGCTCCAGCCTTTCCTCCGGTAATCCATCGAGCATCGCGCCTAATGCTATCCTGCCCCGCTCGTCATCATGCTTTCGAGCAATGCCGGAAATGAGATCATAGACCTGTTTATCCTTGGAGATATGACCGGTCAAGGCTTCAATAACATCCAATAATGCGCTCAAAAACGGTTTTTTTCTCGCTTCAGCGTTAATAGGTTTCGTGCTCATAAGGTGATCCAGGCTTTTTAGCAATTCCCTGCGCAAACGCGCATTATCAGGATCAGCATGCTTGAGGATAGATAACATCCGCGCGAGATCGCCCAACCCGTTAAACAAAAAGTTCTCTTCGTCCTCTTCGCTATATTGAGCTCTTCGAGCTGACCGGAGCACATTAACAATAACATTGAACACATCGCGATCTTTTGCATGTTGCGCTATATAATCCTTTGCAACAAGGCGAAGATTCGGATGATCATTGAGCTTCTCGATAAATAGTGTCCTGAATTCTTCCTTGGCCAGAAGCGGCTCAAGCACTTCCACAAGCGCTTGAGCGCGAGTGTGGTACTCGTTGCTGCCTATATCAGTGCTATCGAGATTTTTGAGGATATCAAAGACCGCTCGCTCGACCGCATCCTCGCCCAAAAAAGGCTTCAGCGCTTTAATGCTGTAATATGAAATGAATTTATCATGATGGTTCACTCCCTTATGTTTTGCGCCATCAATGATATCTGCCAATACTTTTCTTCCGAAATGAGCTACCCTGCTGTAGCCAACATACCCCCAGACAAGAAGATAAATATTGTCCTTCATGCTCTTGAAATAATCAATATTTTTCAGCGCGCTTTTGAGTTCCGGAGATGCTTCTTGCAGGATCTTGTCTTTTATAAACGGCGGGATATCATCATAATCAGCGAAAATGCTGAGTTTTCCGCTCTTTTTTCTCGGAGGAGCTCTGCTCTTCCTGCTCGATGAGAATGTGAATCCTCCCAGGATAAGCGGAACATAGGCTATTGATGCTGTTGGCTCAAAGAACACTGAAACCAATCCTATGCCCGCTAGCATGATCGGCAGAATGCCCCCGGTTTTCTTTAAAACCTCAGCCAATGTTTTTAAGCTAAAGTTCACATTTTTCTTTCTAATGGATGGATTTTTTCCTTTTTTAGGGACCTTATTAAGCTGTGTGTTCCTATCTTTGAGGACCGCGGTGAGTTCGTCTTTGCTTAAAGGACTTATGAACCATTTCTGTTCAATCCCGTCTATTACCGCGCTGATCTCTAATATCCCGCGGTCATTAAATGCCGCGTTATTTATAATGTCGAATTCCAGCTCAATGTCATTGTCAAGAACAATATATTCCTTGGTATCTTTTTCTCCATTGCCATCCCATTTATACTTTCCAACATATACGAGATGCTCTGCGTCCCTGCTAAAAAACATATGTTCAATATCAGTGAACACCGGACCCTGCGCACTATCAAGAATAACCGCTTGTTTTCCGGGCTCCAGATAAACGCGATACGCCAATCGTGTTCCGTCAGGATTAAATACCATCTCCTGAGGTGACCAAAATTTAGGCTCCGGTTTACCGTCAATAAAAACGCGTTTATTGTCAAAATACGCCATATGCGCGTCATTATCGCTGAACACGATATCCTTTATCTCGCCCGCCTCAGAAGCGGCTTTTGTGTTTTTCGTATTTTTCACAAACACATATTCATCTACGTCGTCATCATACCCTTTGCCTGTGGGAACGCGCTTGGTGTCCATGGCAGCATAAACCAACTCGCTCTTATTATTGAATCTCATTCTGGATATCCCCTTATGCCACTCGCCGCGAGAACCATCCAGCACAACCGCCTTCTTATTCCCATGAGTGTCAAAAGCCTTGTCAACGACATAAGCAACATGCTCGCTGTCAGGACTGAACATGATGCCCGGCGGATAACTTACAGTTCTATCGACTTTGCCGTCAATGATCAGGTCATATTCTCTCCACCCCTTTTCCGCCCACAAAGAATACCGCTTGCCATCAGGACTCAAAACAAAATATCCTACACGGTCATATTTAACATCAGGCAGCTCAGTCTTAATGCCATCGATCACAATGGAGTATTTGCCTTCATTGTAAGCCGCATATCCATGATGCTTTCCGTCAGGCGTGAATTGTAGGTCCAGGATCCCGCCATGATAAGGCTCGTGCAAGGTATTTGTCAGGTATGGGCAGTCTTGAGCATCCGGTTTTACTATCACGTTCTTAAATACCGGGCCTCCCCAATCCCCTACCACTACATGTCTTCGGTCAACTTCCGTGGTTTTAGTTTTATATTTATCGGTTTCCCCAAAAACACGATCCCAGAATCTTTGTTTCCATGTTCTGTATTTTCCCGGAGACACGTGCTTATGTTTCTCATCAATAATACGTAAAGCTCTTTTCCCGTCCGCGGACACTATCGGGTAATCATAACCCTCATTCGGGATGCTGGCCTGAGAAAGTCCTCCGCCTATGCTCTTCCTTAATGATGCGCTTGAATCTTCCTTTTCATCTCCTAATGTCGTATTCTCATTGACCCGCCACCCTTTCCCGTTCGAAGCAAGCAATATCTCGTTTCCCTTCTTATCCTCAACCTTTATTTTAGATCGATCCAGCATGGGCAATATAGACCCAAGAGCCAGAAAACCG
>JBHPMF010000010.1:0-56288 GCA_042563375.1 Elusimicrobiota bacterium | reverse complement strand
TGACTACCAAATAGGGACCATAGCCCTGTTTGCCGTGGATTCAAAGAATCCTTTAAATTGCTAAACTTTTAACTGGAAAAGGTGTGTTCTAGGGGCCCGTAGCTCAGTTGGTTAGAGCAGACCGCTCATAACGGTAAGGCCGTAGGTTCAAGTCCTACCGGGCCCAGATTAAAGAATACCACTAAGGCCAATGACGACAATAAGGCGATTAAGACTGAAAAAGCAAGTTCATGAATAAGAAGATGGTTCAACGCAAAGTTGTTCTATTGCCTTTTGCGTTTATTTTTGGGCTTTTGATCGGGACATTTGCCCTGAAAAGCATCTTGGTCCCGTATACGATTATTTTTTACGATGCGCTGAGAACCTCATTCTATATGAGAGCTGATCTGCCTCATTCGATTTGCAGTGTTTTTAAGGTGCATGATGTGGAGCTTGGTTCCAAAGCTGTGCATCGTTACCAGTATGCATACATGGTAAGTTATTGTCCGTCAGTGCGTACCAAGTACGACGGGGAGGATGCTCTGAACCGGGAGATGGATGCGATCGCGAGTTTCGCGAGAACGCATGGATGGGGAGTGAGCCATTCTCCCATGCTTGTAATCGCTCGCTGCAGAGCATCCGGAAAAGTCACTGAATTCGGAGATAGGCTTATTCCGGCTGCCAATAAAGTGGTTTCGCGCATTGAGCCTGAAGATGCAAAGGATTTTAAATTGGATTTCGAGGAGGAAATCAGATGAACAGATGTCCGTTACTTGTAGCAAATTGGAAGATGGCTATGCAGTCATTGAAAGATGTTGAGAATTTCATCAATACCATGAAGCAGTACCCGTGGAAGGATACTGACGGGATCGAGATAGGGATATGCCCGAGCGCTTTTCATCTTGGCGCGATACTTAATTCCTCAATGAAGGATCTGCCCGGAACAAGCAATGTGTTCTGGGGGGGTCAGGATATCCACTGGGAGAAGAAAGGCGCGTATACAGGATGTATCTCAGGGGCTGAGCTTGCTGACGGGAAAGCGCGCTACGCCATAATCGGGCACTCAGAGAGAAGGAAATATTTCAAGGAAGACAATGAGATACTTAAGAAAAAGCTCACAAATGTTTTTGAATCAGGGCTTGTTCCCATATTCTGCATCGGGGAGACGAAAGAAGAGCGTGAAAGCGGGAAGACCTTTGATGTTTTGAAAGACCAGGTTGACCCGGTTCTCTCTGAAATAAAACCATTTGTAAAAGATGCTTCAAGGTTTGTTCTTGCTTATGAGCCTGTGTGGGCCATAGGAACAGGCATCGTAGCCACAACAGCCCAGGCTCAGGAAGCGCATAAATATCTGCGAGAGCGTTTGAAAGCCATATTCGGTGAAGAATCAGCTAAGGGCATCCGCATCCTCTACGGAGGTTCCGTGACCCCGGATAATTTCGCGGATCTCTCAAGCCAGCCTGATATTGACGGAGGATTGGTCGGAGGAGCGAGCTTGAAAGTGGATTCGTTCCTGAAGCTGGCGCAGATATTGGCTAAGACAAGGGGGAAGGTCAAAGGGTAGCTCGATCTGTCATCCCGGACTTGATCCGGGATCCAGAACCGCAATTTTATTGAGATCTGTTTTTGAAATGAATAAGAGAAGAATCTTTATCAAAACAAAGGAAATGGATTCCTGCCTTCGCAGGAATGACAGCGTGGGTGAGGAAATGGATTCTTGCCTTCGCGGGGATGACAAAAGGGGCATAATTTGAATAACTTGCCCCCAATTCTGTCCGGGATCGACACTAAGCACTTGCATCTGTCGGAAGAGCACTATAAACTGTTATTTGGGGATGAAAAACCCAGGAAACTTAAAAAAGTAAGGCAGCCGGGTTATTTCGCGGGATGGCAGACTGTGACTCTTGTAGGTCCCAGAGGGGAGATCCCGAGCGCGAGGATAATATTCCCGTTCAGGGAGTATACGCAGGTGGAGATCACAAGGTCAGATGCCATAAAGCTGGGGAATAAGGCTCCGCTTAAGAAATCAGGAGACCTTGAAGGCTCAGCTCCGGTAAAACTTGTGGGACCAAAGGGCACTCTTGAGCTTGAGAAAGGATGCTTTGTGCCATGGCGTCATATCCACATGAGCCCTGCTGAAGCTGAGCTTTTTGGAGTAAAGCACAATGAATTCGTGACAGTATCGGCTGGAAAAGGAACAGGCAGGGAAGTGATATTTAAAAATGTTTGGATAAGAGCGACACCATGGTTCGTGCTTGAATATCATCTTGATGCTGATGAAGCGAATGCTTCGGGTATTAAAAATAACGATATAGTTGAAATCATTGAGAAAAACGTGAAAATTCCTCCTGAATATTCATTTTTTCCCGAGGAATTACCTACAAGGGGCGTATTAGTATGACAACACATGAAGTAAGCGTTGAAGAGTTTGAACTATTGATCGAGACGAACAGGCTTTTATCATCCAAGCTGGATTTATCAGAGCTTTTGTATACGGTAATGGATCTGGCAAGCCGGGTTATGATGGTGGAAGCCAGTTCCGTGCTCCTGGTGGATGAGGAAAAGCAGGAACTTTATTTTGATGTGGCTGTGGGCGGAGCGGGAGATGAGCTGAAAGGCTTCAGGATCCCCATGGGCAAAGGCATAGCAGGATGGGTCGCGAAAGAAAACAAGCCCGTGATCGCAAATGACATCACGAAAGACCCTAGGTGGGGCGGAGATGCTGCCAGTGAATTCAAGACTAAGTCTATATTGGCTTGCCCCATGCAGGTAAGGGGTAAGGTGATCGGCGTGGTGGAAGCCATTAACCGCGCGGAAAACAATCCTTTCACGTTTTCTGATCTGAGATTGTTTGAATCATTCGCCAGCCAGGCGGGTATTGCCATTGAAAATGCCAGGCTTTTCAGCAATCTTCGCACGGAAAAGGAGAAGCTTGAGGAGATATTCAATGAAATGGCTGATGCTGCCATATTGATCGACACAAAAGGCAAGGTGCTTAAGGCTAATAAGCAGACAAAGAGTTTTTTTGAGAAAGAACTGGCTAATATCTCTGATACGGATAAAGAAAGTTATACATGGAATCCCGGGCGCGATGATATGTTCTCAAGCAAGGACAAAGGCGGAATATTCAAGCTTACTCGTGAAGATCCCAAAAAGCTGATCCTAGCCGGCACATGGGTGAAGATCGAGGATTCATATCTTCTTGTATTCAGGGATGTCACTGAATCCCAGCAGGAAAAATATTTAAAAAGGGATTTTCTCTCGATGATATCCCACAAACTGCGCACTCCCCTTGTCACGATATCAGGGTTTATGCCTCTGCTTAAGCAAGAGTCGGGTAATTTCAGCAATGCCGCTAAAACCGCCCTGTCTGCCATTGAGAAGGAGGCAACGCATCTTAATTATCTGGTCGAGGATATTCTGAAATTCACTTCGCTTATGCAGCTTGAGCGCGCATCAGGGATCGATAAAAGCCCTGTTGTGCTCAGTGAGGTGGTCGAGGCGGCTCTGGCAAAGCTCGGACACCTGATAAAAGGCTTAAAAGTCCAGGTCAACAAGAAAATGGATAATGGGTCGAGTACAGTGGGGGATAAAATGCTTTTGACCGAATCCATAAGCGCTCTTATTGAAAACGCCATAAAATTCAACACCAAGCCTGAAAAAACAGTGACCCTGGAAGTGAGAAAGGAAGATCCGTTCCTGGCGCTTGACATTGTTGATAATGGTCCGGGCATACCCGTTGAGGAGCGCGAAAAAGTATTCCAGTGGTTCCAGCAGGTGGAAAGGGATTTTACCGGCCAAGTCCGCGGTATGGGGCTGGGTCTTTCTTTTGTAAAAAAAGTGATTTCTCTGCATGATGGAAAGATAACGCTTGACAGCAAGCTCGATGAGGGGACGAAGTTCACTTTGATGCTGCCGGCAAAGTGAAGAAGATGTCAAATGGGAGGAAGATACAAGATGCCAAATATCAGATATCAGATAAATAAAGGGGTCCTCTGCGTCCTTTTGCCTTGTGCCTTTTGCCTTATGCCTGCTGATATATTCGCGATTGAATCCACAACTACTTTAAAGATTGATAAATCCACGCAAACTCCTGTGGAAAAATTAGAGAATAAGGTTATTATGGAATGGAAAGGGATCTACGGCGGCCTGCCTGACGGCGGGAAATATGTGATACGAGACTCGGAGACATGGAAAAGCATGTGGACAAAGATCAGTAAAGAGCCTTTGCCCGAGATAGATTTTTCAACGCATATGATCGCAGCGGTTTTCATGGGGATGCAGTCAACAGGTGGCTACAGTGTGAGTATCAGCGATGTCAAGCCTGATAAGAAAAAAGTCAAAATCTACGTGAAAATGCAAAGTCCTCCAAAGGACGCTTTTGTCATACAGTCCTTTACAAGCCCATATCATATGAAAGCGATAGATGTGTCCACCCTGCCGGTTAAATTCATTGTCAAATAACAAACCCTGTCATTCTGAATTCGTTTCAGGATCTCTTCTGGGAGCGCTTTGTCTTGTGCTTATCCCTGCTATAACCGTATCCCTGCCGTCTTTTCAAAGGATGTTCGAGGGGAAAAACGGTTATAAAGTGAATTGCACTCTTTGCCATACGCCTGATAGAAAAAGACTCAATGATTACGGGAATGATTTTTTAAAAGAGGGTTATTCGCTTGACGCATTGGAGACGATCGGGAACTGGGACGCTGACAAAGACCTGGCCAGATCGTTCGATGAGGTAAAGGCGCGATCAAACCCGGGAAATGACAAAAGCACGCCGACAAGCCCCGGATTCTGGCTGAACCAGATCTTCCAGATTCCGATACCGATAGTGGAGCTTGAAACAGCGTTTCCTGACGCCACGACCTTTGAACTGCTTGAGAGGAAATTGACCAAAGATGAAGCTTCTGTCATCAATAAGAAGATCGAGAAAGGCGGATTATCCGAGAGCCAGTATAATTGCGTTATTTTTGTGGCGAAAAGCGATGAAGGGATAAAAGGCGGCGCAATGTATATGTACTTTCCTTCAATGTCAAGGAAGCGCGGCCTTGACTTTTTCCTGTTATCAGCGAATCCAAACGGCAGGATCGTCAAATTATCGCCTATAAATGTCAGATATAACAAAAAGTTGAAGCGGTATAAATTCTTGAGGCAATTCAAAGGGCTGTGGCCCGAGAATATCGAAACAATTAAGTTTCCGACAAAAAAGGCTGAAGTTATCCGCGCATTCCGCAGGCAAGTAATAAAATATTCAAGTATCATCGATCTGGCCATATAAATGGATAACATTGTAAAGATATTCAGAGAGTCTCTCTCGATGAGCGTGAAAGCGCCGGTTTTATTCATGCCTTTGATGGTAATAGGATTGATGAACTCATTCGTCTCGGTATTCTGGCTCGGTCCTGCGAATCCCGCGGAAATAGTCGGGATAGGTGTTTACGCCCCTGTTCTATCGATAGGCGTGATCAGCATGCTGGCATTCATAGCTGTCGGACCCACTATCGCCATGGCAAAGGAGTTGTGGGAGAGAGATTCAACAAGTCTTGATATCGCGTTCGCGTTTTTAAAAGAGCGGTTCAAAGCGCTCTTTATAGCGGGATTTTTAAGCAGTCTGATAATATTCGCAGGAGTTGTTTTCTTCTTTATTCCGGGAGTCATAGCTGCTTACCTGCTTCAATTCACTTTTCCGGCCCTTGTCGTGAAACAGGTAAGCGGAACCGAGGCCATAAGGGAAAGTTGTGTTTCTGTCAGGGCGAATATCGCTTATTCATTAATGGCCTTTATAGGCTTGATCCTGGTGGGATTTATCATTGGGATCCTGGGCGGCTTGTTTTCAGCGATACCATTAATTGGAAAGTTTTTAAGTTCTATCTTCGGAGCCCTGATAGGCGGCTATTCTTCAGTCGTCATAATCAGGGTTTATATGACCCTTCCGAACAAGACGTAAAACGCAAGACGTTAGACGCGAGAAGCGTTGAATAATGGATTTCTTTATATTGCTTTAAACTTCTTGCGTATACGCTTATTTGGCTAGCTGGCGCAGGACGTATTGCAGGATGCCGCCGTGTTCGTAGTAGGCGATCTCCTGAGGGGTGTCGATGCGCAGGGTCGCTGTGAACTTGATCTCCTTGCCTGGGCCCTTTGCCCTGACTGCTATGTCCTTTCCGGGCGTGAGACCTTCGGAGATCCCCTCTATCGTATATATCTCATCTCCGGTGAGTCCAAGGGATTTGTAAGTATCTCCATTCTTGAACTCAAGGGGCATAACTCCCATGCCTACAAGGTTGCTTCTGTGGATGCGCTCAAAGCTCTCAGCTATCACGGCTTGTACGCCGAGCAAGGCGGTTCCCTTGGCTGCCCAGTCACGAGAAGAGCCTGTGCCGTATTCTTTCTGCGCGATCACAACAAGCGGGACATTGTCTTTTCTGTATTTAACGCAAGCATCATAGATCGACATCTCTTCTCCGCCAGGCATGTGTTTGGTGTATCCGCCCTCTGTTCCGGGGATAAGCTGGTTCTTGATGCGAACGTTTGCAAAAGTGCCTCTCATCATTACCTCATGGTTGCCGCGTCTTGATCCATAAGAATTGAAGTCTTTATCCTCTACCTTGTTATCAGCAAGGTATTTTGCAGCAGGGCTCCTGGCTGATATGGAGCCTGCGGGTGAGATATGGTCTGTTGTCACTGAATCGCCGAGCAAGGCCAGTACTCTGGCTTCTTTTATATCAGCCGGCTTCCGGGGCGCAGGGCCCATGCCTTCGAAGAACGGAGGTTTCCTGATGTATGTGGAGCCTGTATCCCATGAGTAAATATCTCCAGTGGGGACTTTCATGGAGCCCCATTCCTTACTGCCCTTGAAGACATCTGCATAAACGTTCTTGAACATCTCGTTCTTCACGCTCTTGGTTATCATGTCCTGGGCTTCTTTTCTTGTGGGCCATATGTCTTTAAGATACACGTCTTTGCCGTTTTTTCCCTTTCCCAGCGGCTCGGCGCTTAAGTCTATGTTCATGGTGCCTGCTAATGCGTAGGCTACTACAAGCGGAGGGGAAGCGAGATAATTGGCTTTGACGAAAGGAGATATCCTGCCTTCGAAGTTCCTATTGCCCGAGAGAACAGATACGACAAGCATGTTATTGTCTTTAACAGCTTTCTCAATGGGTTCCGGAAGCGGTCCGGAATTGCCGATGCATGTTGCGCATCCATAACCCGCAAGATGGAACCCGAGTTCTTCGAGATATGGTGTTAATCCGGCTTTGTTTAAATATTCAGTCACGACCCTTGATCCGGGGGCAAGGCTTGTTTTCACCCATGGCTTTGATCTGAGTCCCAATTCGTGTGCTTTTTTGGCAAGCAAGCCGGCTTCTATCAGCACTTCAGGATTGGAAGTGTTAGTGCAGCTTGTGATCGAGGCTATCACAACCGCTCCGTTATCCAGATCAAAGGTCTCGTTCTTATAAGTCACTTTTGTGTTTTGGCCTTTTCCCTGCAGATTCTTAGCTGCTTCATCCCATGCTTTCTTGGATGTTTTAAGCGTGATCCTGTCCTGGGGCCTTTTCGGTCCTGCTATCGATGCTTCGACTGTCGAGAGGTCGAGCTCCATGGTGTCTGAGAATACAGGTTCCGGGTTGTCTTTTGTGCGGAAAAGCCCCTGTTCCTTTAGATATGTCTCGATTATGTTTATTGTCTTTGTATCGCGGCCCGTGAGTTTCAAATACTCGATGGTCTCGCTGTCTACGGGGAAGAATCCCATAGTAGCTCCGTATTCAGGAGCCATATTGGCGATCGTGGCCCTGTCTGTTTGGGCGAGGTTGTCGAGGCCGCTTCCAAAGTATTCCACGAATTTACCTACCACGCCTTTGGCTCTGAGCATCTGCGTTATGGTGAGGACAAGGTCTGTGGCTGTGATATCCTCTTTGAGTTTGCCGGATAATTTGAACCCAACTACCTGCGGGATGAGCATGGTGACAGGTTGGCCGAGCATGGCAGCTTCTGCCTCGATACCTCCCACTCCCCATCCAAGCACTCCGAGGCAGTTGATCATGGTCGTGTGGGAATCGGTCCCGATGACTGTATCCGGATATAGGATCGTCTTGCTGCCTGCTGTCTTGGCAAATACCACGCGAGCCAGATATTCCAAATTTACCTGATGTATGATGCCTGTGTCAGGGGGGACGACCTGGAAATTCTTAAAAGCATTCTGCCCCCAGCGCAGGAAAGCGTATCTTTCAGAGTTCCTCTCGTATTCTTTTTTCATGTTGGCTGCAAAAGCGCCTTTGTGCCCGTATTCGTCTATCTGGACTGAGTGGTCGATCACGAGGTCCACGGGCGCTATGGGGTTGATCTTTTTAGGGTCGCCCTTCATGGCAGTCATCTGATCGCGCATGGCAGCAAGGTCCACTACGCATGGAACGCCTGTAAAATCCTGGAGGATCACCCTTGAAGGCGTGAATGCGATCTCTTTGTCGGGTTTTTTCTTCGGGTCCCAATTAGCCAGGGCTTCCACATCCTTGACCGAGGAGAATCCTGCTTTTTCGTTTCTAAGCAGGTTCTCAAGTAATATCTTTAATGAATAAGGCAAACGCGATATATCGCCGAGCCCTGCTTTTTTGACGCAGTCAAGGCTGAATATCGAATATACATCGCCGCTGATTTTAAGATCTTTTTGGCTTTCAAGTGAGATGATTCCTGTCTGTTTCATGTGAGTCTCCTTTTCGATCGAATTGATAAGCAGAATTTGGATCCCGGATCGAGTCTCCTTCTTCGCATAAAGCTTCGGAGGACACAGCGGGACGTTTCACGTATAACACGTTCCCTAACAGAGACGTGTTGTATTTATTTTACTAACGCTTTAGGTGGAAAATCCAGGTATCCTCTTCCTTGTTAGAGTAAATCAGCTTACATTGGATCTCAGGCAGGTTTCTGCAGTCTGCAAGAGCCTGGGCCACATGCGGCGTCCAGTTGGTGATGTCCAAAGAAGGCTTATGCGGCCCTGCAAGGGATCCCTCGATCAGCACGAAATCAATGTTTTGTTCATTCATGGCTTGGAGGATATTCTCCGAACCTTTGATCCTCGGAAATTCTCTGCCCTTGATCCCTGAATAGTTATACACAGTGGCAAGCGATGCGCTGGCAATGGCTGTGTTTTTCGGGATATTGTGTTTTATCCATAAGAATGATCTTAATGGAAGTCCGGGGTTCCTGCTGGTTCTTATCTCCGCGGCCTGATGGATCGTTGACTGCAGGGCAAGAAATGCGGTTATAAACATCAGAGCCTGTCTGAATAAGGGCTTGAACCCGGCAGTGCCGGATGCGCAACGCGGTTGCTGATCCAAAAATCTGTTGATCGCGCAGAGGAACAGAAGCCCGGCTATAAAGAGGACCGGATACAGATAGCGCACATCCTCATGGCTCCATATAAGAAGGATCGCCAGATAGAGCATGAAATAAAACGCGATCACGCGGTATGCGCCGCTGAACAATGTTTTTAGCGCTGTCGCGAAAGCGGTCCATGTGATCGCAGTGGATATTATGCCCCAGAACAAGAAATTGAATATTGTTGCGCGAATGGGGGCAACTGGAAAAATACAGTTTAGGGAAAATTGCTGCGCATAGAACAGGGTCTGTCTGACGACCTGCTTGACGAGATTCACGGGGCTCCATCCAATGGCGGTTCCAAGCTGCGAAAGCTGAGTATTCGCAGTGCTTGTTTGGCCGAAAGTCCATAACAGCCAGGGTATGAAGATCACGCTGACCGTTCCGGCGATCCTGCAGATCCTTTCCCATTTTTTATTCAATGCAAGGTCGATCAGCAGCGCTGTTGGCAGCGCAATGCCCACAGTGCGAATAAGCATCAAATACCCGCAGAGCAGGCCGATAGCGATATCTGCGGCGAATATCGCTCTTTTCTTGCCGAGGAATAAGAGTTTTTCCTGCAGGACAGGGCTGATATAAAAAAGCAGTATTATCAGGGAAACAACAAGATACAGGGGCTCGGACAGGACCGTGCTTGAATAACGCGTGCTTATGGGATGAATGGCGAGCCATGCGGCAAGAGCGTGGTTCGCCGGATTGGGGAGCATGAGCCCGGAGAGTCTGAAGACAAGGATAACGGCCAGGAGGCTTAAAAGCAGGGAAAGGACCTGGGCTGCGAACGGATTTGAAGAGATTACGCTGATGAGCAATGATAAGACCATTGGATATCCTATGGGATAATTGGCGAGCGGCAATGCTTCAGGGCTGGCTATGAGACGGTAGCTTCCTTCGCTGAGCGATTTAGCTCCGACCCAGTAGATCGAATCATCATGAAAAAACCCAAAAGGAAAATATTCCCAACAAAGCAAACACGCGATCAGATGCAGCAAAAGCAGGTAAACGCCGTTTGATATGAAATAACGTTTAACTATTTCCACGAACATAGAATGACATATTTAATGAAGAGTGGGTAGTGGGGAGTGAGGGGTGGGGAGCGGGAAACAATAATGGAGAACAGGATCGAGCTTTCTTCCCGCTAATCACTCTCCACTCTCCGCTCTTCACTATATGACATAATCTTCTATATGCGAGTCCTTGTCATGATGAGCGGCGGTGTAGACAGTTCTGTCGCGGCTTTCCTGCTTAAAAAGCAGGGTTTTGATGTGACAGGCGTTACTTTGAATCTTTTTTCTGAAAATGAATCCGCTGCAAATAAGGTTTTGTGCTGTGGCAGCGATGCGGGCGCCCTTGACGCAAAAGCATGCGCAAGGATCATGGGCATATCGCATCATGTCCTTAATGAGCAGGAAACCTTTAAGAAATACGTGATCAATAAGTTCAAGGACTCATATCTGGCAGGCGAGACTCCCAATCCCTGCATAGAGTGTAACAGGCATGTAAAATTCGGCAAGATCCTTGAAATGGCAAAGGCGTTTGGATGTGATGCTGTGGCAACCGGGCATTATGCGAGGATCGAGGATACTGACGGCAGGAAGAGTCTTTTTAAAGGTAAAGATCCGAAGAAGGACCAAAGCTATTTCCTTTATATGCTCACGGAAGTGCAGCTTGCAGGCATTATGTTTCCTTTGGGAGACCTGACAAAAGACAAGGTCAGATCTATTGCCGGAAATATCGGTCTCCCTGTTGTGCACAAGCCTGAGAGTCAGGATGTGTGTTTTGTCAAAGCCGGTGATTACAGGGAGCTTTTCAATAAATCCGCGAAAGAAGGCAATATTATTGAAAAATCCACGGGCAGGGTACTGGGCAGGCATGGTGGGTTTCATAACTATACGATCGGACAGCGCGAAGGCTTGGGGGTTGCGGTCGGCGAACCTTTATATGTCGCCAATATCGATACCATGACGAATACGCTTTATGTGGGAAAATTAAAAGAAGTCATGGCATTGGAGATCCGCGTTTCCGACCTTTCCTGGGTTCATCCATCCCTGATCCCCCAGTTTCCGGGCCTTATTGAAGTCAAAGTCCGCTATCGTAGTCCTGCTGCTTTGGCTAATATTGAACTTATTGATGAGAACACCTGCCGCGTTATTTTCAAGGAGCCGCAGTTCGCTCCCACTCCAGGACAGTTCGCGGTTTTTTATAATAGAGATGAGGTGTTGGGAGGGGGGAAGATAATAAAGAATGATGTGGCGATGAGGAGATGAAGTGATGATGAGAAAGATATATTGTCCTTTTGTCATCCTGAACTTGTTTCAGGATCTCTGGGCGTATGATATTAATAGATTTGATCCATTTTAATAATGATAAAAAGGAAAATTTATGAGTACAAAAAAACTGAAAATTGCATTGATATTCGGGGGGAAGTCTGCGGAGCATGAGATCTCGCAGAGGTCGGCTTTGAGCGTGCTTGGAAACCTGGATCCAAAGAAATATGAGGTTTATCCGGTTATCATCGATAGAAACGGTTTTTGGACGGGTCTTGACGCGAAGAAACTGCTTGAGAACATTTCTGACCAAAAAGAACTGCCTGATATGTTCTCAAAGATGATATCGCAGGAAAAAAAGAAGGAAGCCAAGAGTGTTATTCCGATGGATAAGGTTGCTCTTCCCGTGGACAGGAATATCAGCGCAAAGGATATGGATGTTGTTTTTCCCGTGCTCCATGGCCCTATGGGAGAGGATGGCACCATGCAGGGTTTTCTTGAGATGGCTCAGGTGCCTTATGTGGGCTGTGATGTTTTCTCATCAGCCGCATGTATGGATAAGGACATAGCGTTGAGGCTTGTGAAATCAGCCGGCATTGAGGTTCCCGGGCATGTGACGATCGAGCAATGGCAATGGAAAAAGGATAAAAACCGTTTGCAGGACGAAGCTCAGAAATCATTGGGTTATCCAATGTTCGTGAAACCCGTTAAGCTCGGTTCTTCAGTGGGGATCACAAAAGCCAAGGACAAAAAAAGCCTGGGTGAAGCATGTGATCTGGCGTTTCAATATGATGACAAGATCGTGCTTGAAGAGGCGATCGAGGCACGAGAGATAGAATGCGCTGTTTTGGGCGACAGCGAGGATATGACTGTTTCCGTGCCCGGAGAAGTCATTCCAAGGCATGATTTTTATTCTTACGAAGCCAAGTATATCGACCCTGAGGGCGCGATACTCAAGATCCCGGCTCCGATCCCCAAGGAAAAGAAAGAGGAAGTCATGGAGCTTTCACGAAAGTGCTTTCTTGCGCTTAACTGCTGCGGCATGGCAAGGATCGATTTTCTTATGCATGCCGAGTCCCAGAAGATTTATTTCGGAGAGATCAATACGATCCCGGGGTTCACGTCGATCAGTATGTATCCGAAGCTCATGGAAGCTTCAGGAGTGCCGTATCCGGCGCTTATCGAAAGGCTGATCGAATTGGCTTTAAAACGAGCGAGTATAAAGGAGAAGTTCTGTCATGAGCATAAAAGATGAAGTTTTAAATGAATTGCTGCGCGGAACAGTCGCTGTCACGACTCTTGATGAGTTGAAGAACAAGCTGAATTCACGCAAGAAGCTTAGGGTCAAGCTTGGAGTAGATCCCACAACAAAGGATCTTCACGTGGGCCATACTGTATGTTTGAGGAAGATGAGGGCTTTCCAGGACCAGGGCCATACCGGGGTCCTGATAATAGGTGATTTTACAGCAAGAGTGGGGGATCCTTCCGGACAAAACGCAACAAGGCCTGTATTGACCAAAAAGGAGATCCTGGAAAATGCCAGAACCTATAAGGAGCAGGCATTCTCGATACTTGATAAGAAAAAAACAGAGGTTGTGTTCAATTCAAAGTGGCTTGAACCTTTCATGAAAGAAGGGAAAGTCCTGGACAGCCTTTCCAAGGTCACTCATTCTAGGCTCATTGAAAGGGATGATTTCCAGAACCGTATTTCCGAAGGCAGGCCGATAAGTATGCTTGAGATACTTTATCCTGTGTTTCAGGGATTTGATTCCGTGGCGGTTAAGGCGGATATTGAGCTTGGGGGCACTGATCAGACTTTCAACCTGATATTCGGACGCGATATGCAGAGAGATTCCGGGCAGGACCCGCAGGTCGTCATGACCATGCCGATCCTGACAGGCACAGACGGTGTTAGAAAGATGTCAAAGACGTATGATAATTTTGTGGCATTAGAAGACAAGCCCAATGACATGTTCGGGAAGATCATGTCGATCGATGACCGGGCAATGATGCTCTGGGCTGAGCTTCTTACGAATTTCGACATGGGACCTTTTAGATCCATGCATCCCATGGAAGCCAAGATGATGCTTGCTCAGGCCATGGTCAATGATTTCCACGGAGATGATATCTCGCAGAAAGCCAAAGAGTGGTTCATGAGAGTGCATTCCCAGAAGAAACTGCCTGAGCATATCCCGGATTTCGCGCTTCCCAATGATAAGAAGCTTTTTGTGTCTCAGGTCCTTTGCGCTTCAGGCTTGGCTCAAAGCCGCAAAGACGCTCAGCGCAAGATAAACGAAGGAGCAGTCAAGCTTGAGGGAAAAGTCATTAAAGATGACAGGCTCCTGGAGATCGAGCACCCCTCGATCCTCACTCTGGGCACCCGCAGGTTTTGCAGGGTGGTTCCGTAGGGCGCTGTTCGCGCCACTTATGGCTTATGGCGTATGGCTAATGGCTAAGTGGAGTTCTTTACTTCAGATTAACTATTTTTCTGCTCTGTATCCCGCTGGAAGAACTCAAAAGGTAGATTTTCAGTAGTGTGTCTCAGCTTATCGTAGAACCTTGGCACTGCGCCTGTTGGCTGGAGTTCGCGCTTCCAGGAGTCCTCAAGCTTTTTCGATAGAACCGAGAAAAGATCCTGCATTGTGATGATATCCGTTTCCATTCCGGTGACTTCGCTTATCTGGATCACTTTTCTTGATCCATCTGCCAGGCGGGACATATAAACCACAAGATTGAGAGCTTGAGCGATCTGTATCCTCACGACTTTCTGCGGGATCGATATTGCGCTCATCATGGCAAGAGTTTCCAGGCGCGAGAGCGCTTCCTTGGGGCTGTTAGCGTGAAGAGAGCTTAATATTCCCTCATGCCCCACATTCATGGCCTGCAGAAGGTCCATGGCTTCAGGTCCCCTGATCTCGCCGACCACTATCCTGTCAGGCCTCATCCTCAGAGTGTTGGCTACAAGGTCTCTTAAAGTTACATCCGCAAGACCGTGGGAATCGCGCAAACGTGTAGTTAGATAAACAGCGCGCTCGGAATCGATATCGATCTCAGGAACATCTTCGATCACAACGGTTCTGGCGTCATCAGGCAGATAAGCTGCAAGAGAATTAAGAAGCGTGGTTTTGCCGGAACTTGTGCCTCCAACGATCATGATGTTCTGCCTGTTCTCAAGAGCAAAAACAAGGAAAGCAGCTGCTTTTCGGCTGAGGGTCTCATTTTTAACAAGGTCCTCGATGTTTTTCTGGTTTTTGGGCCGTTTGCGTATGGTCACATAAGCGCATTCCCGCGCGATCGGGCTGAGTACTACGTGCACCCTTGAACCATCTCCTGCCACAAGATCAGCATAAGGCCTCTCAGGCCCGATGCTTTCCGCTTCAGTTCCCACATAGGTTTTTAGGAAATCCAAAATACTTTCTTGGGAATCGAATTTGAATTCAGGGTTTTCAACCTCTCCGTTGTCTTTTTCCAGGAAAATAGATTTCGCGCCGTTTATCATTATTTCAACAGTGGAGGGGGAATCAATGATCGCCAGGAGTTTTTGATTAGTGTCGCTCATGGGGAGATTTTATAGAAAAATCAGGTGCGCTTCCCGGCTTTTCATTGTTGTTCTCGAAACAGGTCCCGGATCAAGCTTTCTCCTTCGTTCCCCTTCGCTAAAGTTATTGTGGTGATCAAAAGCCCAGCACTAAATATTGAACCTGAATCCCGGTTCTTGGCATAACGCAACCGCCTTGTCCGTCATCTATGCTTATAGCGCCATAGGTTGACCGGAGCGAGCTGTCAACGCCGCATTGAATGGACCATGCTCCCCATACTGCCCCCCGTCCATGTCCAGGGAAGTTAAACATACTCTAGTGTTTGCGCCCGGCCAGGCAGTGTCATAGTTAAAACTCTGTGAGCATGGTTGTCCATCATTTGGGAATGACACGTATCCCTTGGCGATCACTTTTACTCCCTGGATTTTCCCGCTAGCCAGAATGTCACCGGCCACATCCAGTTTCGCCAGGGGGGTAGCGCTTCCAATGCCGATATTGCCATTGTCCGCCACTTCCAAAACATTCGTGTTGCCGCTGTTTGTCACGCGCATGGCCGACTGCGCTGAGTCTGTGTTTTTGACTGCCAGCTTCGCGTTTGAAGCGGATGCGCAGTTATAACTGCCGATCTCGAAATTTCCGTTGCTCCCGTCAAAACACGCGCCATCGCTGGTTGCTCCCTTCTTAAAACGGACCGACCCGGCAATGGGCGGCGTTGAATTATCAGTATCTGTCTCAAATACCAGGTTTCTCCCATTAACAGCCATGATCGCAATATCATCAGGATTATGGCACCCCCCATTGGTTGGACCGCAATGGAACATCTGGAATTGCTTAGTACTATCGTCAAGCGGAAGCCCATTGTGAAAAGTTATTCCCTGAGTAGCGTCTGCTGTTGTTGTCGGATTGACCAACGAGATCCCCGTGTCATTGCCATCGTCGAATATGGTCAAAGTAGCAGCAGGGCTTACACCGGTCGTCCCTATCCCAACATACCCGGAATTGGTAGCCAGCAAAGCGGTTCCTGTTGCGCGGAATTGTTTATAAACCCCGTAAGGAGACGGGTAATAAGAAGTGATAGTCAGCTTTTCCGCGACCAAGGTGACTCCATAAAACAAAAGACCTGAAACAATCGTAAACAAGATATGTCTAAAACGAACAGGCGTGTCCAGCACATATAGAAAATAGCAAAAAAAAACATAATAAAAAGCGGTTTTACTATTCTGTCATTCCTGCGGGAGCAGGAATCCAGAACCGCTATTCTTTAGAAAGAGTCTTTATCTGAATAGAGGATATGGATCCCCGCACCCTACGGGCACAAGCGTCTCTATAAGCTTGGAAGCATGCCTTCGCGGGGATGACAGATGGGGCGCGGGGATGATAAGGATGGCGCGGGTTTTTTCTTTCTAGTTCCTAATTACTATCCTATGTTTTAAAGAACGTGAGCTTGTTCCTTCCGTCGGATTTGGATTTGTAGAGGGCCTGGTCAGCGTATTCGATCAGGGCTTGCGTGGTTTCAGCGTTGTCCGGGAATGTGGCTCCGCCGATTGACACAGTTAGCTTGCCAAGGGGTTGTTTCTCTTCTCCGGGAAATGGCGCTGACTCGATATTAAATCGCAGTCTTTCAGCAACAACAAAGCCCTGCTCAGTACTTGTGTCAGGGAGCAGTACTCCGAATTCTTCTCCCCCGTATCTTGAAAGAGTATCTTCAGTGCGAAGGGTTTCCTTTAGGGTTTGCGCGATCATTTTAAGTATCACATTGCCCATTTCATGACCCTGCGTGTCGTTATAGTGCTTGTAGTGGTCAATGTCGACGATCAGGACAGATAAGGGGCGCTTGTACCGCCTTGCTCTTTCAAGCTCTTTTTTTATCAGCTCCTGGAAATAGCGGAAATTATAGATCCCTGTAAGCTCATCTGTTATGGTTTCCTGCACCAGTTGTTCCTGTTTTTCCCGCAAATTCGTCGTCATGGAGTTAAACGCTTGAGTGAGCTTGCCTACCTCGTCTCCTGAGGTGATGGGCATTTCAAAGTTCAGATCTCCGCTCATGATCCTGCCCACGCCGTTTAAGAGAGCGTTCAGGGGTTTAAGTATCGAGAGCGCCAGAAGGATGGTGACAAGGCTGACAGCCGCGAATGTGGCGATCGTGGCCCATTGTGTTATTTGCTGGCCCTCATCAATGAGATTCTCCATGCTTGATTTCGCGTTTTCAACCTGTATTTTGTTTATATCAAGGAGTTTTTCGCATAAACTGTAGATCCTTGTCAGGCGCTGGCGGCCGCTGGCAGATATCAATGCCAGGGTCTTGTTGTGCTTTGAGAATTGCTTGCTCCAGATAGCCACGACTTCGATCGCTCCGCCCTCCGGGAATTTTGTCTCATTGTAGATCTTGATCATGCGCTCAACATCAGTGAAGTACATGGCGCTTTCTTTTTCAATGTCAGAAAGCAGTTTTTTAACAGTGGGGCTCCTTGAGCTTTTTGAGAGCTCCCTTATTTTTAATTCAGCTGTTTTCCTGATGCGCTTGGTATCTTCGATAAGGTACTTGTCGTTTGTGAGCATAAATCGCAGCATTATGTCGTCATACAGGGCAAAAGCGTTCTGGAGTTCAGTGGCGGAATTCATGGAACTCACGCTTTGAAGAAGAACATCCGTGATGATCGAGCCGAAGCGGTTTTGGTGGCGCTCGCTCCAGAGACCGTATGCGGTTATGATGGAGATAGCCAAGGCAGCAGCCAAAAGAAGCTTTGTTTTAATGCTCATGGGAGTAGTAAGAAGGAAGTTTTCTGTGATTCTTTCGTAGCGCGGGGGCTCGTACCCCGCTTTTCCGTTTGAATACCGAGAGGTGGCATACAAGCTGCCGCGCTACGAAATCCCGGATATTTTCAGAGGTTTTCACCAGAGCCGCTAGTAAATAGTAAATAGGAAGAAATTCAAGATTTTGAGGCGCTAAATTAAAAGACATATTTAGCATTATCTTATAACTTTGTTAGCGGGATGATCTTACCCCTGCTCTTTTGCAGTATCTGCGGATTTTGCACCGGCCGCAGAAGGGGGAGACTGGTTTACAGAGATTCTGGCCGTAAGTCACCAGCAGGTCATTGAAGTCCATCCAGTATTCCTGAGGCAACTTGCTCCTAAGGGCCATTTCTGTGTCATCAGGCGTGCGTGTTCTTATGTATCCCAAGCGATTTGAGATTCTGTGCACATGAATATCAACGCATATGCCGGGCTTTTTAAAACCCAGGGTAAGAACCAAGTTCGCTGTCTTGCGTCCCACGCCCGGCAAAGAAAGAAGCGCTTCCATTTCATCAGGAACTTTTGTGTCATGAAGAAGTATGAGTAATTTGCAGATTTTTTTTATGTTCTTGGCTTTTGTTCTGTAGAATCCCACAGGGTAGATGGTTTCCTCAGTGAGTGAAATGGGCAATTTGAACATTTCCCTTGGGGTTTTCGCGAGGCTGAATAGTTTTTCACTTGCCTTGGCGGTTGTCTCGTCTTTTGTTCTCAATGAAAGTATGCAGCTGATGAGAACCATAAAGGGGTCTTTTTTGTATGTGCCCACAATGGGCTCTTTCCATTGTTTGGTTTCTTTTCTGAGGATCGCGATAATGCGGCTGATTGGTATTTGATTCATTTCTGGTAGTCGTACCCTTTATGGGTGCCCTTTCCGGGTTGCCCTGCAAGGACTGGCATCTCTATGAACATTGTAGCCAGCGTTCTTTCCCGTGATCTTCCGGTAGCCTCAGGCTTCAGCCTGTGTCTGTTCTGTACTATATAAAAATAGCAGAACGCACCCATCCCCCCAACGCCCAAGGCTTCGGAGGACAAGGGGTGCGGTTACCGGAGGCGGGCAAAACCCAGGCTTAAGCCTGTGATTAAAAGTCGTGTGTTTTTAGTAACATTTAAATTATGTGGAAATGGATCAGAAAGAACTTTATCACAGGCATGGCGTTTCTCCTGCCGATATCTGTCGCGGTCGTCATCATAACCGTCTTATTCAATATAGTCTCCGGGTTCGCCAGGCCGTTTCTAAAGTATGGATTTGAATATTTCCTTCCAAAAGCTCCCGCGGATTTCCTGATAAGGCTTGCCAGCCTTCTTGTCACTGTATTCCTGGTATGTTTGGTTGGTTTTATTGTTTCGCGTATTTTCGGCAGGGCATTTACAATCAGGATAGACAGCCTGTTCGCAAGAATACCGCTTGTTTCAAGCATTTATGACGCCGTCAAGAAGCTTACAGCGCTTTTTATAAGTGAGGACAGCTTCGGTAAGAATTTCAAGAGAGTCGTCTTGCTTGAGTTCCCGAGAGACGGCATCTATTCCTTCGGATTTGTCACATCGGAAAATTTCACAAGCGGAAACGACGCGACAGGAAAAAAACTGCTTGTGATATTCGTTCCAACCACGCCCAACCCCACAAATGGATATTTGACATTTGTCCCTGAGGATAAAGTTATCTCGATCAACCTGCCTCTTGAGGAGGCTGTGCGCATAATATTCTCCGCCGGCTTGGTAGCATCGTAAAGAAAGCGATAAAAGTGACAAACGTGAAAAAGGTGATAAAGGGAAATAGAGGATTTTTCTTTATTTTCCTATTTTCCTAGCCTTTCGTCGCAGCTCTATTCTATCGTCGGGAAATTGATACAATCTTAAAAGGATACATTAATGTTATTATTCGGAGGAAAAAATGGGAGTAAATGATAAGCAAAAAGCATTGGAATTGGCGTTAAGCAAGATTGAAAAAGATTTTGGGAAAGAAGCGATCGTGCGCTTGGGAAGCGACTTAAAAAAAGGCCTTCTTGTTGATTCGATCTCAACGGGCGCTTTAGCGTTGGATATGGCAACAGGCGTTAATGGCGTTCCTCGCGGAAGAATCGTAGAAATATACGGGCCTGAAGCAAGCGGCAAGACGTCCTTGTGTCTTCATGTTGTGGCAAGCGCCCAGAAATCAGGCGGAAATGCCGCGTATATTGATGCTGAGCACGCACTGGATCCTCAGTATGCCAAGAAATTAGGCGTTGACCTTGATAAGCTTTTGATCAGCCAGCCGGACAGCGGCGAACAGGCATTGGAGATCGCTGAGACTCTTGTGCGCTCAGGCGCTTTGGATGTGCTTGTTATTGATTCAGTTGCAGCTCTTGTTCCAAGGGCTGAGATCGAGGGCGAGATGGGGGATACCCATGTGGGCCTCCAGGCAAGACTTATGTCTCAAGCTCTCAGAAAGCTCGCAAGCCTCATATCCAGGAGCAAAACATGCATCATGTTCATCAATCAGCTTCGGTATAAGATCGGCATGGGCGCTTTTATGGGAAATCCTGAAACAACCCCGGGTGGATTGGCTTTGAAATTCTATTCAAGCATGCGCCTTGACATACGCAGGATCGAGACCTTAAAGCAGGCTGATAAGGTCATCGGTACCCGCGTCAGGGTGAAGATCGTTAAAAACAAGGTTGCGCCTCCTTATCGTCAGGCTGAATTCGAGATGCTCCATGATGAGGGTATCTCAAAGGAAGGCGGCGTCATAGATATCGGCGTGCAATCCGGAATAATCACGAAAAGCGGCACATGGTTCCTTTATAAAGGGGATCAGCTGGGACAAGGCAGAGAGCAGACCAGAAAGCATCTCAGGGAGAATCCGAAACTTTGTGAGGAACTTAGACAGGGGATCATCAAGGCTATCTATGGAGAGCCGATAAATAATCCGGGCAAGCCGGATGCGAAGAAGCCTAAACACGCGGAATCCGCAAAAGCGTAGAAGATTTCTGACATCTAAGGGTCATTGCGAGGAGCAAAGCGACGAAGTAATCTCAAAGCTACCGGGAGCTTGAGATTGCCGCGCCCTGTTCTCTAAATGGCGAACAGCGGTAACAGGATTCGCAATGACACCAGCAAAGAACTTGATCTTTTCCTAAATTATATTTCCACAGAGAAAAACCTTTCTCCGAAAACTTCTCAAGCATATTCGAGCGACCTGGCTCAATATTTAACCTGGCTTTCATTAAAACACAAGGATCTGCGCAATGCGCAGGCAAGTGATCTTGAGAAGTACATATCAGCATCATCTTCCCTTAAGGCAAAGAGCATAGCGCGCAAGATCAGCTCGTTGCGGCATTTTTACAGCTTCCTGGTTGAAGAGGGCATATTAAAGGATAATCCGGCAGTAGACCTTGAAATGCCCAGACTGGGCGGGAACCTGCCTCTTTTTATGAATGAATCAGAGATAACAAAACTAATAGATGCTCTTAAATCCGCTGTGAAAGATAATCCAAAAAGAGAGATGCTCTGCAGGTACTGGACAGGCATCGAGATCTTGTACGCCACCGGATGCAGGATCTCGGAGATGCTTTTTCTTCGTTTGAGGGATTTTGATTTTTCCTTAAGCCTCATCAGGATACACGGCAAAGGGGGGTATGAAAGGCTTGTTCCATGCGGTAAAAAAGCCATGGGCGTCTTGAGCGTGTATCTGGAGCGGTTCGGAAAAGATAAAAAGCAGGATGATTTTGTGTTCAGCGGGAAATCAAAGCGCCCGTACTCGCGGATCAGTTTTTACAGGTCGATCAACAAGATCGCAAAAAATGTCCTGCCTGAACTTTCATTCAATTTTTCTCCGCACAAGGTCCGCCACAGTTTCGCGACGCATCTTTTAAACCGCGGAGCTGACTTAAAGGTGATCCAGGAGCTCCTCGGCCACAAAAAGCTCTCCACGACCCAGATATATACCCATCTTGACGTAGCCCGCCTAAAGAAGCTTCATAAGAAATTCCATCCAAGGGGATGAAAAGCAGCATGCAGTAGACAGTAGGCAGCATACAGGAAAATCTTGGTAGTCGCATCCTTTGTGGGCGCGCTTGCTCTTCACCCGGTAGCCTCAGGCTTTAGTCTGTGTCTGCTTTGTGCTGGTAGTCGCAGGTCTTTAGCCTGCGTTCCTTTTTAAAATGGAATTCTTTATTAAAGACGCAGGCAGCCCTGTAGGGAATACTACAGGGCTGCTTCGCTGAAGACCTGCGACTACCGGAGAGTTTACCGGATAGGACTTTAGTCCTATCCGGCCGGCCCTTTAGTCCCATAGCGCAAGCGCGTTTCTGTGGCACAATAGTACTAGACGCTTAAAAAACGGAGGCAATTATGTTCAAGAAACTTTCCACGGTGATCATTGGTTTTGCGTTTATTTTCTCGTTGTCAGGCTCTTCTCTTTGGGCTGAATCTGATGCTGATTATTTCAAGAAGGAAGTCAATAAGATCCAGAAGGTTTGGAGCGAATATAAAGTTCAATTTAATGGGACTATCGGAGACAGTAAAGATCCTCTGGATGCGCTGGTTGTTCTGGCTGAGAATGTGCTCAAGCAGAAATCCTGCCCTTCACCGTATGATTCCCTGGATGCCAAGATCGGGCATATCGTCGAGGGGTTCAGACGTATGGCTCCGGCGGTGAAAGGTGAAAAATGGATACAGACGCCGGATGGCAGAAGAATGCCTGTCAGCGAGAGATTCCTCATGAACGTGGCTCAAAACTTCGAGGACGACGGCACAAAGAATCTGGAGATGGTATTTAAATTCTGTGATCTAAAGAACCTTGAGAATCCCAACCGGCCTCATGATATTAGCGTTGAAGCCTGGAATTTCGCGGAAAAATTAATACAAGACAGGGATTCCTCAAGGATCATTGATGATATGCTCGAAGGCCTCATTAATAACGCGGAAAAACTGACAAAGTAAGCAGTAAGCAGGAAGAAAGCATTCATCCCCATCTGTCATGCTGAATTTATTTCAGCATCTCAATAAGTTCTAAATCCGCTGAGAATAAAAAAACCAGGGAAAACTCCCTGGTTTTTTGATCTGATAATTAAGAATTCTTAATTATTTACGCTGCTACTGCCGTTGGTCTTTTCTTGAATGCCAGACACCAGGTTCCTTCCTGGATCGTCTTATTCTCCTGATTAACGACTTTCACTCCGAGATAGATCCAGCCTGTGTCCCTTACAGGCCTTTTCTTGGTGACCACTGTCTCGATGTGGATCGTGTCATTGAATTTAATGGGTCCCTTGAATTTCCATTCAATGGTCAAGAACGCGACCACTGCTTCAAAAAGCCCCATTTGTCCTGCGAGTCCGCTGGCAACTGAAAGCCCCAGAAGTCCGTGAGCTATCCTTTCTCCGAATCCGCCTTTTTTGGAGTGTTCAATATCCGTGTGGATCGGATTATAGTCTCCGGAGACTCCGGCAAAATTAACAACATCAGTCTCAGTGATCGTTCTTCCTCCGGTTGTGAACGTCGCTCCTTCTTCAAGATCCTCAAAATATTTAGTAGCCATTCTTTTTTCCTCCGTTTATTAGTTTATTTAAGGCCTTTCGAATATGGTCGTAAAGCCTATGCCGCCTCCTGCGCATGATGTGATAAGTCCGGTTTTTGTGTTCGGATTATCCTTGAAAAGCTGAGATAGATTCAGGAACAGCCTGATGCCTGTTGCGCCCAGCGGGTGGCCCAGTGCGATGGAACCGCCATTGGGATTGATCTTACCGTCTTTGAATCTGGTTTCCCAGTCCTGCCCCAGTTCTTTTTTGCCGAGGTGGAATATGGACAAGCATGTTGCCGCAAACGGCTCATGGAGTTCTATCTGGTCTATCTGGTCAAAAGTCATCCCTGCTTTTTTAAGAGCCATGTCGGTTGAATATAGCGGGGCAACGCCCATATATGCAGGATTATTCCCGTAGATCGCCCATGACTTTACCTTGGCTGTGATCGGCAGGTTCAAAGCTTTTGCTTTTGACTCCCGCGTCACGATCACAGCTCCTGCTCCATCGCTTCTTGCGCATGAGTTGAACAGTGTGACTGAACCTTTGGTCTTTCCTTCCTCATACTGCTTGCCTTTTATGAACTTTCCGAAATCTTCGTAGAATTTCTTTATGCTGTATATCTTATTGTCAAAAAGAGGGCCTGCCTTAGCCAGCATTGCCGGTTTTTTGACCAGATTTTCGCGCAAGTATGGATATTCATCCTTTTCCAGCGTGGTTCCATTGACCGCGTATGTGAATGTATGTTTCTTGTAGAAGCCGTTCACTTCGCCGTCAAGCGCCCGCTTGTATGACTCATGCGCGTAACTGTCTTGCGCTTCCTTTGTTATGTCATACATTTGTGCGCATACTTCCGCAGTGCCTGCCATGTTGATCAGCTGCACAGGATCTGTGAGTCCCTGCTCGATCGTGTCCATGACGGTAACTTCCTGAGAGTCCCAAAGCGTCGGCCAATTGTCTTTGAGGGTATCCATGGATCGCAGCGGTTTGCTGGAGCGCGATCCGCTGATCACATAGGGGAAAGTAGACATGGATTCCGCTCCGCCCGCAATTACGACTTCTGACTCGCCTGTAAGGATCTGTCTTGCCGCAGCGCTTATGGCTTCGATGCTTGACACACAATTGTTCTGTATCGTGTAAGCTGATGCTGTTTCCGGTAATCCGCTCTTAAGAGCGGCTACTCTGGCCAGATTAGGAGCCTGGACCCCCTGGCCTACCCATCCTATAAGCACGCTGTTTACCGCGTTTGCCGGTAAATTGGCCTGCTTTACAAGGGTCTTGATGGTTTCGCTCATTAAATCTACCGGGCTTGTATTGCAAAGTCCTTTGGAAATGTGTCCTATGGGCGTACGTACTCCGCCGCATATTACTATTGGATCATCGGTTGGTAACATGGTTTCCTCCATTTTGTGTCATCTCGAACGCAGGTCCCGGATCAAGTCTCCTCCTTCGCCAAGGCTACGGAGGGCACTGCGGGATAAATTCCGTCCGGGATCCAGTTCCATATTTTTTATCAAGATGCGTTCTCTTTGAGAATCTCTATTTAAGTACAGTTTCCGGATCCCTGTTTTTACAGGAATGACAGAAATAATAATTAATTCACATTGATAAACATAGCGTTCGTAGAACGCTACTTAATCATATATCATTGTAATAAATAAGATGCAAAAGAAATCCTCACTGATACAGATAGTCAACGCTATTGTGCTTGATCCGGTATGTAATGAGCAATATGAAGCGGATATCCTGATTTCCGGAGACAAGATAGTCAGGATCGATAAACGCTGGCTTAAGCCCAGCGTGACCCTGCCTGATACGAGGATCATTGATGCTGGAGGGGCTTATATCGCGCCTGCGCTCTGGGATATGCATGTGCATTTAAGGGAGCCCGGTGATACGCACAAGGAAACGCTCGCAAGCGGAGCCAAGGCTGCTGTAAGAGGGGGGATCGCGCGAATGCTTGCCATGCCTAATACAAGGCCCCCTGTGGACAATGTTAAAACTTTGACTGTATTAAGGAAGAAAGCAGATGTTTTAAGCAGGTCAGTGGATATAGATTTTGCTGCTTGTATCACCAGGAAACGTTCGGGAAAGAAGCCTGTTGATTTCCAGAGCTTGAATAAAAGCGGTACGTTCGCGTTCAGCGATGATGGTTCGCCTGTAGGCAGTCAGAAGATCTTAAAACACGCTTTAAAGGAAACTGCTAAATTCTCCGGTTTGGTGATCGATCATAGCGAGGATATGGCTCTTTCCGGAAAAGGAGTCATTAATGAAGGGGATGTCAGCAAGCGCATGGGCGTTCCCGGCATATCCGCTGGATCAGAATATAAGGCGATCCAGAGGAATATCAAGACGCTTAGGTCTTTAAATAAAGGAAAGCTCCATATCTCCCATGTGTCAACCGCTGAGTCGATCGAACTGATCCGCACTGCCAAGGCAAGCAAGCTCAACGGGCGTTTGACATGCGAAGTTTGCCCGCATCATTTCTCTCTTATTGATGAGGATATTGAGAAATACGGGACAAACGCGAAAATGAAACCTCCCTTGCGCTCCAAAAAAGACATTGAAGCGATATATGGCGGCTTGAATGACGGGACTATCGATGCTATCGCGTCTGATCATGCTCCTCATTCACAGAAAGAAAAAAAACTGGGTTTGCTTAAAGCTCCATTCGGAATCATAGGCATGGAAACAATGCTTCCGGTGACGATCACGTATCTGGTCAAAGAGGGGATATTGAACCTGCTTCAGGCGATCTCATTGATGACGATCGGGCCTGCGCGCGTTCTTGGCATGAAAGCGTCTGAGATATCTCCCGGAGAACCCGCGAACCTGGTGATTTTCGACCCAAAAACTGAAGTCATATTTAAATCATTCTCCTCAAAATCAAGGAACAGCCCTTTCCTTGGCAGAAAGCTCTTTGGCAAAGTGCTTTATACGATCCACAAAGGCCATATCCACAACTTTAAGCATAAAGTTTGATCCCTAAAATCTCCCGGTTGCAATTTTAACCTTGCCATGGTACCCTTTAGCATGACGCTAATAAGAGGGGTTGTTGCGGGAATAAAATTCAGCCATATGAGAATATTAACAGCAGTTGTATCAGCCTTATTGTTTGTGTTTTGCTCGCATGCCCTGTTTGCTTTTGAGGACCCTTTCATGAAAAAGCTCATGGAATCTATAGATAAGCCTGACGGGATAATAGAACCGAATTCTCCTGATCCGGATGGCGGTAATAATAGAAGAAGCGGACGCAGCAGGGATTACTCAAGAGATGCGTATGAAGAAGATGAAGATGGCGATGATCCTTATGAAGCAGAGGAGTATGGCGATGATGATGCCAATGCTGAGCCCGGCGGCAATGGGGTCTTTATCCCAAGGCCTGTTAATATCGAGCTCAGCTGGCATGATGCCATTGAGATAAAGCGAAAGTTCGGTAATCCTGACGCGAGTTTTGGAGAAATCGTCAAAAGCACCCCTGTCATCACGTTCGACCTTGACAGGGAAATGAACGGGTCTTACAGGTGCAGGTCTCATCCGCATGAGTCTTGGCTTAAAAAGTTACGCAACACGTGCAAGCCGAGGCTTGTGTCCGGCGGCGAGGATACTGACGGTAAAACCAGTGTTTTTTGGACTTGCAGCATCAGCAATGTCAGGCCTGGATTCTATAGAGCATGCGTGGAGTTCATCCCTGAGCCTTCTGATGAACTGATAGAAGGGATAATACCGAAAAAATACCATGGAGGCGCGAAATTTCATATTACAGGAAGCGATAGCCTGCTTATCAAGGGAAAGAGAGGCCATGTCAAAAAGCAATCATTGAAGATCATGCTAAGCATGCGTGATTCTCAGAGATACTGCAAGAAGAAATTAAAAATACGCAGAAAATAAAAACCTGCCGCGAGCCAAGGGAAGTTATCCAAAGTCAGCTAAATTTGCGAAAATTATTAAATATGAACAATTTTTTGGGTTCTGTCCGCATACATTCGTATATAATCCGTATTAATTTGCTTGAAGGTTTAAAACGCGAACATACGCGAATAAGCACGCGAATACATACGAATAAGATTGCATTATGCTAATTTGTCCTGAGACAGCGCATGATATCGCCTTAAGCGCATTATATTTATCCGGCTATTTCAATCCCGCGCTTAGATTCTTGAATGACAGATATTCGATCAAAGATGAGCGCTTAAGCCGGAAGATCTTTAATATTGAATTCCCGAACCCGATAGGCCTTGCAGCCGGGTTTGATAAGAATGCTCACGCTCTGCCCGCATTGGCATCCATGGGATTCGGTTTTATTGAAGCCGGAACCGTTACCCTGTGGCCTGAGCCGGGCAATCCAAAGCCGAGGATATTCAAGGGCTATGGCGGCAAATGGATATTGAACCGCGTAGGCTTTGCCAATCACGGTTCCCAAAAAATATCAAGGAATTTATTCTCATATCATTCTAAATTCAGCCCTCTTATGCCTATAGGAATAAGTTTAGGCAAGATGCGAACAAGCCCTGCCGAGCGCTTATCTGTTGAAGTAAGGCAGATGCTCAGACTTTTTTACCCGAGCGCTTCTTTTTTCGCGATAAACGTGAGTTGCCCTAATGTCAAAGACCGCTCCGGTCTCAATAAGGTCGGACTTATCAAACATACCTTGCAGGAGATCATAAATGAGAACGCGTCTGTTGCGGCTCATGCCAATACTCACAAAAGACCCGTGCTGGTGAAAGTAGGCCCGATATTGTCGCAATATGAAACGGATTCATTGAGCGCTGCGTTCGAGGAAGCTTGCGTGGATGGGATCATCGCGACCAATACAATGCCTGTTTGCCATGGAGGATTAAGCGGATTGCCCTTGCGAGAGCTGGCTCTTAAAACTCTCAAGCGATTTTACCAACGGCTCAATGGCAGGATCCCTCTTATCGGAGTCGGCGGGATACTTTCACCTGAGGATGCGTGGCAGAGGATATCGTGCGGCGCTTCGCTTGTCGAACTCTATAGCGGATTTATCTTCCGCGGGCCTCACGTTATAAGAGAGACTTGCCGATATTTATTGGATAGAATGGATAAGAAGGGTTTTAAAAATATCAAGGAGGCATGCGGAATTGACGCCCAGCAAGACTAAAAGCCCATATCTGATCGTATCGCTCGATGTTCCTTTGGAGAGGGCGTTGGCGATCATTGATGATACCAAGGATCTCGTGCCGGTTTTCAAGGTCGGACCCGCTTTGTTTAATGCAAGCGGCATCAAGGGCCTTGAAGCTTTGGCAAAAAAAGGAGCTAAGTTTTTTATCGACCTTAAGCTCCATGATATTCCTAATACTGTTTCCCTGGGCTTATCTGCTTTGTTCGAAAGCAGTATTGCTTCCTCGATCTGGGCTGTGACCTTACATACGCTTGGCGGTTACGCGATGCTTAAAGCTGCGCGCGAACAAAGGGATAAACATTCTTCTGATGCGCTTTTGCTGGGAGTAACAGTGCTTACTTCGCTCAAAGAGCGTGACCTGTATAGAGTGGGCATAAACCGGGATGTTAATGCTCAGGTAAAAAAACTCGCGATCCTGGCTTCAGACGCGGGCTTAGACGGGGTCATAGCTTCCTCCGGGGAGATAAGCGCGATCAGGAAAGCATGCGGCAAGGATTTTTTGATCCTTACCCCCGGTATCAAGCTGGAGGCTTATAATAAACTCAATACTGATCAAAAACGCGTGGCAAGTCCGCAGGATGCGCTTGAAGCGGGAAGCAACGGGCTTATCATCGGGCGAGATATCTACAACAACGAAAACCCAAGGCAGCGTGTTGAAGCTGTTCTTGGAATTGTAAAATCATGTTATGGCAAAGTTAAATAAATTTGATCTTATGGGGCTCCTGCAAGAGCATGGAGCTGTGCTTGGAGGGCATTTCAGGCTCTCGTCTGGCCTGCATTCATCGGGCTATGTACAAACCGCTGTAGTTCTTCAGTATCCGCATATTGCAAGCCGCATAGCCAAAGCAATGGCAGCAAAATTCCCCAAGGATGTGGACTGTGTGTGTTCTCCCGCGCTGGGAGCTGTTGTTATCGGCCAGGAAGTGGCGCGCGCCAAGAGGCGCAGAGCGATTTTCGCGGAGCGCATTGAGGGGCTGATGACACTGCGAAGAGAATTCCATGTATCGCGCGGAGAGAAAGTCCTGATCGTTGAGGATGTACTGACAACCGGGCGTTCAACCGGGGAACTTGTGGCGCTGATGCATACTTATCACGCCAAGGTAGTGGGTATCGCGGCGATAATCGACAGGACTGTGTCGCCCCTGCCGTTTGGGATCCCTTTAAGGTCTCTTATATCGTATCCTCTTGAGCTCTTCGCTCCTGATGACTGCGAATTGTGCAAGAAGGGAATACCCCTGACATCTCCGGGATCAAGATACCCGATCTAACCACCCTATCACCCTCTGGTAGTCGCACCCTTTATGGGTGCGTTTTGTTTGTTTTCCCGGTAGCCGCAGGCTTCAGCCTGTGTCCCCTTTGCGTCCGGTGCTTTGCCTGTGTTCCTTTGCAAATGTAGTTCTCAATTAAAGACACAGGCTAAAGCCTGCGGCTACCGGAGAAGAGCAGATGTAGACGGCAAGACGCCTAAATCAAGAGGTACAATATCCGAAGTATGACTAATGGAATCGAGATAAAAAATCTCACAAAATCCTTTGGCCACGTAAAAGCCCTTGAGCATCTTGACCTTGAGATCAAAAAAGGGGAGATATTCGCGTTTCTCGGGCCCAATGGCGCAGGCAAAACCACAACCATAAAACTTCTTTGCGGGCTCCTTTCTCCCGACGAGGGGGATATTTATATTGCCGGAAATAACCTGAAAACAGATTCAGAGCAAGCCAAGCGAATAATAGGCCTTATTCCGGATGAGCCGTATCTTTATGCCAAGCTCACAGCATGGGAGTTTCTGGCTCTTATCGCCAGGATCTATGAGCTGGATCCGGGATGGAGAGAAGAGGCAAAAAAGTATTTTGATATTTTTGAGATTGCTCCTGACGCCCTGGCTCATGATCTGCTTGAAGGTTTTTCCCATGGAATGAGGCAGAAGGTCGTGTTTACCAGCGCGCTTATACGCAAACCCGGCGTATGGCTTTTGGACGAACCTTTAGTGGGTCTTGATCCAAAGGCGATGAGGGAAGTTAAAAAGCTCCTAAAGCAAAAAGCGCAAGCCGGCGCTGCGATTTTTTTATGCACGCATATCTTATCCATAGCTGAGGAGCTCGCGCACAGGATAGGCATTGTCCAGCACGGCAAACTGGAATTCGTAGGCACAACGCAAGAACTCAAATCATATCTGAAAAACAAGAACCTCGATTTTAACGAAGGCGATAACCTTGAAGAACTGTTCCTAAAGGCCACTCTCAAACATAATGATAATGTTTGAAAGTATTTTTGTGCTCCCGTGCTCCCGTGCTCCAGTTAAAAAAAGGAAATTCCTCTTTAACCGCGGCGCCGCAGCGCCGCAGCACCGCAGCACAATCCCATGTTCGCTTTATTGATCTCCCGCATACATTCTGCCGAGAACTGGATACGGAGCATATTCAGATCGCGCTATGAATTCTGGAAAGTTTTTGTTGTTTCGTTCTTCGGTCTGTTCCTTTTAAGCTCTCTGGGATGGTGGTTCATGCGTATGCTGGCCTATATCACGAGCGTTCCCACGGTCGGGAATCTTCTTATGCAGAAGCTCCTTGAGATAGCGTTCTTATCCTCGTTTTCTTTGATCGCGCTTTCAGCCATGGTTACAAGCCTTTCAACTCATTTCAGTTCAAAGGATCTTAATTTCCTGCTTGCAACGCCATTGTCGCCTAAAAAGATATTTTTTGTGAAAACCATTGAAGCCAGTCTTCATGCCAGCTGGATGGTTTTCCTGGTGCTCATACCTTTTCTGGGCTCGTACATGAGGATAAAGGGTCTTGGTATCGGGTTCCCTGTCGCGGCGTTCATCTTTTTTATTCCATTCGCATTCAGCGCGTCCATGGTCGGTATATTGATCTCAGCGATATTTGCCGCTATATTCCCGAAAAGAAGGCTTACGGAGTTCTTAAGCGTATTGGGAATATGTATTTTCGTGGCTTTATACAGCGGCATCCGCCTGACTCTTCCCCGGAAGCTCATGAGACCCGATGAGCTCGCTGAGATGATGGAATATCTCCTGTACCTTCAAAGCCCGGCAGCGTCTTTTCTGCCATCCAGGTGGTATGTGGGTGTTTTAAACGCGTACATGGCCGCGGATTGGCTAAGGCTTGGGGTTTGCTGTTTGATACTCATGGGTTTTTGCGCGTTAGGCGTGGCTTTGCTTTATATCCTCATTTCAAAGTTCTTTACGCGTGATAAATGGCTTATAGCTCTGGAGCAGGGAGGAAGCATAGGAGCTAAAGCCAAGGGAGCTCAAGCGCTTGAAGACCAGCATGCTGAAAGCGCGAGATCCCAAAAGAGCTTGTGGCGAGTATTACTTGAAAAGGAGGTGAAATATTTTTTCAGGGATTCGCAAAGATTCTCTAATGCCTCCTTTATCCTGGCGATTTGCATGATCTATCTTGTTTCCATCTACCGCCTGCCTATGGATACTCCGTATCTCAAGAATTTCATCTCATTTATCAATCTGGCTCTCGGCCTTTTTATCATAGCGGCTTTATCATTGCGATTCTGTTTTCCTCAGCCAAGCCTGGAGCTCCCGTACGCATGGGTTTTGAGGGCAAGCCCCATGAAGCCTGTGGATTTTTTGGGTTCGAAGCTGATATTCAATTTCTTGTTCCTGAATCTCCTTGGAATGATCCTTGTGATATTATCCCCCATTCTCCTGGGCACTGACCTGGCCTTGATCCCGATATACATGGCAAGCGCGTTCTTTCTCTCAACGGTTCTCTCGGTTGTTTCTCTGGCCGTGGGAAGCGCTTTTCCAAAAGCGAACGTGGAGCATATCGTGCAGATCGAGACCTCGTTCGGAGGCTTCTTTTATGCGACTTGCGCTCTGATATATGTGGGCATCACTTTAGCTGTTTTTGCCTGGCCTATACGCTACTATTTCACAGTCAATTATTTGAATCGTCCCATGGGTGGCGGGGATTGGGCATGGCTCGGAGTCCTGCTGTTGGTCTATTCTATCGTTTGTCTGGTTACGATCATTATTTCATGGTACAGCGCTAAACGCTCGTTCAATAAGTGGGGAGAGATCACCACATAAAGAAAATATAGGGCTAAATGCTGAATGTGGCAGAAATGCTAAATTATGAATGTTAAAAATAATAGGGGATTTCTTTATTTTGCACTTTTTGTCTTTGCCTTTTTATTCAACGTTTAGCATTTAGCATTTATAATTTAGCCCTTTCTTCATAGGTCTTTCGTCCCTCCTAATTTGGGTCCAAAGACCCAGGTAATTTAGGGCAAAAACACGCAAAATAGTGATAGAGGGTTAATAACCATATTGAATATGATACTCGCATTTCCGCTTTTTTTAGGAATGAAAAAATCAAGAATTAGTAAGATAACTTCAGTATTGCTGACCGGTTCGCGGGGTGATTATTAAATGAAGATAAATAGTTTTATTTCTGTGGCTTTGTGTATTAGCGCCCTGATGGCTCAGTGCATTTCCCCTGTATTCGCTTTTGACGATCCTCGCTATCTGATGTTCGAAGAACAGGATACAGACCCTTATTCACAATATTTTCAAAATGTCCGCTCAAGAAGAAGCGCATCAATGATAAAGGTCCCTGTTACCAATTATCCGGGATTCAGCGATGATATGAGTTATGAGCAGATCGCAGAGGTTTTTGAGAAAAATATGCGCTATCTGAACAAGCTTCCTGACTCAAGGAGCGTGTATTTCGGAAAGCGGAAATCATCAGTAAAGGAGATCAAAACAAGCTTGTCTTATTTTGAGGAAGTACTGCGTGGATCCGTGAATGATGATGAGCTTACTGCCAGAGTGAAAGATACTTTTGATCTGTACCAGTCAGTGGGGAATGATAATAAAGGCACTGTTCTTTTCACCGGATATGTTGAAGCTGAGATCAAGGCAAGCCTTAAGAGAACCGAGGAATACCAATATCCGATCTATGGCAGGCCCGCTGATCTGGTGCGCGTGAAAGGCCGCAGTTACAGATACGGAAGAAAACTGCCAAGCGGAGAGATCATCAGATATTACACGCGCAAGGAAATAGATACTGACGGAGCTCTTGAAGGCAGGGGCTTGGAGCTCGCGTGGGGCAAGGAACCCGCATGGATCACATTTCTTCAGATCCAGGGCTCAGGATGGCTTTTGCACCCTGATGGCACGAAAACGCGCATCCTCTATAATAGTTCGAATGGCCATTCATATAAGAGTATAGGCAGATATCTGATTGGCCGCGGGGAAATCCACAAAGACGCCACAGCTGTAGAGATGATGGAGTATATTGTCGAACAGGATGAGGCGAATCAGCAAAGGATATTGAATTCAAACCCAAGTTATGTGTTTTTTAAATTAAGCGATGCTGTTGAAGGGCCGTTCGGTTCGATCGCTGTTCCTTTGACGCCCGGAAGATCGATCGCTATTGATTACCGGGTATTTCCGTATGGCGCGCTTTCATTCATACAAACCACCAAGCCTGTTGCGGATGACAATGGCAAGTATCATGGTTATGCTCCGGTAAACCGTTTTACCTGCACGCAAGACACAGGAGGCGCTATCAGGACTCCGGGACGCGTTGATATATTCTGGGGCAAAGGCACCAAGGCTTTATATGAAGCCAGCGCCATGAAAGCCAATGGAACGCTTTATTTTCTGCTTGCCAAAAAATATTCCAAATTCAGGCGCACAACCAAGAAGAAAACCACCTACATACAGAATATCAACGCGCAAGCTGTTAGGGTCAATGGGGTCGAGGATAATTTTTCTCCCATCAGAGTCTCAATGAATATCTTCGACTCAATCCAGCCCGCAAATCACCCGGTAAATATCTACCTGGAATAGCTTCTGTATTTTGATTCCTGTATCTTATCCTAGTTTTCACATGTCATCCTGAACTTGATTCAGGATCTCTCTTCGTCTCCACTCTGCATTACTTAAGCCAATCCCCTGCCAGATCCTTAAAATCAGGATTCTTTGCTTTTATCAGGTTGACCTTCCAATTCCTATGCCAGTTCTTCAATTGTTTCTCGCGTGTGATGGCTGCATCGATATTGACAGTTTCCTCATAATGCAGCAGTTTGGTTAATGGGTATTTTTTGCTAAACCCTTCTGCTTCTCCATTTTTATGCTCCCACATTCTTCTCTCCAGATTATTGGTGACGCCTATGTATAAGGTAGTATTGCCCTTATTCGAGAGGACATATACAAAGAAGTTCTTATCGTGCATATTGGTATTTAAACATAACTGAAAAGATGCTGAAATACGGTAGCAGAGAGATCCTGAAATAAATTCAGGATGACAAGGTAAAATAGGAAACAATATTTATGCTCCTAGGCGCTCATTTCACCGTAAACAATGGCATGCTCCATGCCTTAAAGCAGGCGCAATCCCATAACCTTGAAGTGATCCAGATATTCGGGTATCGCAGGCATCAATTCTATTTTGACCCGGGCTTGGACGCGAACACAAAGAAGATGATCGAGGATGAGATCAATGACTGGCACAAATCATTGGCGCTTACCGCGATCAAGCAGGTTATCGTGCATTCGCGATTCGTTGCTGCCCTGACTTCAGATTCCGCGATCCGCATACAAGAGCTCATAGATAAATTAAAAGCTGAGCTCGAACTCGCCAGGATGATCAAAGCCCAGTATTTCGTGTTCCATCCCGGCCCCTTTGGCCTTGAAATGGATGTGAAGTCAGGGCTGAACATGGCCAGGGATGTTTTAAAGAACATCGTCTCGTGCATGGGGAAAGACGATCCTGTATTGGTGCTTGAGAATATGGCAGGCGGCGGAAGAAGGATGGGGGGGACGATCGAGGAATTGGGTTTTATCGTGGACGGATTAAAAGAATACGGGGATAAATTCGGCGTGTGCATGGATCTTGCTCATCTCTGGGGCGCTGGTTATGATATCCGCACAGAACAAACAGCAAGAGCGTTTTTCAAGGATCTATTCAAATGGGTCCCGAAAGAAAAGGTCTTCATGTTCCACTTGAACAATACAAGAGTGGAACTCGGCTCTCACCGCGATGACCATTTCCATCTTGAAAGCGGCCAGCTGGACAAAAGCCTGTTCGCTTACCTGATGAAGGAATGGCCCGATACCATAGGCGTCCTGGAAACTCCCAAGGAACCCGAGGGTGCTGATAAGAAGAATCTGGATTTTTTGAGAAGTCTGTGAGCCTATGGAGGCATAAAGGTGTTTGTAAAAGAAATAAGAAAATATCTTGCCGATAATAAGGCAAGCGCCATTTTGATAGATAATTTCGCCCAGCTCCAGTATGTTCTGGGAATCTATAAGACTATTCCCTACGGTGAGGCGAGGGGAAATCTCATCGTCGGCAGAGAGAGAATGATACTTATCACGGATCCGCTCAGTCGCAGGCTCATTGAAGGATTCCTTCCGGATGATGTAAGGGTTATCATCGGTGACGGCCATTCTTTCAGCAGGGATGGATTCTTGTTCCTTAAAGAGATTAAAAATGTCGCACAAAAGGAGAGATTGCAAAAGATCATTCTCCTCAATCAGCGAATCGCTGATTTTAACTGGTCGACGCTGAAGACCAAGTTTGTAAAGGAAAATCCTGTATTGCATCTGGCAGATATTACTACCGGTCATGAGAAGATGCTCATCGAAAAGGCGGCAGGCATTGTTGACCGGGTGTATGATATTGTTGCAGGGGAGATAAAAGATGGTATAAGCGAGATTTTGCTTCGGAATCGGATTGATGAACTTATGTATGGTCTTGGCGCCCAATCAACCACTTTCCCGACGATAGTGGCTTTTGGCGAACACACAAACCAGATCCATGCGAAAAGCGGTATGAGCAAGCTCAAGAAACACGACCTGGTGATGGTCGATTATGGCGCTGTGGTCGACGGTGTCGGCTCTGATCTCACAAGGACTTTTGTGCTTGGCAAAGCCGGTCTGGAGCAAAAAAGGATGTGGAATGCTGTTTTCGCCGCCCAAAAGGCATGCCTTGGCGCCATAAGGCCCGGTAAATCAGGGAGGGCTATTGATGGCATCTCCCGGGAAGTGATCAAAAAACACGGTTTCAAGGATTATTATTTCCATACTCTTGGGCACCAGCTAGGATTATTGACCGGGAAATTCCTGCTATCACCGGGCGAAAAAGGAAAAATCAAGAAAGGCATGCTTCTGACCGTCGAACCGGGAGTCTATACACCCATCGGCGGCGTGCGCATTGAGGATGATATCGTGGTGACTGATAATGGGATCAGGATATTAACCAAAGCTTCCAAGATAATGGAAGTTTAAAGAGGGCGGAAGTCATATTTGCGAGTGTGCGCCAGGCTGCCCTTCGACTCCCTGCGGTCGCTCAGGACAAAATAACAGCATCTCCGGTAGGGGATGCTGTTATTTTGGAGCCAAGGAGGGTCGAACTCCTGACCTCCTGCATGCCATGCAGGCGCTCTCCCAGCTGAGCTATGGCCCCATTCTTAATACAAACCTAGCAGGGACACTCGCTTCTTCACTTATTAATGGTTGAAGCTACAGCCCCGCTGAATCCCTATTTTAGCTGATAATTATAAACCTGTCCAATTCTTGGATATATTTTTCCCTCGCCCCTTGAGGGGGAGGGTTAGGCAGCCAGTGTTCTGCTGTGTTTTCGTGGTAGCCTCAGGCTTTAGCCTGTGTCTGTTTTTTTCGACCAAGGCTTCATTTCAAAAGCAACGCAGGCTAAAGATCCTAAAACAAGTTCTCGGCCGGCTCTGGGCTGCCGAAAAAAAGATGCAGCCACCCTTGACATACACCGTAATACACTGTATGCTTATAATATAGTTATGCTTAGGATCAAGCAGATCATCTTGGGCGACGAATCCGAGCTGCATATATGGATGCGCCATAAGATTAAAAGCAGAGAAGTCGAGGAGTCTGCTTATAATACAAGGCTCGTTGTGAGGGGCAGAGGCAGAAACGTGTATGAGGTATATGGACAGACAGATGCCGGTAGATATCTAATGATAGTTGTTCGGATCGTTAATAGGAAATTTGCCAGGTTGATCACGGCTAGAGATATGAATAGAACGGAACGACATCGGTATAAGCGATATGCTTGGCACTAAGGGGGCAGGAACAATGAAGAAATCGAAAAAGAAAATCAGGAAATCTGAAAAATCTTTGCGCAATTACTACGATAGTCATTCAACTCTTGGCTCAGGAAAAGAAGTGAAGGAAGCGCATATTGCTTTCCCCAAGCCGCGGCGCCTTGTGACATTACGGCTTGAAGAGGAAAGCTTGGACGCACTGCGCCGCATAGCAGCGCGAAAAGGCCTTAATTACTCCACTCTTATGCGCATGTGGATCACAGAACGGCTGCATCAAGAGTAAAAAACATTTCAGCAGTCATCCTGCCCCCCCGTTTCTTTTCTTATAGATTCCCTCGCCCCTTGAGGGAGAGGGTTAGTGCGAGGGGGTTATCTTTTATGCCTTTGGAAACGGGCCCTTCACTAATATTTCCTTGAAAATCTTCAAGAATTCATCCGGCCTGACAATGGAGAATCTGACTGCTTCTTTCACCTTTTCCTTGAGGAAATCCTTGGAATCCAACGTGACCAGATAATCCGGAGGATCATTTATGGCAGCTGCGAGTATTGGTGCGTCTTTCTTGTGTATTATGCCAGAGGCATTCTTGATATCTTTCGGTGACGGGTCCGTTATCAGGAGGGGGGACAGATTTT
This sequence comes from Elusimicrobiota bacterium, assembly GCA_042563375.1. Taxonomy (GTDB): domain Bacteria; phylum Elusimicrobiota; class Elusimicrobia; order JACQPE01; family JACQPE01; genus JBHPMF01. The sequence goes on along the minus strand of JBHPMF010000010.1, from coordinate 18,004 downwards.
TAATGAACATGCGATAGTCAGGCAGCAGCTTTGGAAATTTCTTCTCAATGTTGCGGTCTGCTTCGATTAGAACCTGCCTGCTTAACATGAATGTAAGTAAACTCATCTCGATCAAATCCAGGATAGCAGCGGAAGCCCCTTTTGACGATACAACACCGGCTATAAGAACACTAGTATCAAGGAATACCTTGATCTTCCTATATCCCATGGTTTTCTTTATTGTATTGTTTCCGTTGTTCCCTTAGATCAGCGACGAGGTTGTCAAGAGTAAGGTTTTTTTGCGCCATTTGCGACTCGAACTCTCTGGAGAGTGACGCCCTTGTCAGGCGCTTTGGGGTGAGTATGATCGCCTGACCCATGCCGTAAGCGGTTAAAGTCTCGCTTGTGCCAAGCCCCAGGTTTTTGCGCAGGGTTTTAGGCAGGGTCACCTGCCCTTTTTCTCTTAAACGTACGATATAGGAATAAGCATCTTCCATGATTACCTCCAAAAGTAGGAAATTCCTACCTAGTAAGAAAGTATAACCTATATTCAACTATTTATCAAGGAGGGTAGGGAGAACGATGGGGCGATGGAGCGATGAGGCGATAGGGCGAAAGAAAAAGGTGTATTATTCAGTCCGTCAGGGACGTAGATGAAAAAGTGAATTTCACTTTTTCACCTACGTCCCTGTGGCGGTCGACCCATACTCCGTCCGGGGTCGCGGCCGGTTACAATTTGGAAAGCTTATGCTTGTTATTGCTGTTGTCCTGCTGTTTCGCGCGCGGACCGAACATTTTTGCGGGGAAGAACATGAATCGTTTCATGAACCGATCCAGGAACCCGGCTTTGATCGCGTTGACATCAGGGACTATAGCCCTTGAATTCACAGGGTTCAGCATCCAGGAGGCGCTGTCAGCGGGAACGAGCATGGGGTTTTTGGAGTTCGAATCAAGGATGATGAAGTAGAGTTTGCCGGTTTGCTCATCGAATTTCGTGCCTATGAGTACCACTGTATGCTGCTCTTTCCCTGTGTCGAATGTCAGGTAAATAGGTACTTTGTTGATCGAGTGTTCCTTTATCGCGTTTTCGACGCTTAAGAATTTGATCGGGATACCGGTCTGTTTGGACAGTTTTTTTGCCAGGTTCTCTATTTCAGGCTCGCGCATCCCGTTCTTCTTGACTTTTGAATAAGAAACGGTCGGATCCAGCGCCTTGATCTTTTCTGCGCTCAATTGCGGTTGTTTTTTGAATCTAATGGCTGATGTATTGAAAAAGTTGACCATGGCGTGCAAGGAGCATGTCCCGCCTTTTTGGACATTGGAATTATTGTAATGCAGTATCTCTCCTTTTACGATCCCGTCGCCGATAAAGTATTCTCTGGCGCGATCAAGGAATGGCAGATAGCGCAATATCGTGTATGCAAATATCATCCCAGTGTAGTTAAAATTGGTTTCTTTATTCCAGTCGCGTCCTGTTTTACGCGGCCCCAGAGTGCCTGCGGTTCTTTTGCGTGAGATCGCGTCAAAGGCAGTGTTGAGGTCTTGGGGAGTCAATTCCTTTTTCCACTTCCTGAATGCCCAGCGGCCTGTGAGCTGGGGGATGAAAAGGTCGACCAATTTATGTCCCAAAAAGGCCATTGCCTTGAATATGGAAAACTCTGATTTTAACGCCTTGTCATAATCATTGTGCGGCCCGATGAAATTGATGCGCGCTGTTTGCGCTTTCTTGTCGAAATCGAATATGATCCTGAACTGCTGGTTTATCCTCGTGCTTCGCAGGCCATCATTCACTTTCAGCTGTTTGCTTGCTCCGATTGGGTCGTTCTTTATGGCTTCAATAGCTTTGTCCGCTTGTTTTTTTTGGGCTTTCGTGAGTTTGTTGTATCTCTTCTTGGCCTTATTGGTCATGGTTATCCCTACCCGTGGCGCAAGTCTCTCGAAGCTGTCCGCGGAATTGCTTTGGCGGACCATGCCAATAACTAATGGCGCTGCCATCGCTATCTGGCTTATAGGGTTGCTCTCCGGCATTATAGCGCCCAAGGCAAGGGCGAATGCCACTGCCATCGTGGCTGTTGTTATCCATTTGATGATGTCCTTGGCTATCCTCCATGAGGATGGAGCGCGTTTGCCGAATAATATCCTCCATGGGTTTGATACGACTGTGTCAGCATGGCTTGCGCCATTAAAATCAAGCGTGCCTTGAGCGCCTTCAAGGTTCTGGGCGCTTAAGGTGATGAGTCCGTCTGAAGGCTCTGAGCCTCTGAGCCTTGAGACTCTCCATAATACGGACCCTATCCGCCCGTCAGAGTGTGCCAGTTGCGACCTGACAATAAAGACCGGAACTTGTTCTGCGACTTTGCTCCATTTCTTAACTCTTGATTCCCTGTAATACGTTGACATCTCCGGGATGACTCTTGGTTCGCTTCCCATGAGTTTCAGAAAAGTGCCTGCGACTTTTCCGGGAATGCCTTTTGAGAATTTATCAGCTATAAAGCTTCCTTTCACGGGCGATTGGATCAGGAGTACTTTACTGATCTTCTCCCTGATCTGCGGATATTTCTCAAGGGCTGTCATGATGTCAAGCCCGCCTTTTGAGTGGCCCACTAAAACGACTTTTTTGGAACTTGCCATGACTTCGTCTCGCAGAGTCTTCGCGTTCTCGTCATTGGGCATGTAGCTTTTGATCGCGGACATTCCTGCTGAGAGTCCGAGCCTTTTCATGATGCCTATGAAATTATTCATGTAGCTTGCGTAATACTCTGACATGAACCCGCGAACAAGGATGTAATCGAATTTACGGGCTTCTTTCACCCATTCAACCTCGGAAAGATCAGGCAGTGGGGCTATTGCCTGGATTTCTTCTTCTGACTTTATCGGATTATCAATATGCGCTATCTCATGTCTGGTGATCTGCGCTCTTTGGGATTTATTGAAAACTTCAATGTATTGGATGTTGTGGTTGAAATAATAGACTTGGTTGGTTGTCCTGCCTACGTGGACTACTATATCGGCGAGAGAGGCATCCCCCTCACCCTGCCCTCTCCCTCCGGGGGAGAGGGAAAAAATGGTTGGAGGGTCTATGCCGCTTTTCTTGGCAAAATCAATGATATCCTCTTCCGTTATATCAATGATCCAGACCTTTGTTTTTCGCTTCGCGTAATAATTCCTGGGATCGTAGAAAGCATAATCTTTATCAGATTCCCTGACCTGGCGCACTTTGCCCATCTTGAATGCCCATTCGATCACCTTATTTACGACTTCGGTGTGCTCTATGGCTTCAAGGCCTTTGCCTGAGAGGCGCATGGCAGGGCCTTTGTCAGAGGGCTTTGCTTTTCTGGATGAGAATATGGAAAGAAGCTTGCTGGTCCAGAAACCATCCACCTGTTTCAATTCCTTCATGTCGTAGAGTTGCGGCACGAATAACTGTAAAAGGCCCAAACCTGCCCATAGCACAGCGATCGTTACCATGGTAGGTATCGCTCCCAGTTCCATCAATGCTTTCAGGGGCAGGGCAGCAAGGAAGCTTGCGGTTATGAAGAAGAAGTAGCGCACCCCGTCTGTCATGCCGAAGTGCTCCTTGTTGATATTATCGCGCGCGACCCCGTTGACGATGCTGTGCTGGAAAGCCCCAGAGAATCCGACGAGGAAGTTCAAAGCGAATAAGGGAATAAGCCACAGGGGGTTAAAACCACTTATGGCCATTGCGATAAAAATAGGCGCCATTATCAGTCTGGTTGCGCCGTAGGAGACCGTGAACCACAGTTTTCCTTTGGGATTGTTGTCAAAATAGAGTTTTCTGGCAAGCCAGTCATAGGCAAAACATCCCAGGACACTGCCTGCCAGCCAGACCGCGACAAACCCTCCGACTGCCTTATAACCGAGACCCATTGTAGCCATGATGAAAGGCACTATGGAATCAATAAACAGCCTCGCGGAAGCCAATGTCTCATAGGCTTGGCTTATCGTGTCCCATTTGAGCGTCTTGTTCTTCAAGATGACGTCTTTGGTCACCTTGTATCCCTGGGATATGCCGTCCACGAAGAAGACTTTCATGAACTTCTTAAGCTTCATGGAGAGCCCTGTTTTGTTGGGGATGTTCTCATTTTCCACACCGTCTTTTTTGATGAACGGCAGTGTTATGGCTGATCCGATCAGGGAAGCCAAGAGACTGGCGGCCATTACTCCCAAGCCGATAGTGGTGGCAAGCACGGGTTCTGCCGGGAAGAAGAGTATAGCCGTGAGCGTACCCGCAAGCATGGCCAGGTATACAAACGCCCATCTTCTTGCATCCATATGCGCCAGAGTGTTTTCATTGGAAGCTCCTGTGGGGTTCAAGTGCTCTGAAAAGCGCTGGATCTTGGTGAAAGCCCTGTAATTGAAGTTGAAAGCCATTGTGGATACGATCATCAAGGCTATGATCGCGGGCCAGACGATAGCGCCGCTTAAGGTTCCTGTGATAAACAGAGCGGCAAGGCCGAATTGCATGGCAGCAGCTATCACCTGAATCACAAGTGATGCCAGATAAGTCTTTTTCAGGCTGTAGGTATCAGTGACGGAGCCGCTTGAGATGGCAGCTGCAGCGTCGGAAGATTCCTTGAAGAGAGACACGACAACCATGGCAGTCGCGCTTCCGGTAAGGGCGATAGCAAACATGGGAAACATCACAGACACAAGACCGCCTCCGAACATGATGAGAGAATTAGCAGCGTAAAACATCGTGTAGTACCATGGCAAGCTTCTTTTCGCTGCGATTTCCGCCTTGCCAAGGTCGGATATCATGGAATCAAGCCACACAAACAGGTTATTCTTTATTACCTGGTTGCCTATGGCTTTGGCCTGATCTTTCCAGCCTTTCTCGTTTAGTTCAAGCCCCTTGTAAAGCGCGTCAGATGTTTCCTCGATATTAAGCGGGTCTTTTATGGTGACAACGCCTTCTTTGAGTTCATCGTAAGCTCCCATTTTGCTGGAAGCCACGATAACAGCTGGTTTAAGATTCAGGGAGGGGTGCGTTTCATTGAATTTTTTAAGTTGTTGAGGGGAGTTGGCTACGGCTGCTTCTTTGGCCACGAGATTCATGCCATCAGCTTTGGGGTTGATGACAATGACATCTGCTAAGGCTGCGGTGCCCAGCACCTCGGGGTGGGGAGCGCCGTTCATGAATCCGACTACTGTGGGAGGCGCGCGGGTTGCTGCTGATCCATTTAAGAATTTCTGATATTCCTGTTTGGTCTCAAGCAGACCATTGAAATCGCTGGTCAGCGTTTCCGGAGAATATTTTTGATTGATGCTGGTTATCTGCTTTTTCACCTTATTGGAAAGTTTCTTGTATGCGGGGTTGTCCTGTCTGGACGGCTGCAGGATGGCCAGGAATGACACTTTGCCCACGAGTTCGGGATGTTTCTCAAGCATCAGGTCATAGGCTTTAAGACTCTCTGATATGCCCTTGCTGGGGTCTATCCTGTCTACCCTCGCAAAGATCTTCCTGTCGCCGACAGCGCGCTTGAGGCGCTTTATATAATCGGCCACATTTTTGTCATCGAGCTTATTCTGCAAATTTTCTACATTGACCGAGATGGGATAGGCTTTGACTTGCGTGACGCGGCCTTGGAATTCAACAGTGCCTTCCTTAAAATCAGCCTTGGCTCCGTCAAGGTTTCTTGATACTGTCATTAGGAACTTTTCGACGTTTTGCGGTGTTTGCATCCCCAGAATATCAATACCCAGAATGCCTTCTAAAAGTTCCTTAAGGACCGGTTTCGCGACTGCGCGTTCGATATATTCAGGATCAGCCCATGGGATATGCACGAACTGCTGCATAATGGCGCTGCTGCTTTTTTTCCTTAGTAATTCCGGGAGGAGATAAAGGTGATAATCCTGAAGCATGATGCGGCTTGCGTCAAGTTTATTACCCAGGACAGACACGATCTCATCGGCAAAAAGCGCGTTGACATTCTTGTAGGACTGGTAATTGTTGCGCATTTTGGATGAAAAAATATGATGTGCGATGGATTGGAGATTCCCCATGATGATGGAAAGCACGGGGACAATGAATTCATCGAGCATCTCATGGCTTACAGGCCAAAGAAGAGAATTAGCGAATCCATTGTAGTATTGGTCGAATTCCTCAGGCGCGATATCAATATATTTGACCCAGATACCTTTTCCAACGCGCAGAACCTTGTTCTTGCGGGCCAGCATTTTTTCTGTCTCGGTTATGGCAGCTGAAAAAACAATGCCTTTTTTGTTTTCTTCTAAGGCGCTGTAGATCGCAGGAGCAGCCCCACCCGGTGAGCGCTCAATCTGTAGCACTGATCTGCCTTCTCCTTTTCTTTCACCTCTCTCCTGCGCGGAGAACTCTCCCTCTCTTTCACCTTTCCCTTGAGCGGAGAACTCTCCCTCTCTTTCTCCTCCCCTCTGGAGGGGGAGGCTGGGTGGGGGGGATTGAGAAAAATCCGTTTTAAAGATCGATCTGTTGATCGCGAATACTAGGGGCTTTTTACCCAGGGAAGCACGGATCTCTTTAATGTCGGCTTTAGCGTCTTTTATCGCGACATCCCCGCTTTCAGATGGGATCGTTTTCGAGTTAATTACCGCGGCGATGCGCTTTACCTGTTGCGCGGCTTGTGTGAGCTCATCATCCTTTGCCGGGTTGGATTCCGGGGTATAGGGGGAGACCCCCACAAAGAAAAATCCTTTTTCCCGGGCTGTTGATTCAAGCTTGGCATTGTCATCAACAATGACATCATAACCGAGGATGGTAATGTCTTTCTCGAAATTCTTTGTGTTTGTGTGGTTATATTCCTCTACATTGGGAACATAATTATTACCTGTGATGACCAGATCGAAATACTGGGCGGTTTCCGGATACTTTGCAAAGAATTTCTCAACCCACCATGTTTCAGCCTGCGTCCAGAGAACGATCTTGATGCCTGAATTTTTGAGGTCTTTGAGATTCTCAATGGTTCCCGGGCGAAGGCGTATATCATCAGGGTCGACCGCGTCATCATGGCCTTCGAGAGTCTGATTCAGGTCAAATACCGCGGTAAAGCGCTTGTCCTTAAGCTCGCGCTTAATGACCTTCTTGTCTGTTATATTGCCTTTTAGATACGCAGCGCGGGATGTTGGGGAAGCGGAAACGTTTTTATCTGAGGTTAGTGGTAACTTTTTTTTTAAGGCCCCCATGATCCTGTTGAGCATGGATCCTGAGGCTGCTCTTTCTTTCTGAACTCTATCACCTGAACCCTGCTTGCTATCCTTGCCTGTTGGGTTTTCCCAGGCGGTTTGATTATCTTGTAAAGCTCCGGAAGACCCATTGTTAGACGAGTCTACCGGTTGGAAGGACAAAACTGTCTCAGTTCTGTTTGCTAATCTACTGTCTTGCTCTAATATGAATGGCAGGGCTTCTGCCATGTTTTTTAATTCCTTGAAATCGTGTATTGTCTCGTTGGCTTTGAAGAACGCTTCAGAATCCATCTCATTGATATTTGTTGCGTCTCCTGAGACGCTGTCAGCATAGAGCCTGCTGCGTGAAAGCCTGATGTATATGGGCAACCCGTATTTTGTAAGGGATTTTCTTAATGCCTTGATGCTGTAAATATTCCTGAAAGCATTGTACGGGGCGTTTTTCAATCCACTGAGGAATTTTTGGAGTTCAGGAGTTTTTAAGTTCAGGCTCTCAGCAAGGCCTTTTTTGCCTGTTCTTTTGTCTTTTGCCCAGAATCCGCCTTTCTGGTTATTGGGATTAGCCACGAGTTCCACCATCATGTTATTGCCGTTGTTAAGGTCTTGCGGATCACCCATGAATCTAAGCGAGAAAGCGAGTTTCTCAACATCAACAATATCCTCGGTCAATCTTGTTAGATCATTGATCCTGTGGGTTCCCATGATCTGCGCGCCCTGTTTTTCGAGTTCTGCCAAGACGCTCTTCTTTACTTTCTTCGGCATCCCATCAGCATCAAGTTTGAATGCTCCGCCTTTGCTCACAAGCTGCATTGTGGCGTGTCCGTGGCCTGTGGGCAGCGTCAGGCTTGTCTCATCAAGCTCTATGTGGCCCATGTTGATCTTGTATCCGTGTGTTGAAGGGGGCTTTACGAAATATACATTCTCTCTTGAGAAACCATAGAATTTGTGATCCATAAGGTCTTTAAGGATAGCTTCGCTTCCGGTTTCAGGGATATGCATGACAAAGCGGGCGTTCTTGATCACCTCATCACCCGGCACGCCTGCTTCTTTAGCCAGGGATTCAAGAAATAATCTGTACTCAATAAGCTGTCTTGGGCCAAGACCCAGGCGTGTTTTCAATGATTCGCCGACTTCCCTTAATTTCATCAACAATTCTTCGTGTTGCTCAGCAGACAGATTAGCGAAGTCCAGGCGCACTGCCATCTGTTGTTCTTCGTTCAGCGTTGAAGGAAGGCCGAGCACAGCTCTTCCGATCTGCGCCAGGTCCATAAAATACATGGGGCCCAGTCCAAGGCGCGTGGCTGCTCCGCCAAAGAGGAAATGCGGCACGTATTTGCCCTCTAAAAATATCTTTTTGGCTTTGGAAATGTATTTATCAGCTTCTTCCCTGCTGTCCCATTTGATCTCATGGGCTTGAGCTTGCTTAAGCTCGTTTGCGGGTATTTCCAGGGCATTGGCCTTGGCTACGATTTCCTCCGCAACGTCTTTCTTATCATCTTCAAGAGCCTCGTCGAGTGCGTCTTTGTCATGTCCGAGCCGCGCGTAAAAAGCCTGTGTTAAATGGCGGTTAAAGATCTTTTCTGAGGTGAATAACTTGGCTTGCGTGATCGCGAACGGCAGATAAGCGAATGCGGTCGCAGGTATTAGCCATCGTTTTAGACTGAAGAACAGTCCCTTTTGTTTTGGCTTATCATACAGGAAGAGGATCTTGGGCCCGAAGATCTCGATCGCGGCCATGAGAGTGAAAGCCCCGGCTGAGACGAACATGGTTGACTGCGGGGTCATGAACCACAGAAGCACTGTAAAAGCTCCAACGCCGAGCATGGTGAGCGCAGGGCTTAACATGCTTTCTGTTGATATCACTTTTTGGAGTTCTTCCTGAGAGAGCCTCTGCTCGACTTTTTGTTTTTCACCTTCCAAAACATTGGCCAGAGGCTCGATCAACAGGCCCATACTGAAGAATATGATGGGCAGAAGTACGAAGGGGGAGATGGCGACTCCTGCAAGCGGCAGGATCAATCCCCAAACGAATAACATTCCAAAGGCGGACATTCTAAATACAGTGTTAAATCTTGCTTTTTTGCCCCACTTGCTCATTACAAGGAGAGTTCCGATCAAGATTCCGGCGCCTTCAGCGCTGCCGATCGTGCCGAAGAGGGCCGGAGTGCCGTTGAGCACATCCTGCACATATATAGGGAGAAGCACATTCGTTAGGGCATCACCCGCAAAAAACATCGCGACCATTGACATGAGTACCCTGTTCCTCAAGAAGGGGGTCTTCATGATGATCCTGGCGCCGTCGAACATCTGCGAGAAGCGGCCGGGTTTCTTAGCTTTAACGTCTTCATCTTCTTGCGTTTCTTTTTCAACTTCCTTTTTCGGTTTTGCCTTTGTGGCCGCAAAAACTTTCTTGCTGATGAAGATTTTTGCAACGAGCGCTGATAGAAGAAGGAAGACTGCGTAACTGCCATATCCGATCACAACGCTTGCCATGGCCGTTCCTATGGTGGATTCGAACGCTGTGATTGAAAATCCGGCGATTGCAGCTCCAAAGATCCCCATTCCGCTGAGCATGAAATTCTTTATGGAATTGAGTTTTCTGCGGTGTCCGTCATCTCTTGCGAATTTCTGCACAAGCCGAGTCCAGCTGGCGCCGATGGCGATCGACATGGCGGATTGAAAAACAACATTCGCGAGTACGATCGTTAAAAATACCGGGAATCCTATTGTGAATGGTATGTTCAAAGGCATGACCAGCAGCACGAATGCCGCTGGAACCGCTGCAACAAGGAATGCTCTCCAGAAATTGGATTGTATAAGGACTTTCAGTGTATCTCTCTTGCTGATCCATACGCCTACCGGCACGCTAAGAAGCAGGTATGAAGCCCAGTGAACCATTCTGGCAATGCCTACATAGGTGGTTGGGTTATCCATGGTAGGCTCTGCCCATTCTCTGATAAAGAACGGAAGACCTGTAATATAGAAGGAGATGCCAAGGATCACTAAAGCGAAGTAAGCCAAAAATCCGTAAAGGGATGCTTTAGAGGGTTTGATCTCCGGCAGGGGAGCGATCTCCCGTACTTGCTTTTCCGTGAATGTAGGGTTATCAATGTGGGCTATCTCATGCTTTGTTATTTGGGAGCGCTCTTCGATATTGTATTGCTGAAGAGCTTTTTTCTGAGTGGAGAAATAATAGATCTGGTTCCTGCTTCGTCCTGCGTGCGCCACCATATCAGTGGGGGGGTCGAGTCCGCTCTCTTTGGCGAGTTTCTTTATTTCCTTCTTAGTTGTCTCTATTTCATATACCTTGGTCCCGTTCTCATAATATTCTCCGGTCGGGTCATAAAACGCGTATTCCTTATCCTGTTCACCATATACGTTTTTGGTGTCATCCTGAACTTGTTTCAGGATCTTTTCTTTCGTGGGATTTCCGTCTTTGCCCGCGTTATCCAGGTTTTCTTTTAAAGCTTTTGAAGGCTCTATGAGTTTCGCCTTTTTGCTCACAAAAGCATTATCGATCAAAGGGTTGACTACCGTGTCATGCTCAGCTTTGGAATAACCCTCTTCTGCCTTATTAAGTCTCATGGCAATGCCGCCGTCGCTCCAGCCTATTTTCGCTGGATTGGTTTGGGCGGGCTCAACCTCGAATTCAGTTTCCTCTAAAAGCTTGTTCAATCGTGTTTTAGCTTGTTTATAATTTTTGCCGCTGATCAGAGCGAATCCAACACTACCCGCGTATCCTGCTTCGCGGCCGCCGATCTCATCGCCTTCTTTCTTGGTTAATCTTAAGTCGTATCCTTCGTTGCCTTCAAAATTTTCGAAACCTCTTAATCTGGCGACTTTTCCTTTTGTCTGTGAAAAGAACCATCTACCTATCACTGTCTTGATCGGTTTTATCTTTGTTCGATCAGGGATAGGCACATCAAGGGCGATTTTCACGTTTTCTTCCACTAGGTCAACGCCCCAGGCTTCTTTGACCAAGGTATTGGTAAGCGTGCCGCCCATTCTCGGGTTGACCTCAATGATCCTTGGGCCGTTCTTGGTTATCATGGCTTCAAGGTGAACACTTCCGTTCTCAAGTTTAAGCTGTTTGACCACATCTTTTGCCATATTCATGAGTTTTCTTTTCTTGATCCATGAAAGTCTTGATGGGTGGGAATTGATCGTTTCCCTGTGGTCTCCTTCGGTCGCGTGGAAATTGTCGCCTATAGCCGCAAATTTTATCTGTCCATCCTGCACTAGCATCTCGATATCCACTTCATCACTGCCTTTTCGCTTATCGCTTGCGCTTTGCGTCAGGAATTCTTCAACAAGAACCGGCTGGCCTTTTGTTTCATCGAATTTTGGGAAATATACTTTTCTTTTTTCTTCCGAAAGAGACTTGACCCACTCGTTTATCTGTCTGTATATTGCGCGGGCTTGCGAAAGTGAGTGCACGACATAGACGCCTCGGCTTGCAGCTGCCATCGGAGGCTTGATAACTGCGGGCAGGCCGGTGCGCTCTATCGCAAATTTTATGTCATCAATAGATTCAACATCGTAAAATTTTGTTGCGTAGGGTTTGTCCCCTGTAACACCGCGCATTGCGCTTTTGTCTTTTGCATATTGAACGCCGTAAACTGCGTGGCGTGTTAATCCTAATCTTTTTGCTATTCGGACGTTAAGAATAACATTGGTATCCATGAAATTAACAACACCATCGACCTTGTGGGTTTTGGCATAGGCTTCAACTGTGTCAACGATTGAGTCATACGCAGCATCATCACCCATGGGAACTTCTATGAAGTCATCTGCAACGGTCTTTCCCGTGCTTTCTGCTTTGCCAAGAAGAACGACTTTCACTCCCATATTCTGGATCCGCCTAATAATGTTCTCTCTGCCTTGCATGACGCCCGCCAGGATCACAGTCTTATCTTTTAAATTTGCAGGGAAGCCGGTTAAGGCGTTCCCTGTGCGTTGGAAGGACGCAAATCTGTTTTTGAACCAGTTGGATGTTCTGGTAGTTAGGGTTTGTTTCTGGTCTGATGCTTTCCGTGTTTTTGAGATTGCCGCGCCCTTTGGGCTCGCAATGACAGGGGGGGACTGTTTTGCTTCGCTCACACTAGCGGACGGGGGAGGGCCGCGTGGGGAGGCTGGCGCGGTAGTGTTGTTATTTAGCTTGTGTACCACGGAGAGTCCCAGTATGGAAAGTCCGGACACAGCAGCTGCCATGATCGGGAAAGTCGTGGCTCCCAGAGCTTCAAAAACGCCGCCAAGCAGTACTAGATTGACCAGCGCTATAAAGCTTGTAAGTAAAGAGACAGCGCCCATGATGCGTCCCTTTGCTTCTTCGGGTGAACGCGCTTGCATCGCGGAAAAGAGCTTGATGCCTGCGGGCACGGTTAGAAATCCGTAAAACCCTATTAAGGCGGTGATGATCAGCGGACTGCTTATCATTGCTCCCATTCCCCAATAGAGAGGAAGGGCCAGCATTCCGATCGCGGTCCATTTGGCCAGACTCATCTGTTTCAGGCTTTCGATGATCTTTAAGTTGAACGGATTAAACCTGCTCATCAGCGCTCCCAGTCCTCCTCCCAGGCTGTATGCTCCGCGGAGCCATCCGAGCATCTCCGGGGCATCAGGGAACGCGTATGTCGTATACATGGGGGAGAGCAGTGAATAGAATGCCAGGTGCATCAAAGTGATCAGGGCATAGAAAGCAAAAGGCCAGCGCAGCTGCGGATTTTTATATGTTTCAGTGAATCCCTTGGTTATTTTTTCAAAGAAACCGGTCCTTCCTTCTGACGCGTCCTTTTTTAACAGGAGCGGAAGGAACATGAAGGGGATTATGCCGACAAGGAAGATCGCGGGGGTGGCCGCGAATGTGGCGGATGCATGGATGGTGACGATCAGCGCGGAGCCGATTATGGGTCCCAAAAATCCCGGGATCTGAAGAAGGACTTTCATCATGCTGTTTATCTTTTCCGAAGCTACGCTGTCAGCTCCGGAGATCTCCGACACAGCAGTCTGCGTGGCAACTCCACCCATACCCCCGATAAAACCGGCCCTGCCGAAATAGAAGAAAGCCATCAGAGTCAGGAATATACCGGCTGTTATCACTCCGATGCTGTTTAAGCCGGCGATAGCGACCAGCGGGATCCCAAGCAAAAGATGCGTGAAGATCAGGAACTTTTTGGTTGATACCTTGTCTCCCAGGGGGCCGCCCACAGCTCCGGCCAGCGTTGACATGGCAATACGCACGATTGCCATGTACGTAAGTATCATGACGCCGCCGGTGAGGGTTTGGGCGTACATGATGGATGCCGTGCCTATGATCTCAAAGCCGAACTGCAGGGTGATGCTTCCGAGGATCAGCGGCCAGCTTCCCTTGGGCATGCTCTTTATAAAATCTAATAGCTTGGCTTTGATCCCGAGGGTCGGCAGCGGAGCTATTGCTAAAACTTGAGCTTCAGAGAGCGTCGGGTTATTGATATGCGCTATCTCATGTTTGGCTACTTGGGCTCGTTTCTTGGGGGCGAGGTTCTGGAGATATTCTTTCTGGTGGGAGAAGTAATAGGCCTGGTTTCTTGTTCTTCCTGCATGCGCTACAATGTCAGCCGGAGGACTTACTCCGCTTTTCATTGCCCAGTCTTCTATCTCTTGGGCTGTTGTTTCTACTTCATACACTTTTGTTCCATTCGTAAAATAATCCCCATTAGGATCAAAAAACGCGTATTCTTTATCCTGTTCGCTGAAGTTACCGCTCTTGTCATTGCGGACTTGCTTTAGGATCTTTTCTATTTTGTCATTGCGACCCCGCTTTCCTTTGTCATCCTGAACTTGATTCAGGATCTTTCCGCTCTGCTGGCTTCCCTGCGTTTGAGATTGCCGCGCTTCGCTTGCAATGACAGAAGGGGTTTTTAATGCAGCCGATAATAGGCTTTGCAATGCTTCTGAGGGCTCGATCGATCTCGCATCGCCATTATCGAATGCTTGTCCTACAACCGTATCAACCACTGATTTATGCTGGACCCTATTCAGGTTCTTGCCGGATGTTCTCATAGCCGGACCTTCATCTGACTTCTTGCTGGCGCCTGGCATCTTAAAATAAGGGCCGCTGTCTTCAAGCGTTTCAAAAGCAAGGGCCTTTATTTGATCATCAATATGCTTACCGTCGATTATCAATGGCTCAAATGCAATGGTTTCAAGATACTCGCGGCTTTCAGGCAGGCGCATATCATCGAGCGCAATGATAGCCTGTCCAGCGAGGCTGAACAATTTCTGCGCGACTTCCCGCTTTTCTTCGTATGTTGCGTATTGCGACATATCATACTCGTGATACATTGCCATGAGATAGTCTGACACAAGGCTTTTTAACGCAGCCAGCGCTTGTTTATTTCTGAAAGATCCAAGGGCATTGATCGCTGCTAATCGGAATTGATGATCATTCGCGCGGTTCGTTGCCACGGTGACAACTGCGCCGCTTGCTCTGGGGTCATCATTGAATTTGATGCTTAATATCTCAATGGCCTTGAACCTGGAAGGCCAGTCCATCCTGTCTTGCAATTCTTTGATCCAATATCCTGCAGTTTCATCTTGTTTGCCAGCGCCCTTCTTACTGCTTATGGCCATGCCGAGTCCGATAATAGGCACGGAAAGGAGCGTGGAAAGCCATCCTAAAGAGGAGGGATCTGTTGATTGCACGGCTGAGGTTGCAGCATCCGCTACTTCCGGGGCGCCAAACATCATTGCCAGGAAAGCTATGCTTGAGAGCGCGGCTATGGAGAGCGCTGTTTTCCCGAAACCGCTTTTCTTTGCTTTTGGTTTTTTCTGCGCAATCTTTGTCTGCCCATCCTCATCAATATCTATCGTAAGTTTCGTGTTCTTCTTATGATTGCTTGAAAGCAGTTCTTTTGAGAGGGGGGTTTCTATCTCCTCTGTTATGGCGCGGTCGATCCCTCTGGCTCCCGGGTTTGTGGAGTCTTTAAGAATGTCAAGTATCTTTGATTTTAAGTTTTGGCCCACTATTAAGGTGATCTGCGCGTTTTCCTTGACTCTTGCTGCAAGGTCAGTGAGCTTTAGATCAAGCACTTGAGCTTTTTGATCCAGGGTGAGCTTGTGGAATGGTATGGTTTTGGTCAGCCTGTCGAATAGCTCGGGTCTTAGCTCGTTCTTGGCAGCTTGCACATGTCTCTGCGCTGATACTTCATCATCAGATGCCGGGGTTTTCTCGCCAAAACCCACTACTGTTTTCTTGGATTCTTCTCCTGCAACATTGCCTAAGTTCGATGTCATAAGCACTATTGTGTTGGTGAAATCTACTTTTCTGCCTCTTCCATCTGTTAAGTGTCCGTCATCAAGCATCTGAAGGAGGAGATTCAAGACATTAGGGTGGGCTTTCTCTATCTCATCAAGGAGTATGACTGAATAAGCATTGTTCCTTACTTTCTCAGTGAGCTGTCCGCCTTCCTCGAACCCTACATAGCTCGGAGGAGAGCCTATAAGCCTTGAAACCGTGTGTTTCTCTGAGAACTCAGACATATCAAGGCGGATGAGCTTGTCTTCGGTTCCTGATATGACTTCAGAGAGACTTCGGGCCACTTCGGTTTTACCCACACCCGGGGGTCCCACGAATAAGAAGCTTGCTATGGGCCCTTTGGCTTTCTTGATGCCTGCTTGAGCTATCCTTAAAGCTTCTGAAATGGCTGTTATTGCCTTGTTCTGGCCTATGACCCTTTTGCCCAGATATGATTCAAGGTTTAAGTACTTCTCACGGTCGTTTTTTACACTGCCTAAGGGTATTCCTGTTTTCTCTGATACTGCTTCTCGAACAGTCTTGTCAGTGACTCGCTTCTGGCCTTTTAGCTTTGCTTTGGCTCCTGAAGCATCCATGAGATCCACTGCTTTATCAGGCATAAAACTGTTCTTAATGTATCTTGCGCTCAAATACGCTATTGCTTCTATGGCTTTCTGGGTATATGTGACCCCATGGAGTTTGGAATAGATGGATTTTAAGCCCTTGAGGATCGAGAGGGTCTCTTTGTTCGCGGGCTCTTCAATGAGCATGGCCTCAAGGGTCCTTATCAGGGATTTGTCAGCTTCCACTCTGTTCCTGTATTGATCCCCTGTTGTTGTTCCTATCACTGTTATCTCACCGCTTGCCATGTAAGGCTTGAACGCGCTGATAAGATCAGTGGGGTCTTCTCTGCATGGGACTATGCTGTGGAAATCATTGATGAAGAGGATGACCGAGCCTTTACTGCGTTTGAGCTCACTGATCACTATTGGGAGTTTTTGCAGAGCTTCCTTGCTTGAGAGGAGTTTTTCCACATCAAGCTCTACTATGCGGGTGCCTTTTAAGAACTTCGGCACATTGCCTTGTGCTATCTTCTGTGCAAGGCCTACTACAATGGATCTTTTGCCGACTCCTGGCTCGCCCACCAGCGCTGCATTGTGCTTTTTTGACTTAGCGAGAATGCCTATGAGCTTATTGATGGCGTTATCGCGGCCTATGACGGGGTCGAGATTATCCTGAGCTGAAAGGGAAGTCAGATCGCGAGTTATGCCATTGATGCCTGGTGTGTGGTCCATGCGCGGCTGGTATTTATAATTGTTTTTCGCGGCTTTTGAAAGCGCTGCTATGTCGACCGTGTTATCTGAATCAAAATCTTCGCCTGCTTCGCTCTCTGAAACGACCTTACCAGGTATCCTGACTGCTCCTGATTCATTTTCACCCATATCCTTGTTTATATAGGCGCGCTTATCAAGAGCGTCTTTAGCGATCTTGATCAGGTGTTTCTGTTCCTCAGTGAGTTCACCTAAATATTCATGTTCAGCATAAGCGAAATTCTCAAGTATTTCTATGCCTTCCCGCATATCCATGAATGCTATGGCATTGACAGCGTGCCCGACTTTTCTTAAATTGTCTCCGGTTACGAAACCTTGTTTTACTATGTCGATAAGGACATCGAGCACGTTTTGCTCCGTATATCTGGAGAGCGCGAGGATAGCTATTTCCACGACTTCCTGGTCAGTATCTTTTTCCAAAATATCAAGCAAAGCATCCTTGATTTTTGGATCATCATACTTGCCAAGCTCGTTTATCACATGCTTGCGCACATCCGGATCAGTGCTCTTTAAGTCTTTAAGATATTGATCGACTTGATCGAAGCTTCCCGTAAACCCGGCATTTGCCTCAAGACTGGCTACAGCGCCTTGGATTTCAATCAGCAGATCTTCCTTTTCAAGGTCATTAAAGGTTCCGGAATCCTCGATAAAACTTACGAGTCCTTTAAGATACGATATGCCTTCTTCAAGGCCGAGATTGCCTATGGCGGATATCACAGCTGCTGTTACACCGATCTCTTTTACTGAGAGCAACGTGGTATTAATGATCGATTTAAATTCATCGAACATTACAAAGGGGTCAACCTTAAACGCTATAAGCGTGTTTATTGCTGTTACGCGCACGCTGGTTTTGCTGTCTTCATTAGCGGCTTTAACCACAGCATTCCATGCTTCATTGCTATCGTTGAACTGAGCAGCCAGGTCAGTTATTACTTGTTTTCGTACTTTTGGGTCATCTTCTTTTGTCAGCTGCTCGATCAGTGTGTTAAGATCGCCTTTTCCCTTGCTAACCACCATTCCAACAATGCCAATGCCAAGCATGGATAACAATGGAAAATTCGTTGCGAACCAGTTTGTTGTGAACGGGAAATCAATAGGCTGCATGTTTGCAACAGCTGCTGAAGCTATGCCGGGATCTCCCAGGAAAGCAAGTATCCCTGCTGTGGCGATAAGAGCTGTTGTAAGTATTGTTTTGGTTTTCTTATTCTTACTCCCCTGCCCTATTTTCCCCGTGTCA
>JBHPMF010000108.1:0-6554 GCA_042563375.1 Elusimicrobiota bacterium | reverse complement strand
TGGCGATGATATGGGCGGAGATGATCCCGGCGGCGGCAATAAAGCTAAGCCGCCAACGCCTCCGAGCGCAAATAATGATGATGATGAAGAAGAAGATGAGGATCCGTGTGAAGGCATGCTGGCATCAGTGCTTATGGGAGCAGCCTTATCCGGGCTCGGCGCTTCAATGGGCGGAACCGGTGGGAGCGGCGATGGAGACTCATGGCTTGCAAATATGGGCAATAAAGCAAGTAATTCAGGCAGTGATATGATCACTGGGCCGCTCACAGCATGTTTTACAGGAGCAATGAGCGGAGATTCAGGCAGTTCAAATAATTCAAATAACTCAAATTCAAACAATTAGTAGTTAAGGAGAGTAAATATGGCTGAATCAAAGTTCTCGAACAAGGGAAAGGGTTTATTAGCTTTTTTAGCGATTTTCGCTAAAGTTCTTCCTGTTTCATGGGTAGCTGCCATGGGAGGCCCTGTAACAGCAGGCATGATCGTTGCTGCTGCAGGCGGGGTCACCATCGGAGTGCCCGCGGCTTTGATCACCACAGGAGCCATGAGCTCCTCAGCCCCAAGCCATGCTCCGGGTGTTATTGACGGTACTGAAGACAAGCAATCAGGGTTCGCTTCAATGTTCGGAGCGATCCGCGGAGCTTTTGATATAGCTGATCCCCAGCTTGCCATGAGAACGAAAAACATAGAGAACGAAGAAGCCCATGAGAACGAGGAAACTTCACTTGGCCTTTTAATACCTGAAGAATATCCATCAGAAGCAGGGGCATCCGGGGCAAGATCAAAAAGGAAGAGAAATCCGAAAGTCTCCTCAGTCAGCGGAAAAACCAGAAAAGATCTATCAGGATTAAAAGGCAGATTCTCAAGCAAGGGGAAAAGCCAATTAAGCGGATTCAGAAGTTTGGGAGGAGGAGGCAGCGGAGGCGCGTCTTCAGGGGGCGGCTTGCAGCGTTCCGGGCGCGGCTCAATGGGCTCAGGAGGGTCAGGCAGTCTTAGTTCTTCAGGCGGAGGAAAAGGAAAAAGCAGAAAACCCGGTATCAGGACGATCAGCAAATTCAAATCAAGATCAGGCGGAGCTTATGATAATTTAAAAGGCGCTGCCAAATTATCGAACAGGGCATATGGATCAAGTGACCAGGTTGCAAGCGGAGCTTCAGGAGCTGCTTTTGGCCAAGTTCCTCAAGCAGCAGGTGTTGTCGCAGGAGGACCGAGCGCTGAAGTATCAGGAACTCCTGAAGGTGATCCTGGGATGGATACGGTTGACTCTGATCTGGGGGATACTAATATACAACCGAAAACTATTAATCCCAATAACACTGCTGATGATGAAGAGGAAGATGAGAACCCTCTACAGGATTTGATGCAAGGCGCTCTTGCATTGCTGCTCGGAGGCGCTCTCGCAGCGATCTTAGCAGGGATAATGCCGCGCGGAACCATTTTGCTCGATATAGCAAGATATGCTCTTGTGGCAGCAGCTTTGTATTGCATTTATGAAGCTGTGACAGCGTATATAATGCCGATACTTGATGATGATAGCCTTGGAATGCAGGGTACGATGATGGGGCTTATGCTCGTTGGTATGGCAGGATATGTGGGTTATCTTGCAGCCAAAGCTTTATTAGGCCCTGTTACTGAGGGGGTGGGATTTGTAGAGAAATTAAAGAATTTTACAGGCTTGGGCGGTGGGGGTTCAGGAGGCGGTGCAGCAAAATGGGGCCTGAAGAACCTGACTAGTACTCCTGAACCAACGGATGCTGACCAAGAGGGTTCAACAGATACTGCAACCAATCCTCCGGATCAGCGTACGACTAATTGGAATGGCGGTAACCCACCCGATAATGTAAACACCTTCTGGAACGGCAATGATTGGCAACAGCCTCCACCACCCTGAGCTCAAGGAGAATGATTAGAAAATGGAAGAAGAGGGATGATGAAACAGATCATTAAATCCGCAAAAACAATCGCACTGATCACTGTGATCTGTTTTGAGTTATGCGCGCTTTTTTGTTTTGCGGGTTCTCAAAAAATGCGAAGAATATGTTTGGAAGGTCCGTTCACATGGGATGAGTCAGCAGGATCATACGGAGACATGCTTGAAAGCATTGGGTTGAATATTGATATATCAGATGAGAGCGCTTTAGGTTCTCCGCTTGAAGCATGGTTTTTAGCTGAGATACTGGAGGAGGCCGTGTTCAGCGGATCGGATAATGCGATCTCAGCGTTTTTGAATTTTAAAAGAGGGATCCGAGCCCCATCATGTCCTGTGTATTTTTACGGCAGGGGCTTGGAAACCTTGAAAAAAGAGGAAAAAGAAAAAGGCTGGCTTAAGCCAGAGGCGCTTAAACAAGAGATCGGGAAAAGTATTAATGAAGCAGGAAGCATGTTTTTTAATGCGATCAAGATATTACGCGCTGATGCTCCCGGCGCAGTCAAGGACTTAAGAGCCAAGCGATACATCATCGTGAGGAACAAGCATTATCTTCTTACCGGCAAGGGCTTGCATCTGGCATTGTTTTTCAAGAAACACGCGGACAATAATCAGATATCAGGATGCGCAAGTCCGGATGCTGATGGATCTGATGCTCAGAATAATGAGGAAAGCGGTTCGGGTTGCGATGATCTTGAGTGTTGCGATGATAAGTTCATAGTATGCGACAATGCGCTTCCTGAGATCTGCAACCGTCCCGCGGATATGCCAAATGACCGGATAAAGAAAAGATGCGAAAGATGCGACGTAGAATATGCTGCCTGCCAAACAGAGATCGATGAGCAGGCAAGCGCAAATGAGGCGGATGACATGTGCGATAAGGCACGAGCGCAAACAATGCTTGGACTGATGGAGGCAGTGGCAGATGAAGAAGATAGGTTAATGGAGCAGGCGCAAGAGAGGCTCTATAACATACAGCATCCTGACGAGTAAGAGGATAATATTATGAGTGATACAGATCAAGGTACAACTCAAAAGGAAAAAGGCCTTTTAGCTCTTTTAGCGCTTTGCGCTAAAGTGCTTCCTGTTGCATGGGTTACCGCGTTGGGCAGCACTGCAACAGCAGGAGCTCTTGTTGCTGCAGCCGGGATCGTGACTATCGGAGTGCCTTCAGCCTTGATCGTGAATAAAGCTGTGTCTTCCTATAAGGAAGCTGCTTCAATGGCAGGCAAATCATCTCAGGAGGAAGCAGGGGCCGGTATGTTCGGAGATGTGCGCGGAGCTTTTGATGTGAGTAATCCTGAACTTGCAATGAGATCAAGAGGCCTTGAAGAGGAAGATTCTCACCCTGATGAGGAAACAACCCTTGGCCTTCTTATTCCTGAGGATTACCCAACAGGCGCAGAAGGTTCTGATGAGGAAGGCGGGGAAAGGGGATCAGGAGCAGGCAAAGATTCTGCTTTAGCTGATGCAAAAGACGCTCTTGCTAAAACAAAAAAAGGATCAAAACTCAGCAGTTTAAAGGACAGAGGCAAAGGAAGCGCTTTGAGTGGTTTGGGTGGTATGGGAGGAGCAGGAGGCGGAGGCAGTGGTGGTTTTTCATCAGGATCCGGCTCTCAGATGCGCGCCGGCCGCTCTTCAATGGGTTCTAGCGCAGGCAAGGGTCTTTCTTCCGCAAGCGGTAAAACAGGACGAGGCAGGAAAGCGGGCGTGCGCACAAAAGGAAGATTTAAAAGCAGATCAGGCGGAGCGTATGATAATTTAAAAGGCGCTGCTAAATTATCCGACCGCGGATACGGCACATCAGATCAAACAGCAAAAGGAGTTTCCCAGGCGAGTTTCGGGCAGGTCCCAATGGGAGCAGGGGTCGTTGCAGGAGGACCGAGCGCTGAAGTATCAGGAACTCCTGAAGGTGATCCTGGGATGGATACGGTTGACTCTGATCTGGGGGATCCTGGTTCTGATATAAGGCCCAATAATATCAATAACAACAATACCACTGATGAACCAGAGGAAGATGAGAACCCCCTGCAGGATTTGATGATAAATGCTTTGGGTCTGCTTCTTGGAGCTCTTGCAGCTGTAGTAGTTGCAGCATTAATACCAGCGCCTGACGGTCTATTGTCAGGCCCGGTTGGTTGGGCAAAACTAGCCCTTGCTTTAGCAGGCATTGGCCTTGCTATTGCAGCCATTGCCGGTCCGATCGCTGAAATATTCAGGGATGATAGTCTTGGTATGCAGGGCATGATGATGGGCGCTATGCTTGCAGGAATGGCTGGTTATGTGTGCTATTTAGGTGTTAAGGCAATGTTTTATGATCCAACTGCTGCCGGCGAGGGTGCCGGCTATATTGCCAAGATAAAAGACTTTTTGGGAATGGGTGGTAGTGCTGCTACTGGTCCTGCTTCGCTTGCTTCAGGTGGTGATAAGTCGGGCGCTTCTTCGGGTGGCACAAGCGGCGCACCTACTGGCCCCCCTGGAGATGGTTGGCAAAACCTTCTGGATAATAATGGTAGTAATACATACGTCAGAGAGAATCCAAATGGCACCACGGATGTATGGAGACAGGGGGATAGCAGCATAACAACTCATCCTCCGGGATATACCGGAGATATTTGAGCTGATTAATTATTGAGTGCTAATTAGATGGGATTAAATGGATTTGCGGTAGATTGAGTACAGGAGGAAACTGAAATGTTCAAAAAACTCTTTAAAAGAAAAAAAGAACCTGAATTCAAACCGGACTTTAAGCTTCCTTCGGATAGATTTATGGGATTAAAGAAATTCCTGCTTTTGCTTGTCCTGCTTTTGAAATTCTCAAGCATCGGGTGTTTTGCTTTGGGTATTGGATTCGGGGTCATGGGCGCAGGCGGAGTGACTCCTAAAATACTCGCTGAAAAGGTCCTTAAAGTGTTCCTTGGAGGAGCTCCAAGCGCCATAGAGCTTGGGGAAATGAGCAAAAAGGGCGGCGGGGTGGATTCTGTTGCTTCATCTTCTCCCCTGGGAGCCACTTTGGATGATGAATCTTTCAAGGCAAGCCTTGATGAGCAGTCAAGCACGGAGGCTGATTTGTACGGTTATATCAGGGGCGGAAAAGCCCTTCCTCAGGAAGGAGCTGAGGGGGAAGAAAGCGAGCAGGAAGGTGAAGAGCAGGGGGGAGAAGGCGCTGCTGATAATGCAATGGGAGATGCTTTGGCTGCTCTTACAAAAGGCGGGTCAGGCCAGGGAGCTGATGCTTTGGGGGGATCAAGCCAATTAGGCAACATGGGATTTAAAGGAGCAGGAGGCGCAAGCGGAGGATTCTCTTCAGGAGGCAGCGGTCCCAAAGCAGGCAAATCACGTGCTTCAGGCAAGGCCAGTATGGGTTCAGCAGGGGGCGCAAGCAGCAGACGGGGGAAAGGCAAGATCGGCAGAAGCAGGAAAGCAGGAACAAAAACAGTGGGCAGATTCAATAACAGGGGAGCAGGAGCTTATGGGAACTTAAAAGGAGCTGCAAAGCTCTCGAACAGGGGATATGGCGCTTCTGATCAAGTAGCAGCCGGAGCATCAGGAGCTGCTTTCGGGCAAGCTCCCAATGTTGCTTCTATTGTCGCAGGAGGACCGAGTGCTGAAGTATCAGGAACTCCTGAAGGTGATCCTGGGATGGATACGATTGACTCTGGCCTGGGAGATCCCGCGGATTTCACGCAGCCGACTGCTATTAATCCTAATAACACCGCAGCTCCTATTGAGGAAGAGGAGAACCCTCTCCAGGATTTGATGATGGAAGCTCTTACGTGGATCGTCGCAGCGCTTGCTTTAGCATTTATAGCTGCATTTATACCGAATGGTTGGCCTGCAATACTGGCAAAGATTGCATTCGGCGCAGCTGCTTTAGTATGTTTATCTAAAGCTTATGAGCCAATAAGTAAAATATTTGGCGATGATACCCTTGGCATGCAGGGCATGATGATGGGAGCCTTGCTTGCTGGTGTTGGCTTATGGACAGCTGCTTTTGCTATAAAATCAATGTTTACGTCACTTTCACCTTCTGATCTGACGAAGGCCGGAGGTATAAAAGAATTATTAATGCTTAATGCTGGTTCTGGCTCTGCTTTTATGGGCGCTGCTACAGTTGCAGGTGGGACAGGTGGTCTTGCTGCCGGCGCTGGCGCTGCTGCTGCTGGCGGAGGTGCTGCTGCTGCTGCTACCAGTGGTGATTAATAGGGCGGCTTTAGCAAGTGATAATCAAAATTTGATTCAAGATATCTCTTTTCTTCGTTCCGGTAGCCTCAGGCTTTAGCCCTGAGAAGTATACGCATTTCAATAAAACTGCAATATAAGAGGTTTTTTCTGCCCCGTGGGAATACACTGAACTGCTCCGCTGTCATTCCTGCGAAGGCAGGAATCCAGTCTGCTCTGTTTTTAGGGAAAAGAGGGCCTGGTTTCCTGCCTTCGCAGGAATGACAATATGCGTATAATAGTCAGGGCTTTAGCCTGTGTCTTTTATAAAGAACTACATTTTAAACTGCTTCTGTGCCTAGTCTCTGCATTCTTCATTTTGCGTGGCAAATAACCCCATCTGCCCTGTGGAGCATACCACTGGACTGCTTCGCTGTCATTGCGAGCCCTAAAAGGGCGAAGCAAT
>JBHPMF010000107.1:0-6643 GCA_042563375.1 Elusimicrobiota bacterium | reverse complement strand
ACGACTGGAAAGCGGGAAAACACTGCGTGAACGTGGCTAATTCAATGCGGGGGTTCTGGGTTTAACGGTTTTGTATTGTATCTTGGGTTTGCGTTTTGGAAGGTATATCTTGAATGTCGTGCCTTTGTTCGGCGCTGTTTTGACTTTTATCCTTCCCCCGTGTTCATTCACGATCTTATGTGTGACAGAAAGACCCAAACCTGTGCCTGATGAACCCTTTGTGCTGAAAAATGCCTGGAACATGGAGCGCACGGTTTTTTCGTCCATCCCGCACCCATGATCAGAAACTTCAATGACCGCTTCCTGCGCATCATTGGATCGAACGCTTATATTGATCACTGAATCTTTCCGGCTTGCGTCCATCGCGTTTAATACCAGGTTCAATACGCTTCTGTAAATGGCTTTCGGGTCGACTTCCGCGTTTAAAAGCCCGGGTTCGCTGAAGAAGCGCAGTTTAACATTGCTTTCATTGGCGCGGGGCTGCATCAGGTCAACCACGGATTTCACAAGGTCATTGAGATACACTTGCTTGTATTCGGGCTCGCGTTTCTTGGAATAAGTGAGCATGTCCTGCACCAGGTGCT
The DNA here is from genome assembly GCA_042563375.1 of Elusimicrobiota bacterium. Taxonomy (GTDB): domain Bacteria; phylum Elusimicrobiota; class Elusimicrobia; order JACQPE01; family JACQPE01; genus JBHPMF01. Next base: position 6,059 of record JBHPMF010000107.1, on the reverse strand, counting down.
TAAGCTGCTCAAGATTATTCTCCAAATGTTCGATGCTTCGGCCCGGAGTTTTAACATTGGTTTTCGCCACAACGCTTTTAAGCACATGCACTCCGCAGTTAAGGCCTGTGAGAAGATTATTTATGCAATGCACGACTCCGGCTATGGCTTGCCCAATGGCTGCCAGTCTTTCAGTTTTCAAAGCTTCCTGCGCGAGTTCCGCGTTGTAGATCGCTATCGCTATCTGGTTTGAAACCGCTTCCGACAGAGCAAGGTCATGCTTGTTGAAATTCTCATTGTTCCTTTTGTTGATGATCGCAAGAGCGCCTATACAATCATCATTGACTACCAGCGGCACGCAGATTATCGAGCGCGTGACAAAACTTACTTTTTTTCCTTTTTTTATCGAGATCCTGCGATATTTATTCAAGTTGTTGAGGATGATCGCTTTCTGGTTCTCCACGCAGTCGCTTACAATACCTATGCTCCCCATGGTTTTAAAGCTTTTCACATCATGGTCATGGATCCCGGAAACCGCGTATTTGAATATCAAGCCTCCTGTTTCCTTATCCCGCAATACCACACTGCTGCCCTCTCCCCTGAGGATGTCAGTGGCGATCTTTATTACAAGAGGTATGAGTTTGTTCAGGTCTTGGTCCGAAGAGTGTATCAGCCTCGAAGTATTAATGAGCCCCTGCAGTTCGACTTCGAGTAGTTCAGCGCTGTGGTCTGATTCGCGCCTTCCGCTTCGGATTCTTGGATTGCTGAAAGATTTGACAACGTATAGATTGCCGCAATTACATGCTACTTCCGTATTATTGCGGTATTCATTTAATTTATGTTTTCGTCTGCATAGCGGACACCTGATTTCTTTCCCGCTGGTAATGATCTTTTTGTTTGAAAGCCATGGATGCACGACCATGGCATCGCCGCATTTGCATTTTATTTTTGTTTCTTTATTCGGATCTTTTATTTCATATCGCTTCGAACATTTATCGCATTCAATAAGCATGGTTTCCTCCGGTAATCTCTATTATATCGCTTCTACTCTGCTTCTTTTGGTAGCCTCAGGCTTCTGTAGCCTCAGGCTTCAGCCTGTGTCCGTTCTGTTTTCCCGGTAGTCGCATGCTTCAGCGTGCGTCTGCGCTACATTTGTATGCGCAGAAAAGAACGGACCCGTAAAGGGTCCGCCTACCAGAGCTGGATTCGAAAACAACGCATTCGTAGAACAGTGCCGGCAGAATTATAGGCAGGGTCTCCGCACTTTTCCTCAATATATTGATTATGGGAAAGCACAGTCGACCTTCCTTGAACAAATAGTGGCAGGGTCTCCGCACTTATCCGCTATCTAAAATAGCGGAAAGTAAGTAGACCCAGTGCCGGTCCACTATTTCGTTACAGAATGGTTCTCTATTGAATAGCGGTAGGGCGGGGTCTCCGCACTTTTTCTCTATATAAATAGTGGGAAAGTACAGACGACCTTTCTCTATACAAAACAGTGGCGGGGTCGACGGGATTCGAACCCGCGATCTCTGCCTTGACAGGGCAGCGTGTTAAACCAAGCTACACCACGACCCCCAATTAAAAATTGGAGTATCAGCCATTAAATTATCGAATGAAGGCTTTAATGTAATTTAATGTCCAATGTTAATAAAATATACTAAATTCAATAAATAGTAGCCAGTAATCAGCCAAAATGGAGTTTTTTACCGCTGAACTCTGATTACTGTAAACAGGAGGCTTAATGTATTTCACAAAGTTATTGATCAGCGCTATCGAGTTTGCCATGTATGTGTCTGTGTCGGTCCTTGTGATCTTTATCAGCTATAAGATGCTTGTTAAATCAAACACTGATTTTGATGAAGAAGAGGAGATCAAGAAGGGCAATGTCGCCATCGGCATCCTGGTTGTGGCTATTATGGTCGCGTCAGCTCTTATGATCCAAAAAGGCCTTCAGCCTATTTTCAGCCTGTTCCATATATTTTTCACTACCCCTGTACAGCAGAGCATATCCCAATGGCAGCTTCCGATATTCGCCCTGGCGCATTTTTGTTTTGTGTTCGCCATTACTATCATAACCCTGTCGTATTCATTGCGGCTGTTCGGGAAACTCGGACGCAAGAAAATGGCTTGGGGAAAAGAACTGCTGAAGGGCAATGTTGCCGTGGGACTGATCCTTTCGGGAGTCGTGCTTATTGTTTCCCTGTATGTGAGCGACGGCCTGGGTTCACTCGCCAAAGCATTAATACCAAAGCAATCCATAGGCCAGGTCCGCGTCCTAAAATAGCGTAATCGATTTATTTTTAATACCCATCCTAATATTTTCCCTCTCCCTTGGGGAGAGGGTTAGGGTGAGGGGTTTCCATTCAAATATAACCCAAAAACATGGACCTAAAATCTACATCCTTCCTGATACTGATTTTCTCCTTTGCTCTGGCCGCTTATATCGGCTCAAACTGCGATCAAACCTTAAAAACTTATCCTCATCCCACTGATATTCTTTTTCACGGTCTTGGAAGTTATTATGACCGGGATGACGAGGAAACCCCATACCAGCGCATAGCCAATGAAAAAGGCGTATTCAACCTGGAATTCGGGTTTCTCAATTTTAACAGGGACGAATTAAAGCTTAAACTGGAGATCGAAGAGTACAGCGTTCTTGACGCTTCCATGGACTTCGGGTATACGGATGAAGGCTTGCAAGCCATAAATGACTGGTACGAAGATTCGGTATACACTGATTCTCTGGAACAGGAGTACATTAACAGGAAAAAGCGATATTTGAATTCCAGGGGATTCAAGCTTCTCACTGATAACTCAACTCTTGTGGATATCGCGAAGCTGGTGCGGGAAAACAAGGATCATCTGAATTCTGTGGCTATGATATTACAGGAAATGGCAGATGAGAATAATTATGATCCCGATGAGATATTAGGCGCTGCCATTGCCATGGTACAAACAGCGATCGTGTACAAACAGCCCCCTGCTGTAAGGGGAACATTACATACAGGCGGAGTATTGCCTCCTCTTACAACCTTGACAGGCGGATGGGGTGATTGCGACACAAAAACAGCTTTACTTGCATCCATCCTGCTTAACTGGGACAACGTCATGGCTGTTGGGGTCGGCGTGCCCGGACATTACTTGATGGGGATCCAGATGATCCCTGAAAGGGGAAATGCTTTTGTTGAATATGACGGGGCAACTTATGTTTTGCTTGAGCCCGCAGGCCCTGCCTGGGCCCCTCCCGGCGAAGTAAGCGATCAGACTCTAGCTTATCTTGATTTAAACGACGGAATTTCTATAGACCCGTTCTAGACTCCCTCACTCCTCTTTCCCTGTCACCCTATTCCCATCCTGTCACCCTCATTCCTATTCTGTCATCCTCGCCCCCACTTTGTCATCCCTAAAGCAGGTCCCGGATCAAGTCCGGGATAAACTCCGGCGGGGATCCATAACCTCTATTTTTAAAGGATATCTTTCTTAAAAGCGCGGGTCCTTGCCTGTCCTGAGCAAGGTCGAAGGGTCCCCCGCCTCTTTTCTTCATCAATATTTTCTTCATATCGGTAGCCTCAGGCTTCACTTGTCCTTCCGTAGCTTGTGCGTAGGAGGAACGAAGGAGGAGCCTGTGTCTTAAATTAAGGTCCTTCTAAACGGTTTAAGGAAAGCGCGTTACATCATTGCAGACAGCTCTATTAAAGACCTGTTTTTCGCTGTCATCCTGAATTTATTTCCTGCTTCGACAATCATAGAGGCGCTGGTCCCCGCAGTGAAACGGAGGGGGCAGGATCTCAATAAGTTCTTCTTCCCTTTTCGAAAATCTAAATTCAAGCTACCAATAAAAAAACCGCCGTTGAGGCGGTTTTTTGGTGCCCCCAAGGGGATTCGAACCCCTCCTACGGCCTTGAAAGGGCCGTGACCTAACCACTAGTCTATGGGGGCTAAATTACTTATTTAGCAACGGATTTTGAAGAGATTTCAAGTTGGTTCTGAGTGTCTTTTTCACCCAATTGTGACCAATTTGTGACCATCCCTTCTTCAAAACGGGCCATATTGTCTGCCAAATGACCGCGGGCCAAATGCGCGTACCGCTGTGTCATTTGAGGCGATGCATGGCCTAAAATCTTTTGCAAGGCCGGCAGATCAGATGTCTTCATGATGAAATGGCTGGCGAATGTGTGCCGCAAATCATGAAAACGAAAATTTCTAATTCCTGCCATCTTTACTGCTGTATTAAAATAATCTCTCACGTTTTTATAACTAATCTCAAAAACAAATCCTTCTGTCTTCGGATTCAGGAAAAGTAACAATTGTTTCAACTTGGAGGCAATCGGTATTTCCCTGCTCCTACCACTCTTTGATTTTAACACATACGCAACACCTTGCCGTAAATCTATGTTCTCCCATCGAAGATCGAGAATTTCCTGCTTTCGCATACCAGTCATGAGGGCAGTGATAACAACCGGGGAGAGCTTTTCGGGGCAAACGCTCAACAACCTCGTAATTTCCTCTTTGGTAAGGAATCTCAGGCGCTTATTGTCCTCGTGCATCTTTTTTATTTTAGTTGTTGGATTAAGGCCGTAAAATTTGTCCCATTCAATAGCCCTGTTAAAAACACTCTTGATAATGGCAAGGTTCCGGTTCACAGTGGCTGGCGAGCAGGGTTTTGCCTGAAGCTTATTCAAGTATTCCAATATGTCAAGCGTTGAAATCATATTAAGTGTTCTGTTGCCAAACGCTTTTGACACTTTTAGCACATAAAGGTGTGCTCTATGCGCACTGGCTTCATTCGCAAAATTCCGCTTGCGCTTTGCGTAGTTTTCCCAGTACAACTCACACATTTCTCCAAAGGTCAGGGTATTTTTGCGTCTACAGGGGAAAAACTTGCCTTCTGCGATCTCTGCTTCCACTTTGGCTAAGGATTGCTTCGCCAAGGTTTTACTGAAGCCGATAGGCTCCCTTATTCTTTTTCCATTAAAATAGTAATCGATGTACCACTTCTTGTTTCTTAGCCAAAGACTGCCCATTATTGTTGCTCTTTAAAATTCAGAAAAAGTATTATCATAGCCACTATCTATTATAGATAATAACGGATAGTAATAGATTTGTAAAGATAGAATTCAATGTGTTAACATGGATATGCATGAAACAGAAAGGACGAGGACGAGCGAGGTGGCCAGGGCAGGAATTTATAACAATTGGAATGCGCCTCCCGACTTCTTTCCATAAAGAGTTGGTATCGCGTTCAAGAAGAAATTTAAGATCACTAAATTCTGAAGTCATATTGGCTCTTGCCAAGGGGTTAGGGCTTAAGATCCCTGGCTTACCAGACTCTTCTGATTGACCCACTTATCAATTTCCTCTTTCCTGAATCGCACCGCTCTGCCAAATCGAACAATCGATTTTAGGGGAATCTGGCCAGTATGTATCCACGTGTAAATCGTGGCTTTTGGTAGACTAAGGTAAATTGATAAGGTTTTCACGTCGAACAACTTTTTTTCCATATTGCCTCCTTCTTTAGCTCTACAGCAAACCGCCAGGGGCGCTGTGCGCCCCCTGACGGCCAAGGCACATTCCTATACTTTTTTGCTCAATTGCATTTTTCCGTCAGCTGCCAAGTATCTCTTAACTCTCGCTTGCGGCAAGCCGTCGAATTTTTCCGTTGCGACCTTGATTCTCAGCTCTTTGCCGATGAGATCCTCACTTGCAACTTCCTCTTTTTCAAGAAGCCCAACTGCTCTTAGTAATAGCATCATCCGCCTTTGACTCACCGGGTGGGCTTTGCTGAAGTGATCGTAGACTCTAAGACCCTTGTTCTTGCCTTCCTCTGTTATCTCAAAGATAACTGTTGTAGTATCTGCTCCTGATGCCTTAGATTCATGGTCATAAGCATCTCTCACTCGTGCAGAGAAATCACCGGGGATGATTTCAATTTCTTTCTCTAGCTCACTTGGTTTCCAGGTCATATGGTCCCCCTTTTAGATCATTAAAATTCACACACTTCTGTTATTGGTACGTTATGCTGAAATCCAAGCTCGGCAAATATCTTTTTCCAAAGCGCTCTCAAGCGCATTAGATTG
>JBHPMF010000106.1:0-6678 GCA_042563375.1 Elusimicrobiota bacterium | reverse complement strand
GACGCTATGAATACAGGGAAACTATGGTTAGCTTGCGTGATGTTCGTCCTTGCTGCAGTGCCTTTGCAGGCAGGGGGGGATTATCAGATTCTTGTTTCTTTTGACCAGCTTAAAGTAATGCTGGATGAGGTTGAGGATTTGAATGATGCCGGGAGAAGCAGGGGAAAGAAACCAATCTCATTCAAGGATGTGCTGTTGAAGATCAGTAATGAGAAAAACCCTGAACATGACACATGGGCTCAAGTGCTCGGGGCGCATAATAAAGTCATAAAAGGAATGCTATACAAAGCCCATTTTGTTTTAAACGGAAAGAGCATTAAAGATGCGCCCGTGTTGCAGTTTTACCGGCAAAAACCGGAAAAAGGGGCAACAAGCTTGCAAGACACAGCGTATCGGATCATTGGTTTTGACTTTTTTATTGACCCGTTTTATGATTCCCAGGAGATCATGAAATGCAGTGAGCCGCACAGCATCCAGTCAGCGCTGGATCAAAAAATAGAAAAGAAAAACAACCAGCCAAAAGGTTGTACAGCAGAGCAGTTTATCTACAAGCTTGATCTGCGGGAAATCAAATAACCCCTGTTTCCAAGAGCAGTATCGCGCTAATCAGAGCCTTCAGATTTATCTTTTATCGGGATTATGATCGTGTTAAACACCCTGTCGTCTGGGCATTCCATTAGCGATCCTGCCATGCCGCTCACGGTTTTGCCGACCATGTCAGCGCATGCTTGAGGAGCAGAACTGCATCCAAGAAGCATGATGCTTATACCCGCGAACGACCCGCCTTCAAAATCGATCTCTCCTTCGAAAAAATCACCGGAATGATCGATGTTGTCGCAGCGAAACGCGCCTCTCCCGGCTTCTTTTTTTAATTTTATAGAGATTGATTTTCCGTAGTTCAGTTGGTTAGAGCCTATATTTTTAGCGAGTACGAGCGCTGTGACGAATCTATCCGCTGCAATGGCAGGCGATGCCAGCGCAGAACACATGAAAAGCGCAGCAGAAAAAACTCCCAACGTCTTAATGATTCCTGATCTCATAATGCACCCCCTGGATTATTTGTGCTTATATAAGGTATTTAACAGAAGGATCACTATTTGTCAACAGCTATGTTTAGCGGGACAATACACATGCGCTGTTCAAATAAAGTGCCCCTTGAAATTACGCGCCTCCGGGGGTAAGCTTATATTAAGACGATATAAGGAGGTTTGCCATGAGAACAAAAAACAGCGCTGTTATGTTTATTGCTTGTGTGTTTTGTGCCGCGATGGTCCGCAATGTTGCGGCTTTCCAGTTTATTACAGACGCTTCACTTAAGGGTTGTAATCAGGGCAATTATAAATTGAAGCTAGAAAAGAAGTTGTCCGACAACGAAATATGGGCAATAGAAGAACAGATAAAGAGCGAAGATGCGATTAAGGGAGATGTGAGCTCCAAAGAAACCACTCGTTTGGACGTTTCGGGCCAGGTCTTTAAAGTGAAAGTGACATGTGTAGCGGAGCCCAACGATGACAGCTATTCAGTTAATGCGCTTTATTTTGGCGAGACCCTTCGGGTTGGTGATGTGCATACAGTCGAAAAATCCAAATTAATATCATTAAGGAAACATCCATGGAAGTGCGGCATAAAGTTGGTCATTGCATTGGACGGCACGTTTGAGGAAGAGGATATAGATTCAAGCTACTGTAGGAAGAATAAGGATCTGTGGCTGTCTAATTTGGCTGAATAGGGGCACAGATTTAATTTGGCACAAGCTTAGGTATAGTAATTTCTTATTTCCGGGGGTATGAATAAGTAATTGGGACTGTATCTCCGGATGTTATGAATCACCCGTCCAACTCTAAGAGCATACTCGGCAGAAGCAATTTAAAAGCAGGCCCCCTTGGTCTTGCCTCTTCATTTGGCGCCCCAGCAGAAGCTTATGAGCTTGCATTTGAGAGGGGGTGTAATTATTTTTATTGGGGCTCTCTGCGCAGGGATGGAATGGCTCAAGCCATACATAATCTTGCCCCAAGACACAGGGAGAATATGGTCATTGTGCTTCAATCGTATTCTCGCTGGGGGGGATTGCTTAAGGCCACTCTAAAAAGCGGGCTTAAGAAATTAAAGCAGGATTACGCGGATGTTCTGCTTCTTGGCTGGTATAACAGCTTGCCCAGTAATAGGGTAATGGATACTGCCCTGGAACTTAAGCAGAAGGGAGTGATCAAAGCGATCGCAATATCATCGCATAATAGGCCAGCTTTCCAGACGTATGTAAAAGACCCTAGATTCGACATTATTATGGTGCGCTACAATGCAGCGCACAGAGGCGCTGAAAAGGATACGTTCCCGCATCTTGAAAACTCAGATCCTCGCCCCGGTGTTGTGACCTACACAACCACAAGATGGAGACATTTGATAAACCCGCAATTCATGCCCCCTGACACAAAAACCCCCACAGCAGGGGATTGCTATAGATTCGTCTTGGCGAATCCGAATGTGGATGTTTGCATGTCAGGCCCTGCGAGCATGCGGGAAATGGAGGAGAATCTGGCTGCCGTTGAGAAGGGCCCGATGTCTGACGAGGAGATGGCTTGGATGAGGAAAGTCGGGGATCACATATATGGGCAGACATTTTTCGATATGGCTATAGGCTTCACGCTGGGAGTGATCAGAAGCGGAAGATAAGAAATTATAAGGGCTAAATCATAAATACTGCTGCCGGGTGTGGGGCACTGGCACATTCCGGGACTCCTACAGCGAGATGGTCTACAAGGAGGGTGGTTACACCGAAGAGAAATGCGATCCTCTGGAGAGCTTCGTGGATAAATTCAAGAATCTTCAGGTATGCATTGCTTCTATAGCAAATAGATGCGTTGCTTTTTCCGGTGGAGCGAGGACGAATAGCCCAACTGAAATGTGCGATTGCATCAGGAGTTGGGATTTCCAGAACGCTATAAAGGAGCCTGACGGGTGGCAGTTAGGAAGGAAGAGGATGTTGATATTGTCCGTAGCGGAAGACCTTGCCAATAGGGGATATCTTGTCGAGGCTTGGGACAAGGATAGCGGCACACATTACCGGCTTTTGACTCCCAAGGGTATCGCCCTGGCGCGCGCTTACAATGAAGCACTGGAAAGCAATGCCAATAAGGCAAGCGATGGAGAGGGCTACGATGACAGTGAGGAGGATGCCCGATGCTATAAAAAGCTGTTGAATCATAAGTTCAAGTTTAACGGTAACAACGCAGACAGCATGCCGGACGTGGATGGCGACGAGCCGGATTTCGGCAGTGACGTTATCCACTGCTGATATCTGTTCAAAAGAGACCTGGAGAGCCTTTTCACGGAATAAGCCGGGATCGAGTGACAGCGGCCGGATGCCGGGTTTCCGCGGCAACCGGATTCGCGTATAAGTGGTAGAAATCACCTAAAACCCCTGTTATCCATATATAGAGGTAGATGTGCGCCATGATTAAAAAAATATTAATAGGGTTTCTTGCGTTTTTATGCGCCCATCCGTTTATTTTTGCGCAGGAAACCAAGAAGGTGAAGATATTCTACACGCGTGGCTGGAGATACTCTGTTTCCCTGGACTTAGTCGAGCCCCTGGAAGACTTGCTCACAAAAGATGCCAAGCGCATAAGGCTTAAGAAAATAACCAATGGGAAGGTGTATTTTTCCAACGGCCTCTATTTAATGGATGCGCCCTTGGACTTAAAGAGCAAGCATCTTCCCAAGAGGACAGCTTTGAAAAATATCAAAGATGAGGTTGACATACTTGAGACAACCAGAAGCATAAGCTTTGCTTATCCAAAGACCTATTATCCGATCATGAAAAAACTCGCTCTTGTTGATCCGGATAATGAATCGCAGGGATATTACTCAGGGATAACAAGGCGCAAAGGTTTTCTTGGAGCGATAAAGGGAAGCATTGGCGAGGAGCTTGGCGCAGTCTCGATCGACAAGGATTCAAAGCAAAGAGAATGGAGACCCTCAATAATGATGAAGTACCATCTTGATGTTGACGGGAAAGACACTGTAATAAGTGTTATCGGGAAACCCCTTGGCGGGCCTTCCAGGATAAAGAAAGCATTGAGCGAGAAGCTGCGCCAAACAAGAGAAAATACCATTCTTCTTTTGGTCGGATCAATGATTTTTCCCGCGGAGATCATTGGCGAGGAAAACTCAGATTCTGCGTTAAATGCTTTAAGAGAGCTTGGGTTCAACACATGGGCTCCGGACTACAACGACCTGGTTGGCGGGTGGAAAACAGTGCTTGCCAAGCTGAATAGAAAGGATACGCAAAAACCCGATCTCCTGATCTCAAACATAAAATCGCTTAATAAAGACACGCTGCTTCCAAAATCCTGGATGGTTAGGGAGATTGATGGCATTAAACTTGGGATATTCGCGCTCTTGCCTGATAGAGCCAACGCATTTCTTGAAAAGGTCAAAGCCGGGTACCGTATTGAAGGCCCCGTGCAAACAGCCAGAAATATGGTCAGGGATCTGGGGAAAAATCAAAAAGTAGATGTGATCATATGTATATCGCATCTTAAAAGAGAAGAAGAAGCTAATTTGCGTTTTATGGTTCCGGGAATAGACATATTACTTGGGGACTATACAGATGACGCTACTACTACAAGGCGCACGCGGGTGGATCTTAAAAACTGGAATAAGGAGAGGCATTGGAAACCAGCGTATTATGGCCTTACATCAACCTATGGCTTCGGGGAGATCGATCTTGGGTTTATAAAGGACACTACCGGGTATGAGCTTGTGAGCGTTGAAGAGGAGTTAAGGGCCATGACCGCTGACGACCCGTCCGACAAGGACCTGCTGGGCCTTGAAGAAAAATCCCTTGAATTCTTCTCTAAGCCGCAGAGCTCTGTGCTTACTGATCCAAGAACGCTTTGGCCGGAGAGCAAGATCACATACGATCCAGCGGAATTTTACAATCTAGCAGCACAGATCCTGCGTTTTGAAACCAATACTGAAGTCGCGATCTTAAAGATTAACCGCTTGAGCGGTAATGCTCCCGGCAAGGTGTCTGAGAGCTATGTGAAGAACTGGCTTTTCCCCGAGGAAAGAATAGCGATCATGAAATTGCGCGGAAGCGCTTTACGTTCTTTGCTAAAGCATTTCGCATTTGAAGATATTCCTGTTGATCCCAATGTTGTCAGGCACGCAAAATACGCATCAAAAACATATTTAGCCGGAGCAGGGGTAGACAGGCAAGCGCGTGTTTCAGGCATGCCGATCAAAGACAGTGAGATCTACAGCGTGGCGCTGACAGAAGACCTCCTTAAAGACAATGAATTGTATGAACTTAAATCAGGGCAAAACATAAAATTTCAAGGAAGGACTCATAAGCAAGCAATTCTCGGGTGGCTTAAAAACAGAAGAGCGCGAAAACACAGGGAGATCGACAGGCTCTACAGCAAGGCTTTGCGCAGAGAACTTGGAAAGGGCGCTTTGTCGAAAATAAGCCAGGATTACAGGCTTAAGGAGAAAATCGATGAAACATTTACCAAAAGCAAAGAAGAGGCGGAAGCCACTGCATTAAGGCACTACAATGATGAGGTGCGTTCGTTCTGCGAGGGTAAGACTCCAAGGAAGCCTGTGTGGAGGATAAATCTTCGCAAAATGAGCGCGCAATTCGCCAATACCCAAGTGCAAAACACTGAGCAGTATAATCAGGTGTCTGATGCCAGAGCCCAGGCCGCAAATCAGGTATTTTCAAGGGGAACCATGCAGTTGTTTTCAGAGGTTTATGTGGATAAGTTCAGGTGGGATTCAGGGTTTACGGCTGATTACGGGAAACTCACTCTTAATCCGCAGGGATTGGGCACGGTAAAAAGTGAAACCATTGACCAGTTTGTGGTTGAGAATGAATTCAAATACCATTTATTTTATTTGAACAAAGGTTTTTTAAACGGAAGCATAGGCCCGTATCTCAATATTTCTTATGAAACAGAATTCACAAAGCCCGCGCTTATCACGTTTATATATCCTCTCCTATGATCAAAATGACGGCTTCCAAGGAGGAAATTCGTAAGGCTTTCACCCGGGTTGAAATTATATCAGGGCAGGTTCCTTCAGTCTTTGAGCGTGGGCGCAGTGCTTCAAAGGAATTACGCGAAGACTCCCAGAGACAATGATTATGGGTGGAAATCATCAGCGCAATGGGCATCAGCAATACCAAAGACTAATGTGACGTTCCACGTTGAGGGGGCGTACAGGCAGATCGCCAGGGATCCAAATGACACGGCAGCCGACCTGAAACGCGAACTTGAAGCAAAGGCAAGTATTAGCGTGCCCATATGGGGGAATTTACGGTTGAGTCCGTTCGTTGATTTTTATCAGTTTAAGGGTCAGCTTAATCAGCCAACAGGAAAGAATGTGATCTTTGGATTCAGCCTTGATTTCAGCCATCTGTGGAAACCGTCATTTTGATCATAGGAGAGGATATATAAAATGGATTTTGTGGTCGGGCCAATAGAGCCCGCAACATAGCGCGGTTTTGTTTTTGTGGAAAACTTGTCAGCAGATCCCCGGGCGATCTCCGCTGATTTTCGCGAGATATTAAAAGCCTTATCCTGCAATCCGTATTCACCCAATACAAGACTGTTTGATTCGAACGAGTTCGTCTCAATGATATCAGCGCCTGCCTCGAGATACTCTTCGTGAATACTG
>JBHPMF010000105.1:0-6709 GCA_042563375.1 Elusimicrobiota bacterium | reverse complement strand
GGGAGGAAAGTATTTGAGAATACCCCGCAAGGGGGAGGAGAAATAAGGGAATGGAATAAAGGGAGCGGGGTGCACCGTCCTTAAGCGATATAGTGGACCGGCACTCCCACATCTTTGCCGCGAAAATCGCGTGGCAAAGCTGTGGGGCAGCGTGAGGGATACGCTGCCCCGGGAGATCAGATCAAGGCCCGTACCTAATGCGAGTAACAGAATGTCAAGCTTTATACCCCCCCCACCTTAATCCTCCCCCTCCAGGGGGGAGGAGAAATCAGGATTCACTTCTTTACATGTTCAGAATGCTTTTGCAGCCAGAAAACCCAATAACGCTCCGTATATCGTACTTGTATACGGGTTTGATGTCAGAGGGCAGACTCCGCTGGCGCACCCAATGAACCTGTAATAAGCGTATCCAAGCGCAGCGCCTATTAATATTGATAACACCCATTTGTATTCATGCATATAGCACCTCTATACCTTTGATGCCGGAAAGCACAAAAGGGATCAGATGGAAAGAGAAGTGATACCCTGAAATAAACTCAGGATGGGCATAATGCTCAAAAAGTGTTGATGATTTAATGGATTTTTGACTCCCCTCTGCACTATTCTCCTTATAAACATAGTGGGAATAGCACTGCTCCGCTGCGCTCCGCCGTCATCCTGAACTTGTTTCCTGCCTCCATAGTCATAGAGTGGCTGGTCCTCGCAGTGCTTCACGGAGGGGGCAGGATCTCAACGGGAATACCGCTATTTTAAAGTTTCTCAACGGAAACTTAATGAGATCCTGAACACTATTTCTTAATGACAGAAAATAGTACAGGTCCTTTTACTTAATGAATTGGTATCGTCCCGACAAGTTCAGGATGACAGATGTGGGGAGGATGACATAAGGGCGGGGATGGCGGGCAGGAGAAGGCTATATGGAAAAAAGTGGGTTCTAACTACTTACTTTTCTTCGCTACCAAGGCCAGGAGCTTTTTGCGCAGGGTGTTGTGGATTTGGGAAGGGACTTTGGTTTTTGGCTGTTTTTTGAGGATTTTGACTGTCTTTTTAAAACTGGTCACGCATGCTCTGCAGCGCGCGTACTTCTTAATATGAGCTTCAACTCTTTTGCGCGTGGCAGTATCGAGTTTGCCCTCGACATAATCAGAGATCGCCTTATTGAGATTGCCAACACATGTTTGTGGCGGTATGTATCCTTTCTTAGAGATCTTGCATTTCATCTTTTTGCTCCGTTTTCCATAAAATCACTCAAACTATTCCTCATTAAAGTCCTTCCGCGGTGAAGCCTGGATTTTATTGCGGCGATACTCATCTTAAGCGCCTTGGCAGCCTCCTCATTGGTCAGACCGTCTATGTCGCGCATAGTGACCACGATCTTGTATTCACGCGGAAGCTTTGAAAGCGCCTTGCGGACCTTATCCTGAACCTCCTGTTTACCGGCTTCTTTTTCAGGCAAGCGTGATGAATCCGCAAGCTTGCGCAGCATCGCATGCCTATGTATATCTGATTCCAGATGGGCATCAAGAGATTCAACCTTGGAGCGTTTTTTCTTTCTGAGCTTCATGAAGCATTGGTTGGCAGCGATCCTGTAAACCCAAGTGCCGAAGTTCGAGGTCTCTCTGAATTTCTTTATATTCTTGAATGCGTTTATGAATGTTTCCTGGTAGACATCTTCGATCTCGGAGGGCACAGTCGAGCACACATTGCGCAAGAGGCCCCAGATCTTCCCTTCGTATTTTTTAATGAGCTCGGTAAAAGCATCAACATCGCCTTTTTTGCTTTTTGAGACAAGGAGCGATTCCAGGCGGCCTAAGTTTGCTTTTTTCTTACGCATAGTCTGCGGCAAAGCTGCATTTGAGCAGGTTACTTCTTCGGGGGTTCCTGTGCTTTTCGCTCTTCTACTTTCTTTAAGATCGAATTTTTCAGCAAGGGCTGCATCGCAAGAAGTTTGTTAAAAGAATCGATCGGGATCATCATGATCTCCGTATTGTCTTCACTGGCTTTGATCTGGACATCGGATGGTTGGTCGAGCAAAAGAGAAAGCGCGCCGAAAAAATCTCCCTTTTTCAATGTTGTGGCCGGAGCCTTAGGATCTTTGAGCGTCGCAATGACGCCGCCATTTTTAATGACGTAAAAACCATTGGACATCTCCCCCCTGAAAACAACTGACTGGTCTTTCTTATATTGCATGCGCTCAATGTCAGGAGTCACTTTCCTGAGCTGTTCCTCATTAAAGAAACTTAAAATATCAACAGACTGCTTTAAAAACATAGTCTCATCAAAAGGCATAATTATTCTCCTTGCAAATCAGGTTTGTAATTTCATTTTAAGCAAAAATAGGGAGGTAAGTCCAGAGGAAAAAGAAATGATGAATGATGAATGATGAATGATGAAACGAGATGGAAAGGCTTTATCACCCCCACCCGGCCTACTCTCCGGGCAGCCCTGCAAGCACTGGCATCTTTATAAGTATGGAAGCCTGTCCCCCCTCAAGGGGGAGGAGAAAAACGGGGTGCCTCTCCCATTAAGGGGGAGGGATAAGAAGAAAGGGATGACGCAGGAACAGGGAATAAGAAAGGTTGGTTTTTTATAAACTTGGATCATCATGATGCAGAAACAGTCGCAGACTTTGGACTCTTATAAAGTGACCTGCGAGATCGATGTGCGGTTTCGCGATACTGATGCTATGGGGCATGTTAATAACGCGGTTTATTTAAGCTACCTGGAATTCGCGAGGATGCGCTATTGGAATGCGATAACAGGCATAACAGATTACCGCCAGGTGCCTTTTATACTGGGAGAAGTCCAGATCCGTTATTTGAGTCCGGCTGTGGCCGGCGAAAGACTTGTAGTGGGGATCAAGCCCGGGGAATTGCGCGGCGCGAGTTTTGATTATCAATACACCATCTGGGACAAGAACACCAAGCGCAGGGTCGCCATAGCAACAACAGTGCAAGTGTGCTATGACTACAAGACAAAAAAACCTTTCAGGCTGACCGGTGAGATACGGGAAAGGATCCTTGAGTTTGAAAGATCAGGGACAGCCCCTTCCGACATTTAAAAGCCGGGAATGCGATAGAGTCGCGCCCTTTACGGGCGCGTTTTTTTGTGCTCATACAAATGTAGAGCAAACGCACGCTGAAGCATGCGACTACCAAAAAAGCAGAACAGACGCGGCCGTAAAGGGTGCGACTTCCATTTTATTTTTCTATGCGCTAGCGGAGCTAATCTTGTTTGAGGAGTTTTTGATCGTAATAGCAGGCTGCGATATCTTTTAGATCAGCGGAGCTCCAGAAGCGCACAGCCTCCCCGTAACACTGCTTTTCTCTTTTCAGGCGCCCGATCGTGTACGGGGAAGAATGCTGCTTTTGGGCTATCCTGAGCCTGTCATTGGCTTTACGGGCTTTCTCAGTGTAAAATTCAATTTCCGCGCTGACATCTTTGTCGCGCACGGAAAAATATTCATCATAAATGCTCCTGATCCAGCGTTTGCACGCAACAGACCCCATGCTCCAGCACCTCAAAACACCTTTCTGTATCCTGCCCAGCTGCGTCCCCAGAACAAGTTCTTCATCAAGACCTTCTATGGCGTACTCTGAGAAACGCGCCTCGACTGCCATGGCATGATATTCACTTTCGATATTGCGAGGTATGAATTTCAAATTGGTTTTGTCTTTTAGAATGCGCTGATCCGCGGCATGCGCTGTCTCATGCGCGACCCTGCTGACCCAAAGCCTGCCTGCTATATCTTCAGCCCGGTCTTCGCTGTAACCCTCTGAGAGCAAAAAACGCATTGTTTTTTCCACATGCTTACGGCTTAGCATTATGGCATCAGTCCTGTGAAATGAATCATAAACCGCGGTGGTGGAGGAACCGAGCTTGCCTGAGAAGCGGATCTCAAGCTCCCCTCTCTTATAATATCCATATAAATCCCGGGGGCCGGGCACGTTTTTCAAATTTTCCAAGATCCTCTCCTTAAATCTTTCCTGCCCGTATCCTGTTAACGCCCACCTTGCTTCGCTTTCCGGTATCCTGATCCTTTGCGTTTCCACGAAGCTTTGCGGATCATTTTTTTTCGCGCCATTATTAATATCCGCGGCGCTTGATCTAACAACCGCGACAAACAAGCAGCAAAAAGCCGCCGCGAATAAGCCATTAAGAATGCGCACATATTATTGATACCATGCAAACAGATTCCAATCAAGTACTCTTTCCGGCAATAGACACGGCACAAGCAAAAAAAATATGGCATCCTATAATCCAGAAGGACGGATAAACTTTACCACCCTCACCCAGCCTCTCCCCTCAAGGGAGAGGGGTAAGAAGCAGAGGGCTGAAATAAGGATTTCGTTTCTCATAAAAGTTCGAAATATCCGGACGTAATTGACCAGGAGGATCCCATGACCATAAAGAAAATAGGTTTAATAACAGGCGTTGCTGTCATATTCAGCGCGACCATCGTATCCACAAAGGACTTCACTAAAGGCAAAAACAGCGAATACAAAAAGCATGCTTGCCCGTACAAGATGAAGATGATGAATAAAAATCCCATGAGAATAGAAGGCGCCACAACAGAGATCAAGAATACGGAAGATGGGGTCATGATCTTGATAACAGGCAAAGATCCGAAAACCATCGCCAAGATCCAAGCCAATGCACTGCACATGAAAAACTGTAAAGGCAAGGAACATGGAAAAGGCGGGAAAAAAGGTCATAAATGCACCGGTGATTGCAAGGGCAAGTGTAAAGAAGGCAAATACAAGCATGGCAAAGATGGCAAAAAGGGCCACAAATGCACTGGTGATTGCAAGGGCAAGTGTAAGCACGGCAAAGGCAAGCACATGAAAAAGAAAGCTGCAAAAGGCGAATTTTACTGCCCCATGGGCTGTTATATATCCCCAAAACCCGGAAAATGCCCTAAGTGTAAGATGGAATTGAAGAAGAAGTAAGAAGAAACCCTCTGTTTCCCTTTCCTGAGTAGTCGCAAATTTTGGCTCTTTCGTAAATTAGTTGATAATTTTTGGTTCGAGAAAAATTTTCAACATTCCGTCATAAACATCAACTTATTAACGAATGACCCCCAAATTTGCGACTACCGGGAGGCAGAGCGGACGCAGGCTGAAGACCTGCGACTACCGGGAGGGAGGCGGGCTTAGCGGACTACCGGGAAATGAGGGACGCGGCGGCTTAGGATCTGCAGGAATTCTTTTTTATCCTGACCAAGGGAGACCTTGCAGGGACCGTGGATCGTCAATAAAACTATCGCGGAAGGCGGCTCTATCTTACCGAACAAAACCTTTGATTCATACCCCATGATCTCGTTCCACTTGAAGAACTTCTTCCCCCAGAACGTCCTGACGCTAACGCCATTGGGATCGATCCTGGCGCCTGATTGCCCGGCAGGAATTCCTTCCTTCTTCCATTTGGAAATATTGCCGAAAAGCGCGAAAATGGCGACTATCACTCCTATGAATATCTTGAAATACCCGGCAAGACCGGATTTCCCTGATTTCCATTTTTTGACTTTGCCGGATATCTTGGAATGCAACGGATCTGTTCGCTGTGAACTAAAACTGCGAATCAAAGACATGGCCTGGTTCCTGACCGCAGGACTACTGTCTTTCGAAGCTTTTTGGATCGCAGGCATCGCAGCCTTGGCCAACGGGCCAAGCTGTCTTAACACAGATAACACATAAAACCGATTGCGCAGATCAGGATCATCCAAAGCTCGCGTGAAAATATCATACGCGGCATTATCCGCTGACCCGAATTTTACCAATGCGAATGCCGCGGCAACGCGCACCTTGGCATCAGGGTCCTTGAGCAGTCCCGAGACATCTGCTGAATATTTTTTTGATCCATGCCCGATCTGCCCAAGAGAGAACGTCGCTGCGCGGCGGATGCTGACATTGTTGTCTTTTAAAAACCCTGCTATGGCAGGCAATGATCCTTTTGCTATCGGCCCCATGTTCCCCAAAGCCAGTAATGCCTGATGTTGGATATGAAAATGCCTGCTATTGAGACTTTCAGCAAGGACCCGCGCTGCCTTTTCTGATTTTTGGCCCAGCCTTCCAAGCGCATTTATA
This sequence comes from Elusimicrobiota bacterium, assembly GCA_042563375.1. GTDB lineage: Bacteria > Elusimicrobiota > Elusimicrobia > JACQPE01 > JACQPE01 > JBHPMF01. The sequence goes on along the minus strand of JBHPMF010000105.1, from coordinate 623 downwards.
GCCATTCCGCGAACAGCCATGTCTTTGTCATTGAGCGCCGTAAAAACAGCTTCAAGAACACCCTCTCCGGCATTGCCTGTTCTTGATAACGCGGAGATCGCAGCGCGCCGCACGACCGCTGCATTGTCTCTTGACGCCTTCACAAGGGCTGAGATCACTTTCGCGTCCCTGCCATCCACATTTACCAGGGCATAAACAGCCATCGAACGTACTTGCGGTGATCGGTCCTTCAGGGCATCATGCAATTGGGGCAAAGCTTCTTTGGCCAACTGGCCCATATTCCCGATACTTGTTATAGAAAACTGCTTTATTATCGTATTTTTGCTTTTTGCGTGTTTCACTAATGCAGTGATGAGTTTCTTTTTTGAGACAATATCGAGCCTGCGCACTTTCCCGTTAGCGGTTGCGCGCACCTTATGGTCTTTTGAAATAAGTTTGTCAGCAAGGTCTGAGGGGTTAAAAGCGGATGACACTGCGGGAATCACTGATAATGCAAGAATGAGCGCAAGATATATTGACCTGTTCATGATCATTAGATTATCTAAAAGATAAATGCGCAATTCCGCTATTCTCGCGAAAACCCGCTTCGGATCGTTAGGCAGGGCATAATGGTCAAAAAGTGT
>JBHPMF010000104.1:0-6737 GCA_042563375.1 Elusimicrobiota bacterium | reverse complement strand
TTCTAACGCAAAATGAGCCTGAAATGAACTTCTTGAAACTTTCCCGGCGGGTCGTGATAATCTGGAATCATGACAATAAACATGGACGACTCGCAGATAACGACGCTGGAACAGATCCAATCAATTCTCAAATTTCCAGGGAGCCTGAAATTCAAAGGACGTTCCCGCAATGAAAAATACATTTGGATGGACAAGGTCTTGCGCCGATTTGATTATTTTTTCCTCCGCAAAAAGGACAAGGGTATGGTTAAATCCTATCTGTTGCGCATGACCGGATTTTCCCGCGCCCAGCTGACGCGGCTTGTATCCAAAAAGCTCACAATGGGCTCGATCAAAACAGCCGCTGGAAAACGCAACCGCTTTGAAACAAAATACACGGTCTTCGATAAAGAGCTGCTGGCCCATACCGACAACGCGCACGAACGGCTTTCCGGTCCGGCAACGAAAAGAATCTTCGAAAGACTCTACGCTGTTTACGGGGATAAGAGATTCAAACGGCTCAAAGACATCTCCCCGGCCCACATTTACAATTTGCGTTCCAGCCGCACCTATAAGCTACGGGCCCAAACATTCGCCAGAACCAAATCCGTCCAGGTCAACATTGGCTTGAGGCGCAAGCCGGAGGCGATGGGCAAGCCGGGCTGGATCCGGGTTGATACCGTCCATCAGGGGGATCGTGACGGACAAAAGGGCGTTTATCACGTCAACATGGTGGGTTCGGTCCTTCAATGGGAAATCGTGGTTTGCGTGGAAAAGATCTCCGAAAGGTACCTGGCTCCGGTTTTAGAAGAAGCATTGGGAACATTTCCTTTCGTGATCTATGGGTTTCACTCCGACAACGGCAGCGAGTTCATTAATGACGTGGTGGCCAAGCTTTTGAACAAGCTTCTTATCGAACAAACCAAATCACGCTCCAGCCGCACCAACAACAACGCCTTAGTGGAAGGCAAAAACGGCAGTGTCATTAGAAAGCATATGGGCTACTGGCATATCAAACAGAAAAACGCTTCGCTGATCCATGCGTTCTACCAAGACTATTTCAACGTGTATCTGAACTTTCACCGACCCTGCGGTTTTGCGACAGTCACGGTTGATGGAAAAGGCAAGAGACACAAAAAGTATGAAACTTATTAAACGCCCTACGAGCGTTTTAAGTCGCTTAAAAAACCTGGCCGGTATCTTCGCCAAGGCATAACATTTGAAGCGCTGGACAAGGTGGCGGCGGATAAGACTGATAACGAATTTGCGCAGACGATGCAGAAGGCCAAAGGCAAACTTTTTAATATCGTGATGCAAGCTGCTCAAGCCAAAAAAGGAGGCGGATTTCAGAAAATCATGCGGATGCCTTGCCGGGAGATTTCAGGCTCATCTCTGGATTAGAAAATGCTCCCCCCGTTTTGCGCCAATATCAAAGTGTTGATGATGAGATGCCGGGATGAGGCGATGATGAGAAAGAACAGGTGATCATACCCTTTCATGGGTGCGTCTCTTATTCCTCATAGCGCGAAGGCTTGCACCCCGCTCTTCCCGTCTCATTAACTTTCTTCCCTCTATACAGAGTAAGTATAATTATCATACATCATGAAATGCTCAAAATCGTATAATCGCAAAGCTGTGATCCTCTTAAGCGGAGGCCTGGACTCAGCCACTTGCTTAGCCATTGCCAAACACATGGGTTTTGCCGCTCATGCTCTGACATTTGGCTACGGCCAAGTTCATAAGACTGAAATCCTGCACGCAAAGCGAATAGCCAAGTCTTTTAAAGTCAAAAATCATCTTGTAGTCAAGCTTGATCTAAAAAATATAAGCAAATCATCCCTGACCGGAAAGACAAACATTCCTAAAAACAGAAAACTAATCGGAAACAACATTCCTTCAACATATGTTCCGGCAAGAAACACTATTTTTCTCTCCATAGCCCTCGGGCTCGCTGAAAGTATCAGCGCGCAGAATATTTTCATAGGAGCCAATGCAGTGGATTTCAGCGGATACCCTGATTGCAGACCTGAATTCATCAACCAATTCGCAAAACTCGCCAACATTGCCACAAAAGCAGGCGTAGGAGGCAAGCGTTTTAAAATATACGCCCCTTTGGTCAACATGACAAAAGCTGAAATAATAAAAACCGGAATAAAGCTAGGTGTTGACTATTCTTTAACGCATACGTGCTATTGCCCAACACGCAATTCAAAACCATGCGGCGAATGCGACGCCTGCAAACTCCGCGCCAAGGGTTTCGCGCAAGCCGGCCTTAGCGACCCGGCCACCTCTTCGTAGCGCGGGAGCTTGTATCCCGCTCTTTTTCCCATTTCCCGCATTTCGCATTTTGCTCCCTGCGCTTTCATTCCCTTTATATATAATGAAACAACTAAATGAAGATAAATGAAATCTTCTTCTCCGTTCAGGGAGAAGGAAAATTCACGGGCCTTCCCTCTGTTTTTGTTCGAACAAGCCATTGCAATCTGCGCTGCTCTTATTGCGATACGCCGTCAGCGAGTCACAAGCCAATAGGCAATGACATCTCAATATCGCAGATATTCGCTCACATAACTGAAATTTCCCGTTGTAAGAACGTGGTTATCACAGGAGGCGAACCTTTCATTCAGGAAGGACTGCCGCTTCTGTGTACTGAATTGAAACGCGCCCAATACCATGTAACGATTGAAACCAATGCCACGATATTCTCTCACGTAAACGCTGACCTTGTTTCCATGAGCCCAAAGCTCTCGAATTCGATCCCAAAAAATAATTCCCAAACAGCCAAAATACATGGAGCGAACTATTTAAAGCGCGCTGCCATACGGCAATTCATGAAGTATTATGATTGCCCGGGAATATCGGATTACCAGATCAAGTTCGTTATAAGCAGGAAAGAGGATATCCTTGAAGTACTGAACATAATCACGGAGCTTGAAATACCCAAGCCAAAGATATTCCTCATGCCCGAATCAAAGACGATTGAAGATTACAACAGCAAGATCGATTGGCTTAAACATTTGTGCGCTGTTAACCAGATAAGTTTCAGCCCCCGCTTACAGCTGCTTTCCCCAATCGACAGTAAAGCTTCCGGACATACCGTGTTCTGCGCGCCTCGCGAAGAACTTACCACCGCTTAAAAGCGCCGGCAATAATAAAGATGGTTCTTCCGGGTTTGCAGTGGGTAGGTCGCAATGCTATTGGTAATAAGTATCTCCAATTAAAGGGGGCATAAGAGCAACATTTCTGTCATCCTCGCGGATGCGGGGATCCATTACCGCTGTTTTGATGAAGATCTTCTCCTCCGGAAAGAAGAAGAAAAGAGCCTATGTCTAAATAGCGGATCTGGATCCCCACATCCGCGAGGATGACAGATCGGGAATGGGAAAGGAGGCGCAGAACAGAGAAAAAATCTCGAGTATATTGAGTTTTTTCAATTTGAGTTAGCTGCTATAGGGTTTATACCCACTGAAAAGCCGGAAGAGCCATAAAGATTAACGCGGGATTTAAGATTCGGGTCTTGGTTTGGCGTTCTTAGTATTCGATTTCCAGGCGGACTTTTCTACTTATTCTTTAAAGCTTTTTTCCGATCACTACGCCGTTTAGCAAACCATATCCCTCAACGGGCTTGAACTTCACTTCAGCGAACCCAACGCTCTTGGCGAAATCCATTATCTCCTTTGAAGTATAACTCGCCCCAAAATGCGCCATATGCAGGTTAAAGATCGCGGGCATCAAAGGCCCTGTTTTATTATCATTAAGAAAAGTCTCCTGCGCGACCACAATTCCGCCTTTAACCATTGAATCAAATGCTTTCTTGAACATTATCTTGCAATGGGCAGCAAGCTCTCCGTGCAGCACGCTCGAAAGCAGCACAACATCATTATTGGAACCATATGAATCCTTTAGAAAATCACCTTCCGTTGTCCTAACCCTATCAGTGATCTTAAAATGCCTGATAGTCTCTCTTGCGATCACCAGGGTCTCAGGAAGGTCAAAAACAGTAGCTTTAAGCTTCGGAAATTTAAAACAAAGGGCAATGGAGTATGATCCCGGGCCTCCGCCAACATCAAGAAGCTGCTTCTTCCCCTTTAGATCCAGGACATCGCACAATGCTTTTGCCTGGCCTGCCATGGCAATATTATGCATTCCCAGGATCCATTCCCTGTGCCGCATCTTATGAGCCCTGTCTTCAGCTTTTCGCCCTGCCCGGCTGAGCCTTGTGTCCTGCCTGACGCCTGTACGCACATAAAGATCGAGATTCTGCCAATGCTCCCAGATCCTGTGATGCTCGATAATGCTCCCCTGAAAAGCCTGTTTCCCCTTAACCAGATATTCCTTTGCGAATGAAGAATTTCTGTATTTTTCTCCGTCTTTCCTGGCCAATCCAAGAGCCACGCATGCGATAAGCAATTTTTCCATGGCCCTGTGATCAGCCTTGCATTTCTTGGAGATCTCTTTCGCGGTCAAAGCGCCGGCTTCCAAGATCGAAAAGACTTCAAGCCGGCACGAGGCCATAACAACGCCCGAGGCAGCATAAGCCCACACCAATTCATTGAAATGCTGTATCGGCTTATCTTCCTTAAACAATCCTTCAAATACTGATTTATTCTTTTCGCTCATATTCACATGTCATACTGAATTTGATTCAATATCTCCGCTCTTCCATGTATATTTCCTGCTATACGCCTTTTTATTCATCCCTCAGCATTTAGCCCTTAGCCCTTCCTGCTCAGATATGTTTCCCCTGCCAAATCATGATCCAATTGCCTTCAGGGTCCATGCAATTAGCTCCTTTCATGGGACCGAGTTCCCAGCGTTTTTCAATTTTACCGCCAAGATTCTCCAGATCTTTTAATGTCTCCTCTAAATCCTCTACCGCTATTCCCGGAGCAGTGCGCTTTATAGAAACGCCATTCGAAATACAAAGATTCTGCTTCTTTTCTTTATCCACAAGCATAGTGTAATCATCCGTTGCTTCTGCTATTTCCAATCCGACCAGCTTATGATAAAAATCCACCAGCTTCTTATAATCCTTCGCCGCGATCATAGTATCGCTAAAATTCCTCTTTTTCATTTTTCACTCCTTATTTATTGTCATCCCCGCGAAAGCGGGGATCCATGACCGCCGCTCAATAAAGTCTCTTCCAGATGCCGGATTATTAGGTCAGCGCAATTCCGGGGCGAGGTATATGTAGTATCAACCTCAAAATCATACTCCACGCCTTGATGGACCCTCGGGAATTGGAACTCGGCCATCCCGGCATTACGGTCAGTGCGCTGATTTTCCCTTTTTTTCAATTCGTCAAGATTACATCTTACGCCTATGAAACTTGCTTTGGCTCCGTCAAATATCTTTTGAACATATTTGAAGTCGTGCGGACCGTCTTGGAACACCGCATCGACGATGACGTTATTCCCCTCGCTAACATACGCCATCGCCGATCTATAGAATCCCCTGAGCATCGGCAATATGGTATTGGCGATATTGAACCGCTTATCAGCCAACGGAAAAGTGTGCAAAAAATTATCAATACTGAAGACCAGATAGGGCTCCCTAAGGACCTTCTGTAATTCGCTAGCTATAGAACTTTTCCCGGAACTCGAAGTGCCGTTGAGTACTATCACATGTCCGCTTGCGCATTTCTTATCCGCAAACCAATAGGTCGGCTTTAAGGTATTCTTATCCATATAATACAAATAGTGATATTATGCAAATGGTGGAGGCGGCGAGACACTTTTCCCTACGGTTTCCCGAAGGCGTGGACTATCTCTTCACCTAATCACGACTTTGCCGGAATTAGGGCCTGACGTATTATGAAGGACTTAAATTAGCTGCTTCGCAGCCCTATCCTCCATCATTTCAGTCTCTGCAGGGCTTGCGCCCCTCAGGATTGCCTTGTCCCAATCATATTGGGATTTAGGTTCCCCTGATGTAAGCCAGGTTTAACACTTAGAATTTCTTCCAAGGTCGACCAGGTCGATCGAACTCGCGTCCGAAAAGTTCACCATGAAGCATTTACAGGTTTAGACCCCATTTAAACCTAACAACCACCTGGGATCTGGTTTGGCTGCTATGGCGCCTTATTGTTTCAGAAAACAGCTGTAGGCTGCTTGACTCACTGTCTTCCTAGCCTTCTATGTTATACCTATCCTAAGCTAGCAGGCTTTACTTAGGCGGCATGAGCAATTACTGCTGTTTAAGCAGTTGCCCAGTTGTATCCGGTGTTTTCAGCGAATACGTTTAGTGGTCGAATTATAACCCAGCCTCCGACCAACTGGAACCTGAGGCCACATAAGATCCGTTTCCGTCGAACCCTAACGCCCCCTCCCTTATCCCAAATAAAATAAGCTCCTTGTTTTTACCTCTTGGAATAACGGAGGGAACGATCCTGCTAATAGTATATCACGAAAATTCTTCCGTAATTGTTCTTTCCGGCAGCCGCATCCTTTATGGGTGCGCCTACTCTGTCTCCACTCTGGCAGCCTCAGGCTTCAGCCCTGACTATTATACGCATATTTATCATTTCACAATACAGCGGAAAAAATAGTCAACAGTGCAATAAAATGCAGTATTTCCGTCTGTTGTAGCGCGGCAGCTTGTATGCCGCTCCGAAAAGGCGGGGTACAAGCCCCCGCGCTGCAACGGAAAGAAGATATGCGTATAATAGCTAGGGCTTCAGCCTGTGTTCCTTTTAAAATGAAACTCTTTGCTGGAAACGCACACTGACACATGCGGTTACGGAAAAGCAGAAAAAGAC
>JBHPMF010000103.1:0-6950 GCA_042563375.1 Elusimicrobiota bacterium | reverse complement strand
CCCAAGCTGGCTCATGCCGGCTTTTAAAGCTTCAGCCCCTGACAATGCTGCTTTGGAATTAGCTCCAAGCCCCTCGCTCTCCCAGAGCTTCTCGCCTGTAATGCAATCGACCATCTTGAATCTGGCGCGGACCTTTCTGACATTTAAAAATCCAGTGGTTTTATATGAGAAATCAAGCAGATCACCATAAATAACAGCATCAGCCCTGAGTTTTTTTCCAAGCTCTTGCGCTGTGGTGATGCCAAGCTGGCCCCCGTCAGTGACCCCCATTTCCTCCAAGACCTTGTCAATTTCAACAAGAGACATTGTTTGGTACCCCTTCTTGCTTGTTATGCGATCGTCAAACCAGTAGCGTACAGCAATGGGGCCGTCAAGGTCGGTCGTATGGTTGTTCAGGGGCAGGACAGCGAGCATTTTGGGAGGAGCGTAGCCTTTTTTTAAAAAAAACGTAGAAGGAGCGCAGGAAAAGAGGAGAGCAGGCAGAAAAAGCAAGATCCCGAAATAAATTCGGGATGACACAGGTCTTAACTTCTGAAATGCCACGAGAGCTGGATTAATGTGGTTTTAAAACCTTCCTGATCCTTGTTCGCTGCTGCCTGCTGGATAAGCGTGCCAAGAGACAGGTTCCAGGGGACTATGATTATGTCCATGCCGATCGAGCTTGTTGTGAAGGGCTCTATATCGGACACGCCGCCTGTTATCAAAGATCTGACACCTGAATATCCATGCTTGAAAGTAAAAGAAGATGATCCGCCTTGGGTTGTCATCATTAAAAACGGAGCAAACTTGACCTTGTCTCCTGCGGGGATACTTCCCTGAGCTCCGAACTGAACCCCAAAAAGGAACATGGTGTAATCCATAATAAACCTTGTTTTTGATGCGTTTGTAGCGCCTGCGCGCGCATGATAAGGAGTAGAAAGACTTAGTTTGGAAAATGACATACTCGGTCCGCCGAACATCAAAAAACTGCCTTTTGGGCTGTTCGCAACTTGCACCTCAAGATTAGCGCTCATTGGGAACATAATGCCCGAGAGATCCCCCTTTCCATCAATGATCGGCGTCCATAGGGTGTTGCTATACCAGAAAGGCAGGGCAAAACCCGGCATTTCTCCGCTCATGCCCATTAAGCCCATTTGACCATCAAGAGCCAAGGTTTCATTGAATGCGCCTCTGACAATACCGTTTAGTCCGCCGCCTTTTGCGTTAAAATTATTTGCTGAAAGACTAAAGTACGTACCGGTGAACTTAAAATCCTTCCTACCTGGCTCAAAATACGGATATGCTATCGGGGGCGGAGATACCTGAAGATTGACCTGCTGAGCCAATGCAGCAGACCTGCCCAGCACACAAAGTATACTTGCGCTTAAAAGTAAGCAAAATATTTTTTTAGTCATTTAAAATCCTCCATTTTCAATCAATTAAGTGATTTTATCATTGATTTCACTAAAGAGCAAAAATACGCGAGTGAAAGCCAAGTCTATTGCCAAGTGATATAATTGAATATACGCAAATCCCCTCGTGTAAACTCAGGAGGCTTTGAAAACAAATGACAACGACTATAAGCCAGTTAGCTGCTTCCATAATCGAATCGCCTACTCTTAAGATGAATGAAAAGGCCGCGCGGCTCAGAGAAAAAGGCGAAGCCGTGATCCATCTGGGAGGCGGAGAACCTAAAACAAAAACACCGATCGACGCGATATTGTCTGCTGCGGGCAAATTAAGATCCGCGGATATCAAATATACTCCAAGCGACGGGATAATCCCATTAAAGAAAGCGATCATCCGCTACACGGAAGAAAACTACGAAAAGATCATTGGGCCTGAAAATGTAATAGTTTCAGTGGGAGCGAAAGCCTCCTTATATGCGCTTCTTCTTACCATTTTAAATCCGCAGGATGAGGTTATAATAACGGCTCCATACTGGGTGAGTTATCCTGAAATGGTGAAACTCTGCTTCGGGATACCCGTGATCGTGGCTTCCGAGGATGGAAGGTTCGAACCAAGACTTAAAGACATCGAAGAATCAACCACCTCGCATACAAAAGCAATAATCATCAACAGTCCTAATAACCCATCAGGAGCTGTGTACAGCGAAAAATTCATATCCGAGATAGTCCAATATTGCGAGAAAAAAGGCATCTACCTTATCATGGATGATATATACCATAAACTCGTTTTTGACGGGAAAATCGCACCATCTTGCTATAGGTACGCGAAAGACCAGAGCGATAACTCAAAACTCATTGTTATAAACGGAGTTTCCAAGCTTTACGCGATGACAGGCTTCAGGATCGGGTGGGCTATAGCAAACTCAAAGATCATCGCCACAATGAACAATATCCAGGCTCAAACGATCTCATGCGCTTCAGCCCTTCTTCAAATGGCAGCTGTGGGAGCGCTAAACGGCATTCAAAGCTACATTAACGGACTAAGGCTCGCGCTTGAAAACAACAAAAGCATAATGGTCCGCGAGCTTGAAGCGTTCGACAATGTAAAAATCGTCAAGCCTCAGGGGACTTTTTACTGCTTGCCTGATTTCAGCGCTTATAATAAAAATTCTGTCGAGCTTTCAAAGTTCCTCCTGGAAAAAGCGCTTGTTGTGACTGTGCCCGGAAAAGAATTCGGGATGGAAGGGCATTTGCGCTTAAGCTACTGCGGCACAGTAAAAGAGATCATAGAAGGCGTCCAAAGGATAAAATGGGCGCTTGACCCTGAATCGCCGAAAGAAATATACATCGGCGACAGAAAATATATAAGGAATTGGAGATAAGGGATAAAGGCAATGTCAATGAATTATCTGAATATAAAAACACCAGCGCAAAAACAAGCAAAATCCCTTCAGGCGGATTACAGCCTTGAGAACCATGGATTAAGGAATCTCAATGCTGCGTACTGGAATCTCTCCACGCCAGCTCTTTACGAAGAGATCCTTTTCCGCAGGGAAGGCAGGCTCGCTCACATGGGCCCCTTGATCGTTGATACAGGCAAACACACAGCCCGCTCAGCCAATGACAAATTCGTGGTAAAGGAAGACTCGAGCAAGGATCATGTATGGTGGAGCGAATACAACAAACCTTTCAGCGAAGAGAAATTCAGCGCTCTTTTCGCCAGATTGCAGGGCTACCTCGAAGGAAGAGATGTTTTTGTGCAGGATTGCTTTGCCGGAGCTGATTCCGAGTATAAACTGCCCGTCAGGATCATCACTGAATACGCCTGGCACAATCTGTTCGCCAAAACCATGTTTCTCCCGCCGGATACCACTGATGAACTCAGAAAACACGTTCCTGAGTTCACGGTTATCGATGTCCCCGGATTCAAAGCCGCTCCGGAAATAGACATGACAAGGTCAGGCACATTCATCATTTTGAATTTCGAAAAAAGGCTCGCGATAATAGGCAACACCGCTTACGGCGGAGAGATAAAAAAATCTATATTCACGGTACTGAACTATCTTTTGCCCCTTGAAGGGGTGCTCTCCATGCACTGCTCAGCCAATGTCGGCAAAAAAGGCGATACAGCTCTTTTCTTCGGCTTATCCGGAACAGGCAAAACCACGCTTTCCGCAGACCCGCAAAGAGGCTTGATAGGCGATGATGAGCATGGGTGGAGTGATGAAGGGATCTTTAATTTTGAAAACGGATGTTACGCGAAAGTGATAAATCTGTCTCCATCCGCTGAACCCCAGATCCATGCGTGCACAAGGAGATTCGGCACGATCCTTGAAAATACGATCTATGATCCCATCACAAAAGAGCTTGATCTTGATGACGCTACGATCACAGAGAACACACGCGCAGCCTACCCGTTATCCTATATAGAAAATGCTGTGCCGGAAAAAGCAGGGGGACACCCAAAGAATATAGTGATGCTGACCTGCGACGCATCAGGCGTTCTGCCGCCTATTGCCAGGCTCACCCCTGACCAGGCCCTATACCACTTCATCTCAGGCTACACAGCCAAAGTCAGCGGCACTGAAGTGGATATGAAGAAAGAACCTGAAATAACATTCAGCACATGCTTTGGAGCGCCGTTCATGGTGCATCACCCGTCATTTTACGCTGATCTGCTTAAAAGAAAGATACTAAGGCACAAGGCCAAGTGCTGGCTCGTCAACACAGGCTGGACAGGCGGCCCTTACGGCATAGGCAAACGCATCAGCATTAAATACACAAGAGCGCTTCTTAATGCAGCCTTGGAGGGAAAACTCGATAATGTGGGGTACGTAAAAGACCCTGTATTCGGGTTCGATGTCCCGAAGACCTGCGACGGAGTGCCTGAAAAAGTCTTAAATCCCGCTAACACCTGGGGCAATCCCAAGCTCTACATGACAAAATACAAGCAATTAGCAGCGCTTTTCGTGGAAAACTTCAAAAAATTCAAAAGCGGCTGCCCGCCGGAAGTAGCGGCCTCGGGTCCCAAAAAGGAATAAACGCGCTTCCTCTTATTTGGGAACGTAATTCACGATAAACTTGACCGGAGAAATATCCGGAAGCTGCAACGCGGAAAGATTCTCCTTGATAGGAGAAAGACTGAACGTCACACGAGGGCCTGACGCATCATCGTAATACTGTATGGCTCCGCAATTCTCATAAACCAGGTATCTTTTCACTTCAGGGTTGGGATAACAATATTCAGCCTTTATCTTGATCGGCAGGTGCGCTTTTGTGGGAAGCCTGATGATAAAATTTCCTGTGAGCATTTTTAAATCCTTTAATTTAAGCAGTTTCTCTATCCTGCTCCATTTGTAACTCTTAAGCGGAACAAGCGCTATTTCAGGAAGTTTCACTTCACTTTTTGAGTAAAAAACCGGATGCGGCTCCTCTTCTGCGATCCCTCGGATATAAACCCCTTTTTCAATAAATCGATTCTGCAGTCTTGTAGGTATCACATTCTTTAAATACTGGCCGTCTATCACAATACCTGATGGCCTGGCCAGATCCATAAGCCTTGTCGCCAGATTTAAAAGATGCCCTGCATAATCCAGGAGCTGTTTGCCGGAATACAGGCAACAGGCAGGGCCCCTTGATATGCCAAAAGCGATAAGAGGCGGAGTTTTGAAATTTATCATGGGATCATCCTTGCAAATACCCGGAAATTCTTTCATGCACCGAAAGCAGGCGTGCATAACCTCTTTTGAGACCTCCAGCAAACTTCCTTCGGTATACTTGAAAATCAGCATAAGACCGTCGCCTGTGGGCTTTACAAAATGCGCGCCTGAAAAGTACTTGTCGATAAGCTGGATATATATCCTTTTTATGAACATCGCTGTATCAGGAGACTCATGCGTTGTGCTGAATTCCGAAAAACCGCGGATATCGCACATTACAGCGATCACAAATTCTGATCTGCCCTGAGCTTTTTCCAAAGCTTTTCTGAATTTTTTGATCATGCTTCCTGTCATAATCACCTCCAATTAGGATTTTAAAATTTTCCGCAAGAGCGTGCCTGCGCAAGTAGCTAAAGTCCCCAAACGAATCAGGCCCATGGTCCTATGGGAATATGCCCTTTGGGCCCAATCAAGGATCCCTTCGCTATAAGATAATAATATTAATGTCAATAACCAAGCCCTTTAAAACAGTTGTCGCGATATTCCTGGGCATATCGATAATATCATCGAATCTTGTGCTTGCGACGGAATACGCTGCTTCGAACCGTGAGGACAAGTCTTTTGCCGAGCTCTCAGATCGATTTGACGCAGGCCGCCCGAGCAAAACAACGGGCCCTCTCACAAGCATGAAAATTCGATCCGGGCAAGGCAAGCAGAATCAAGATGCCGGCCAAACCATAACAATCCTCACATACAATGTATTTCATCCGTTTTTTGGCGCACAGCGCAAGGAAAGAGCATACCTGCTTCCAAAAGCAATAATGCAGCTGGATCCTGTGCCGGATATCATCGTGTTTGAAGAAGCTTTTAAAGAAGAACTTCGTGATGTTGTTGTGGAAGAACTTAAGCGAGAAGGGTATCCTGTGAACGCAGTTTATTACAAGAAACTCCAATACGGCTCAGGGATACTATTTATCAGCAGGTTCGATCTTGATCTTGCTGAATTCACCCCATACCGCGTAGCAGGCAGTTACCTTTATGTAGAGCGCTATATAGGCAAAGGCGTGCTGCATTGCCGGATTTCAACGCCATATGGCCCCATGGAAATATTCGCAACCCACCCAATATCGCGTATGTTCGTGGATCTCTATGATGAGAACGGCAACCATATTGACCGTGACCTGTTCACCACATCCCGCCTGCTTGAAATGGAACAGATAGCGCAAGCCATGAAAACGCAGGCGGATCCGGATGCGCGCTCGATCATAGTCGCGGGCGATATCAATGCTTCCCCTGATCTATGGAGTTATCAATATTTGCTTGCGCGGACAGGACTTGAAGACAGTTTTTCCAAGGTAAACCCGGGAAAACAGGTAAGCACTTACTCTATTGAAAACACATTTATCAATAAAAATGACCTCTCCAGGATCGATCATATTTTTTATAAAAATCAGCCCGGAACAAATGGTTTTTGGGTAGAGCCAGTTAAAAGCAGCGTGGTAATGAAAGAAACCTATGAGATGGCCGATGGAAAAGACAGTAATCTTGCTGACCATTTTGGCGTGCTTACCGTATTCACACTGAAAACCACCTCAGGCGAAGTCGCGATGTCTCCGTCATTGAGACCGGAAAGAAAATCCGGCAAGCGCTCAAAAATCGACCTTTATGACAATAGCATACTGCTTACGCCTGAAAACCACCTTGCATGGCAGAACTGGGCTGTGCATGTTCTAAACAAAGCTGACCGCAGACATAATCAGCACTGTCTGAGAATAATCCCTGCTGCAAAAGTCATGATAGCCGGAGAAGTCACAGAACCCACTCTTATCCCCATATCCCCGCTTCAAAGAACCGCTGTTAAAGCTGACTTGCTTGGGATAACCAAGTAACACGCGCTTCCGGT
>JBHPMF010000102.1:0-7124 GCA_042563375.1 Elusimicrobiota bacterium | reverse complement strand
CCCCCTAACCATCTTCTGAATTTCCTATATTAACTAGGATTTTAAAAAGTTCAATTATACGACGGAGGGGTCATGATTAAGAAAATATTGATTGCGAATACTATTAGCGTATCACTTTTTCTATTGGTCGCTTTTCCCGCTCTAGCCCAATACAAATGGGCTGACATGGGACCATTTTCATCGGAAAATGCGTGCATTACCAACCGAAACAACTGGATCAAAAGGAATCCCGGCCACAAAAATGTAGCACACTGCCGCAAGGTGGGCGGCGGGAAGAGCAGCAGCTCATCCTCCTCAGGCTCGAGCAATGTTCAGATCATGAACATGATGCAGACTCTTGGGACCATGCTCGCCCCCAAGCAAGATGACGGGGCAGCACAAGCCGCGGCCGAAGCCCAGCGCAGAAAAAGGATCGAAGCGGAAAGACGCAGAAAAGCAGCAATACAGCGTAAAAAGCGCGAAGAAGCTCTTAAGCGCCACCTGGAAATGGAAGATGATGCCATAGACATCGGTGATGATTCTGATGATTTCATCGACCTTGGTGCGGGCGATGATGAAGACGATGATTTTATAGGGATCGATGATCCCGACCTCACTAAATCGCACAAAAAGGTTATTGTGCCCGGATTCAAGGATCAACCAAAACAAGAGTTCAAGGAAAGCGAAAAACCAAGGATAAATAGAATACGCGGCGATGTTAAGGTGTGCCGCATGACCGGGAAAGAGTGCGTATGGGAAAAAGTCACTCCGGGTACAAAACTTGGCCCGGGCGATCAGATTAAAACTGGAAAAGACAGCGCAGTGGAAATAGCCATGACTGACAAATCACTTGTAGAAGTGCAGCCCAATACCATATACACAATAACAGCCCCTGCGGAAGGATTCATACAAAAAGGGAAACTATTCTTGGGCAACCTGAAACAAAAGGCTAAAAGATTGGTTGAGAGACGCCGCAGGCCCATGAGAATAACATCAGACACAGCAGTAGCTGCTGTGCGAGCAACTGAATTCAGCCTTGAAACAAATGGCAACAAAAGCCTGACGCATCTGCGTCTCTACGAGGGAACTTTAGGCTTCTCAGCTGTGGACAATAACGTTAACAAGAAGACGCTCAAGCGCTGGTGGGCAGACAAACTGCCGAGCAAAACGACAGCGCCCAAAGGCTCTCTCGCCAAATTACATTCCGTTAGCGGACAAGTGGGACTTAAAAAGAATCAGGCGAAATGGGCATCTGCCTCAGCCGGAACATCCTTAAGCTCTGGCGACCAAATCAATGTGGGCAATACAGGCTATGCCCAAGTCGCGCTGCTTGATGGCTCAATAATCATCCTTGATAAGAATTCAAAGCTTGAGATCCTGGGCGATGATGATGCGGCCCTGGCAACTGCCAAACTGCGAAAAGGCAGGATGTTCGCGAAAAGCAAACAAGCCAGCGATGCCAAGAAAAAACCAGTCCTCTTTTCAGCCGGGATCACAAATATAGTCGCTGCTGACTCGGAATTCGAAGTAAGCGTTGACGCCAACAAGGTCGCAGAAGTCACAGCTATCTCCGGCGCTATGGCAGTAATGTCGGATGATTCCGACCTGGACCGAAGCAAACTCGATAAGTTCTGGCATAAATAAGGGGCCATTGCCCCCCTCTGAACTTGATTCAGGATCTCAACGAGAAAATACCTTTTTTATTATTTGGAATTAAAGTGGAAAACTTATTGAGATCCTGAATCAAGTTCAGGATGACCGAAATAAATAAAAGGTCGTATCTTCCCTTTTACCTTTCTTGTCCTGAGCGGAGTCGAAGGATGCCTATTGCCTCTCTTTATTCCTCGGATGGTAAAAATTGTAACAGGACCCGGGATTACCTTCGATAACGGCTATGGCAGAGGTAATCCCGAATGAAAGAACATTGTTTCTCTGAGGATTCTTTGGGCCATTGGCTTTTAATTCCTTGACCGCGATCTTTACCAGCTCCCCCCTGCTTATATCCTCCGGAATATCCAGATTACCGAGGATATCAATCGCTGCAGCACACCCATAGCGCTCGTTATCGTATTCAGTTTTATCGTCACTATCAATACTCCCCCCGCACGTGCGCTTATACGCGCGCTCAGCTTGGGTAAGTGATTCCTTGAATTCCTCGATTTGGGTTATCCAGGTTGAGATTATTTGTTTTGGGTTCATGGATCCTTATATCATCTACTGAATTATGCCCTCTTTCGCCCCTCTCCCTTGAGGGGAGACAGGCTTCCATAATTATGGAGATGTCAGTTCTTGTAGGGCGGAGGTTAGGTGAGGGTGATAAAGAAATTCCTTTATCGAAATAATCGTCTCACCCCCACCCAACCTCCCCCCTCAAGGGGGAGGAGAAAAGGGGTTAATGCGTCGTGATCATCAGGGCAAACGCGTAAAACGCTATCACGCACAATCCTATGGCTAAAAACAGAACATTTTTTGCATGATCCCCCGCGAATTTTTCCATACTTGTGAATATCCTGATCGAGATATCTTCTTTTATATCCATACTTTTGGTTTCCATGCCGGTATTGCCGACAGGCGCTGGATAACGGACTGTCATGGATAACTTGCCTTCTAATACCTTCCCGGCCAATGATTTGTCATTGGGCACGGTCAGTTCGATATAGGGAGTAATATGCGGACTCTTTCCTTCCATTGTTTTTTCAAATACCATAATGCCCCAACCTATATCCGCGCTGGATACAAGCGCAACAACCTTTTTCCCCTCTACTACAGCGTCAAAAACAATATCCACGCCTCTCCAATGACCCCCGACAGTCTGGATGCTCTCGCCAACATTTATGCGCGTTGTATCTCCAGGACCAACAACGCTGGGATACATATCTTTATTGACATTTTTCGGTGGATAATTCTTCATGGCATAGTACAATTGAAATACACCAAAAACCACCAGGCAAAACACGCCGAATTTCACCCATTTGCGCCAAGCTCCGCCACCCGCTGTTTGCTCCTGCAGTATCACGGCTTTTCTCGCTCCCTTTGACCCGCCAACAGCTTCCCATGCCTGAAAACAGTCTTCTGTATCCTTTAGAGCTTTGTCAAACACTTTATTGAATCCGCGCAAGGCAGCATCGCCGTCCGGTTCATCCAGATCATCATTGTAACGTTTGCCCGCAGTGATCATAGCTCCCAAGCCTGAATCCTTAAGCGACGGATCCCATCGCAAATCCTCTTCCTTACCGGTCTCGCATATCACAACCAAGCTCCCGGCATCCCTTGCTTTCTCAAGGTATTCCAGAGAATCAGGATCATTCAGATCGAAAGCCCTGTGATATTGTAAAGGTTGTTCGGGATCGTCATAGATCCTGGTGATATTAGCTATCACTGCGCCATGTTCCAGCTTAAAAAACTTGAACACCACATCACATCCCGCTTCATTGAGACTAGCGGGATCCTCCGCCTCAATCAGCCAAGCCGGCTTCTTATCGTAATAATAAACTTCGTTTGCCTGTTTGCTCATGTGATATTTTCACCTCAAATATGAAACAACCCAGGTCTTGAAGCGCTCAAGATGTTTCCAAAGCTTTTCGACATCTTCCCTGCTGTATATCTCACCACTATAAGACACCAGGTTTTTATGTTCAATAATCCGAACCAAATGACGCATAGCCTTTTTGCCTGTTTCATCCAGCACAACCACGCTTTCCAGGAGATCGACTGCCGCTATATGGTCTTCCCCCCGACTTTTAACTCCCCCGACCTTTATCGTTATCGCGTCCGAATAAGCGATGGCCGCATGAACGATCAAAACGCCTGCCGCATTCCAGTAATCATACACTTTGGCCACTTCAGCGCCTGAATGGAAATTTTCAGCCACTTTCAGATAATCCTTGCTTTTTGACCTCGGAACACTTATGCGCTGGCTTCGTTTCGGACTCATCGCAGGATTTCCTTGAACTTACGAGAAAGCAGATCTACGCCGTGCTTAAGTATGCTTTTTATGAGCTGGTCAGATTTCCCGGCTCTCGCTTTAACCTCGCCTGCTGTTAAGACTATTGGAGACAGCCGGAAACCATACCGATGTGCGAATTTTGCGCTCAATGTCCGCACCTGATTCAAAACCTTGCCTTTATTCTCCGCTTTCACAATAATCATCAGGTCAATGTCGCTTCCGGGCTCAGTCTCCCCCACTGCAGCACTTCCAAACACGGTTACTGACAAAGAAAGGTCTCTCAGGCTGTCAACGATATTCTTGAAAGCGCGTGGAAACATGTCTTTTTCGCGACGTAAAGCCGCCAAAACAAGCTCCTCCGCCAAAAAATGATCGAAGTTGATCCGGATAAGCTGGGTCTTGCCTGATCCTCGGCGTTTGATAATCCCAATCGCTTCAAGTTTTTTCAAGGCCACCGCACAAGCCTGGTGATTGATTCCGGCTTCCTTGGCGATGGCCCTACCGCTCATGCCTTCTCTATTATCTTGCAAAACCCGCAGGATCGCAATATTACCGGAAGACGCGAAGACCCAACTCAAGGGAAATCTAAGCAGATCAGGCCTTTTCCTCATATGTCTATAATAACAGACATTTGTCTGTTTTTCAAGACACTAATTTTGGTTGCAGGATGACGTAAAAACTACTCTGCAGACGCTTCCCACTCATACAACTTATCCTTGCCCTTGCGCGCTTTTGTATGATTGGGAGCGATTTTCAAGAAACACTTCATATGATCAATGGCATTGTTATAGTTCTTCTGGGCACCCGCGATCAACGCAAGGTTATAGTGCGCCATTGGCAGATGGGGCATGCTTTCGAGCGCTTTCATAGACTCAACTTCCGCCTTCCTGTATTGCTTGCCTTTTCTTAAGCTCTGAGCTTTTATCAAATGCCCCCTGACTTCCTCCGGGAACGAATCATCCGAGCCGCTTTGCGCGTATTGCTTGGCCCATTTCTCACATTTTTTCATCTCCCTGTCACGCAGATCATTAAGCAGTTCTCCCGCTTCCTTACTCCCATGCAGCAGAGCATTCCTATAAGACACCTTAGCCCCGGGAGCCATAGAGTATTTGTCCCACTCGTACTTCTCCCATGCCTTTGCGGAGTAGAGTTTGCTCGCCTTGTAAATAGCAACATCAAAGCGATTCAGGAAATGATTGCCAGTGATCTTATATCCCCCTGCTTTTATCTGCACTTCTACCCTTTCCCTGTGCTCTGAAGTTAAGATCCTGTCCGCGTCGTCAAAATGTAACAGAGCTTCGGAGAACTTTTTCTGACTCCACGAGATCCTTCCGAGGTAATAATACGCCCGCCACATATCCACTTTCGCTCCGTGAAAGACAAAATCCTTTCTGGGCTGTGCCGCGCTCAAGCCTTGTTTTAGCGCTCTTACTGCCTCATCATTGCGCCCGGCATGATACAGGGATATCCCGGAGCCATATATGCGCCGCTGCCCAGCTACTAGGAGACAATTTCACGCTTTTTCCGAACGCCTCAATTGCATGGGAATAGTCTTTGTTCGCGCCTGAATTCTCTACGGCAAAGTGCGCTATCCCTAGCAAGTAATGATTCCACATCCAGTCAGGCTCTTTTTTCACCGCCTTCTCATATAAAGGTATAGCTTCCTTGTATTTCCCAAGCTCCATCTGGAAAGCGCCTTTATCACGAAATTTGCGAGAGCGTTTCCCCAAATTCTTCCCCTTCGCATCAAGCGCCACGCCCGACATAAGCAAAGCGCACATCAGACCAAGTAAACTAGCTGTTTTTTTGATTGATACCATGAGATCCCCCCTATCATTTGTCACCCCCATCCTCCTACCCCCTAATGGGAAAGGCCTTTCATCTTTTTCCTCCCCCTCTTGAGGGGGAGGAAAAAAAGGGGGTGCCTTAGCGCCTTTCTTTACTCTTCCGACAGCGCTTCCCACTCGGAAATCTTGTCTTGGGCTTTTTGGGCTTGGGCGTGATTAGGGTCGAGAGAGCGGAAACATTTCATCTTATTTATGGCAAGAGGATAGTTTTCCATGGCTCCGTAAACAAGCCCGATGTTGTAGTAAGCCGAAGGCGTCGAGGGCTCAAGCTTTATGGCTTCGCTGAGCTTCTCGATGGCTTTATCGTATTTCTTCGCCTTGCGCAATGCCTGCCCCTGCACAAGATACTTACGCACTTCCGCGGTCATGGCAGGAAGTGGCTTGCCTTTGTTTTTTTTAGCCAGAGCTTCGCATTCTTCAAAGTCTAATTTTGAGAGATATTTATGCCCTAATGAAATGCCAAGATTAGCAGCTTCCTGATAATACTCGCGGGCTTTTTTTAAGTCTCCCTTGCGCTTGTAAACATTGCCAAGGTACCAGAAGTTCACCCTGTAGTTGTATATGTGGTCGAAGTTGCCATATTTGTTGCGAATTTCTTGTAGAGAATATTCGCGGTACTTCTTCATGTCCCACTCCACGCTCTGCTTGCAAGCATCAGGCCATGGATCTTTTGCGCATTTGTTTTTAAAAGTTTCAATATTTTGCAAAACAGCCTGCAGCTGCTTTAACGCACTGTCATACTTCCCAGCGAAATACAAACTTCGTCCGAGGTAATGATGCGCATCCATTTGAGTGACTTTTCCGAACTGGCTATCCCACTCAACCTTAAGCTCAACAGCTTTTGTGAATGCTTCAATGGCTTCATTGTCTTTTTCCAGCTCATAGTAGACTTCGCCCAGAAACAGATGCGGAAGACCATTGGCAGGAACTTTCTCTATGGCCTCTTTCAAAGTTGATATCGCGGAATCATAATTGGACTTTTTTACGGACTCAAGGCACTTCTTGCATTTTGAAGCTGCCAAAAAATAAGACTTGCCCGCATATATCAATGCATTGATATTTTTCGGGTCATATTGGTACGCTTTCCAAAATAAAGTCGCAGCAGCATCATAATACCCCTTACCTACTCTTCCGTGAGCTTCTTCAAATGCCTGTTTAGCTTTCTTCTTCTTCCCCGCCCAAGCATCCCCGCAAAACACCAGCGAACACGTCAGAAACGCGGAAAATGCGATTACTGTGATCTTTTTGATTGAATTCATGGGTTCCCTCCTAATACAATTTTAAATTATCCTCTTTTCTCCTACTTCTTCGTAGCGCGGCAGCTTGTATGCCGCTTCTGGTTACGTTAAGAG
>JBHPMF010000101.1:0-7322 GCA_042563375.1 Elusimicrobiota bacterium | reverse complement strand
GGAAATACCTGTTTGAAAGATGAAATAATTGTTTTTTTGACCCCATCTATATTAACAGAATGGCCTAAAACTTTCTTAAGGGACGTCACCCCCCTGTCAGCTATTCCGCAAGGGATGATTCCCTTAAAATAATCCAGATCACAATTAACATTAAGCGCGAATCCATGCATTGTCACGAGTCTTGATATCCTGACCCCAAGAGCAGCTATCTTGTCTGCGCCTACCCATACGCCTGTGAATTTGGGGTCTCTTACCGCTTCAATGCCCCATTGCGCTAAGGTCATGATCAAGACTTTTTCCAAAGACCTCATGTACCATGCAGCGCTTGTTTTGTGCTGTTTAAGGTCGATTATCGGGTATCCCACAACCTGGCCCGGAACATGGCAAGTCACATCCCCCCCGCGATCTGAGCGTACAACTTCGATCTGCCTGGAATCAAGGAATGCCTGTTTTGCAATTATATTACCCTGATTTCCCCTGATGCCGAGTGTATAAACAGGAAAATGCTCGGTCAGGATAAGGGTGTCAGGGATCTGCCCGGTAACACGCAAGCTGTGCAATTCGCGCTGTTTTTCCCATACATCCTTGTACCGAGTAAGCCCCAGATCAATAACCCGCATGGTTTTAGTATATCAGAAACCAGGATATTCATAAGTTCTGGCGGCACTACGCCTGATCCCGAAGTTGAAAAAATTTTGACCTTCTTACCCACTGAAAACCCGGAAGAACCAAAAATACAGGTTCCTTATTCTTTATTGATTGGTTGAATGGAAATAGATCTCAACCCTTCGATTCATGGCCCGGTCTTTAGGCGTCTCATGGCGGGCCACAGATCGCTTTTCCATCTTCTTCACAATTATGAAGCGGCTGGCATCTAAGCCCGGGGCTTTCCTGAGCAAGTATGCCATCACGCTTTCGGCTCTCTGCAAAGAAACATTCGAACCCGTTTCATTGATCTCCCGGGAATCCATGTAACTGATGATCTTGGCGTAATATCCGGGGTTGCTTTCCAGAAAATCAGCTGCTCTGTCCAATGAAGAATAGTGCGCGGGATTAATTGCTGATTTTTCAGAAGGGAACATAAGAACTATCATGGCAGGGGAAAGATGCGGGGTTTCCTCTTCAGATCTGACCTGTCCGGGTTGTATTGCTTTCTCTTTTTCCCGCTTTTTCACGGACAAGCTGTTCCAATGAACAGAGATCGAGAAACGATGCGTACTTCCCATGTCCCCGAATGAGACAAAGGCATAGTCAAAGAAAATCTTACGCGATAAAGGATCAGAATGTTTTCCTTTCTCGGGAAGGAGAAGCCCCAAACCCAGGGTAATGCCGCTTGCCGCGTCATTTCTTCCGTTGAATCCCGCTCGCAACGCAAGAATATCAAATGCCTTGTATTCTGTCCCAAGGTGTAATGTAAAATCCCCGTTTTTAGGCTGGTTTAAATCCAGGAAAACCCGGACTCTTTCATGTGCCTGCAGCAAAAGACTGGTCTTGATATTGGATGGGATCTCTTCGCGATTGGAATCAAACCTGACATTAGGCCCCAGATTCTGCAGAGAAATTCCCGCTTTTGCCGGAATCTGATATTGAGATTCAAGATCCAGGATGGCCCCCATATCAAGCGCCACAACGTATGCCTTATATGTGTCTATCCTTTCTTGTATATATTTTCCTGCTATGCCCAAACTTAGATCACTGTCTTTGTACTTTTTAGCGTATCCAAGACTCATTGCCCAATCTCGCGCAGTAAAACTGCCTAGACCCTCACCCGAGGGATTTGACAGCGTTGTTCTTCCCATCCTTCCAAAGTTCACTGTGTTGATTGATAAGGCGAGATTCCTGCCTTTTAAGCCCATAGCCAGGTAGTCATGGCTTATCCCCTCAACAAGCTCGCTGTGCATGAAACTTGCCTCATTCCTTTTCAAGGTTGACAGCCCGGCTGGATTATATGAAAGGGAGTGGATGTCGCCCTGCACAGCCCCGTATGCCCCTCCAAGACCTCCAGGCCTTGGATGAGGGTCAAGAAACAGGAAATTAAAAGGCGTAGCTCCTCGCGTACCACCACAGAAGGAGTGTCGGGGGGAGAGAAGTGAGCAGCAGAGAAAGATAAGAGTAAGCACCTTAGTAAAAGATGGCGTTTGCCTCATCTTTCCGGAACACAAGCTAAAGCATGCGGCTACCGAACGGAGAATTCTGGGCAAAAGGAAGAAACAGCGTTCATTCGCGTTCATTCGCGTTTCTCCACGATTCGCGCTCATTCGCGTGTCACCTAATGATCGCAATTTTTCTTACCACCTTGTTACCTGAATTCTTATCTTTGATTACCACGATATAGACACCTGATGCTACTTCCTGCCCGGATGAATTCTGCGCATCCCAATTGATCTTGCCTGAAGAATTGTCACTTGTTATTCTTTTTACAAGCTCACCTGTTACAGTGAATATCTCGATCTTTACCGACGGGGTCAGATTATCGAATATGATCCCTGAATCAGAATCAGCAGGATTATACGGCTTGCCATTGTCAGCATGGCTGTCATTGGGAATATAGGGCACTGGATACACAAAAACATTGGACAAATTCCCTGCCAGGGGAGCAAAAAGTCCGAAAAGACTGAAGTGGCTTGTCTGGACAGTGACTGTTTTATTAGATTTATTAACAGCGCTGTTTGAGTCTTTGCTCCACCTGCTCTGTGACTGGTCATAATAATGGATAGCAAGCTTGTCCCCCCGTATAAGGGTGCCGTCAACCAACCCGTCATTGTCAGCATCTTCATACCCAATGGTGATGGTAGCGGGAGTGTTCAGTTGGGTCTGACCGCTGCCTAAGGTGACGTCGATCGCTTTGCCTGCTGATTCCAGGGTTTGGCCCGGGGATGGCGCAGGAACATTCGAGGGTTCAGTCACAACCGTAATACTGGTGGAGGAGCTATTAACCGCGCCTGCGGGCACAATGACCATGACTGTGGCTTCTTCCACCTCATCAGCGACTTCAATGGTCTGGGGCACTGTGTTAAATATCAATTCCTGCTTTTCCAGGCTGTTACCCACCTTCCTTTCTCTTATTTCAGGATTAACATGGTCTATTGTTATGTTTACTGATGAAGGCGATGGATCCGCGTTTGCCCCCAAATCTTTTGCCACAGCTCTGAGCGCATAATTATCATTGGCAAGACCCGTAACATCCCAGTGGACAAAATAAGGGGATGCCAGATCCGGGTTTGGATGATTTATATTCGCCGCTGATATTTGGGTCCAGGGACCTGACGTTGATAAAGCCAAGCGATACTGGAATTCAACCTGCGAAATACCGGAAGAGCTCCCTTGAATGATCTCAGCCATGACCAGCACCCTGTTTCCTGTTATTTTTCTTCCTGATTTGGGTATCCTGATCGCAGCCCTGACCTGCGCGGGAGTGAATCCTTCTATGGCTGTGGCGCTTGCCACAACAGAAGTGTTCTCCCCCTTCACTCCGTAAATATCCGTGACCCTGATGCCGAACCTGTAAGTGACCCCTGCCTCCAGAGCTTGAGTGCTGAATTGGTTTGACGGATGGCTGATGCTCGCGAGACAGACGATGTAATCGATCACCCCTGTGCCGGAGTCATAGTAAATATCATAGTAGGATGCGCGCGTGGAAGGTGAGATGTCCCATTCAAGCTCGATCCTTCTCCCTTCCAAAGCTGTTGCTGTAAAATTTGACGGGGGCAATGCCAGGCTTATAGGGACCGTTCTTGTTGAGACTGCATCGCAAAAATTCGATGGCAGCTCTCCAAGATTTCGAGAGCGGATCCTAATGTGATACGTTGCGCCGGGGCTGAGCCCAAAGGCAATGGTCGCGCTGCTTTGAATCCAATTATCACCAAAAACGATGGGCGTGGAAAAATGAGCGTCAAATCCATCTAATGAGAGGGAAACTTCATAGGGAGTATAAGAGGGATTATCATTAGCCTCCCAGTCCAGAGCGATCGAATAAGTCGACACGGAAACAACGGTAAGCCCGGAAGGAACATTTGTCAACGTGTAAGCAGTGACGCCATCCGAGAGATTCCCCTCTCCGCTGAGTCCTACGGCGGATATCTTTATTCCATAGCCTTTATTGGTCAAAAGACCGGTCTGGATAAAGCTCGCGGGATCCGGGCTCGAGAGAAGGCTCCCTGATGATGAGGAATAGACTTTATACGAAACAGCTCCGGTCACCGAGCTCCACGTCCATGAGATCGATGATGCTCCAAGT
Organism: Elusimicrobiota bacterium; assembly: GCA_042563375.1. GTDB lineage: Bacteria > Elusimicrobiota > Elusimicrobia > JACQPE01 > JACQPE01 > JBHPMF01. The sequence goes on along the minus strand of JBHPMF010000101.1, from coordinate 3,085 downwards.
CCAGTGCCTGATAATCCCACGGGAGACCCAACAACAGTACTTGTGGTAATAATGATTTCTGAAGGAGTCACCAGATCATCTCCATTAACAGCGCCTAGGGTCAGGAAATATGTTGATCCTGAATCAAGGTTTATGAATGTGGTGCTTGTTTGAGTGAGAGTTGATATGACGGGTACTTCTCCTTCTTTCCATATCTGTGTTCGATATGAGGTTCCCGAAGGATTGTCATTGGCTTGCCATGAAACAGAGATCGAGGAAAGATTGACCTCAGTGAGAGTAAGCCCCGTGGGAGGAGCAGCTAAAGTATATTTTGTGACAAGGGTCGAGGTGGAAAACCCGGAAACATTGAAGACTACCGCACGGCGGCTGTAAGCTGTGTTGGTCGAGAGGCTGATCTCTGTCCAACTGGTTGCATCTATTTCCAGGTCACTGGACTTGTTCTCATCTGTCTTCGATATTATCCTGTAACCGCTTTCACGGGATACGTCATTCCAGGTCCAGGTTATGGAAGATACTCCCTGCGCCGCGCCTGAAAGCATTGGCGCGTCAGGAACCATGGGGAATGTGATCGTTGAAGACAGGCTGACATAAATCGTTTGCACAAGGCCATAGTTAATGGCCCTAACGCGTAAGTAGTAGGTTGTCTCCTGGATCAAATCAGCGCCTTCTCCTGCATTCCCAAACACAGCGTATGTATTTATCGTGGTCGAGGTGATATCCCCGCTATATCCGAAAACAGGATCCGAAGAAATCTCAGCTTCATATATGGTGCCATCCGGATTATTGTTTTTATTCCAATTAGCGGTAACAGATACTGTGCTTACGTCAGCGAGATCCTCTGCAACAGGGATATCCGCCAATGTAATAGTTGAGCCAAGGTTTAAATAATCAGTTTCCACAAAATCCGAGTTCCTGGCTGCAACTTGAAAATAGAAGGTTGCGTTATTGGAGAGGCCCGTGACAGCAGTAGAGACCATGTTAGCTTCCCAGCCAAAAGTCAGGTCGCTTGCGCCGTCAAACATATTGGAAGTGGAAACATGGAGGTAATACTCGGCTGTGCCCGGATTGCTATTAGCATCCCAAGTTGCTGTCGCACTTGTGATATAAACATCAGAGAAGATCGTACCTGCTAACGCAGGGGGATTGACGGCTGCGTAGGAAGATATGGAAATCTCAGGAGTTTCTATGCCATGCTGGTTTCTCGCCTTAACAGAAAAGGTGCGCTGAGTGTTAATATCCAAGCCGGTAAACTCGCGGAAAGTTCCTGTGCTCCAACCTGCATATACACTATCAATGGCAAAGTTTATGCCTGAGCCCAAAAAGCTTAAATTTGTGAAAGTCGAGGTATCCACAGAGACCGTGACCGAAGTTGTTGATAACACATCAACATGAATGCTCGTCGGGGTTTCAATACGGGTGCACGTGGAAAGAGTGCCGGAATAATATGTTGTGTCTGCCCAGAGAGTGCCCACTCTGAGAAAATAAGTAGTGTTTGGGCTCAATGCAGGATTAAGCACAGTAACAGTGGTGACTGATATGTTCGCTGTTTCCGAGGATACGACCGTATCTGTGCCGTCAAAGTTCGTGGTGGAAGCTTCGAGGATGAATTTTTCAGGACCCGCAAGAGCATCCCAGGACACTGTGATCGATGAGGTAAAAACATCAGTGATATTTATGTTTTGCAGATCAGTATTAGTCGTGCGGGTCGATCCGAGATTAAGATAAACCGTTTCAATAAAATCCGAGTTCCTGGCCGCGACTTTAAAGTAATAGGTCGTATAGACCGAGAGATTCGTTACAGAGGTTGAGACTATATCAGCTTCCCACCCATAGGTCAGATCACCCGCGCCATCAAACACGCTGGAGGTGGAAGCGTGAAGATAATACTCGGCTGTCGCGGGATTATTGTTAGCGCCCCATGTCACTATCATGCTTGTGGCATAGACATTGGGAAAAGTCGTGCCTGCTGACACAGGAGGATTGACTGCTGTGTAGGAGGAGATGGAGATCTCGGAAGTTTCCACCCCATGCTGGTTTCTCGCCTTAACAGAGAATGTGTACTGGGTGTTGATGGTCAGGTCAGTGAATCTGCCTGAGAAGCCGGGGTTATATTCTTCGGTTTTTTTCTTGACGCCCGTGCCGCCGAGCAAATAGATTTTGCTTCCCACGACTGCGCTGGCTATCCAACTTCGCGCAGTGGGCATGGGAGTCTTGGTGACCCAGGTGTTCGCTACCGGATCGTATTCCTCATTTGTGGCGATGTCAGTCCCGGCTGACCCTCCGAGGGCATAGATTTTACCTCCTGATACGGGAGCGGCTAAAACATTGCGCCCTGTTGGCATGGGATTACGCGAGACCCAAGTGTTCGTTCCCGGGTCGTATTCCTCGTTTGCGGTGAGATAGTTACTGCCATCCCAACCACCGATCACATAGATTTTGCCTCCGAATGAGGAACTATCTATGCCGTCGCGCGCTGTGAGCATGGGAGCGCGGGTCACCCAGGTGTTTGTCCCAGGGTCGTATTCTTCGTTTACGGCGAGACGGATGTCATTATTAAAGCCTCCAATTACATAGATCTTATCTCCGATAACAGAACTAGTTAGGAGATTGCGTGGTGTGAGCATGGGAGCGCGGGCCAGCCAGGTATTTGTCCCCGGGTCGTACTCATCGTTTGCCACGAGACGACTGCCGCTATTATTCCATCCCCCGATCACATAGATCTTGCCTCCTACAACTGCACTAGTCATGGCATCGCGCGCCGCAGGCATAGGGGCGCGGGTTACCCATGTATTCGTCGCCGGATCGTATTCCTCGTTTGCAGCCAGGTAACCGGAATCGTACCCTCCAAACACATAGATTTTGCCTCCCACTGCAGAACCGGTTACAGCAGCGCGATGCGTGGGCGGGGGAGCCTTTGTTGCCCAGGAATCAGCAATACCACCGCTCCAGCCTGCGTAGGCGCCATCTTTAGCGATGTTTATGCCTGAATTCGAAAGACTTAAATTCGTGAAAGTCGAGGCATACGCGGAGATCGTGATCGAAGTTGTTGAAAGCTCGTCAATATAGATGCTGGTGGGGGCCTCAA
>JBHPMF010000100.1:0-7534 GCA_042563375.1 Elusimicrobiota bacterium | reverse complement strand
TCAATGTGGAAGTCCAGGATACGTTTTTAACAGGCACATCCGAGATAGTGATCGCAACCCAAACGATCAATACTTCCACAAAGACGTATTTCATACTTTATGATGTCAGTGCTCAGGCTACCGCAGGCAAGCGATTCGGCACCGGGCTTGCCGCGGGTTCATATCTCACGGTCAACAGTCCGAATGATGTTGACTCTTCGGTGTTTCCCATTGAATCGAGTTCCACGACCATAAACTCGACAGTAGCGGATCTGTTCATAGAGAGAAAGCAGGATTTCGCCCCTCCATATGCTGTGCAGGGAACCACGAATGTGGTGTTCGCGCGCCTTACCCTTCAGACAACAGCGTATTCGCTTAATCTTGAGGGTTTTACCATTAAGAAACTCGGGACTCTTGATGATGAGTATATCTCGAATATAAGGGTATATCTTGATGAGGGTGATGAGGCAGTGGGCGCGGGAGACACTCAGCTTACTTCAGGCGAGCGCTTGTTCATCTCAAGCGAAGCCACGATCCTGTTCTCGGAATCCCTGCTCATCGAGAAAGACCCGGTTGAAAAGTATCTCTTGATAACCCTTGATTTCCCGCTTGACGCGCCTGTGGGGGAGACCATAGGCATAGAGATATCAAGCGCATCTGATTTCAGGGTGAATTCACCCAACTCAGTGTCTTCCACCACAGCGGACGGCACACTCATGTTCCCGATCAATAATGCCATACCATCGCAGATATATGATTCCACTGACACCTTGTTTTTGGCGCTGGAGGATGTCGCGGGAGTGGAGATCGGCCAGGGGTATTCGGATGAGCCGATAATCAAGATAAGCGCTTATGCTGACAATGATGAGATATCATGGACAAGGGTCAGATTCGAGAAATCCGGTTCATTATCCGATGTTTACCTTGATTATTTAAAGCTTTACAGGGATGATGGTGATGGCGAGTGGGAAGGGACAGGCATTGAGAGCCTGGTGTCCACTGCCACGTTCACGGCTGATCGGGCTGATATCGAGATGAGCGAGACCGTGAGAAATTCGACAAGCACCTATTTTGTGTGCATCGATGTCAGCTCAAACGCCATAGTAGCGGACAATTTCGCCATGAATTTCGTGGGAGAGAGCTATGTTACAGTGGCTGATCCTGATATCGCGGCTTCGATCTCGGCTTTTAACACAAAGGAGATCGAGATACGCGATGTTAGAACGCCGACCGTGCCCATTGTCGTTGATGAGGGGAGGTTCACTAAATTCCTGACGCATCTGGCAGCGAGCTGGACTTCACGCGTTGATGTGGGCACGATCACAGCATTTGAATATGCCGTGGGAACGACTATGGAAGGGACCGATGCCAAGGACTGGACGAACAACAGCACTGATTCAAGAGTTGACATTGTGGGACTCTCTCTGACCATAGGGTCAACATACTATATAAGCGTGCGCGCGCATTCCAGCCTGGGCTACACTTCCATAGTGGGATGTTCAGACGGGATACTCGTGGATATCGTAAAGCCGGAATTCGATGGCGCCCCGGGGTATCAGCTTGAAGAGCAGAATCTGGTTATCACATGGACCAAGCCTCCCGTGACAGGCGTGAGCGGAATAACAAAGTACAGGCTTGAGGAGAGGAGGGCTGATAAGCCGACCTGGTCAACTATCGTGGAGATCTCCACTTCAGGCACCACAGTGTACGCGAGCCAGTCAATGACCCTGTCAGCGCAGAGCATGGGCGCGTCCTCTGAGCTTCCCCTGCGTTCTATTGCCTCTCCCTTTGAGGGAGAGGTCGGGCGAAGCCCGGGTGAGGGGTATAAAGGTTTCCGCCTTTTCCCTTCAGCTTTTCGCGCCCTCGCCGTGTCGAGCGAGTCGATAACAGCTGATACATTGCAGGTGGCATTGATCGATAAGCCCAGCGGCACTTATTTCTACAGGGTAAAAGCCATGTCAGGCTCGGGACAGTGGTCTGACGCGAGCAATGAGATACGGGTTGTCGTGGGCATGCCTGCCGGCGGAGTGGGTTTGGCCAATGTCATGGCATATCCGAATCCATGCGACGTAAGAACGCGCGCGGTCAATATCTACTATGACATTGGCGTGGACAGTGATGTTGAGGTCAAGATCTATGATCTGTTCGGGCAGCATGTCAAGACCACTAATTTCAGCTCAGGCGGTGAAGGCGGAAGATCAGGAGCGAATACTGTCACATGGGACGGCAAAAACTTTGACGGAGACTATGTGTCATTCGGCGTATATCTGATGCGGGTCACGCACAAATCAAGCGGAATGAAAAAGGTCTATAAATTGGGGATCATACATTAATGGGGATACGCGAATGAACGCTAATAAAGACACGCGAATGAACGCTAATACGGATACGCGAATGAACGCTAATGGGGGGGGTCTGCGTTCTATTCTGTCATTCCTTCGCAGGAATGACAGAAGGGACAGAATTCGTGTTAATTCGCGTGTATTCGCGTGTCTTTCTTATTCGCGTTTTATTCGCGTATTCTTAGTTAAGGCTTGGAGTAGGCATCTTGGCCAGGAACGTTGGCTCCACTGCTGTTGTTCCTTCGCGCAGGTTATGCACGATCTCTCGCACAGTGCCGAGGAATTCCTTTCCCGGATTCATTGCCCGCCTGAGAAGATAGGTGACGGAAGACGGGTTCTTGAGATGCAGGCATCTGGCTACCGTGTGCGCCGGGTAATGGGAATGCTGTGTGGCGATGTAAGCCACAACCATTCTGGCGAACACCGCTTCTCTGACCTTAATGTTGGTCTTGATGAGAAGGGGGGAGATCTTGAGCTGAGTTCCTGTTGCGAGCACGATCTCCTCAAGAGTGGCCCTCAGATTGTCAGCGGGCTCTCTTCTCCTGAGCTCATTGGTTTTGGAAAGAACAGAGCGTATAAAATCAGAATCACCGAGGATCGGGAACCTCTCGTGAGGCGCCATATTCTTTGTCGGAGTGATGGATTCCTGGCTGTATGTTTCCTTATAAAGCATTTCGCGCGCCGTGCCTTTATCCTCATGCAGAACATTAAAAACCGCATCGCAATCAATGTCGGGAATTTCTGTTTCCCTCGCCCCTTGAGGGAGAGCGGTCAGAGCCTGCCCCTGCGAAGGCAGGGGGTGAGGGGTTTCCTTAATTCCCATATAGCTGTTAAAGCTCGTCCACTTCCATTCAGTGAGGCTGGATACATGTTTTTCCCTCATGGGATTAGCATGGATGAAATTGACGAGCGGAGTAAGAAAATTGGATTTGTCACAGATAACAGCCTTGTATCTGTCAGCGAAAATATGCCCGCTTCGTGCGTGCCTGTGGTTATAAAGTCTGGAGAATCTTGTCAAAAGCACCTGCATGACCTTGCCCAGAGAATGCTCTCTTGTCTCGAGGAGCACATGGAAATGATTCGGCATTATTGTGTATGCGAAAAGGGAAAACGGGTATCGTTTTTGGGCATGCGTAAGAGAGGAAACAAAATCAGCAGCAGCCTGGTCTTCAGTAAAGATCTCTTCTCCGGCAATGGTTTTTGCGGATACATGATAGAGCGCCCCGGCAATGTCAATTCTTGGTTTTCTTCCCATAATAGTGCTTCCCTCCTAAAGGATGCGTACCACTTTCAAATGAATAGTTCAATAATAATCCAAATTGTAACAATTATTGTGAATTGTTGTCAATCATTTTCAAGTTTTTCAAGATTGTCCCCAATAGGCGAGTTATATTGGAATTTGAGGTTTGCGCCTTCTTTTGGTGGTGGTTGCCATGCATAATATAAAGATTCTAGTTATCCGTTTATTTTTAGTGCCTTTGTGCCTTTGTGCCTTTGCGCCTTCTCTTTACTGCCAGAAGGCCGGAGGCGGAGCCGGAGATATATGGAGCTTTGGAGCCGGAGCAAGGTCTTTAGGGCTTGCCAATGCCACGATGGCTCTTGCTGATGACGCTACCGCGGGATACTGGAACCCGGCAAGGCTTTCCTATCTTGGCAGGGCTAACATGAATGTGCTTCACGCGAGCCTTTATGAAGGCGCAGCTTATGATTATATGGGGGTGGCGTATCCGACCCTTGCAAAGGGAACCGTGGGATTGAATATCGTGCGATTGGGGATCGGAGGGGTTGAACAGCGTGATGAGAACAATAATCTGATGGGAAGTTTCAGCTTCTCGAATACAGGAGTAAGCATTAGTTACGGAAACCGTTTTGGCAGCAAGCTGGCTATCGGAGGTTCAGCTAAATACCTTACGCGCACGCTTCCCGGGGCAGTAAGCTCTCTTATGTCGATCGACGCGGGCCTTGATTACAGGGCTTTCAGGTTCGGCGAGGTGGGTCTTGTGCTTAGGGATATGTTCTATACAGCCTCAGGCACGGATGATGAACTTCCAATGAATGCTGTTCTCGGGGCAAGTTACGGGTTGTTTGAGGGAGCATTAAAATTATCAGGCGAGGTGGAACAGCAGGGAATGGTGTTTAAAGGCGGGATGGAATATGGAATTGGTCCGGCAAGTGTGCGTGTTGGAATGGGAAGCATGATGACCACAGGCGGTTTTGGATTTAAATACCAGAATATGCAGATTGATTACGCGATCCAGGTGCATGAGCTTGGGAATTCAAGCAGATTCTCATTGGGGGTCTGGTTCGGTACAAGCAAGGCATCGCATAAGAAAAGGCTTGCGGGTTATTACAGGGAGAAAGCAGCGGATGCTTATCGCGACGGCAGGTTTATAAGAGCGTACAGGCTTTTGGATAAAGCTCTTGTGTTCGATCCGGCTGATGCTCTTGCATTGGGAAGGAAAGAAAGGGTCGCCGGTATTGCAAGGTTCCTGGGGCTCTCCCGCAGGGAAATGAAAAAGCCCGGCAAGAATGCCTCAAAGATCAAAAAGCAGCAGTACGTGTATACTGTGCGCGGCCTGACGAATTATGTTGAAGCGGATACTGACGGAGCTATCCTTTTACTGCGCCAAGCCCTGGCTATCGATCCGAGCAATGAAGGTTTGAGGAATATCTATAATAAGGTAGTGGCTGAGTCCGGCAAAACCGGGGAGAAGGACAAACCGCTTTTGTCTCCAAAGGCCAATATCGGAGCGCAGTTATCCGAGGCTGACAGGCATTTCAGGCAGGGACGCTTTGACCTGGCAGTGAAATCTTGCGAAGATGCTGTAAAGCTCGATCCTGCCAATGCTTTGGCGCATGAGAGACTGGGTTCTTCGTATTTCGCGTTGGGGCTCAAGGAAAAAGCCATTGAGCAGTGGCAAAAAGCGCTTGATATCAACCCTGACAACAGGCCCCTGAAACAGTTCCTGAACAGATTTAAGGGGCAGCAGTAAAACAGAGTTCAGTAATAAAGTGGTATTTGTCATCCCATTTTCTACTCTGTCATCCCCGCGAAGGCGGGGATCCAGCACCACAATTTAAATGCTGTGTTCTATAAAGCAAACAAAAAAATAAAAGACACAGGCTGCCCTATGGAAATACCACCCTATGGGGAATACCACAGGGCTGCGCTGCTGCGACTGCAGGGCTGCTTCGCTGAAGCCTGAGACTACCAGACCAAGAGCATGCCCCAAGAAAATTGTGAATAAAAAGTGAATGAAATTTACCATTCGTGTACATTCGTGTGTACATTCGTGTTTTATTCGTATATTTAAAATACCCTCTTGACAAATCCCAGTCTTGCTGTTATACATAATGTAGGGGAGGGCATTAATAGTGATCAGTGGCCAGCAGCCAGTGGTCAGTGCCCTATTAAGAAGTCTTAAGGCAGAGTAATATGATAGGGAGAAGTACAATTAAAAACAAGTTGTTGACTGTTGGTTCCTGGCTATTGGCTAAGAGGATTAAATGTATTAGCATTTTTCTTGTTTTTATCGCCTCTTTCGCCTTTATCGCCTCTTTCGCCTTCTCCTTAGAGGTCGGCGGTACCACCATTCTCGGTGTTTCAGCTCGAATGTCCCATGAGCTCAAGGACAGGCTTCAAAAACATCTTGACAGGATATTCGGCGGCGGCAAGAGCGAGGTGTTCATCCAGGTTGATGTCGGGTTCAATAACGAGGTTAAGGCAGAGTTTGAGAAAGCCCTTAAAGCGTATCTCTCGGGCGAGACAGAGATGCAGATGAAAAGAAAGCAGGCTATGCAATCCGCTCCTGCTGCCCAGGCAAGAGCCAATGACCAGTCTTATCAGTGGATGTTTCCGGGGCTTTCTGAAATGGAGGCTAATCAAAGCGGTTCGTATATTCTTCCGGGCTTCACATACAGAAGCGTTGAGCACGGACAAAAAGGCGCGCAGAATAGCGGTCCTCAAAGGGGAGGCGGGCCAAGTGTTATAAGTATGGGAAGGCAGTCATCGCCGCCATTCTCGGATCCGAATTTCCTTTATTCGATAAGTCTTGAGATAAAAAAGATATTCGTCAAGATCGCCCTTGATTATTCTCTGCCTGAAGATTCCGAGATAAAAGTGCAGGGACTTGTGGGCACGGTATTGGACCTTGATCCTGACAGGGGGGACAGGCTTGTCATCACAAGGTTCCAGATGCCAAGCCCCATAATGGAGCTCTTTAAAAATCCTGATTTCCTTTCTGTTGTGCTGAAATGGGCCACAATAGGTCTTTTGATCGTCACAGGGTTGATGCTTGCGAGTTTATTCGCGATTTTCACATTGCATGCTGCTGTCGGGTTCTTTGAGAAATGGGTAGCGGCTTTCATCTCAATGCGACATAAGACCACTGAGCTTAAATTCGATCTTCCCGAATGGCTGAAGGAGTCGCTGCCTATTTTGCGGGTCAAACAGGAGGGGCTGCTTGAGGAATACAGCGGGGACGCAGCCGGAGTGGAAGGCGGGCTTCCCGGGGCTGAGGGCAAGGCGAAAGGGAAGAAAGAGCCTTCTTACACGGGCGAAGTCGTGATAAATATCCCGAAAGAAAAAGCATTCGAACTTTTCCATCTGATCGGGGGCGAGAGTTCGTCTCATGTGGCGCTTGTCGTGGCCAAACTTAATCCTGACGCGAAAAGCGCGTTTCTTTCCCTGCTTTCTCCGGTAAAGCTTTCTGAGGTGATGGATGCCATGACTAATCCTCAGTATATCGAGCCTGAGATGATGCACCGCCTGAAGGAAGAGCTTGAAAGGAGGATCACGGGAGTGGTCGGCGGGTCAGAGGAAATGGTCAGGATGCTTTCCGAGTCATCCCTTTCAATGAGGATGAAGCTTTTGAAGAATCTCGAGAAATCCAAGCCGGAGCTCTTTAAGGCAGTGCGCGCGAGGATCCTGCTTTTCAATGACCTCATGAATTTCAATGAGCAGGAACTCGGACTTTTGCTTGCCAAGGTTCCCATACAGGAATTGACCATAGCCATATCAAACGGCATCACGAATCCTGATCTCAAGGAAAAGATCATGAGCTCCCTGCCGAAGAAAACATCAGAGACATTACGTGAGCTTCTTGAGGTATCCGGGAAGCCGCCCGAAGAAAGAATCCTTGATGCCCAGGACAAGGTCCTAAAGATCGCTTCCAAACTCATCACAGACGGCTCGCTACGCAATCCCTTCTCCT
>JBHPMF010000099.1:0-7629 GCA_042563375.1 Elusimicrobiota bacterium | reverse complement strand
ATCAGTAAGGCCAAATTCTGGGATATTTTCAACAGCGGTCTTGATCTCATCGAACCCATGAATGAGCTTGTAAAAAAACTGAAAACCAGAAAATTCCAGGTGTTCATATTATCCAATACGAACCATGTGCATGCCCGCTATATCAGGGAGAATTATTCGTTCATGGATGCGGCGGACGGATTCGTATTATCCTGCGAGATCGGCCTGCGAAAGCCTGATCCTGAGTATTTCAAATATGCCCTGAAATTGGCAAAGGTAAACCCTGAGAACGCTCTTTTTATCGATGATATCGAGAAGAACGTGGAAGGGGCCAGATCGGTTGGCATTAAGAGCATCCTCTGCAAAGAACCCGAGTCTTTGGCAGCGCATTATCTTGCCTTGCTTTAGATATTTCGCCTTAGATCTTCCCGGTTGATTTTTCATCATTTCCACCCTATACTTAAAAGGTATGCAATCCACGGCAAAAACCTATATTTTGGCTGCATTTATCCTTGGTATTTCAAGCAGCGCATTCTGCGAGTTGCGCGATAATGTGAAGAAATATGATGCGCTTTACCCTGTGCCCAATACGATAAAGATCATCAGCGGAGAAGTCAGCACAGTCCCTAAGATGCTCACGGGTGACAAAGGTGAAGTCATCATTGAGAATAAGGGCAATATACAGGGAACAAGAAGATTCAGGCCTGTGCTCTCCGGCGTATATTACAGAGGCGGGGCGCAAGATCCCGCGACCCCTGATACAACGCACGACAGGCTTACCCGAGAGACCCTGGAGGGGCTGTGCAAAGACGGTTTCTCTGAGGCGATATTCCTGTATTCAAAGCCGGAGCTTAAAAAAGAGATCATAGACTGCGGAACCAATCGCATGATATATAGACATATCTATTATCAAAGCACTGCTGTGCTATGGGAGATACACGAAACCATATTCAACCCGTCATTCGGGCCTGTGTATGCTCATTGCTACCATGGGCTTCATGCTGCCGGGTACGCAGCTGCCACTTCTTTAATACAGTTTTGCGATTTTTCAAATGAGATGGCTGTGTCTTATTGGAAAACAGCTGCGAAGTGGAAAAAGTCCCAAGGGTATGCGCATGTGATCTCAGCTATAGAGAAATTTAAGCCTGTTGAAGGACTCAGGATAGGGGGCGTGCAAAAACAACTTATTTGTCCTTCCATAGATTTTGAAGGATACATTAAAAGAAATTCCGTGTATATGAAACCCGCGCAGAAGTAAGGACGCCCGGCTTGTTATTCTCCTGTCATCCCCGCCTTTCTAGCTCCAGCGGCTTGCTTGATAATGCCCTGTTATAGCCCGGTAGAGAGCCTGGCCTAATATCTGCCTTCCCCAATTATAGGGACTGTATATCCTGATAAAACGAAAGACTTCCCATATCACTTTAAGCTGGTCAGCAGCAGGCAGTTTTTTGAGTTCCTTACGGAAATCCGCTTCATGGGGCTGGTTGAATATGATCTGAAAAGGGTTCCATTGGTCTGAGCACCGCCTCACTTCGGAAGCGATCATCTGCCTGTAGACTTGCTGAAGGTCCTTATTGCCTTGCCTGGCTTCGACGATAGCTTCCCCTGCGATCGCGCCTGAATGCAGAGCGCAGCTCATGCCTTCCCCTATCATGTTTAAAAAACCGGCTGCTTGTCCTGTTATAAGAGCGTTTCCTTTTCCGAAAATATAGCGATTGATCAGAGACGGCCCGAAAACTTCAGCGCAGCCTTCATGAGAATCAGCGGGTTCCAAATCCAGCCCATGATTTTCACGCAGATATTTTTCCACCCTGCCGTGCACTTCATTGAAACTCGCGCCTTGAGGGAAGCCCACTCCTACTATCTGGCGGTTTTCGCGCACATGGCTCCAGGTGTAGTTGCTTAAATGCGGATGGAACCAGAAGTGGAAATACTCAGGGCTCAAAGGGCACTCAATGATCTTGTGGAATTTTTGCCCCACGAAAAACCAGGGAATGCTCTTTGGATACCGCGGATAAAGCGAAGATGTTACGCGCGATTGCGGGCCGTCAGCCCCGACCAGATAGCGGGTCTTGTATATTATTTCTTTTCCGCGATACTGCGCTCTTACGATGATGTCTTTTGGCCTTGCTTCCAGGGATTTGAATGCGGTTTCTTCGTGTACCTGAGCCTTGCTCTGCTTTATGGCCCAGTGATCAGCGTGTTTTCTGTATAGATGCGGCGTGGGACCCCCGTGAAAATCCATGGATAGTTTTAATTTACTTGGAAAATGAAATACTACACCCTTGCAATACGTGGGCTCATAAAGGATCTCCCTGGGAAGGGGTCCGAAATTCTCGATTAAAAATCTATGTCCTCGCGGAGAGAGTATCCCGCTGCAGATCTTATGCCTTGGAAGTTTTTGACTCTCAAGAACTACAGTGTCGATCCCGACATCCACAAGTCTTTTCGCGCAAGCAGCTCCGGCGAGCCCTGCCCCGACAACAATAGCTTCAACTTGTTTCATATTATTTTCCTCGCCTTCTGAGGGGATCCCCGCTGTTTTTCCTCCCCTTTTGAGGGGGACAGGCTTCCATATTTATGGAGATGCCGGTCTCAGCAGACAAGCTTCCATAGTTATAAAGATGCTCGTCCTCGCAGGGTACTCCCGGAGGGGGGCAGTCCTGCAGTCGCAGCAGTGCAGCCCTGTGGTCCGTTCGATTACACTCAGGACCATGGTGAGCGGAGTCGAATCCATGGTATTCCCCATAGGGTGGTATTCCCCACGGGGCAGTGCTCGCAGCGGGTACCCGGAGAGTAGGATTAAGGCGGGGGGTAATAAAGTGATTAGCAAGTTGGAAAATAGAGGCTAGGCTTGATCCCCCCCACCCAACCTCCCCCTCCAGGAGGGAGGAGAAATGAAGAGAACATTTCCCCTCCAGGGGGGAGGAGAAATGAAGAAAGCGTTTCCCCTTCAGGGGGGAGGAGAAATTATGCGTAGGGAAAACAGAGGGAGTATGTGTCATTTTATAGAGGTGTTTGGACTTTTTCAGTCAAATATTGACTTATATGCATCACAAGCACACCAGTGACTTTTTGGAATATCCTGACATCGCACATGTTCTCCACGATAACGCGCTTGACCTTGCGTCCGCGAAGCGCCCATCGCGCTTGCGCAAGGCATCTGTCATGCCCCTGCGGACTCTGCGCCTGCAAGCTTGAACTGCCTATCACGATCCCCATGTGCTGCAGATCCAGATTTAAGTGGCACCCTGTTTCCCGATTGAATTTCTCATAGAAAAAAACAAGATCCTCAAAACGCGCATGATATCCGCGGCTGTCAAGGATATATATGGTATCTGGATCAAACTTTTTTCTGAAATCATCAACGGATAAAAGAGCTTCTCCAAGGCCGATGATCCTTGCTTTTGGCAGGTATTCGCCCAGGAAATGCTGCCACATGCCTTCGCTTGTTACAAGTGTTTTTGCTGATTCTAAAGATTGGACAAAACCGGTCAAGCGTTTTTGAGGTATTGGTAATCCGGCTTCCAGGCAAGCGATAATATCAAGCCCCTGATCCGCGGATGCTGATATGTCGAATCTGCGCTTTGTTTCCCGGCATCCGCGTCATTTGATATGGCGCTGTCTCCTAAAAAGAGCGCGGGCGTCGTGTTGGGCAGGTCGGGGTATTCGCGGTTTTCCTTGATCAAAGCAGGGTACCATGTTGGATGCTGCGTTCTTATTTTGTTGAGTTCCCTGCGCAGGTGTATATTCATGGTAAGCGTTGCGATATCTTCAGGGCAGGATATCTCGCATGCTCCGCAGAGAACGCACGCGTCGATCGAAGATGCCATTTCCTGCGGGGTGCTCCCGTCCTGGAGGGCTTTTGCGCGCCCCAAAGCGCAATGCGTGGTCTCCTGCGATATCTGCCATCGCGGACATGCTGTTAAACAGAGTCCGCACCCGCTGCATGGTTGGACGAGTGTATTCAAGTCTTGCTGTTTAGGCATAAAAAATACTCCACATATTCCCCTTCTTTCCCCTCGCCCCTTGGGGTCGCAGATGCTCCGAAGCCTTGGCGAAGGAGTGGAGAGGGTAGGGTGAGGGGTTTCCTTTTTCCTTAAAATATAACATCCGGATTCAATATCATGGACGGGTCGAGCTCCTGTTTCTTTTTAAAATATTTGTCCACGATCTCTCTTGGGAATATCTTTCTTATATACGCTTTACGCTGCCCGCCAAAACGGTAATAGCTTAATCTCATATCAACGCCGATATCATAGATATCATTCTCAAATGATTGCAGATAATCACGGCTCAAATTCATTCCCCTCAGCATGGGCTCGAACTCGCATCCATAACCGAATCCCTTGGCATCTGGGGGTATGCATGACATCTCATAACGCGGGGAATCGCAGAGCTTAATGCCAACGCAATAGAGGGTATAGTATTTGAAGTATTTTTTGCACACAGCATTCCCTCTTTCAACAGCCTCGATGAATTTTTCGGCGTTCGAGGACAGGTCAGGGATCACCACTCTTTTGCCTCCCCAGAATTTCCAGACTGATTTCGAGAATACAACAGCGCGGTCAATAAGTTTGCCATTGTTTATGTGATGAGGCGGATGAAATGATCTGAGCAGTTCTGATCTGCGTTTGACCAGATACAGGGCTTCTCCTGCGCGCCAGGGATGAAGCATGTAATAAAGCCCCATTTGCAGGGCAAAAACCGGCTCCCCGTGGCCCTTGAGTTTATTCTTGAATTTCAACTCGAATTCTTTTTTGCGCTCTTCGCTGTCGAATGCCACAAGCAGATTGATCACTTTATCCATCATTGTGAGGATCCCGCAGTAATCAGCAGCGTCTTCGCGGACAAGCCATTGCATATCCTTGATCGCGGTTGTAAGCGATGAATAATAAACATACTGCATGGTCACGGGAGTGTATTTTCGGATCTTGAGCACTGCTTGCGTGATCACGCCGAATTGTCCGTATCCAAGCAGAACAAGGTTGAAGAGTTTTGTGTTCTCGGTTTCCGAGCAGGCAGTGATCTCCCCTGTCGGCAGCACGACTTCAAGCTCAAGCGCCTGGTCAGCGCTGCATCCATAGTGCGGGGAATTAACATCAATACCTCCAACGCCTAAAGTCCCGCCGACGGTTGAAGTCAGATTAAGAGGAGCTGAAAGATAATCCAAGCCATCGCGTCTGAGCACTTCAGCTAATTGATGCCAAAAAATACCTGTTTGAGTTTTAACGGTCATGCGCTCCGGATCGATAGAGATCACCTGATTCATTGATGTCATGTCCAGGAGCAGGCCCCCATAAGCCACGGTTTCTCCTTCTGTGGTTAATCCCCCTCCGCGGACTGTGACCGGGACCCTGTGGGATTGAGCTGCTTTAAGGATCTTTGACACATCATCAGCTGACCTGGGACTCAACACTCCGTGCGGACGTCCCCATCCGAGTCCTCCCGCGTCAGTGAGATATGGAGCGCAAGAACACCGGTCTTCCCGGATATTAATATCTTTTGCTTTTAGCTCATCAATGAATTTTTTCCATCCCTGTCCTGACCATCTGGAAGGACTTGTCTGGATCCTGGGTATGTGTTTTAAAGACTCAGGATGAACATGATCTGACTGCGATGCTACAGCGTATTCCTTTGTGATGGTTTGCATAAAAAAGTCTTTTACTTACCCCCAGATTTTACATGTTCTGCCGGAGCGCTTCGCGCTACTTAAAGCTTATGGCTGGCAGGTATTTTTTTATATTTGCAACTGTATCCTTTGCGGATGCGCTTGCCCTGTTCTGGTAGCCTCAGGTTTCAGCCTGCCCTCTTCGGGAGTACACTACAAGGACTGGCGCCTCTATAAATATAGAAGCCTGTGTCGGGCGCTCCGCGCACTTGTGGCTTATGGCTGAAGCCTGAGGTTACCAGAGATCGGCTAACCCTCCTAGAATAATCTAAGATACTTAAAGATTTATGAAAGCATCCAGCGTGACTTCAAGAGAGCTTCTTGGACATGTTTCCAGGAGCTTTGCCCTGGTTATCCCCATGCTTGAACCTAACAAGGTCGCTCAAGTAGAGAACCAGTACCTTCTTGCCCGCTTCATGGACACTATTGAGGATTCCAATCATTCAATAGAAGACAAGGAAAAACTGATAAGCGAGTTCTTTCTGCTGCTCATGTCTGAAAACACTGACATGCGCGCTTTGCTTGATAAAACGCGGGAAAAGACTATTAATGATCATGACAAAGTATTGATCGATAATTTTGGGACTGTATTGCGGACTTTTATGTCATTCGATGATGCTGTAAAGAATGTCTCTGTTTATTGGCTCAGAGAGATGAATAACGGCATGATTTTTTATCAAAAAAAGCCGATTGAGACATTCGAGGACCTGGATCAGTATTGTTTCTATGTTGCAGGGACTGTTGGCCGGTATCTTACTGCCTTGATCAAATTAAAAGACAATATTGCCCTGGATGAATCACAGGCTGAGAGTTTTGGAAGATACCTTCAAAAGGTGAATATCATCAAGGATTTCCGGTCTGACCAGAAGGAAGGCAGGAACTTTTGGCCTACGATACTCTACGGGGGGAGCGCCGCCCGTGACCTCTTGAATGATCCTGATCCGGCACGGCGTCTTTCCGTGCTTAAGAGCATGATAGATAATGCCATGACAGAGCATAAAGCCACTTTTGACTATATAATCTCCATCCCGAATGAGCTTAAAGGTTTTCGCCAGTTTTGCCAGATAGCCGCTATCATGGGCACGGAGAGTCTGCGCAAGATGAGGGATAATGACAAGGTCTTTCATCTTGAAGGAGGCGTGAAGATATCAAAACTCAAGCTCTTTGAGATATTGTCCCGCAGCAAACTTGGAAAATACGACAACAAGGTTTTGAAAAAATACCGCGATACGAAGGTATGATTATCTGCTGTGCCGCTCGATAAATTTCACGGATTCAAGTAAATAAAGATCATCTTCAAAAATCCCGCAACCGCGCGCAATCTCCCCGGTTTGCCTGACTTTTGCGTCACAATCAGCATTGCTTTTACATCCACAGCGGCTGAATTTTGTGCTGTCTTTGGATGAGTAAACAGGGCGCGAATACAGCGCCAGGTGCACATGCGCTCCCCATGATCCCTCAGGATCTTCCAGTGTTCCGATAATATCGCCAACATGAAGCTTTTGACCGGGTTTAAGATCCGGCAATGGGTCAACGTGGCAGTAGATCGAAGTGTAAACCTCATCCCCGCCTTCGCCCGAAGAATGGTATACAACCAGAGGTTTGCAGTCTTTTGACATGGCTTTTGCATGTGTGTATATGCGCTGGCCGTCATATATCCCATCCGCTATAGCGTGAACAGGGACCTTTCTTCCTAAAAGCCTTGTTTTTGTGACGCCTAGATCATGTCCTCGGTGTATGCCGTTATATCTGTGGCTCCAGCTCCCTCTTTCGCGGCCTTTAAGGGTCGGGCAATATGCTCCTCCCAGATCGCGGTATTCCAATCCCATGAGGTTATCGTCTGCAATGGGAAATCCCCAATCAAGACCTAGTCCTGTGGCGCCGGCTGGATCGTGCGCAGCAAGATTGCCATCTGCGAAATAATGACTGCTTGGCTTCCTGTTTCTAGACGCTGCTAATTCCCCGAGCTCCGAAGCAAT
>JBHPMF010000009.1:0-61607 GCA_042563375.1 Elusimicrobiota bacterium | reverse complement strand
CCCCTTCTGCGCTATTCTCCTTATAAACATAACGGAAATAGTACTGCTCCGCTGCGCTCCACGGTCACTCGGTCACTCTCAGACGTTCAATATGCTCTAATATTTCCTGCTAATCTTTCATGTTATCTAAGATTTCCTAACCCGGTTGTTAAGGAGGATAAAGGATGTTGACACGCGAATTAAAAGACATTGAAAAGAAGAGTGGGCGCAGGAGACATGCGGGGATCTCTAAAAAGCCCTCCCTCAGCAGTTTCACCAAAGAAGCAATCAGGCTCGGGGCAAAATCCGCTAAGGTGATAAGGGCGTCGTCCGTCTTAACCGCTCCATGGGTGCGGCTCAAGTGTCAGTATGGTTGTGGAGGGTACGGGAGCTCGCTTTGCTGCCCTCCTCATACCCCTACGCCGCAGGCGATGCAAGCAGTCATTGACTCTTACGGCCAAGCCATTCTATTTGAATCGGGAAGCAAGGGACCCACGGAGATAGCAGCCAGGCTGGAGAGTAAGATCTTCTTTGAGGGCTATTACAAGGCCTTCGGGATAGGCGGGGGACCGTGCTTTTTTTGCAAGAAGTGTTCGCTCGAAAAAGGATGCAAACATCCAAGGAGGGCCAGGCCTAGCATGGAGGCGTGCGGGATTGATGTATATGAGACTGTCCGCTCCAATGGTTTCGAGATAGAGGTCGTGAAGGATAAAAAAGATCCGCAGCATTACTTCGGCGTTGTTCTTGTCGAGTGATATTAAAGCGTTTTTTCTTGTCTGGTGTGTTGAGCGCCTTTCCCTTATTGCGTGACAACTTTTTGCAGGCTGAGCTGATAGTCTCTCTTTACGGGCATTCATCACTATGGCTGAGCGTGAAGCCCCGCAAGCCTTCATTCATACCAGAAGAATAGCGCTAGGGTCCGCATCTTTACCGCAAGGCTACCTCCTGCGCAATCAATTCCCCTAATTAAGCTACGTTTGCGTTTATGGACCTAAGGAACAAAATCATAGGACTAAATTTTCATTAAAATTGCCCTTGAGCCTCACAAATGCGGATACGCAGCGCAGTAGAATAATAATTAACAAGCACACGAGCTTGTTAATTTAAATGGAGGTGTATGACATGTTAAGAATATTAATAATCTGTCTTTTGTTTCAGGCTTCGCTGGTAATGGCTTCTTCGCCGAAAAACTTTCGCTGCGTGGCCAGCGGGATGTCCAGCGGGGTCATCAAGGTCGATGTAGAGAAAGGTCTATTGTGCTATACAGGCGTATTTAATGGGACATTTCCCATTAATTATGAATGCAACGCTAATTACCCGGCAATCTCGATCTTGCGCACAACAAAAGGTAAGGCCAATTTTAACGGTAAAGATTACGCTTTCGTGGAATACGCAGCCATAATTGGAAGAGAATTCATGGTCGTACGTATGCATGATCCTGAATTTCCCAGTGAGGATTTCGGGGGGCATGCGGCTAGGCACGCTGATTACATGGCATCATCAATGATATACCCGACTACATTTTTAGGCCACGAGCCCAACGGGAACTTCGGCATCGGAGACTTCTACTGCTTCAGCGAAAATATCTATATTCAAGACTGACAAAACCTCACGATCAGTTGTCGCGCATGTATTCGGTGACGCTCCTTATATATTGATTGTAGACAACCGCTCAAATGGAACGACCCTGACAGGTTCTGGGAATAGCCCCTAGCATAGAGGGCTGACCACTTCCAGCGCCTGACACCGCAAGTGGCCAGCCTTTTATAATTTATAATTTCATAACTATGAGAACTCTATATCTGGCTACCGGCAACAAACACAAGGTGGCGGAAATCCGTCCTTTGCTTGAGGGGATCAATATCGAGGCGTACGCGCCTCCTGGTGATTTTGAGGAAGGCACAGCCAGTCTTGTGATAAATGCCATAGACAAAGCCAGGGTTGTAGCGGATATTTTGCGTAAAAAAGGGGAAGATGCGCTGGTCATGGCTGAAGACACAGGCTTATTCGTTGATGCTCTTAAGGATGCCGGCCCCGGGGTCACATCATCGCGCTATGCCGGAGAAGGCGCAACTTACAAGGATAATACGCAAAAGCTTCTGCAGGCAATGCAGCGCTTGCCGCCGGAACAACGCCAGGCCCGCTTCATGACAATATGCTCGCTGGTATCGAATAACTACACTTTTGCCGCACCCGGAAGGCTTGATGGCGCAATAGCGCAAGCAGAGCGCGGCACAGGCGGATTTGGATATGATCCCGTGTTTGTGCCAAACAGCGGGGACAGGACTCTCGCTGAGATCGCTTCTGAAGATAAGATCAAGATGAGCCACAGAACACGCGCTATCAAAGCAATGCTCCCCTACATAGCGCAAATGATAAAATAAAGATTCGATTATGCATACATTCATCAGTTATTGTCCTCCCGCGATATAATGTCGTGCGTGGTTGAGTTTTCCATAACCCCGATCGGCAAAGGCGAGAGCCTTTCAACGTATGTTGCCCGTGTTATCGCGAAGATCTCAAAAAGCGGGGTATCGTACAAGCTCACTCCCATGGGCACAATAATTGAAACTAAAACAGTTAAAAAAGCTTTCTCTGTTATTGAAAAGGGGATCAACACTATAGTACGCGATTCGCGTGTGAATAGAGCGTCTGTTTTAATTAAAATAGATTGGAGAAAGAGCAGTATGGGCCGTATAGGCTCAAAAGTAAACAGCGTACATAAAAAATTGAATAATTAGCGGGGGATCAATATATATGAAAGGAAATCTATGTTTAATCGCAATATTAATATTTACGATCATGTCGT
The DNA here is from genome assembly GCA_042563375.1 of Elusimicrobiota bacterium. GTDB lineage: Bacteria > Elusimicrobiota > Elusimicrobia > JACQPE01 > JACQPE01 > JBHPMF01. The sequence continues at coordinate 58,819 of JBHPMF010000009.1, read as the reverse complement.
GCACGAAAAAGCCTGTTATAAAGCAAGAGGGAATAACCAAGTCGGCCGGTCAAGAAGAGGGTACGCTTCCTGATATCGAGGCAAGCATCAGGGGAAAAGATTTCACTAACATAACAGAGCTTAAAAGCGTTTTATTCGACTTCGACCAAGCCTATCTTATGGAAACAACCAGAAGAGCCCTTGAGACAAACGCGGATTTTCTCAAGGATCACCCAACCATTGAGATACGAATTGACGGCCACTGTGATGAGCGGGGCACCAATGAATACAATGTCGGGCTTGGGCAAAGAAGAGCCCGCGCGGTCCGGGCATATTACATGAGTCTTGGCATACCGCCCAACAGGATGGGCACGCTCTCATGGGGAGAAGAGAAGTCCGCATGCAGGGAACCCAGCGAAGCCTGCTGGAGAGAAAACAGACGGGTTGACACCCTTGTAAGAGCCCCTGAAGAACCCGAGGAAGCAGAAACGCAGGATTAACACTCCTTTGCGTATATTCACATTTCTCGCTAAAAACACCTTACACTCTTTTTACTGCCTCTGCGCTTTTCTGCCTTTTTGCATTCTACTGACATCATGCGTTGCCACACGCGAAGACATGATGCAGCTCGAAGTGGAAGTCGCAAGACTTGAAAACAGCGTAAAGGACCTTGCCAAAAAACAGGCTGAGCTCTCAGCCATGATCACCCAGGTACAGAGACCCGTGGAAAGCCTGAATTCAAATCTCGCGGACACGCAGCAACAGCTTTCAAAATTCACCCCGCAATTCGAAGAAGTCCAGTCCCTGATAAAAGGAACCAAAAGGGACTTGATCAACAAAATGAACGAGCACAAGGTGTCCTTTGACACGAAGATCACATTGCTAAGCACGGAAGTAAAAGCTTTAAAGGTCTCAGGGGGCGTGGCAAAAAAAACGACGCCATCAAAGAAAACCGGCAAGACAGCCAACAGCAGAGCAAAGGCCAAGCCCACGCCTTTGAGCATTTTCCAGGCCGCATACAATGATTATTTGAAAAAGCGCACAAGCCTGGCTGAAAAGGGTTTTAAGAATTACCTTAAAACATACCCAAAAGGCAGCTTAGCGGATAAAAGCCTGTATTACCTGGGCCTGATCTATAAGTCAAAGGGCAAGCTCACAGACGCCAATAATAATTTTGAGGAGATCCTTGAAAAATTCCCGAAAAGCTCTGTTGCGAAAAGCGCAATGCTTGAAAAAGCCAAGATATTCCAGCAACAGAAAAAGTATGTTGAAGCCGAGGGAATGCTTGAATATCTTATCATCACATATCCAAAAAGCAAGGAAGCCTCGAACGCAAAATCCCTGCTGAAAAAACTGCCCGGCCACTGATCGCTTCGCTCTATCACGCACGCAACCTAATTTGTCGTATCATACTATCATGAACAAGATGCTGAGGGTCTTCTAGTGGAAGGAAAACTTATTCCTTACGTCATGCTCTCGGGCGTTCTCCATATATCAGCCCTGGCTGCCATACAAAAACAGATCATAAAGATCCCGGGCTTAAACCCCGCCACAAGCCGCGTGGTGATGAATCTGCAGCAAATACGGCTTGAAAAAGAGGAAGAACCGGAAAGGGCCATAGTCTCCCCGAAAATACTCAAACCCAGGAAGGAAAGTCCTGATAAAAAAGCAGATAAAAAAATATCCGGCCCGAAAATAGATCCCTCTATCCTTAGAATATTCCCATATCCTTTTTATTTGAAAACAATACAGAAGAAGATCGCTTCCAACTGGCAGGTTTCAAGCTGGGCAGATTCGAAAAGCGCCAGAATGGCGCGGTTCAGGTTCAGGATCGATATCGGCGGAGTCATATCAGACATCGAGGTCGTCAAAGACTCTAATGATGAGCTCTACGATCTTGCTTGTCAGCGCGCAATAGAATTAAGCGACCCGTTCCCTCCGCTCCCCGTGGGATTCCAAAGCCCGACCCTAACGATCCTTTTTGATTTCGAGCTAACCTCATGATGAAGAATGATGAGGTGATCATGTGATAAAGAGAAAGAAAAATAAGACTTTTCTTCTATTCTGTCTTTTCATCTCATCATCTCATCATCTCATCATCCCCTCATCAGTCGTTTTCTGCGAGGGTCCCGAGATCCACATGGGCATAAAGGAACGCTTTAATAGCGGCAGGGTCACAAAATACAATCTTGGAATGGTCGAAGCCCGCACAACAGACGGGGACACCCATTCCCTGCATACGATAATACATGCGGACCTGGTTTTCAGCGGAAAAGTCGAGATAAACCCGATCAAACCCAAAGACAGGGCTAAATATCCTGACCCGGTACTTTCATTGAGCGTAAAAAAATCTTCCAAGGGCATACTTGTTAGTACCAAGCTGACAGCGCTCAAAGAAACGCTTTATTCAAAAAATATCAACACCACCTCTAAAAAATTAAGGCAAACAGGGCATGAGATCAGCCATGATGTGCTTAAAAACCTGATCGGGGAAAGCAGTTTTTTTAAATCAAAGATCGCTTTTATCGCCAGGCAAAAGAGCGTAAAAGAGCTATGGATAAGCGACTATGACGGCAAGGAAAAAAAGAAGTTGACATCTTTTAAAACGATCACGTTCATGCCCGCGTTCTCCCCGGATGGCAAGAAGCTCGCGTTCACTTCTTATAAGGACGGAAACCCGGATCTATACTCCCTTGACCTTGCCAATTATAAAGTTTTTCCCATTTCGCGCAAACAAGGCCTTAATATCTGCCCGGCATGGGACCCAAAAAACAAAGGCCTTGCGGTAACCATGTCCCTAAAAGGGAATTCAGACATTTACTTTATTGACCCAAAAGGGAAAATCCTCAAAACCCTTATCAGGAACTCAAGCGTAGACACAAGTCCCTCATTCTCGCCCAATGGGGAAGAACTGACATTCACAAGCGACAGAAGCGGAAACCCGCAAGTTTTCGTCATGCAGCGCGATGGCACCAATATCAGGCGTTTGACATTCGGATTTTACTGGGCGGATCAGGCAGTATGGTCGCCTGACGGCACAGCCATTGCTTTTGCGGCAAAAAGAACCCGGGCTGAGAATTTTCAGGTGTATATAACAGACCCCCTGGGAATGAGCCTGCTTGAGCTTACCCAGGAAGGCTCGAACGAGCATCCAAGCTTCTCGCCTGACGGCAGATTCATCGTATTCAGCACTAACCGAAACAACCGCGGTGAAATATATTTAAAAGGGATCGCACCGCAAACCAACCCCATGAAATGGATAAGCATGAAAGGATACAGTTTCTCGCAGCCGACTTGGGGACCGTAAAAACAAATTCTTAATTTTGAATTTTAAATTTTTAATTAAAGAAAAGACGGTCAGGCTGTAACGGGTTCTTTTTTATAGCACTGCCTGCAGCGGGCTTCGTAGCAGTCTTGGGCGCCGACCAGAACACGCTCTTTTGAGTCGGCTTTTATACGCTGGGAATAGTGGGCGTTCTCGCCGCACACAGAGCAGATGGAAGGATTTTTTGTCACCATTTCAGCCCGGGCCAGAAGAGGCGCCATAACCTCAAAGGGCTCTCTCTTGTAATCAAGGTCAAGCCCGGCAACGATCACGCGCTTGCCTCCGTCAGCCAAAGCCTCGCACACATCAACAAGGCCCGGGTCAAAAAACTGGGCTTCATCAATACCCACAACTCTTGTTTCCGGTTTTACTGCCTTGAGTATATCGCCTGAAGTCTTTACTGATTCGGATGGGATCTCAAACCCGTCATGGCTCACTAAAGCCTTGCCATTGTACCTGTTATCCATATGTGATTTGAATATCTGGACTTTTTTCTTGGCTAACACGCAAAGGCGCAGCCTGCGGATCAGCTCATGGGTTTTGCCGGAAAACATCCCCCCGGCCACAACCTCCATAGAGCCGCGCATTGTACTTGAATTCATAAAACCCCCAAATATTAAATGATGAATGATGAATGATGAAACAAGGAAGTTCCAACATTATCCTTAATAATTTATCATTTATCATTAAAAATTGCGCCGTGCCCCGCTTTTCGGTTCACCCCTACGCTCTAAGCCTAAGCCCTCTTTATTTATAATTCATATATAATTACTTCATGGTTGGCGTTGAAAGTTTGATCGTGTATTTCAAAAAGGGCGGGCCCCTTATGTGGCCGCTGCTCCTGTGTTCGATCATAGCGCTTGCCATTATTATCGAGCGGATAATATTCATGCTCAGGGTCTCCCCCGGCAAAAAAACCGCTGCTTTAAAATTACGGGAATCTCTTGAAAGAGACTCCCTTGAAAAAGCCATCATGGTATGTGAAAAAAACCCTCATTTCATTTCCAAGAGTTTTATGGAAGGCGTGATCACCGCGACCGAAAAAAACCTGGATATCATCGAGTCTGTGGAAGAGAGTTTCGCTAATCTGATATCACGTTTCGGACGGTATACCCTGACGCTGTCTTTTCTCTCGCAGATCTGCACGCTTATCGGGTTCACGGGAACAGTGGTGGGCATGATCCATGCCTTTGAATCGATCGTCGCGCGAGGAACAACAAGTCCGGCGATCGTGGCTTCCGGGATCGCTGAAGCTCTTATCACCACAGCTTATGGCCTCTGTATCGCCATTCCATGCGTGGTGTTCTACGCCATACTATCGAGCCAGGAAGACGCTCTTGCAAACGGCATGGACTCTGTTTTAAAAGCCTTGGAAAAAGCTGTTGCCAAAAGGCCCCAGCTTGCCTTGCGCCAGCCAAAAACCAAGTAAGCATAAGATTTCTGTTATGAACATCCTCTCTTCATGGCTTAATGACCTCGGCGCGCAAGACGCGAACCTAAGGGAAAACGCTCTTGTCGCCATCTATGATCATGCCCTAAACCAAGCGCGGGACACGATCTCTTCGCTGCAAGCTGATCCCGCGATGTCCGGGCTTTTAACAGGCAGCATGATCGCGGCCGTGGCGGTTTCCCCCGGGCGTTTCCTTGAGCTTAAAACAGCGTGGGATGTGCGCGAATGCGCGAAAATGCCCGCTGCGCTCAAGGGTAAGATCAGTGAATTCACGATATACGCCCCGAAGAAACCCCTTGATATCCTGACAACAGAATTCAAAGGAACAGGCGAACCTGACGCAATAAGCAAATTTTTGTCGAATCGCGGGGAAGGCATACAGCACATAGAGCTCTATGTGACAGATGTTGAAAAGGCCTCTCAATGCATCAGCCTGATAAGCGCTCTGAACGCTTCCCAAATACATCCGGCTCCCATAGACGGGGCGGATAACACAAAGATCAATTTTTTCCTGTGCCGCCCCAAAAACAGCAACAAGATCTTGATCGAACTGGTTCAGGCGCCTTGAATAATCTAAAAAGAATAACTGTTTTTTTACCTGCTATGCTCCTTTTACTGTGTCCTGCGTGCAAGAATCTGCCGACAAGGTCTGATGTTATTTCGGGCAAGATATTATTAAGCAAGGATGACTTGCTGGGAAGACGGGCAAAGCCAAACACCGTATGCTATTTGATCGTAAAGGATAAGTGGAAAGTCCCTATAGTGATAAAACGCTGGATCAATCCGGGTTTCCCTTTTAGTTTCGTAGTGACCAAAAAAGACCGGCTTCTTGCTTCCAGGCCGTGGCATGGTCCGTTTTTCCTTGAAGCATACTACTTTGGCACAAAAAGGATCAAAAAGGAGCTCCCGCCTCCGGCTAATGCCACAAAAGCGCATCTTGCCAAAGAAGTCTACCCGGGCGATACTTCGCTGATATTAAAACTCATGAAAGCAAATAGTAATTAGATGTTAGAAAAATTACCAAAAAGAGATTGAACAATAAAGCTCAAGCAGAACTTTAAATCAGACTAAATCCCTTATTCTGCCCTCGTCTTACTGGGTACTAACGCTATTTACTGTTCTCTAAGGCTATCCTGGCATTAGCCTGGAATTTTTCCCAGGATGCGCGAGAAAGAGCTGTGTCCTTAAAAACAGATCTATATTTTGCCCGGTCCCACTCGAAAACCCCTGTGAGCTCAAGATGCTGAGACGGCATGCTGTTCTTTTTGTTGAAAGGGCAGACATCCTGGCAGATATCGCACCCAAAAATCCATGAGCCGGCATTCCCCCTGGCGCACGCGTCAGGGATATCTTCTTTCTTCTCGATCGTTAAATAGGAAACACACTGCCTGGCATCAACCTCATAGGAGGCAAGGCATTTCGCGGGGCATGCATCTACGCATTTACTGCATGTTCCGCATCCGGTCGTCACACCCCGGGTCCCTGATCCCTTAATGTCCAGGTCGGTGTTCAAGGCAATGCCTCCAAGGTAGAAATATGATCCTATATCTTTATTAATGAGCATTGTATTCTTGCCTATCCAGCCGAGTCCTGCGCATTTGGCATACGATCGTTCCAGCACGGGACTTGTGTCAACAAATATTTTTCCATCAGCAGAGGGCTCGCTTTTTTTTATTGCGCTGAGCATTACTGCGAGCCTGCCCTTGAGCGCTTTGTGATAATCTGTCTTGCGGACATACCGCGCTATTTTGCCCACGCATTTATCCTGGGAGTTTTCCGTGTTTATAAGGAGTTCTTCTGCCGGCGGCAGCCTGTCATAGCGCAAGGCTGTCATTATTACGCATTTGGCATCAGGATACCATTGCCGTATATCTGCGCGCATATTGTTTTGCAGGTACTTCATTTCACCATGAAGCCCGGCGCTGACCCAATCGCGCCAAAACCTTACATCTTCCTGCGGCAGCTGCGCCGGAGCTACCCCGGCCAAGTCCATGCCTGCCTGCCGCGCTATGCCCTCAATATCAAGCTTCACGCGCACTCTGCTGATATTCTCTCGCCTAAGCACAGCATTTTCTGCTTTCCTCTGACAGTGCTGTCAGAAAACCCGCGTTCATGCAAGAAACCGTGGATATAAAGGAAGACCAGCTCGCTCTCAATGGCTTGCCTTGCTTTTAAAGCAGGGACCTGGCGCTCAGCCTGTCTTACATTTATCAAGATTTCCATGGCCGGAACGCCAACAATAAATCTCTTTGCTTTGGGATATGAGAAACTCATAACATCAGACGTGACCCTTCTGCCAAAAAACCGCTTTTTCGCGTCTTTCATATGGCGGTCATCCCCGATCACAACAAGGATCTTCCCATGAAAACTCTTTTTAGTCTTTCTTAAACTTATTTTTGTGGCTTTTCGAAGGCGGCGTAATAATGAGGAATACCTGCCCTTCCCCGGGACCAACCAAACAAGCTCGATCATTAATTGCGCCCGTCCGGTTTTTTGCTTTTTTCTTTTCACTCAGTGCCTTAGTGGCTTTTTGCCTTCCCGGCTTCCCACTTATCATATGCCTTGAGCAATCCTTTCACCAGATCATGGCGCGCCACATCAACTTCAGACGTATAAACGAACTTGACTCTTGGCACGTTTCCCACGATACCCTCAAGCATGCACAAGGCTGAAGATTGCTTGTCCTCAAGGTCAACCTGCGTTACATCTCCTGTGACCACGATCTTGGAGCCCTTTCCCATGCGTGTCAAAAACATCTTCATTTGTGTTGGCGTTGTATTCTGGGCTTCATCAAGAATAATAAACGCGTCCTCAAGTGTCCTTCCGCGCATATACGCCAAAGGAACTATATCTATGGTCTCGGTTACTTGAAGGGATTTGAATTTCTCCGGACCAAGCATCGAGTAAAAAGCATCATAAAGCGGCTTTAAATAGGGATATATCTTCTCGTAAAGATCGCCCGGAAGAAAACCCAGCTTTTCACCGGCTTCCACCACCGGTCTTGTCAGGACGATACGGGCAACATCCTTGTCTTTAAGGCATTTTATGGCATATGCCACAGCTAAATAGGTTTTTCCTGTCCCGGCCGGGCCGATAGCCACAACCAGATCATTTGTTTTCAGCGCCTCGATATATTGCCTTTGGTTTTCCGTTTTCGGGAAAATAGCCCTGCCTGTGGTTGTGCGGCATATTACATTGCCATCCGCGACTTGAGGCAAAGCATCCTGCTCTTGCTCCTCATCCGAACGCTCCTCTTGCGGCGGCCGGATCGGGTGCGGATAGTCTTCAACTGTGGCCTGCAGGTATGTGATCGCTTTCTCTATTCTTGCTTTGGAACCTTTAAGCACTATTGAAAGACTGCCGCTGGCAGAATCTCTCTTCACAAAAACATTCACCTTGAACTTCTTTTCTATCTCTCTTAAATTGGAATCCTCTTTTCCGAGGATTATCAGGGCTTGATCAGTATTTTCAATAACTATTTTTTTAACCAATTTTTATACCCAGCTCCTTTAATTGCTTGTCGTCCGCCGGGCTCGGCGCGCCGGTTAACGGACAAAAACCCTTTTGCGTTTTTGGGAAAGCTATAACATCGCGGATGGAATCCTCGCCGGAGAACACAGCGGCTATCCGGTCAATACCCGGGGCTATCCCGCCATGCGGGGGCGCGCCATATTCAAGAGCTTGTAAAAGCCAGCCAAAGCGCGCTTCCATATCTTCTTTCGTGTAGCCCATGACACTAAATACCTTTTCCTGGATGTCTCGGCTGTGATTGCGTATGCTGCCGCTGGCGATCTCCACGCCGTTTAGCACCAAGTCATATTGCTGGGCAATGACCTTGCCCGGTTCCTTATCCAGCAAGTCAAGATGCTCTTTGATCGGGGCTGAGAATGGATTATGCATGGCCTGCCATCCGCCATCGTCATTGCGCTCAAGAAGAGGAAAATCATGGATCCAGACGAACGCGTGCTCGATATTGCTGGTCACGCTCGCCTTGCTTGCCCATTCCTCTTTTAAAGCCGCCAGTATTTTCCTGGCTGTGTCTTCAGGCTCAGAGCAGACAAACGCCACCCCTGGGAAAAACTTGCAGCTTTTCGCACACTCCTTTATCTGTTCTATTTCAGAGCCTTTCATAAACTTTGCGACCGGTGATTCCACCTTGTTTTCCGTAAGCTTAAACCACACAAGCCCGGCGCCGCCATGTTTTTTGGCTATGGCCACGCTTTTATCCATGGCATTACGCGCAGGCATTTTATTGTCAACAGCCGGAATAAAAAGACCGTAAATCGGATTATTGGCCTCCAGCCCCTTTTTAAACACATTGAACTCGGTTTCCCTGAAAACCTCATCAAGCCTTGTAGCCAGGCAAACAGGTGCGGCTCTAAGATCGGGCTTGTCCGAGCCATGTTTTTCCATAGCCTCCTGATAGCTCATCTTCCTGAAAGGCGTTTCTATGTCTTTGTTGAACGCTTTTTTTACAGCATGTTTGAAGGTTTTCTCCGTTATATCCCAAATATCCTGCCTGCTGACAAAACTCATCTCAAGGTCAAGCTGGGTATGTTCGAACTGACGATCAGCCCGCGAATCTTCATCCCGCATGCACCTTGCGATCTGGAAATATTTCTCAACACCGGAGACCATGAGAACCTGCTTGAAAAGCTGGGGAGACTGCGGAAGCGCGTAAAAAGTGCCCGGATTTATCCTTGCGGGCACCAGAAAATCCCTTGCCCCCTCAGGGCTGGTCTTGGCAAGCATGGGAGTTTCTATCTCCCAAAAACCCTCGTTAGCCAGGTAGTTGCGGATAGCCAGGACGAATTCGTGCCTTGCCTCGATCGCTCTTTTGAGCCTTGGCCTGCGCAGGTCTATATAACGGTAACGCAATTTTGTCTCTTCCGTGGCTTCTATGTTCTTTTCCTCAGCTACGGGAAAGGGCAATGGCAATGATCTGCTGAGCGTTTCAAGGCTCTCAGCCCTCACCTCTATGGCGCCTGTTGGTATGTTCTTATTCACGGTTTCAGGCGATCTTTCCGCGACGATCCCTTTTATCTCAAGGACATATTCAAGCCCGATGTTCTTGGCTTTTTCGATCAATTCATTGGTCTTGAACACTATTTGCACGATGCCGGACCTGTCCCGCAGATCTATGAACATCAGACCGCCATGGTCGCGCACAGCCTGCGCCCATCCGGCCAGGGTCACGTTTTGGCCTATATCCTTATGGCTCAATCGCGCGCAATTATGCGTTCTTAACATGTTTCACCATAGCCTCATAGAGTAATTTTTTGCTTTCACCTGTCACAAAATTTTTAAATGAAAACTCCCCTGATTTTACTTCTTCTTCGCCGATCGTTGCGCAGAATCTCGCTCCTGATTTCCCGGCCTGCCTTAATTGGCTTTTCAGACTGTCAGTCAATATTGAGAGTTCAGCCGCCACTCCGTCCCCGCGCAATTTCTGGGCAGTTCCGACCACATGGGAGATCACTTCCGGATTGTCAGCCGCGGATGTCAAGAAAATCCTCTCAGATACCGGTTTTTCCTTTTCGTTTGCCGTACCCTGCTGCGTCCCGGCCAATGCTTCAACAACACGATCCGCCCCGAAAGCAAATCCCGCTGCCGGGGTTTTGGGGCCTCCGAAAACTTCCACCAGGCCGTCGTACCTGCCGCCGCCGCCTATTGCGATAGAGGCAGGATCATCGGTCGCTGTGATCTCAAAAACCGTTCTTGTGTAATAATCAAGGCCGCGTACGATCTTTGGGTTTAGCTCATAAGGAACATTCGATGCTTTTAACAGATCGAGCAGGTTCTGCTCGTGTCCCGCGCATGCGTCACACTTGCTGAAAGGCGGGGCCAATTGCGCTGTTTTATGGGAACATATCTTGCAGTCAAGCGCTCTTAGCGGATTTTTCTCGATCCGTCTTTTGCAATCCTGGCAAAGCTGAGCCTCGATATCTTTAAGGGAACTGCGCACGGACACGGAATAAGGCTTGCGGCATTGGGGACATCCGATGGAGCTGACCCAGAATTTCGGTTTTATGCCGAATTCAACAAGAATTGAATTTGCCAGGCACATGACCTCAAAGTCAGCATAAGCCTGCGCGTCGCCAAAATACTCAAACCCGATATGCTCGAACTCCCTGTATCTTCCGGCCTGGGGCCTCTCTGCCCTGAACATGCTTCCGATATAAAAAAGCGCTGCTTTCTTGCGGATGGAACTTAGATTATTCTCGATATATGCCCTGACAACAGAAGGCGTGCCCTCGGGCCTCAAGGCCAGTTTTCTGCCGCCCCTATCCTCAAAAACATACATCTCCTTTTCAACGATATCCGTTGTATCCCCGGTTCCTTTTTCAAATAATTGGGCGTGTTCGAATGAGGGAAACCTTATTTCCTCAAAACCCCAGAGACAGGCTTTTTCTCTTGATATTTTTTCAAGCAAGAGGAAGGGCGCCAGCGCCGCGCCAATGATGTCGCGCGTTCCTCGGGGCGATTTAACAACGTGTTTCATTTGAATAGCTGCGGGATGATGTCCTTTTTATCCGGACTACTTGAAGATTGTCGGGCGTTGCGCATCAAACTGGGCCAATTCTCGTAATTTATTCGGGTTATTGAGTTTTATTTTATGGTCCTCGTAATTTATGATCTTTTGCTTTTTAAGAGATGAGAGAACCTTTGTAACAAGCTCCCTGGCTGTGCCCGCATAATCAGCCAGCTCGGAATGCGTCATCTCGCTTGACACAAGGTCGCCTTCTTTGTTTTTGCCGGAATCCCGCATAAAAATATGTAAAAGCTTTCTGCAGACTCTTCCATAAAGAGACTTAAACGTCAGGTATTCTATTTCCTCGTTCGCGTTGCGCAAACGCTCACACAAAGTTTTCATGATCTTAACGCCGAAATCAGGCCTTTTGGCGACAAGCCGCAAAAATTCTTTTCGCGATATCGTTAAAAGCTCCGCATCCTCTATGGCGCAAGCTGAAAGAGAGCGCCCTCTGGGGTCAAGAAGGGCAATCTCGCCGAAAAACTCCCCCCTCTTTAAATACCCGAATGTCTTTTTTCTCCTGGAAGGAGGAATGCCGCGGAAGATCTTCACCCTGCCTGAGAGCATTATGAAAAGATGGTTACCCATGGTTTTCGCCTCAAAGATAACCTCTCCTTTCTTGACCCTGTGCACCCGCGCAAGCGAAACTATGCGCTGTAAATCATTTTGCTCCAAAGATTTAAACAAAGATATCTTTTTAAGCATGCGAACGAATTCGTCCTGTCGTTTATTTTTAGGCATAATCCCTTTAAATATACAAAAAATTATAAGCGCGAAACGCGAAACGTTAGACGTAAAAAGTTTGGCGGAAAGCAGAATTCGGAATTTTTCTTATCTTTTGCTTGTAACATCTTGCGTTTCACATCTTATGTTTACGCTGTCTTTATGATCAGAAAGCGAATGACATCGATGTTCTGTGCGTTAAGCCCAGGTTTCCCATGGGCGATATCGCATAGTCAAAAGACATGGCCTTCCATAAGATCCCGAACCCAAGAGACCCTCCCCCTATGCCTCCGATATTCTGCCCAAAAAATCTCGAATTCATCCCGCCCCTTAAGTTAAACATAAGATCAGGATTCATCACTGACGGATAGAATTTCCGCTCAGCTCCCAGCGCCACGCCGGGCCTATTGTCTTTCTGGAACACAGCGTCCATGGCAAGGGTCCACCATCCATCGGTTTTTGTGGCGACTCCGGCCCTGAACACAAAAGGAAGGCTTGACGGCTTTTCGTCAAATGTGAGCTTCCCGCCGATATTCTGCATTGCCAGCCCGAATCTGAATTTGTCAAGGACAAGAGGAGCGAGCATCCCAAGATCGAATGTCATGGCGCTGTCGCTTGCCACGATCTCCGACCTCACCAATTTGAATGCTATGCCCAAAGAGTACCCGCCGAACATCTCCGACATGAACATCTCTCCTATGGCGCTGGTCTCTTTGGCATACGCGAAAGATACGGAATAATCCGTTGGCGTGAAATTGCCGATCTTAACACCCGCATTGTCTCTGCGGTCTATTTTGCCCGCGTTGAAATATTGCGCTCCGATGCCGAAAGCCCCCAGGTTCCTTGTGTTTATGCTGTAAGAGACCCAATCAAAATACATTGATTCAAGATACGGGGCATGCATCATGGACATGGAATGTTTGGGGCTTCGGCTAAGAGCAGCCGGATTCCAGTATATGGCCTGAGAATCAGCGACAAGGGCTGTGTGCGCTTCGCCCATGGCAATAGCGCGCGCTCCGGGCCCGAGCTTTAAGAATTGCGCAGTAGTGGTGCCGCGCGCAGAATTGGAAAAAGAAGCACTATATGCATGCAAAGTGAAAAAGGTGATAAACGTGACAAAAGTGAAAAAGGTTTTATAGAGAAAATCCTTATTTAAAGCCTTTCCCGCCTTCTTCATATTCCCTTTGTCACCTTTTTCACGTTTGTCACTTTTTTCACCTTCTCTATCATCTCTCTATAGCCACCTTGATGATCCTTCTCTTTCCGCCGCTCTCGATCATTGCCAGGTAAACTCCGCTGGCTGCTTTCATGCTTGATGCTGTCAGGCAGTCCCACACGACTGTTCCTGTATTGCTCGTTTTCAAGGTCTTAACAAACTCGCCCAGATAAGTGTAGATACTGATATCCGCGGCAGCCGGCAAGCCTGAAAATGTTATATGTTCCCCCCTGCTGGGCTTGGCCGGATTCGGGAATGCGATAACATGATTCAAACTGCTGACAGCTTGCGCTTGCATTATTTGGAATGTTGAAAAATGATTGGTTTTTCCTTGCACCCTGTTGTTTACCTCATCAACCGTTGACTCAAGGGGCACCCACACCTGTTGTGGATCAGCATATCTCGCCAATATAAGCTTTGATTCATCAAGGCCTGCGACATCTGAATCCTGATACGTGACAATGATCGTTGCTGTGCGCAAAAGCTGTGTTTGGCCGCTTGATATTATCTTCACTCCCACTCCCACGGGGCTTGCGCCGCTGCCCCCTGAAACAGAAGCTGACGGGAACACGGACGGTATCTCAATGCGCACATTCGTGTTATTTGAAAGAGCGCCGGATGGCACGCTTATGTTTATCTGGCCGCTTGGAGCGTTAACGGTCAGGCTCGTCCCGCCTGAAGACAGGACTTCTCCGAATGGATTCATGGCGATGCTCAAGTCGCTGCCGGCCCTGGTAGCCACATTATCCTCGTTCAATGATTCGAGCCTGAAAGCATAAGTGGAACCGCCAAGCAGGTCCGTGATCGCGGCGCTTGTGTCAGTGGTCGTAAGCGTGCCTGTTGAACTTCCGGGAAACCAGTATGATACGCGGAACCTTGTCTGGCTCGGATTCCCATTATCATCCCATGTGAACGCAGCGCTTGTAATATAAACATTATTGTTAGAGGTGAAATTAATAGGCGCGGCAGCAGCAGTGTACGCGGTCACCAGGTTTGATGTTACGTTCCCCACAGGACTTACCGCAATGACTTTTCTTGAATAAGCTGTGTTTATATTGAGGCTGGCCTCATCCCAGTGCAGCGTATCGGATGACACAAGCTGCTTTTGCGTGTTAGCCGCATCCGTGACCCTGTAGCTGTTCACATCACTGCCCGCGGACCAGCTCCATTGAACAGAAGAAACCCCTAAGGCTGTTCCGGAAAAAAATCCAAACGCAGGAGGGTGAAACCAAAAAACAGCATTATTGGGGTCATCCTCATAATTCGGACCCGCTCCGTATCCTAACGAGCCCGCCATAACGATGGTATCATCCGCGCTTCCCAGGGAAGGCGAAAGAGAAGGCGCGGAAACATTAACAGAAAGGGAGCTGTCAGCAAAAGTATGCCTGTAAAAATCGAAATTTTCACTGCCTCCCTTGCCTGTGGATTCTATGGTCAGCATTCTGGCGCCTGGTTCGAAGTTCTGATACGTGACATTTCTGAGCTTCGTTATGGTCACAGCATCAGCGATAATGAATCCGTTGGTGTCGACCCCGTCAAGGGTAAGGCCGTCTATCTCCACGGACCCGCCTGTCAGATCAAACGGGAAATACGCGCTTGAGCCCATGCTTTTTATCTCGACATTAGGGCCTGATGTCGAGATGAACAAGGTACCGCTTAAACTTGGGCAGGCCGTGAGCTTGACAATCGGAGCGGAACTCACCCCTCCCAATATTTTAAGCGTGGCATTGGCGTCAATGGTCAAGACATTCCCGACCTCAACGACTGCTTCGCCCTCCATGGTCACATTGTGGTTTGTGTTGGCAATGTCAAGGTTATAAAAGCGCGCCGGAACCACGGATGCAGCGCCTATGGTCTGGCTTGATGATGTGCGGCTGAATTCAAACGTAGAGGTCTTTGGGTCTATCCAGCCCCCGAACCCCGTGACATCGAATGTTTCCGCGTTGACCGTGACAGAGTGAGCCGCCTCGAACGTGCTTGAATATACCTCGAATTTATTCCCGGCAACGACCAGAGGGGCTTGTGTTACCACGTTTGATGATGATCTTAAAGACAGGTTGTGGAAATAATTGTTTGTTTGGGTCAGGATACCCTGCTGGGCTGAGCCGTCCAGGATGATCATGCCTGAGGCCGGGGTAAAGACGCCTCCATTTTGAGAGAAATCTCCCGCAATAGTATGGGTGGAATCCTCAGCATTGAATATACCTTGTGTTATTGTCAGGTCCCCGTCGATATTCAGGTCGGAAGACGCGAAGACCGTCTCCGACACCAAATCCTTGTTTATTTTAAGATTATAGATTGAGTCCCCCGGAGTAATGCCTATTCTTGAATCCCCGCCTCCGCTCATTTCAACTTCGCCGAGACCGCCGTTAAAGTGTCCGTTGGCTGAGATATCAAGATTCCCCCCGATCGTCACGCTCGAGTCTTCAAGATAAAAATATCCGGCGCTCGCGCTAAAATCTCCGTCGACCGCAAGCGCCATGGTGCTTGCGGGCCGCACTCCGGACCCCTCGATCTTCAAGGAATAAAAAGAATTGTTGTTTTGTATCGCGATAGTCTGGGCCGTGCCGCCATCCATCTCGATCGTGCCTGTGCTTGGCTGAAAAGTTCCTCCTGAATGGATGAAATTTCTTGCGACTTTACAAGTGTAGCCGTCAGTAAAATCAAACGAACCGCTTTCGACCGTAAGAGCGCCGCTGAGGTCCAGATCCGACCCTATCAGGACCGTGCCTGCTACGCGCAGACTGGCCGGCGAGTTATCCGGGGATGTCACTGAGATCGTGCCCGAGTTATTCATGATAGTTTCCCCGTCTTGATCGGAAAAATCAGAAGTGCCTGTAATGCTCAGGTTCCCGCCCACATAAAGATCATCCGTGGACCTGGCGAATATGCCGCCGCTCATCGTGAAATCCCCGACAACGACCACATCTTCCGCCCCCTGGAAGAATCGCCCTCCGCTCTCTGAAAACCCGCCTACTGAGAACGTGTTATCCCCCTGATAGAAGTCCCCGCTGGTCAGGCTCAGAGTGCCGGTCACGGTAACATCATTGTCCCCCTTGTAAAAATTAGTACCGTTCATCGTGAAATTCCCGTTGACCGTGAAAGTATTGTCAGCCTGCGTAAAATTGCTGTTGGTCATTGTGAAGCCGTTTGTTACGGAAAAAGCGCCATTGCCCTGCGTAAAATTACTGCCGGTCATCGTGAAACCCCCGTTGACCGTGAGGGTGTTGTTGCCTTGAACAAAAGTACTGCCGCTCATTATAAGGCTCCCTGTCACGGAAAGATTATTAGTATTTTGGTTATAAACGCTATTCGTTACAGTAAGGTTCCCGCCCACCGTAAGAGTGTAAGCGCCCTGCAGAAAAGTCGCGGCATTTATAGTAACATTTCCGGAAGTGACCATGTTCGCCCCCAGGGTGACTGTCCCGCCATAGCCGCTCGCGATAATAAAGTTTTTTACGGTTATGCCGGTTAAATCCCAAGTCATGTTCTTTGAGCTTGTGGCGTCAAGGTCAATGTACACTGCAGTGCCCGCTGGCACTGTGTCATCAAGCCAGTTCTCCGCTGTTGAGGCCAAATTATCCGCGCCTCCGCCGTCCCAAATCCACCCCACTCTCTTATATTTTCTCACCCAAATGTTTCCCCCTGATTCTCCTGCAACATAAATGTTCCCGGCGCTGTCAGCATCTATGCCGTAAGCTACACTGGCGCCACTACCCCTGATCGTCGCTACCCAGGTCCCTGCTGCGTTATACGCGCTGACCCAAAAACTCCCATCGAATTCTCCGGCAACATAAAATTTTCCTGCATTGTCAACCACTATGTCATAACCCGCGTCATTTGCGATGCTGACATGAGAAGTCGCCCAAAGAGGAGCTCCGGCAGAATCATGCTTTCTTACTATCATGTCCCCTGCCGCATTTTCCCCTGTTACATAAACATTTCCTGAAGCATCAGCATCAATACCCCAAAGCTTGCCCGCGATGTTGCTGACTGTCCAAAATTTACTGCCGGAACTAGCAGTATATTTTCTGATCCATATATTGGAACCCCCATAACCAGCCGCGTATAAAGCTGTCCCGCTAAGAGCAACAGCCTGGGCTGAATCTATCGAGCTTGTGCCGATGTCTTCCACGTCATTAAAACCCGTGAGATACCTTTTAACCCAGGTATCCCCGTTATTGATACCCTCATTCTGGCCTGCAACATAAAAATTCCCGGAACCATCCGCCACAATGCCATGGCCAATGATGTCCAACGGAGGAGTTGTTATGGTCCCCAGGAGGCCTCCTGATGTGTTATATTTCCGCCACCACACTTTCCCCCCGGAATCTCCTGCCACATAAACAGTCGCTCCGCTGAAATGGATCCCGCGTCCTGTGCCTGTAACAGTGTTATCTGACCAGGCAAGAACGCCGCTTGAATTATATCCTCCCACCCAGATCTTGCCCCCTGAAGTACCCACAACATACGTATTCCCGGAGCCATCTATTACAAGACCGCGCGCTAAACCCGCGGGGGGCGCAGCAGCAGTCCATTCCGCCTCATACCGGGCAGCGTGCAAGGGAAGGGGCTCTGGGGCGCTAAGGCACAGAAATGCCAAGGCACAAAAAAGGACAAAAACATTCCTCTTATGATCCATTGTAAATACCGCTAAAACCCGCGTCTTAATGTAAGTATAGAGGGAAAACCCTTTGATTTCCATGGAATTTTGCTCACTTCTGTTTTACTGCCACACCACCGCCCCCGGGGGTTTCTCCCTTAAAAACTTGTTCCGGGAATTTCTGATTCAGCCGCAAGCCCTCTGCCTCAAGCCCCTCTCTTTGCTATATTGTATGTTTGGCGTCGTGTAACTTGATCTTGCCGGCGCACAACATTACAAGAGGTGTTATTATGAGCATGTTCCGTCGAGCTATAACCTTTTTTTTCATTTCTATTTTCTTTTTTTACTTTTCTTTTTTTACTTCTGCCCACGCTCAGACCCGCAAATCAGCCATACGCCAGGCTTTTACAGCCCTGAGCGACCAAAATTCCGATTGGAAAATCCGCCAAAATCCGGCTAATGGCAGCGTTGAAAGCTTAATAGGAGGCAAAACACTCCAACAGCCGAATAAAGACGCGGAAGCTGTGGCGCGCGAATTCCTCGGCTCGGAATTCTTTGAGTTCGGGTCTTCAGGCAAAGGCACTATGAGGCTCACTTCGGTAAGCCCTGATAATAACGCGCAATACAGGGCTCTTGAGCTAAACACCAAAAAAGAATCAGACGGCGGGACCCACCTTCTGTTCGATCCAACATACAAAGGCATACCCATTGAACACGCTCCTGTCTCGGTCCATTTAACCAACAGGAATGAAATATACGCTGTTTTTTCAAGTTATGATGAGGGCGTGGAAACTCCCGGCCTTGACACAACCCCGAAACTAAGCGCCCAAGAAGCCCGCTCGCAAGCCAATACAAGCAGGGAAGCGGACGCATGGCTCATTAATGCTGTGAAAAATCTTAAAAGCGTGGCCGGCGAGCTCGTGATACTTCCCCCGGCATCAAGCGCAGGCACTGCGCATCTCGCATGGAAATTCCGCTTCAGATGGAGCGAACCTTTCGGACTCTGGAGCGTATACCTTGACGCTCATACAGGAGAGATCCTTTTAAAGATCAATGAGCTCCGCTTCACGTCGCAGACGATCAGCACCCAGATGTCGCACTGGAAACTCGACCCGGATGAGATAAACTGGAGCACATCTCCTGCAAGGGGACTGTATGTCTTTGAGACGTATCTTGATGCGGGCACACTCGTCATTGTCTCGACCTCTATCACAAATGCAAGCGGTTCTGTTGCCACGCACACCGGCTCGACCCTTTACGCCACAACACTCACAACATACGCTGTTGTGTCGAATGAAAACGGCAACCAATACGTTTATTCCGAGGGGGACCGGGGCATACATTATTCCTGGACAACGCAATCGATATCATCTTCAAGCGTCTCGCCTTACCCGGTAAACACCATTGAAGAAAAGGATTTCGCGTGTCAGCAGAACACGGTCTTCAACCTTTTTAGGTTCAATCCTTTTGATCTCGGGTATCTTGACACTGACGGCAGCAGCCAGGATGACATGGATTATGTTGAGCACCTGCGGCCGGGCGACAAACAAAAACTTTCCCTATATTTCGGCAATAACAAGACTAATTTCATGACATATCCGACAACAGGGAGCGTATCGACCCTGAGGCTTGTTTCAAACTCATACGATGGAGCGGGAAATGAAGGCGGCTATAGGATCAATCTCTCAAGCTGCATGGTATATATAGCGGGCGACCCTGCGGTCGGCAGCCCGGCCTGCAGCGACGGTACTGCCGATTGCGTTGAAATGGCGGTTCAGGGGAGCAACAACAAATTCGCGGCTATTAATGCCTTAAAACACATGGACACGATATATAAACGCCTTACAGACGCTAACGCCGCCTGGAGCACAACGCTCAGCTCTCCTGTTGTGATGCACATTAATTTTGGATCAGAGTATGCGAATGCCTTTTTTGAGCCTGACCTGGATGCCTTGTTTATGGGCGCCGGAGGAAGTTTTAATTCCTACAGGAATCTGGCTCTTGCGGCAGACGTAGTCACGCATGAATATGTCCACTGGGCCGTTGACAAAATATATGAGCTCCCCAATTTTGGGCATGCAGGAGCGATATCCGAAGCTATAGCGGACTTTTTTGCTCTGGAAGCTCTCGCGAACGAGTATTCATCCCTTGAAAGATCGACATTCGGGGAATGGGCATTCCCGGCAGGAACATGCGGAGCCCAGAACTCTGCGTGCCGCGATATCTCGAACACAAAAAAATATCCCGGCAATTGGGTGGGTGAAATACATGATGACAGCCAGATCCTTTCAGGGGCGCTTTGGGATCTAAGAGCCGCTATAGGCTCAACAGAAACCAAAAAGCTTGTGCAGCAGGCTCTTTTTTATTTTCCTGACAGTTTTCCTTCTTTTTATGAAGCAATGACACTGGCCTCGGGCGCCCTCTACGGCAGCGCATATACCACCCAGATAGACGCTGCTTTTAATGCTCACGGGATAGGCACATGGCCGGGAACATGGTCAGGCGCAAGCGGAGACAGTCTTGAGCCTAATGACGGGTATAATCAGGCCACAGCTATAGCATCCGGGGAAACAAAGACCGCCACGCTCTATCCCGGAGGCGACGTGGATTTCTTCCGGATAACCGCGGGCAAGGGGGATGTGTCTTTGTCGCTTGCAAGGCCGTATGACAGCCAGTGGCTCATGCATCTTGGGTATGGATTCCAGGTGTTCAATGTTGACAGACAGCTTATCGCAAGCGCCATGCCTGAAACTGTTATTGAACTCGGGAACTCCTATGTCGGAGACAGCGAAAAAACAGCAAGTTTAAAACTCTCGCTTGATTCACCGCAAGTCCTCTATGTCGCTGTTTCAGCGCCTTTGACCCTTGATGGGAATAATGATTCATCGAATTCTTCTTCCGCTCAATATGCCTTCTCATCGACTTACGCAAAACCCATCCGCATGTTATCGGCCACAAGGATGTCTGCTTCGCAGGCAAGCGCGGGAAAATACCTGATCAAAGCGCAGGGCGTCACCGGCTTCAAGATCGACCAGTCCACAGAAGCCACATTTTCAAGGCTTGATGTTCTTGATCATTCTTTCACAAAACTTGACATGGCATCCGGGGCTTATCTTACGACCACTGTCAATAAAGAACTTCCGGGCGACATTGAAGTGCAGGCTGAACTGCCTGCTAATTTCAAGGTCAGGTATCCCTCTGTGGGGTCGATCTACTTTGAGATGTTTGTTGTAGTTCCCCTTGATGAAAACAACCCTACAAAAGCGCGCTCTGTCGGTATAACGAGCGAGATAAAAGTGCAATCAGCCCAGAGCGACATCGTGGCGTATAACGGGCTTTTTAATCCCCTGCGCGGAGAAAAAACAACAATAAAATACCAGAGCGGCTCAGCCGGCCATTATAAAATCTCGATCTACACCATAGCCGGGGACCTGGTCAAAACCCTTGTTAACAGGAATGAGGAATCCGGGGTGAGCTCCATTGACTGGGACGGCAAGAACGGACGCGGCGAAACAGTGGCAAGCGGTGTTTATTTCGTGCACCTTGAAGGCCCCGGCATCAGGAAGACCAAAAAAGTCGTAGTAGTTAAATAACAAGGCGACAGAAGCGATAAACGCGAAAAAGGCGATAAACGTACAAAACAAGAGAGCTGTATTGTGGCAAAAACTTTTAGAGACCTTATAGTGTGGCAAGAAAGTAAAAAGCTTACAAAGCATATCTACGAAATAACAGCAGCCTTTCCAAAAGAAGAAATTTACGGCCTTACCAGCCAGATGCGCAAAGCTTCTGTTTCCATGGCTGCCAACATCGCTGAAGGATGGGGCAATAATGCCAGCAAGCGGCAATTCACTCAATATCTAAACATGGCAAACGGCAGCCTCACAGAACTTGAGTGCCATATTGAGATTTCTCATGAACTTGGATTTATTACAGAGCCGATAAAACAAAGCTCCCTGGCACACTCCAGAAGAATAAGCTATCTCATCAACCGCTTCCGCGACAAACTCAAATAGGAAAAAGGCGACAAGGGCGATAAACGCGGAAAACGCCAAAATTTATCGCCCCCTCTCTGCGCTTTTCGCATTTACAGCTCCTGTCTTTTTCCCAGATTTTTCTGCCACGTTTATCGCCTTTTTCGCGTTTATCGCGTCTATCGCCTTCTTTTACTGCCTTTGTCACCTTCTTCCCTAAGGTCCCATTTTTAAATAGGTCCAAAGTCCTATAAATTTTTCCACAAATCCCTGTATCCTTTATAGGTCCTAGTCCTATATCTTTGGGACCAAGAGTCCTATGGTATAATTAGGGACAGCCATAGCGCTGTGCAGGAGGTCTTAGAATAATGAAAAATATATATTTGCTCTTAATAGGTCTCAGCATTTTGGTTCCAAGCCTTGGGGCAGCCCCCTCTGCTGATCTTTCCTCTCGGTCACAGCTTGCGATCACTCCTGTTTTACCCCGCATTGATATGCGGTCAACGATTTTCAACCCGTATGACGGGTCAGTATTGTTTCCCGGTAAGATCGCTGCTGCTGCGCAATACGCGCCAAAACCCATTGAGCCGGGCGCGGCCGTGGGCAGCAGCGGGGAGCAGCCTGCTGCGGAATTACCTTCTTTTGACGCTGTTTGGTCAACACAAGACCCTGACGGGATAGCACTGCTTCGCATGGTGGGGCTTATTGAGAAAAAAGACTGGGAGCGGCTGGGAGATGAAGAAAAAGAACTTGTGCTGCGGTCATTCAACAGCAGCGCGCGTTTAACGCAATTCGGCAAGACTTTGCTTGAGGAACTTAAAGGCGCAAAGCTCTATGACCCCAATGAATACCCTCAAAACACAAAACATGACAACAAGCCCCTGCTTATTTCTGATCTTGGAACAGAATCAGTATTACGGGAATACGCGGGCGCAACTGACGGCTCGAGCCTGATGCGGATCGCGCGGCATCCGTTTACAAACAGCGCGAATAGCGCGCCTCTTATTGCGCCCCACTCTTTTGACTGGGAGGACTTCAGCGCTGATACCTATATGGCGGCAAGCCTCGATCAAAAACCGCATGATGAAGCGCAGGAAAGCGACACGATAAGGATCCTTGTAAGCCCAAAACATAGGCTCACAGAAAGCAGATATAAAATAAATGAGGAAAAAGATCATAAGGCCATTGCGAACACAATGCTGAGCCAGTCCGGGATAAATGAAGACTTGCTCGAATCCCATGATGCTCAATTAATACATGCTTTAAGCGTGTTTAACGTGGTTGTTCTTGAGGTGAAAAAAGGCGATGCCGTGAAACTCGCCAAAGCGCTTGAGCTTGACGGCCATTTTTCAAGACCGGTCTCGAATTTCCAGCTCATGTCTGTGCCAAGACCGGCTCCGCCCATGCAGAACCCCGGGTTCTTTTCCGGACTCGCTCCTTTTATCAGAACAGGATTAAGCAAAGCAGTGTCAGCCGCGGGCAAAAGCGGGTTGCCGGTCGCCGGAAGGTTCAAGCCCATGCTAAGCGAAAGCGTAGCTCTTCTAAAACCGAATAAATTCTACGCTGACGGCATAAAGGGAAAAAGATCCGTGGCTGTAATCGTTGATACCGGCCTTGATATCACGCATCAGGATTTTGGCGGAAGAACCGTTATAGTCAAGGATTTCACAAGTGACAATGACAATAAGGATTATATCGGCCATGGGACCCATGTGGCATCCACTGCCCTGGGGTCAGGCAAGGCAAGCAATGGCAAATACAGCGGGGTCGCCCCTGAAACAGACACGGTGATCGCGGCAAAAGTTTTCGGACAGAACTCATTCACAGGTGAGGATACGATCCTTGCGGGTCTTGATTGGGGAGTGAAAATGGCAGGCGCTGACAAGGCTGTTATCAATATGAGCCTTGGGGGCAGGGGGACTCCTAATGATGTTTTAAGCCGCGCTGCGAACATGCTCGCCCACCAAGGGCATGCTATAAATGTGGCAGCGGGCAATTCCGGCCCCAGAAAAGGCACTGTTGGAAGCCCCGGCCTTGCGCGCGATGCCAAAACAATAGGGGCAACTGATAAGAACATGCTCATCACTGACTATTCGTCAAGGGGCAGGGAATCCGGGTATCAGACGCCTGCCAATGGTGTTTGGTATTCCAAGCCGGACCTGGCTTTCCCAGGAGGCGGAGTCACGCTTTCATGGACCAATAAGCTTAAATCACTGATAGGACTTGCGAGCCCTGACATAGAATTCCCATGCGCACAAGGAAATTGCCCTTATGGCACAGGGATCATCGCGGCTAAAAGCTCTGACATGGCTCCGGGAGCTTGTGACGTGGATGTAAACGGCAAGCCCCTGTACACAAAGATGTCCGGGACCTCAATGGCAACACCGCACGCTGCGGGCGTTGACATGCTTGTGTTTGATTATTTGAAAAGAGAAGGCGCTCTTACTGACACGTCTTTTCTTGAGTCAAAAGCAGCTCAAATGGAAGCAGCGAAACTGCTTACCGATGAAGACGGCGACATATACGGCCGTGAAGTCCAAGGGGCAGGCATGCCTGACCTTGACCGTCTTTATGACCTGATATCATCCAGGACAAAACTGGGTCTGCCTATCGGTAATATTTCAGCGGAAATAGCATACTGGGCTTCCGCGGATGAAGAGCTTGCCTGGAAAATAAGGAAGGATTCTTCTTACCGTATAACCTCGATAGGGATCGTGAGCGCACAAACCGGCAAAGTGATAAATTCAGACAAAGAGCTCAAGGAGTTGATAGACACTATCGACGCCCACAGCACCAAAAGATCTTTTTACGTAAAAGCACGGAAGCGCTTTGACTGGTGGGTCTACAGACTCACCGGCCGCGACCTGCGTAAAGACGGCACCCAGGACCTGCTCAAAGCGTAAAAAGAAAGTGATAAAAGTGAAAAAAGTGACAATCGTGAAAAAGGCGTTATAGAGGAGCTCCTCTATAAGTCTCCGATTACCGTTTTCGTCGCTTTTTACATCTTCGTTAACTAATTATTTTTTCGTATTTTTTATTTAAAGTATATGTAGAATATCTATGATGAGAAAATTCTGTATTCTTTCTGTGTTCCGCCCCCTTGTCACCTTTGTCACTTTTTTCACCTTTGTCACTTTTTTCACCTTCTCTTTAGAGGCTACAAAAGGCTCCGCTGGCGTTAAAGGCGGGGCTTTTCTTCTGATCCCCGTAGGCGTTCGCGCCATGGGCATGGGAGATACCGGAGCCGCTGTCCATGGAGGATTGAGCCAGGCAACATACAATCCAGCCACGATCGCAGGAGCCCGGTCATCGGAGGTGTTGTTTTCTTATCAGATGTTTCTTGTTGACACGAGCTTGAACTTCCTGGGCTTGCGTGCGCCTGTTAATTTCAAGGGGATCCACGGGGTCGGAGGGGCAAACGCGTTCGCGTCACTCCTGTTCATTGATAAAGGCAATTTTGAGTTGAACAAGCTTAATACCGACGGAAGCCTCTCAAGCTCACAGCTGAAAAGCGCGGGCCGCGATATTGCTTTTTCTTTTGGATACGCGGAGCATTTTCTAAAAAGCGATCTGGGCCTGGAATTCATGGAAGGCGGCGAACACAGCTTGGGCTTCACCGTACGCGGACTCCAGTCAAACCTGGCTGATGAGTATGATGCTTATGCCGCATGCGTTGACCTGGGCTATCTTGGCAAGTTCAGGAAATACGCGATAGGCATATCCGCCTCGAATATAGGTTCAAAGCTGAAATTTATTGAGGCGGGAGACCCCCTGCCTGTTGTGATGAGGGGCGGCATAAGCTATAGCATCGATCATCCTTCATACGGGATATTGCTTGCGGCTGAAATATTAAGCCAGGACGGCTCCTCCAGGGGAAGATTCGGCACTGAGCTTGATTTTAGCCGCGGTCTTGCGGTAAGAACAGGGTGGAGGATAGAGCCCAGTGATTCGCTGGGCGGTCCCACATTCGGGCTCGGGCTTCAAAGAAGAGCCCTTGCCCTTGATTATGCTTTTGGCTGGTATGGAGACCTGCGAGACACTCACCGGTTGTCTGTAGGATGGCATTTCTAATCGAGTGAAGTTGGAAGTCAGAAGTTGGAAGTTGGAAGCAAGTAAACACTGTTTCTTTTGCTGCCCCTGCTTTTCTATCCTCCAGCTTCTAACTTCAAACTTCAAACTTTCTTTATGAAGCGCGTTCTCTTTATTTTCGGGACACGGCCTGAGGCTATAAAGCTTGTTCCTGTAATAAAAACATTTCAGAAAGACAAAAAACTCGATGTGCGGGTTGTTCTCACGGGGCAGCATAAGCAGATGCTCGATCAGGTAATGCGCGGATTTAAGATCCGCGCACACAAGAACCTTCATATCATGCTTAAAGATCAGACTCTTTTTGATATCACCTGCAATGCGCTGAAAAAAATAGAAAACCTGTATAAAACCATGCGCCCTGACATTGTATTTGTGCAAGGAGACACAACAACAGCATTCGCCTGCGCTCTTGGAGCTTTTTATGCGCGCATACCGGTAGCTCATGTTGAGGCTGGATTGCGCTCATGGGATCTTCATAATCCATACCCGGAAGAATTGAACAGGATTTATATAGACAAGATAACAAGCCTGCATTTTGCAGCAACGCCTCTGGCGAAAAAGAATCTTCTTAAAGAAGGCGCGAACTCAAAAGGTGTTGTTGTCACTGGCAATACGGTTATTGACGCTTTGTTCGAAGCCTTGCAGCTAAGGAAGCCCTTGAAGGATCCTCGTCTTGCTTGTCATCCTGAACTTGATTCAGGATCTCCGCTCTCCCAATTCCCCAAAAACATAAAAAAGACACTAAAACATGTCCGCAATGACATTGGGGTAAAAACTAAAATTATCCTGCTCACCGCCCACAGAAGAGAAAACTTTGGAAAACCATTAAAAGAAATCTGCAAAGCCGTCCTTGCTCTCACCAAACGCTTTCCGGAAACTTTGTTTATCTATCCCGTGCACATGAACCCAAACGTAAAAAAAATTGTTTATAAGTATTTATCCAAAAATAAACAGGTGCTTCTCTGCGATCCTTTGGATTATTTCGATCTTCTTGCTGTGATGAAGCGCTCACACCTTATCCTCACAGATTCCGGAGGGATCCAGGAAGAAGCCCCGAGCTTGGGCAAGCCTGTGTTGATATTAAGGAAAGTAACAGAACGTCCGGAAGCAGCTCAAGCGGGTTGCTCCAAGATTATCGGCGAACTTACGGATTCCCGTATCGTGCGCGAAACAAGCAAGCTGCTGACCAATAAAACTCTCTACAATAAAATGTCCCGCGTAAAAAACCCTTTCGGCGACGGCCGCGCCTCGCAAAGGATCCTAAGCGCCACCAAACGATTTCTCTCCGTTTAGCCTCTGTTTTTTTTCACTTTTGTCACCTTTTTCACCTTTATCACTTTTTGCATTGTTACCAATCTCACCTTGCTAAAATCCGCTTCCTGCCCTAGGCTTTAACTGGGTTCCCGCCTTCTTGAAATAAAACGCATGGACCACGCAGAATTTATGATAATTAAGACTGCGATGAAGAAAATACTGATGCCCGGACAGGCTTTTAACTCAAAGGGCTTAAGCCTTGTTGAGCTTATGATGACCGTGATGATCTCGGGCGTTATTTTCGTGACATTCGCCACTTCCTTTAGCGCGATCTCAAGAGCAGTGCAGACCCAGAAGTACCGCACGATCGCCAATTATATCGCGACCGAAAAGATCGAGACTTTGAAAAATACGACCTATCACAGGCTCTTTGTCACAACAGCTCCGGCTTATGACAGTTCCGTGGGAGTTTATTATGACCCCGGTTATTACCCGCCTGAGATCCCATTGATCGTGGGAGGTATCGCTTATGACAGGCGCATGCTTGTTGAGAAGGTGCGGGAAGTGGGAGCGGAATTTTCAACAATAACCTGGAACGCGGGAGACTCAGGCGTAAAACAAGTGACTGTTCATGTTAAGTGGCGGGAGAACCAGGAATGGAAACACTTGACCATGCGCTCGCTTGTTGATAACCCCAACAGGGCGACCCTTGACGCGGAGCTCACGGGAAATGTTGAAGACCAGGACTCTAACCCATTAAGCTCTGCTGTGGTATACACCATTGAAAACCCGGCTCAGACAGGCGTAACAGACCTTACGGGCGCTTTTTCGATTGACGCTGAAACAGGCACATGGACTGTTCGCGCTGATAAATCAGGATACTTCTCAGCAAGTAAAAGCGTGTCCGCGCTCTCTGAGGGCGAACACGCAGTCGGCACGATCGCGCTTACTGAAAAAGAAGTCGCCTACATTCACGGATATCCTGTACTGCAGGAAAAAGTAGTAATAGCCGCAGTAGTGGCTGCCACAATGACTTGCCCGGACACAAGCGTGGGAGCAGTGGACGAGCCGCAGGAAGTCATATGGCTTTTCAACCCAACCGCCTCAAGCGTATCTCTGCGCAACCTCACCATCGAGGCTCACTCGCCCGGATGGCCGCCCGGATGGGCCGAGGAAACCCGGATCGCCAGGATCACAGCTCCGCATAATCCAATCTGGATCTCTTCTCATTCTTATGGATTGATCACTAATTGCAGTCCTTATCTTTTCTGGGGAGAATCACTAATGCCGACTTCAACCTATTACGCGGGGTTCAATTGCGTTCAAGGAGATTGCGATGACCTGATTCCGGGTGATGCCACTAATGGCACCGGAGGCGGGATCCATATATATGATGCTGATGGCAAAATGGATGATGCTGTTGGGTGGGCCCAGGGAGCGGCAATCGGACCTGATCCTGGTTTTTATGAAGGCGATTTCATGCCGCTTAACGGCGGGCTTTCGCCGGGAGCTGTGCTCCCGCGATATACCATGGTATTTGACACATATCCTGTCATGCTGGGTGCTACTTACGGACAAGCCTATGACAGTGGTGATAATTCCAAGGATTTTTTAGCTTATATGGCCGGCCCGCCATTTACCCCATGGCCCTATGACTACTTGTTCTATGATGCTCCGCCCGGCTGGCAAGGATATTGCGAAAAAGTCATGGGAGGCACACCCTTAAGAGGCGCTGTAATTTCAGCGGATGATGGCATGTCTTCAGCCATGACAGCATCAATCAGCGGCTGGACCAATGCAACAAGTTTTTACCTTGCGGTGGCAACAGGCACGTGGACGCTTTCAGTATCAAGTAATTCCCTTGTAAGCACAATGACAGTAAGCGCGCTTATCGGAGGAACCACTTATTATCCTTCCAGGGAAGGATTCGATGGATACAATATCATCGTGCCCACCACAACAGCTACACAGGGGTTTATTGCCGGACAGGTAACAAGCGCCGCAGGAGCCGGCATAGATGACATATTGGTTGATAATAGCGAAGGCGCTGAAACATTTACTGCGAATGGAGGATTTTACAGGCTGCCTGTTGATGAGGGCGCATATTCGCTTGTTGTGGCTAACAGGGGTAATGATGATCCTGATTTTACGGAATCAACGCAAGGTCCTGTTGTGGTTGTTGCCGGGGAAATAACCGGTAATATTGATTTTGGTTTGTCTCAGGGGGGAGTTATCCGCGGCATAACAACATCAAACGAGGTGGATCCATTGCCGGGTGTTATTGTTATTGTGAAAAGAGGCGGGGCTGAGATCGGGGCGGCTGTGTCAGACACGGACGGCGTATATATAATCTCAAATCTCTCAACAGGCACATATATTGTTGAGCCGAACCTGGATGATTATGAGACATCTGATCCCGGGCCGACATCCATTGACTTAAGCCCGAATGAGGTCAATTACACGAGTTTCACCGTGTCAAGCGCCTGGGCGTATTTTGTCGGGGACCTGGAATACTACAACGAACCTATTGTCACAGGAGTCTCGTTGTACGCGGCAACCTTCACATTCACTGAAGCTCCAAACCCTCCGGGGTATCCGCCGCCCATAAGTTCCAGCATGGATGCGCTTGTTTACTCAGGGTCTTCAGGGGCGGATGGAAGATATGAGATCGCTGTTCGCGGAGGATTCACATATAACATCTACGCGTATTTCACGACATACAGCTCAGGCGGATCTTTCACTGTTTCAAGAAAACAATTCCTAAGCGAAGCCATAACAGCAAGCGATGAAATGGAAAGGGATTTTTCATGGCCATAAAGCAAGTAAGATGTTGGATGTTGGATGTTGGATGTTGGATTAAGCCTAACATCAAATATCTGCAATCTAAGATCAAAAATTATTCCGGGGTGTCCCTTGTCGAACTTATGGTGGCAGTTGCTGTTATCGGGATCATATCAGGAATGGCAAGCGCGTATCTTATACAAACAGTGCGTTTTTACAGGCTCAACAAGGCCAAGATCGAGATCCAAAGAGACGCGAGAACTTATCTGTCCCTTATTAACAGGTATTTAAGACAAGCTCAAGCAAATTCCATTGTTATCTCTAATGAAGCTAACCAGCCGCCCCATTCCAAGCTATCCTTCACAACCATAGGGGGCACGGCTTACACTTTTTATCAGGAGGGCCAGGAGCTTAATATGACGATCGGCACAATGGCTCCCAAAACCGTTTCAGAGAACTTAAGATACGTGGCATTTACCCTGCCAAGAACCGATGATTTCACTATCGTATCCATTTCCATGACTTTTGAGAAAACAACATACCAGGGCGCATCCAAAGCCCTCCAGCTTTCAATCGAAAAAGTGAGGGTGATGAACTAATGAAATTGCTAAATGTGCTCCTGTGCTCCTGTGCTCCGGTGCTCCGGTTATTAAGAAAAATCCCTCCTGTGCTTCATCATTCATCATTTCTTAATCCTTCCGAAGCCTTGGCGAAGGAGGACATCATTCATCATTCTCCCCGCAACTCTTTTTCTTCCAATGTTCCGCCTTCAGCCCTCAGCCATCAGCCCTCACGTCGAGGTTTCTCCCTGATCATCGTCTTGGGCATAATGGGAATGCTTACTGTTATGGTGCCTGCTCTTGTTGTGCTTGTTTTTTATGAGTCCCGGTGGACGATCAGCGAATGGCAAAGAAGCATTGCCTTTCAGATGGCTGAAGCCGGGATCGACCGCGCTGAATGGAAACTAAAAGAGAAAACAGCTAATTGGGACACGATCGTGCAAGGCGGCTCTCTGGCCAATTATGATGATATTCATGAGTTTGAGGATGTTGAAGGCGGGAGTTACAAGATACTGATCACAACCGGAGACAACAACACTGAAGTGAGAATTTTCAGCACCGGCAAGGACGCAAAAGCGAAAGAATTCAGGGCTCTGGAGGTAAAACTATCAAAAGAATCCATTGATGCTGCGATTTTCGCTCCCACGATAGGCGTGACCGGCGGCGCAAGGATATACTGGGGCCCCATAATGTCTCTGGGGACTATTGATCTTCAGGGCAGCGCTGACGTGCTTTACCCAAGAAAGATGTCTCGCACATCGATCACGCGCACCAACCCAAGCGGCACCTACTGGGAAGATTCCGATTCCGGAGGCACCAACACCGATGGCCTTGAGTGTTGGAGTTATAATTCATACCCCGTGCCGGACCCTCCAACCATAAACATCTCGTCAATGGCAATATCAGCCAAGGAAGCAACGTGCGCCGGCGATGGGGGCTACGACGCATCAGGAGACGCGGGAATCAACGGGGCTGTTGAATCGTGCTATTTTCAGCCGGGCGACGGATGCCATGCGGTAACAACAAAAATCAGTTTTTCCGGGCTCGCGGACATGACGCCAAAAGTCCGTTATTTTAATAATTGCAGCGAGGTGAACTTCAGCGGGATAACGCATTTCCGCGGGCATCTGATTGTGATCGGAGACCTTAAATTCGCCTCAACAGGAAAACCCGCCGGCGGCGGGAATGACTACGGAGAATACACTGTCACTGTTCCTGCCAATGCCTGGAAAGAACACCAGAAACATACTCTTCAGGGGGGAGACGGCGGAACGCTCTGCATCGGCGGGAACGAGAACGCCCAAGACGACGGGGACTATGATAACGCAGCTGAAGCGGAAGCTGACGATGATTGCCGCCATCAATACCCGGGAGACGAAGGCTATCATGCGCCTGGCCGATGGAGATTCGGGACTGGCTGTCCGGATCACGGAGGAAACGATTGCGGGTACGCCAACAACAATACTGCCGTAACTTTTAAAGGCTTTATATATGTCAACGGGAGCCTTAGCGCCACGGGCACAGCCATGATACACGGATCTGTCATGGTGGCAACAGGAGGGTCCTGGTCAGGAGGCGGTTTTGAGATATTCTATGATGACACCCTTGAAGTGCCCCTGCTCAATCCCAATTACACTCGCATTTACTGGAAAGAAGTCCCTGCTACTGCTTTTTGAGCTTGTTTTTTAAACTTTTAAACGCTTTCTTTAAATGTATCTCCGGAGGTTTGCGTTTTTTTTGGCCTGATACTTCATCTCCCCTCCAAACAAGCATGTTGGAAAATGCCAGGCTTATAATGATCGCTAATGCTGAAAGACTGAAAGCGGTTACTCCTATAAGAATGAGCCTTGCTTTGGATATTTTGTACCATTTTTTATTTGCAGGCTCTTTAAAAAGGACCTTGCCGCCCTTAATATAATCTTCAAGGTTTTGGGCTTCTTTTTCCCAGATCTTTCCCTCTTCCCCTTCAAGCAGTTTTCCTGCTGTATAGACCTTGTAATGTAGATAGCATTTGCAGGTCTTGAACTTGGCAAAGAATTCCGCGTATGGCCGTTCATCTTTTCCCTGTATATATGCTGTTAGCTTATCGCCGAGTTTTCCCTTGAATCCGTCTTCCGTGGGCATTGTCTCATAACCCAGCTCATTAAAAAACCGTATCGCGGCTCTTCTTGGGTTGATCTCCTCATGCGGAAGTTCCACAAGGTAAATGAATTTTAACCCCTGTCCGGGGATCCCTTCTTCCTCAATTATTTCCATTGCACCGCTCTTCTATACTAGTCAAGCCAATTCCTCCCATCAACATCCGGATGATTACACATCACGCCCACTACCCCTTTGGGAGTGTCCGTGTCCAGAAATATCTCAACATAGACCCAGCCGCCATCATCAAGGGCCTCAATGGCTTCATCTTCTGTCATGCCTCCGTCAACAAGCGCTATAAACTCAGATACGTTTGTTACATGATTCGATGGTTCATGATACGGAGGCCTGTGGGCATATGGGATACTCTTTAAATAAGTGCCCCCTGTGGCGCCTGACATAGAGATAAGTTCGTTCAAGCTGTCAGGATACTCTCCATCATGCTCTGCCCAGTATTTATCAACCGCCTTTTCAATAAGCTCCATCTTATTGATCGTCTGCCTTTCAGACTCCCTTCGAATGGTGTAGGAGAGTTTTGGTATGGCGATCGAGCTGATCACAGCAGCCACTGCCAGCACAACGCACATCTCCGTAAGCGTAAATCCTGTGTTTTTTTTATATATACGTGTTTTTTTCATTGAAAAACCAAAGCGCAGCCCTATCTTAAATAGTACCACTGTGCGCATCTGTTTTCAATCTCCTTTTCGGTTTTCAGGAACCCCGGTATTTTATCGCCAAAAGGGCCCTCCGCAGGCTTTGTCATGAGCCCCCAATTGGCTAAAATACAAACACACTCCTCTGGCGCAAAACCAGAAGAAATAACAGCACATACGCAATGAATAGAATTTATATGTATCTCAAGACCCTCCATCCCTTTGTCACTTTTTTCACCTTTGTCACTTTTTTCACCTTCTTCCTGAGCGCCTGCGCCCCCAGAGCGTTCTTTGAGCGTTATGAGCCCGCGCGTTTGCCCAAAGGCAAAAACCCGGTAACCTTTATATGGCTCATGCAGCGCAGTATCATGCCAAGCACTGCTCTTAATAAAATCCGGATGCTGGATAAATATAAAAACGAGTTCCGGTTTATCCTTGGGATAAGCATTGACAACTTAAGCAAGTGGACCCCTGAAGAGCAAAACGAGCTTTTAAGCATTAAAAATGACGGGTTCTTTGATCTCGCCTTATTGCCATCAGGCACGATCCCATTGCCTCTTTTGGCTGATTTTTCTTATAACCTGGAAAATGCCTTTGATTTGCCTGCGGAAAGCCTTGAATTCGCTCCCCGGCATATTGTCGCTAAGATCAATGTTCAAAAAATCATACTGCAGACATCGGATCTATGGAAAATCAATTTCCCGGGAGAGCCCTTACCCGGACTCATCGCGCCCCTTGGCCTGATCGACAAGAACATGATCACCGGCGCCTCTCTGGCTAAATTCCCATGGATCATAGCCGCGTCTTCGTCCAACACAACAGGCTTGATCTCGCAAGACAGGGTCCGGATCTACCTGGCACAGAAACTACCCTCACAGCTTGACGATTTAAACGGCATTTACGTGATCGATGAAACGTACGGCCCCCTCTACGCTGTTGATATCGCTGGCACGCGTTCGGGCTTTATACTAAGAACCCTGGCCAGATACCAGGCAGAAGGAACCCAATGGCAGTCAACAAACCTTGCTCTTTGGCCTCCGATAAACAAAAAAATCGATCTGGAGGCAGAGGGGCTCGCAAATGCCATATGGGCAGAACCTTTCGCAGCTTCATATTTTTGGGGATCAGGGGCTCAAGCCTCATATTGGGCGCGCGCAAAAACACTTTATTCCAATATCCAGAAATATCAGAACCTGGGGAAAGTGCGCCTTGAGAACCTGGAAACTACATGGGACAATTATCACGCTCTTTTAAGCTGCATGTTCGTTTGCAGCTTAAAGCAAGGCCTGGCCCTTACTCAGGAGGGTGAATTCGCTGATCGCTACTTCAGAGCCTCTATCAGCAATATTTATAAAGCGATCTCATTAAAAACAGCGCTTGACGCGCCCCCTTCTCAATGGGAGGATTCCCTTTGGAAAGACAGCGCGAACACTGTTACCTGGCAGAACGGAGATGGATCATCTGTTACCGCTGTCCCAACGAGCAGGCTTGATTTTTTTGACCTTCATGATGCTCCGCTCGTCTCATCCATCAATATCAAGGGCTTGAGTGTCAAGTGGACGCAGGAAAACTTTCTTTTTACGGTTTCCCTTGACACACATCCGATGGACTCCGAATTCTCTTTTGAGCTGTACATTGACCTTAACAACCGCCCGTACGAGGGAAAAGGCAAAAGCCTTAAGGGCGACCTGAACGCTTCTCCAAAAGATTTTTGGGAATATGTTGTTGAGGGCAAACTCGGGCACAACATCTCGCTGCAAAGACAC
The DNA here is from genome assembly GCA_042563375.1 of Elusimicrobiota bacterium. GTDB lineage: Bacteria > Elusimicrobiota > Elusimicrobia > JACQPE01 > JACQPE01 > JBHPMF01. Next base: position 23,778 of record JBHPMF010000009.1, on the reverse strand, counting down.
GCCCCGGGCAAAAAACTCAAAACCGCGGGCCGCTCTGACCCTCTCTCCATGATCACAAATAATACCTTTTCCTTTGCTTTTCCCAGAGACCTTATAGGCGGAAGAAATCCTGAAAAATGGGGATGGGCATTAGCCATGCGCTCCGGACAAGGCGCTTTGCTCGATATCCTGGATGAATCCGGATCCGCAAAAGGAACCCTGTATTTCGCCAGGAGAAAGTGAATATAATGCGCCCCCTACCGGAGGCGTATTATATTCATCCCGAACTTGTTTCGGGATCTCAATAAAATAATTTCCCTTGTTTACGGGTAACTAATTTATGGAATTCGTACATCTTCACGCTCACTCTGACTATTCTTTGCTTGACGGATTAGCGCGCTTCTCGAATGAAAAGGGCGAGCCGACTGAAATGCTTAAGGAGCTCAAAGCCAAGGGCTTAAGCCACCAGGCTCTGACTGACCATGGCAACATGTTCGGCGCCATCGAATTCTACAGAGCATGCACCGCAACAGGCATCGCGCCCATCATGGGATGCGAACTCTATGTGGCAAGCGGTTCGCGCTTCGACCGCAAAGGCAGCGCATCAGATGATTCTGCGGGCGGGAATTTCCAGAAAAAAAACATAAACCACCTTACAGCCCTGGCAAGAAACAATGAGGGCTACCAGAACCTCATCGAGCTAGTGTCGTTGGCGTCTCTGGAAGGCTTTTACTACAAACCCCGGGTCGACAAAGACCTCTTAAGAGAGAAGTCTAAGGGCATAACAGCCCTTTCCGGGTGCCTGAAGGGCGAAGTCTGTCAGGCAATACTCGCCGGACGCGAGGATGACGCGATAGAGATCGCAAAAACCTACGAGGAAATATTCGGGAAGGGCAATTTCTTCCTTGAGATCATGGACCACGGGATGGAGATCCAGAAACAGACCAACAAGACGCTCCTTGAGATAAGCAAAAAAACAGGCATACCTCTGGTCGCTTCCAATGACTGCCACTATTTCAAAAAAGATGATGCCAAGGCTCATGATGCCCTTATCTGCGTGGGAAGCGGCAAGAAAGTTGATGATGAAAAAAGGATACGCTATCCTACAGAAGAGTTCTATTATAAATCTCCGGAGGAAATGACAAAGCTCTTCTCCTGGGCGCCGGAAGCCGTGAAGAACACCGTGCATATCGCTAAACAGTGCGCGGTCAGCATGACGTTCAACGCGTTCCATCTTCCGGACTACCAGGTCCCGAAAGGCTACACCCAGAAAAGCTACTTAAAAGAGCTCTGCATAAAAGGCCTTAAAGCGCGCTTCCCGTCCGGGATACCCGCCGGGTACAATGAACGCCTCGAGACTGAACTCGCAACCATAAACAAGATGGGATTCGCCGGATATTTCCTTATCGTCTGGGATTTTATAGAGTTCGCAAGACGATCGAGCATCCCGGTGGGCCCGGGGCGCGGCAGCGGAGCCGGTTCTATTGTGAGCTATCTGCTCAATATCACAGGGATCGATCCCATAAAACGCGGCTTGCTTTTTGAGAGATTTTTAAATCCTGACAGGCGCACTATGCCTGACCTTGATATTGATTTTTCGGACGATGGCCGCGACGCTGTTAAGACCTACGTGAGCGAGAAATACGGGTTCTCCAATGTTGCCCAGATAATCACGTTCGGGACCATACAAAGCCGCATGGCAGTGCGCGATGTGGGCCGGGTGCTTGATATTCCGATACCGGAAGTGGACAGGATAGCAAAAGCCATCCCCCAGGGGATGTCGATCAAAGACGCCAAGGAGACATCCGAATTCCAGGCTGTGATAAGGGGCAATCCGGCAGCGCAGAAGATACTTGCCATCGCCTCGCGCATAGAGGGAGCGCGCAGGCATCCCAGCGTGCACGCAGCCGGGGTCGTCATAACAAAAGAAGCTGTGACGAAATATTCTCCCCTTTACAAGAACCAGACGAGAGAAGTCGTGACCACGGGATTTAATGATAAGTCCCTTATCCACCTGGGACTGCTCAAAGTGGACTTCCTGGGATTGCGGACCCTTACAGTCATAAACAATGCGGTGAACCTCGTACGCAAAAACATGGGTGTTAAGATCGATATACACAACCTCCCGCAAGATGATCCCAAGACGTTCGACTTGCTCGGCAAGGGGCTCACAGCAGGCGTGTTCCAGGTCGAGGGCCGCGGCATGCAGGACCTTCTTATTAAGATGAAGCCCCGCAAGTTCGAAGAGATCATAGCCATCATCGCCCTTTTCAGGCCGGGTCCGATGAAGTGGCTCGACGAGTATGTGTCAAGGAAGTGGGATCCCTCCAGGGTGAGCTTCGACCACCCAAAGCTCGAGCCTGTCCTTAAAGAGACATACGGCATATGCATTTATCAGGAACAGGTGATGGAGATATCAAAGCAGATCGCGGGATTCACGCCCGGGGAAGCGGACAACCTAAGAAAGGCGATGAGTAAAAAGATACCCAAAGAACTTGAAAAAATGAAGGGTAAATTCATTGATGGCTCGACAAAAAACAACATCCCCCCGACATTCGCCAAAAAACTTTATGAAGACCTTGAGGATTTCGGACATTACGGATTTAACAAATCCCATGCCACAGCCTATGCGGTGATCGCCTACCAGACAGCCTATCTAAAAGCTAACTACCCGCTGGAATTCATGGTGGCCCTGTTGACGAGTGAAATAGGCAAGTCCGTGATCGGCTCCGCTGAAAAGGAGAACAAGCTCGCAACATATATCGCTGCGGCCAAGAATATGGGCATTGATGTCCTCGCGCCATCGATAAACGGGTCCCAGATCAAGTTCTCCTCAAAAGACGGGAAGATCTATTTTGCCCTGTCAGCGATAAAAAACGTGGGCACGGCAATAGCCGAAGAGATCGTGAAACAGCGCGATGCCAAGGGCCCATTTAAAAACTTAAAGGATTTTTTCGAGAGAACCTCGAAGTCATGCGCTAATCGAAAGGCCCTAGAGTCATTCATCAAGTCAGGAACGATCGACGATCTTCTGGAGGGAGATTCTCCCGCGGACAAGAGGCTCGAAGCGTTCGCGAATATTGATTTTTATCTGGAAGAATGGAAAAGAGATACAAGCGGCATGCTTTTTGATTTTGAACCGACCCCTCCCCCAAGACGCGAGCCCATAAGCACAAACAAGGACGAGGCCCTGAGATGGGAAAGAGATATGCTCGGGCTTTATTTGTCAGAACACCCTTTGACCAAATGGAAAAGTCTCATAAAGTCCTTGCCTATAAAGGACGTCGCTGAGTTAAAAGCGCTGCGCGCTACAGATGACCGGATAATGACCGCGGGTGTTATATTTTCCATCCACAAACAAAGATCAAAAAGGACCGGGGAACCGTGGGCACGGCTCACGATCGAAGACTTAACAGGCTCCACAGCGGCGATCCTGTTCCCAAAAGCTTTCGCGAAACTTAAACCCGAACTGCTCACCCAGGGAGAAGTCCTGATATTCTCCGGAAGACTCTCGGCATCCACTTATTCACGAGGCAATGAAGACAATAAGGAGTCTGTTCAAAGCGATTTCCTGATCGACGAGGCTTTCGGGCTTAATGATCTTCTGGCCTTCAGGGTCAAATCCATTGACATCCTCTCAAGCCCGTCTTTAAAACCCAGGCTCGCTGAGCTTAAGCGCTTGCTTAAAAGCTCTCCGGGCGGAAACACTGTTGTGCGCATAGCCAATGGAACCGATTATATGGTCGAATTCCCCAAAAGAGTAAGTATCAGCCTTGCAGCGTGGGAAGAAATAAATAAAATTCTTAAGGGAAATAAATTTAAAATAAGACTTTAGTCCCGCTGTTCTTCTTCCTTAAAAGGGAGGATGACGCGTCCTCCGAAGCCTTGGGCGAAGGAAGAATGCGGAGGCAATAAAGATAAACTGTTTTATGTCAAACAACCGAAAAGTCCTTATAGTTGATGATGATGACGAGATCCGAGCTTTGATCGATCTCGTTCTAAGAACAGAAGGTTTTGACACATTGACCGCAAAAAACGGGAAAGAAGCTGTGCTAAAGACAAGGGAATGGGGGCCTGAAGTGATTCTCATGGATTTAATGATGCCGATCATGGACGGGTATCATGCCTCTACTGAGATCACCAATGATGCCACCCTTAAGGTCAAGCCGAAGATCATCATTGTCACAAGCCGGGATATCCAGGCTGAGAGTAAGTTAATGGAATATAGCGGCGCCTGCTTCGCTATTTCCAAACCGTTCAATACTGCAGAGCTTGTCAAGACCGTAAAAGAAGCTCTTGGATAGCAAACATTTAAAAGGGAGGAAAGTTATGAAGTTCAATGTTTTAATCAAAAGCGCATTCACAATGACCCTGGTTTTCTTTGTCTGTCTTGTCAGCGCGGTTGATATAAGCGCGAAAAAAGATACTTTAAAGGATAAATTCGACTCTGATGACGTTAACGTGCGAAGAAGGGCATGTGAAGATGTCTCCATGCAGCGCAATAAAGAATACGTCTCAACGCTGATCGAAACCATAAAAAACGATGAAAGCCACTTTGTACGGCATGCGTGCACGGAAGCTCTTGGTATGATGCGGGCCAAAAACGCAACAGGAGCTTTGCTCGAGGTGCTTACAAATGACCAGAACCCGGCAGTGCGCCAGCAAGCAGCTGTGAGCTTGGGTTATATCCAGGACAGGGGCACCATAAAGGGTCTTTTAGAGGCTTTGCGCAAGGAAACAGTTCAAAGCCCCAGAACAGCTATTTTGCAGACGCTCGGGGTCATGCGAGACCAATCATCTGCCAAGCCTCTTGAGGAAATGCTTAAAACATCAAGCCCCACTGTGAAGGTGACTATACTTACAGCCCTCGGAACGATAGGCGCTGCGCGCTCGGGCGCGGCCATATCAGCTGAACTTGACAGCCCCGATGAAACCGTGCGCAGCGAAGCTGCCAAGGCTATCGGCCGGATCAAATATGAAAAAGCCAAGCCCAAACTCTGGGAACTGGCCAATAAAAAAATATCAAGCATTGAAAAAGTAGCGCTTTTATACGCGCTTTCTTCAATGGGCGACAACAAGGGATTGTCCGCGATAAGCAAGATGTCCGGCAATAAAAACCCGCGGGTCAGGCGTCTTGTCGCGATATCTTTGGGCAACTGGGGCAATGCCATGCCCCATTATGCAGCCATTAAAAAACTGGCTCAAGACAAGGACATGGGAGTCCGGGTCGAGGCAATGCGGGCTGAGACAAAATTCAAGGTTATAAATAAAAAATTATTCACGCAAACCTCTCCGGTTCCGGGAAAATCCAAAAAGAGGAAGTCCACGCCTTGAAAACGCGCTTTTTCGTTTTTTTACTTTTCAGTTTTTGCCTGCTTGCGATGAGCGCAGTCGAGCCATCACTCTCTTTGCACGCTGAAAAGAGCGCCGGCACAAGCATAAGGCCAAGCAGGCCCGTACATCCCCCCGTGACAGTGTACAGCCTGATAGACAGCCCTACCGCTGAAGTGCTGGATTACGGCAGCTTTGCTTTTACAACAAGATTCTTTTCCAATGGAGGCCTCCTTTCAAGCATGAATTTCGGCGTATTCCAAAGACTTATGCTTGGGATCAGCATGGAGCTCGATAGCTACCTTGGCAGCGGTACAGTGGACCTGCAGCGGCCTGAGGTTAATTTCAAGTTCCGGTTTTACGACGGAAGAGGGAAATTCCCGGCTTCCGCGATCGGATTCAATAGTCAGGGATACAGGTACAATAAAGCCACAAAAAGATACCTGGAAAAGGAGAAGGGGCTTTACCTTGCATTCACAAGGGAGCTGTTCGCCCGGGGCCTTGAAATGACCAGCGGGGCCAACATCCATGATTTTGAAAGCGATGCTTTAAGCGCTTTTGTGAGCGCAAGTTATTCAATAACAAGGGCATTCGGGGTGTTCGCTGAGTACGACAATATCAGGAGCAAGCGTTTTAACCGGCTTAATGCCGGAGGCAGCGTATACCTTTCTCCGTTCGTGCAGATGGGTTTTCATGCGAGGGACATTCTGGCCACAAAAACACACAAAGGCACATCAATGAAAAGAAAACCCGAAAGGATCATCGACATCCGTTATATATCAAGCTTTTAAGCAGGAACGCCCTTATTTCCCTTTTTCGCCTTTATCGCCTTCCTCCTCTAAATTTCGTAGGATACGAATAGGCAGATATTTCCCCTGGCCATGGGGAATTCCATTTTTCGCCTGATTTTTAAGAAATTCGTATTCGTCGTTTTGAAAAAGACTGCTTATCTTAAATACAAAGGGAAGGAGGAAATTGAACGTGAACTCACCATTACACAACAAGCTCTCCACCCAAATACCCACGCTTAAAACAGACCTTGTGGCTCTTATAAAAGAGCACGGCGACAAAACAGTGTCGCAGGTCAGTGCTGCTCAGGTGTTTGGCGGGATGAGAGGAGTTAAGGGCCTTCTTTGTGATACGTCGGCTGTTGAGCCAGACAAAGGCTTGATCATCCGCGGTATTCCAATCAAGGACCTGACTGAAAAACTACCCGAGGAAATCCTATATCTTTTATGCACAGGGGAAATTCCACCGGCTGACGCGCTTGCTGCGCTTCAGAAAGAACTCTTAGACAGGGCAACTGTCCCTGATTATGTCTGGAAAGTTCTCTCTGCTATGCCCAAAGATTCCCATCCAATGGCAATGTTAAACACTGCTGTTCTGGTTATGGAAGGCGAATCCGCATTCAGAAAAAAATATTCCGAAGGCATGAAAAAGGATGCTTACTGGGAACCGACTCTTGATGACGCGCTAACGATACTCGGCAGAATGCCAACGATCGCGGCCGGAATATACCGCATGCGATACAATAAGGGCGACCGGATAGCTCCTGACAAAAACCTTGACTGGGGCGCTAATTACGCAAAAATGCTCGGGCTTCCTGATCCTAAAGGCGACTTCGCAAGACTTATGCGCCTTTACCTGACTCTCCATTGCGATCATGAAGGCGGCAATGTAAGCGCATTTACCTCATTCACAGTGAGCTCTGCTTTGTCAGACTTGTTCTACGCGCTGTCTGCTGGTCTTAACGGCTTAGCAGGACCGCTCCATGGTTTAGCTAACCAGGAATGCTTGAATTGGATATTAATGGTCCACAAGAAATTCAACGGAGTCCCAAGCGATGAAGACCTTAAGCAGTTCGCATGGGATACATTAAAATCCGGTAAAGTCGTGCCGGGATACGGTCACGCTGTATTAAGAGTGACAGATCCTCGCTTTGACGCGTTTATGGCATTCGGGCTTAAAAATTGCGCTGATGACCCGGTTTTCCAGATCATCAAAAAAGTCTTTGATGTTGTTCCGGAAGTCCTAAAACAGGTCAAAAAGATCAAGGATCCCTGGCCGAATGTAGACGCGATCTCAGGCTCCTTGCTGTATAAATACGGCTTGGTTGAGTTTGATTACTATACAGTATTATTCGCTGTATCAAGGGCTCTTGGCATATGCTCACAAGCAGTGCTTTGCAGAGCAATGGGCTTGCCGATCACAAGACCAAAATCAGTCACTACAAACTGGCTTAAAACCTACGTAACAAAAGATCAGCCAAAAGTAGAAGCAAAAACTTAAAAAGCAAACTAAAAAACAAAACCCCCTGTGCCCAAACACAGGGGGTTTCTTTTTGCTCCACCACTTCGGAAAAGAGCAGGCACAGGCTGAAGCCTGCGGCTACCGGAAAACGAGCTTTTTCTCCCCTGCACACTCTCTCCCATTTCATCATTTCTTAATCCTTCCGAAGCCTTAGCGAAGGAGGACATCATTGATCATTCTCTTAATAGGGTCTTTGGTCCCATATCCCATATAGGACTTTGGTCCTGTTCTAATATAGGCCTTTAGTCCCCCGTAACCCATCCTTTTTCGTGTCAGACTTAAAATACCATGACACAGAATAGCAGGAAAGATTCAAACAAAGTCACATTAGTAAAAGCATCCGTGCTTTTGCTTATTGCTGCTGTATCATGGCTCGCTCCTCAAGCAGCCAGGGCTGAGCTTCCATTCGCGTGCGCTGGCGGGCCTCCGCCGAACTCAATGCCTGTTGGTGAGAATAAATGGGTGGAAGTACGTGACGGGCAAGGCCTGGTGTGGGATGGAGGAGCATTCGGTTGTTTTGATGGTGTTGCCCCTGAGATAATAAGCGAACAGGATGCGCACAATATGATGGACAGTAATAGTAAACCTACCCTCAAGGGCACTGTCACCGGTAAAGCTGCGGCTGATCTAACAAACAAGGATGCAAACGGCAATGGTATATGCTCCAGCAATCTTTGCACTATTGAGCCGATTGATAATCAGGACCAAGCGCTCACTAAGGACAATGCTGCGGCCCTTGAAATGTCTCCTATGAACATGGAACCTGCTTCGCTTGCCACGCAAACAGATGTGACCAGTGACGATGCCGGGGCTTCCGAACGAACCATGCCCGCAAGGCTCGCTGAAAACAACCCTGTATTGCCAAAGCAGCAAGCCCCGTTAGAAACAGATCCCCAAGCCCAAGAATCTGTCGCCCGGATGGATCAAATAACAGATGAATCCCTGGCAGCAATGTCCCAAGCGGATTTAACACGCGTCATGGACGACGTATCAAGCACTCTTGCCACCCGGACCCTTTCATCTTCTGACAGAGGAAAGCTGACCGCGCTGCGGGAACAGGCTCAATATCAATTCGCAAAACTTCTCTCAAGAGATGTTATGGATCATGCGCAAGATGAGGATGAGGACTATGCCTCGGGATTCAGGATCCCTAAACCGCGCAAGCCAGAACCCCGCGTAACAGCTGTATTTTTAAATGACGGAACAAAAGACGATCTGCTCTCCATGACAGCATTGGCTGAAGAATGCGAAGAAAGAGAATACCAAAACCCTGATATGCGCCACCTCTGCGGCCAGATAGCCGCGGGAGAATCAAACAGCGTGCTGGAAATAGTGCGATCCGAGCATGCTTCCTTGCGATAAAGCCCAAACGTTTACTTTAAAGCGTCTCTGTGTTTAGGAGTTCGCGGTCCTCCTATTATCTTGCCGTCCCTGAGCTTGATCACCCTCTGCGCAATAGACAATATAAGATCATCATGGCTTGAAAAAATAAAAGTCGTGCCGGTTTCCTTATTTATCCTCTCCATAAGGCGAACCACTTCCATGGCTGTTTTTGAATCAAGATTCGCTGTTGGTTCATCAGCAAGTATCAGCTTTGGCCCTGCTGCAATGGCCCGCGCAATAGCTACTCTTTGCTGTTGCCCGCCTGAAAGCTTGCTTGGCTTTCGCTGCATACAATCAGACAAGCCCACGAATCTCAAAGCTTCCTCAACAAGGCTCCTGCGCTCTGAACCCACAAGCCCTTTTAGAATCAGGGGGTATTCGACGTTTTCATAAGCTGAAAGCACGGGGATAAGATTGAATGCCTGGAAGATAAACCCAAGGGTCTTAAGCCTGAAACCCGCCTTCTCGTCTTCCCCGGCCAGATACATGTCTTTTCCATTAAAGAACATACGGCCCGTTGTGGGCTCTTCAAGTGTGCCCATGATATTAAGAAGAGTTGATTTTCCGGAACCGGATGGCCCCGCGATAGCTGCGAAATCCCCCTCCGCGAATTCAAGGGAAACTCCTCTCACAGCAATAACCTGAGACTCCTCTTCTTTCATTAAAATGTTCATCATTTTGTGCGTTTTTGTTCCCGGGGCTTCCTTCCATACCTTACATATCTCGTTCAGGGAAGGCATGAGCAGGGTTTTTAAGAACCCTGCTTTGTCCTGGCGGGCATCCGTGAAAGTGGAAAAACTTGGCAAAAACACCCTTTCATTTGTTTTGTAGGTCTTTGTGATATTCTGAAGAGAAAGCAGCATGGGGAGATTATAAATAATAAAAAAGAGGGCTTAGGGCTGAGGGCCCAGGGCTGAATGGAAAAAATAACAAAAACAAATATCCAGTTCCGTGGATTTAAACACGCGATCAATATCCTGACCGGAAAATATAACCGCCCAGGTGAGCATGGCCACATAAGCCATTTTCAAGCTCTTTGCACTGCTACGTCAGGCACTGTAGGATTGGGCAATATCGCAGGAGTTTGCCCTTGCAATCGCTGTGGGCGGCCCTGGAGCGGTTTTTTGGATGTGGATGATAGGAATTCCTGGTATGGCCACAAAACACACGGAATGCGGCCTTGCGGCTTATTTCCGCCAGGAAACCAGCCTTGTGGATATATATGGGAGCTTTCTGTTTTTAGGAGCAATATGGAAACTTGGGCCTGTTCTTAATTTCACGGATCTGATGATAGGTCTTGTGGCTATCCCCAATCTTATCGCCATACTTCTTCTTGACTTCACCATTGGGACACCCATGCTATCTGCAGACAGTATCATAGAGAAGCTGTTGTTGGGCATCCATTTTAAGAAGCTGTCGTTTTTGCTCTCCTGAGCTCGGTAATGAGTAATGTAGCTGATACATATTTTGTGTTAGTTCAGCAGCTCTTTTGGGGCTCATGCTTATTGCGTGTTTTTTAAGCAGGAGTTCTAATTCTTTGTAAATGCTGTACGCCACAAAGGCAATGCAGATATGCGCTTCGATTCTTCGTCTCTGGTAATGGTATACGGGCCGTACCTTAAGGTCGGTTTTGGAAATGCGGAATGCCCTTTCGATCTGCCATAAGTGAACGTAATTGTCGACAACCTCTTGTAATGGCAAACGCGTATTGGTGATGTAGCCCTTAAGCCCATCCCAAAGCTCATCGTGCCTTACCTTCTCTTCATCAATAGTGATCGTGGCCTTGCCGTGTATGGCGAGGAACCTATTGTATCCGCGGTTATGGATGCTTTGTTTTGTGAGTAGCCCGGATTTAACCCTTTGACGCAGCTTGGCCAACCCTCTTCTGCGATTAGCTTCGTCCTTTTTAGCGCGCTTAGCAGAGTAGGTGACTATCAATCTGGTGCCGTCCGGCTTCTTGATGATAAAGCCCTTGCCATCGCTCGCACCTTGAGCGTTTTTAAGTATTATTTCTTTTATACCCTCGCTCTCATTTTTAATGCGGCCGCCAATGATAAATCGGTATTGCTGTTCTGCCAGGTTGTTTATGTTGTCTTTTGAGAGCAGTGCCGCGTCAGCAACAACGATTGGCTGCTTAAGAGCGTATTTTTCTTGTATCTTTTTGAGCGCAGGCAGCAGCGTATGCCCTTCAAAGGTATTGCCTTCGAAAATGTCGTAGCTAATAGGCAAGCCCTGCTCTCCAACCAGAAGTCCCAGCAGGATTTGTGGTTTTTGGAATTTGCCGTCCTTGCTGAACCCTGTTTTGCGCAAATCGTCCTCATCGCCGGCTTCAAAGTACAAGGTAGTCATGTCGTAGAAAACAACAGAAATCGTTTTTAAGCATTTCTTTGTGTGATTGTAGGCAATGGCCGCCGCTTGGTCTTTATATCTACTCTCAAGCCTATCCAAGAAGCGATAAATGGTGCTTACCGGCATTTTTAGGCCTTGATAACGTTCGAGGTAATCGATGGTCTTGAGCTTGCTGGTAGGGTAGACCAATCGAGCGATAACCAAATGACGAAACAGATCATCCTTGATATCATTAAACCCGATTCGATCGAACAGGCTGCCAAAGATCAGCTCAGGGCCAATAGTTCGGACCTGGGCATTGGTTAGGTCGGCAAAACAATTCTCAACGGCTAAGTCCTCTTTGCTTTTGAAAGGGAACAGCCACTGTTGTCCGGGAGGATCAGCATGAACAATCCGTTGGCCTTGAAGAAATAGACGCTCAATCTCATCTTTGTCGCTTGAAGATCCTACGGTTTGAGCAACTCTATAGCCGTTCTCTTTATCAATGATCTGGATGCTAACAGAACCGCTTTTGTTGCGCTTTTTTCTGACGAACATACCTCCATTTTACCGATGGGACACCCAAATCTCAACAGGCTCCCTCTAGAGAATGGTCATTTTAGGGGGTGGTGGCGAAGTCAAGGTGGATATATATGGGAGCTTTCTGTTTTTAGGAGCAATATGGAAACTTGGGCCTGTTCTTAATTTCACGGATCTGATGATAGGTCTTGTGGCTATCCCCAATCTTATCGCCATACTTCTTTTGTCGCCCAAAGCAACGCAGCTTACAAAAAAGTATATGGCCAAGATCCCAATGTGGGATAAAAACTAGAAAGCAGCGTCTTCCCTGCCGAAATAATCCCTGGTTTCTTTTATTATCACGGAAGAAAGCAAAACTATGGCGATAAGATTGGGGATCGTCATGAATGTTATGGCCATGTCTGTGAAGCTCCATACAAAATCGATCCCCCATATTGCTCCTAAAAAATGGAAAAGACAGTAAATAACCCTGTACGGTCTTATTGCTGATTTGCCTAATAAAAATCCGATAGCCCTGTCTCCATAATAAGACCAGCTTATTGCTGTTGAAAAAGCAAAAAGAAACAAGCCGATAGCCACCACGTGGCTGCCAACGCTTGCAAGGCCTATGGGAGCAAGTCCGGTTGTGAATCCCTTTACTGTCATTCCAACCCCTTTTATTCCGGAGGTCCATTCTCCCGTAAGAATGATCACCAGCGCGGTCATAGTGCAGATGATCAGGGTGTCGATAAGCGGCCCAACAGAAGCTACCAAGCCCTCCCTTGCGGGATATTTTGTTTTCGCGGCAGCATGGGCAATAGCAGCGGAGCCCTGGCCTGCCTCGTTCGAGAAAAGACCCCTTGCAATACCAAAGCGCGCGGTTAAAAACAATGAAGACCCGATAAATCCCCCCACAGCTGCTGTGCCGGTAAATGCATTACTAATGATCATGGCTAGCGCGGATGGGACCTTGTCGATATTTAAAACAATCGCCACAAATGCGCATGTTATGTAAAAAACCGCCATGATAGGCACAAGTTTTGATGTTACCTGGGCTATTCTTTTTATACCGCCCACGATCACTAAAAACACAAGAACAGAGACAATGATCCCGGAGAGCCCCGGGGCAATGCCGTAATTCGTTTTTAAAACATCAGCCATGGAATTAGATTGGGCCATATTGCCGGCTCCAATAGAGCTGATCACTGTCCCGGCAGCGAATAAAACCGCGAGCACCCCGGCAAAAGGCCCTAATTTCTCTTTTAATCCCTCTTTCATGTAATACATGGGGCCTCCGGACACAGACCCGTCAGGATGAGTGGTCCGATATTTTAATCCCAAAGAACACTCTACATACTTATTTATCATCCCAAGGAATCCTGTAACCCACATCCAAAAGACAGCCCCGGGGCCGCCCCAATAAATAGCCAGGGCCACGCCGGCTATGTTGCCTGTCCCGACTGTTGCTGAAAGCGCTGTTGTAAGCGCCCGGAAATGGCTTATATCGCCTTTTTCATTGGGATCATCATACTTGCCGGCTATTATTTTGATTGAGTGGATAAACTGTGTTACATTAAGAAGTTTAAGACGTATTGTGAAATAAATACCTGTTGGAATAAGCATGGCCATGATCGCATAGGTGCCTACATACTCGTTATATCCAATGATCCATGAATTCAAAACTTCAAGAATCTCACCCATACCAGCGGACCCCCTTGTTATTTATTAAGAATCTGATTTCCTTGCAGATGTTAGGCATCTGTGGCGCGGGGTGCGCCAAATTACTTGCCTGGATCGCCGTCGTCGGCTATAGGCTCAACGCAGGCAATTTTATCCCCTTCTTCAAGACGTACAAGCCGGAGCCCCTGCGTATTTCTTGATATCACCCTTATATCTTTTGCGCGCAAACGTATCCCCATGCCCTTTTCAGTAAGCATCATCAGGTCATCCTTATCGTCGATGAGCTTGATCCCGATAACAGGGCCGTTTCTTTCGCTCGCCTTTATGGTGATGATCCCGCCGCCGCCCCGTCTTTGGTCACGATATTCAGTGAGCTTGGTTCTTTTCCCGTATCCCTTCTCGCAGACTGTTAAAAGGGATCTCTTCTCGTTTTTAACGGCAACCTCCACTCCGATGACCTGATCCCCCTTGCCAAGGGAAAGACCGCGCACTCCAGCAGCCACTCTTCCCATAGCTCGCACGTCGTCTTCGGGAAATCGTATGGATTTCCCGTTTTTTGTAGCCAGGATGATCTCGGAAGACCCGTTCGTCTTAAGAACCCCGACAAGCACATCCCCTTCGCGCAAGTTGATGGCTGTGATGCCGTTTTTGCGGATGTTCTCAAAAAGGTTCACGTCGCATCTTTTTATCCTGCCCTTGCGTGTTGCAAGGATCAAGAACTCTTTTCCGCTCTTCTCGGCGCCTCTCATGGTCACAACACCTGTGACCCTCTCCTCTTTATTCGAAGCGATCCCGATGAATTGCACGACTGGTTTTCCTCTTGACACCCTTGAGGATTCCGGGATCTCATAAACCTTGTTCTGATACACGCGCCCGCGGTTTGTGAAAAACAATATCGTGGCGTGGGTATCGGTTATCATCACAGATTCGATAAAATCCTCTCCTTCCTTGGTACCTGCTGCTGTTATGCCCTTTCCTCCGCGCGCCTGCGCCTTATAGGTGGTCACCGGGATGCGCTTGATATATCCCTGGTTTGAGATAGTAACAACCACTTCTTCTCTCTTGATCAGATCTTCGATCTTGGTTTCCTTAAAATCAGGAGCGATCTTTGTTCTGCGATCCTCCCCATAGACCTTCTTTAGGTCCCCCAGCTCAGTCATAATGATGCCTAATATTTTCTTCTCAGAACCTAAAATCTCTTTTAGCCGTTTTATGGTAGCTAAAAGCTCTTTGTATTCATCCTCCAGCTTCCCTCTTTCAAGAGCTGTTAATTGCGCGAGGCGCATATCCAATATCGCCTGGGCTTGGCGCTCGCTTAGATCGAATTCTTTTTGAAGTTGCTTTCTGGCGGTCTCCGTGTCTTTGGATTTGCGGATAATAGCGATCACTTTGTTGATATTCTGGGCAGCTATTCTTAATCCCTCGACGATATGGGCTCTCGCTTCGGCCTTGGCCAGCTCGAATTTAGTTCTCCTTACTACAACCTCTTTCCTGTATCCAACATAACACCCGAGCAATTCCGGAAGAGACAATACCTTAGGCTTACCATCCACAAGCGCCAGCGTTGTGACGCCGAAAGAGGTTTGGAGTTGGGTGAATTTATAAAGTTGATTAAGCACCACATGAGGATTGCCATCGCGTTTAACCTCGATAACCACGCGTATGCCGTGGCGATCCGACTCGTCGCGCAAGTCAGCGATATCCGGGATCTTTTTATCGCGCGAAAGTCCCGCGATCGTCTCAAGAAGAGTGGATTTATTGACCTGGTAGGGTATTTCTGTGACTATGACAGCTGTTTTCCCGCCTTTAATATCCTCCATTTCCGTTTTTGCCCGTATAATAAAACTGCCTTTTCCGGTTGAAAAATAATCCCTGATGCCCTGCATACCCATAATGATCCCGCCGGTCGGAAGATCAGGCCCTTTTATAGCCTTCATTAGATCGCTGAGCTCGGCTTTTGGGTTCTTAATGAATATCTCTATAGCATCACAAACCTCTATAAGATTGTGCGGGGGAATATTCGTGGCCATACCTACGGCTATGCCGGAACTGCCGTTTACCAGTAAATTTGGGAGTTTCGCGGGGAGAAGGCCTGGTTCTTTAAGTGTTCCGTCGTAATTCGGGACAAAATCCACTGTGCCCTTATCGATATCTGTGAGCAACTCGGAAGCTGATTTTGCAAGCCGCGCTTCAACATAACGCATGGCAGCCGGGGGGTCACCATCAACGCTGCCAACATTGCCCTGCCCCTGCACCAATGGTAAGCGCAGAGAAAAATCTTGAGCCATACGTATCATCGACTCATAAATAGCGGAGTCGCCATGAGGGTGATATTTACCTAAAACATCGCCAACTACGCGCGCGGCTTTTTTAAATGGTTTATTATGAGCAAGCCCCATTTCATCCATTGCATAAAGGATCCTTCTATGCACCGGTTTTAATCCATCTCTAACATCCGGCAGAGCTCTTCCCACGATCACGCTCATAGCGTAATCGATATAAGACGACTTCATCTCTTCTTCAATGGCCCTCGGCTCCACCCTGGATGGATCTTGTTGTGGGATATGTTGTTTAGCCATGGAATTTTAACCCCTTGATAACAGGAGCACAGGAGCACAGGAGCACAATTTTCATATATCTAGATTTTTGACATCAAGGGCATGCTGAAAGATAAAGAGGCGGCGGGGCTCCACTTTCTCACCCATTAATGTTGTAAAGATATGCTCAGCATGCACACTGTCCTGCAGCTCAACCTTATAAAGCTTTCTTTTTTCAGGGTCAAGAGTCGTGTCCCATAATTGTTGCGGGCTCATTTCTCCTAAACCCTTATATCTTTGGATATTTATATCGCCTAAAACAACTTCTTTTGCTTGATAAAAAGTCTCTCCGATATACCGGAACGGCTCGCCCTTATAATCGTCTTTCCCCTGAGCCTTGAACCGGTAAACAAGTGATCCGTCTTTCGCTGATTTTGCCTTACTAAGACTTTTTGTTATACCGAGATTTTTTAACTCTTCGGTCATTTTAAAAATCTCCTTGATCTCTGAAAGGTCTTTAAATTCAGATCCAAGCTCTTCCGCTTCTTCCCCGATCTCTTCGTTTTCTTCGGCAAGTTTCTTTTTCCTGGCCTCAAGATAAGACCCTTTCGCCTTATTCCAGTCCCTCTCGCTATAGAAGAATACTTTTTTATCGCTGCTTAGCTCGAGCATATATAAAGGAATCTTCCCATTTTGTATAAATTCCAATACTTCGCTCCATGTTAAGCCTTTTTTTGTTATCGCCTTTCTCAGAGTCTCTAAAGATCTTGATATAAACAGAAGTTTTTGAAGTTTTAGTCCTTTTAAAGAAAGTCTTTCTTTGCCATCTTCAAGGCACACCATTTCATATGTGTTTACCATCTCATTTGATATCCATTTTTCAAGATCAGAGTCTGAATCAAGATAAAATTCTGTTTTTCCTTTTTTAACCTTATATAGCGGAGGAACCGCTATATAGATATTCCCGTTTTCGATCAAGGGCTTCATCTGCCGGTATAAAAATGTTAGTAATAATGTTCTAATGTGCTGCCCGTCAACATCAGCATCAGCCATTATGATCACTCGCCCATATCGAAGCTTATCAAGGTTAAACCCTCCGGAATCCCCATTAGAGCTGGCCCCTATCCCGGTCCCAATGGCAGTAATAAGCGTCCTAACCTCATCGTTTGCAAGAACTTTTAATAATCTCGCTTTTTCAACATTAATGATCTTGCCTTTTATTGGTAAAACTGCCTGAAAACGGCGGTCTCTTCCTTGTTTACAGCTTCCGCCGGCGCTGTCCCCTTCAACAATAAAAATCTCGCATTTTTCAGGATCTGACTCCTGGCAGTCCGCAAGTTTACCCGGCAGACTACTTGAATCAAGCAGACCTTTGCGTCTTGTCAGGTCTCTGGCTTTTCTTGCCGCTTCCCGGGCTTCCGCGGCACGAACAGCTTTTTGGCATATTGTTGTCGCGGTTTGGGGGTGCTCCTCAAAAAACGTTGACAACGCGTCTCCAACCAGGGATTTAACAAGCCCCTCAACATCATAGTTTCCTAGTTTTGTTTTTGTTTGCCCCTCGAATTGAGGGTGAGGCAGCTTAATGGAAAGAACAGCTGTTAAACCTTCCCTTGCGTCGTCGCCGCTCATAGAAGTGATTTTTCCTTTTAAAAGGTCATAGCGCTTAATATAATCATTAACCACCCTGGTAAGGCTTGAGCGAAACCCGGTTAAATGAGTGCCGCCTTCTATTGTGTTTATATTATTGGCAAAAGTATGGATACTCTCATCAAATCCGTCATTATATTGCATTGCCATCTCAACCCAAGTATCCTCTTTCTTTTTTAAGATAACTATCGGGTCAGGGTGGATAGTGGTTTTTTTCGAATTTAAAAATTTAACGAATTCTCTTATCCCGCCCTCATATAAAAACACATGTTTTTTATCCTGCCTTTCATCTATTATCGTGATCCTCACGCCGGCATTTAAAAAAGCAAGTTCTCGCAGCCGCTTTGAGAGTGTTTCAAATGAGAAATTGGTGGATGAGAATATTTCCGGGTCGGGTTTGAATGTCTGTTTTGTGCCGCGATCACTGGTTTTTCCGGCTGTTTGAACCGATGATTTTGGTTTTCCTCTCGCGTAGTTTTGCTTATAAATCTTGCCATCGCGATACACCTCTGTCTCCATCCATTCGCTTAGCGCGTTCACAACCGATATCCCGACGCCATGAAGCCCGCCGGATACCTGATATGCCTTCTTGCCGAACTTGCCGCCCGCGTGTAACACCGTCATAACGACCTCAAGGGCAGATTTACCCCGAACCTTGGAATCCTTAGAGTCTGTTATTGTGTCAACCGGAATACCCCTTCCATCATCAGCCACAGAAATCACATCATCTTTATGTATCGTGATATCAATGTTTTTCGCGACCCCGGCTAATGCCTCATCAACACTATTATCTACAGCCTCATATACAAGATGATGGAGCCCGGTGGGCCCGGTGGACCCGATATACATAGCCGGCCGCCGTCTTACAGCCTCCAATCCCTCTAATACCTGGATCTCTTTAGCGGTGTATGAGGATTGGTTTTCTTTCCCTTTTTTCATTTTGGCATCCTTTTAAAATTAAGCCTTCTCACGTTGTGTTCCGATAAGGACTTTAACAGCGCGGTTTTTTTAAGGCGCGCTTCCCAATGAAACGCCGGATGGGGACTCACAAGCGTTACTTCCCCCCCATCTACTTTTATAGCTTCAACAAGATCCCAAAGCTTGCCCAGTTTTTTTGATATATCAAGACAAATCTGTTGGTTTTTAACAACCTCAAAATCCTTATGTTTGAAAATGCTTGTTAAACTACGCATTTTCGAGCCTCATTGGTACTATAACGCAAAAATACTCCTCATTGTTTTTTGGCCTGAATATCACAGGCGTCACATTACTTGTAGCTCCCAGGATAAATTCATCCCCTGAAACCACTTTAAGAAAATCAACTATATGATTAGGGATAAAATATATCTCAAACCCCTCTGGCCCGTCATAAGAAGAAAGATCGAATTCACCTTCAAAATCATAAAATCCGGATGTTTTAGCTGATACAGATGCTTTCTTTTTAGCGAATTTATATTTACACCCGCCGGCCTTCTCCGATATACACAAAGCCGCTCTTTTTGTAACAGCAAGCATTTCATTTGTCGGTAAAGACAGTTTTATTTGCGTTTGCTTTGGGACAACCTGCTCCCAATTAGGATACTCCCCTTCAATAAGCCTGGAAAAAATACTCGTATCCCCTATATTAAACCCTATTTGACCGGATGTCACATCAATAAGTAATAGATTTTCAGCCTCGTTGCTTTCTATGACCCTGACAAGTTCGATCATCGCCTTCACGGGAACAGCTACCTTAAATTCTTTAAGGTCTTCCCTCTCTTCCCAGGAGGCCACTGCCAGCCTTCTGCCATCCGTGGCAACAAGGGTTATCTTCTTGTTTTTTACATGCATTAATATCCCGGTTAATATTCTTCTTGTATCGTCTGTGCTTACGCAGAAAGAAACACGTTTTATCATCTCAGCCAGTTTTTTGGGATTTATTTTAATTGCGTCTTCTTTTTTAAGCTGGGGGAATGAGGGGTAATCCTCTTTAGGTATCCCGGATATATTAAACCGTGATTTATGGCCTGCTATTTTTACCACATTGTTTTCTTTTAATTCTAGCTCGATCTCAGAGGAAGACCCGTTTGTTGGTATGTTTTGCAGTATTTCCCCTAGTTTTTTAGCTGGTATTGTTATAGAACCCTCTTCTATCACATTCGCCGGAACATAGCTTTTTATCCCTGTTTCCAGGTTTGTTGAAGCTATTAAAAGCCTCTGTGGTGTTTTTGTCGCTTCAAGCAGGTAATTTGATAATATGGGGAGAGTAGCTCTTTGACCCACCACGTTCTGCACAATGTGGACTGCTCTTAATAAATCTTCTTTGTATATTTTAATCTTCATAGTAGTAATAGTGTGAACTCTGTTGATAACCCTGTTTTAGGAGGTGTTTTTAAATCAACATTAAGGTTATAGTTTTTCACATCCATCAACATTCATCCACATTGATTTTACCTTTTAACATAACCCGCTATTTCCTTCTCCAATTTGTTGATCAATTGTGAAAAAAACGGGTCTATTTTAGCCAAAGATGTGATCTTATTCACAGCATGTATCACGGTTGCATGGTCTTTTCCGCCAAAAGCATGGCCAACATCCACCAAAGACCTTCCTGTAAGGGTTTTGGCCAGGAACATGGCGATTTGGCGCGGCAGCACCTTGCTTGCTGATCTGCTTTTTCCTTTCAAATCCTCCAGATCAAGATGGTAATGCTTTGCCACGATTTCCTGTATTTGAGAGATAGACGGGGCCAAGGCCGCTTCTGAGGATAGATCATCTTTTAATTGCTTAAGTATCTGTTCTGCCGTGTCCATACTCATGGGGGCCCCTGTTAAACATGAGTATGCCACAAGACTGTTCATGCTTCCCTCGAGCAGGCGGACATTAGAGTGGATGTTCTGAGCCAGGTACTGGGTTATCGCGTCCGGCACGCTGATGTTCTCAAGTTCGGCTTTTTTTCTGAGAAT
Organism: Elusimicrobiota bacterium; assembly: GCA_042563375.1. Taxonomy (GTDB): domain Bacteria; phylum Elusimicrobiota; class Elusimicrobia; order JACQPE01; family JACQPE01; genus JBHPMF01. The sequence continues at coordinate 3,119 of JBHPMF010000009.1, read as the reverse complement.
AGCGAGTCTTGTTTCAAAATCAGGCGGTTTGATATCCGCTACAACGCCCCACTCAAACCGGGATATCAACCGCTCTTGAGAACTGTTTAATTCTCTTGGCGGTCGGTCGCTGGTCAATATTATCTGACGGTTTGACTCAAAAAGAGTATTAAATGTGTGGAAAAATTCTTCCTCAGACCTTTCTTTCCCCATTAAAAACTGGACATCATCGATCAATAAGCAATCAGCGCTTCTGTAATGAGTTCTGAAATTTTCAATACCCTGGTTTTTCAAAGAGTTGATAAAGTCATTGATAAAAGTCTCAGAGCTGACATATATCACAGACACACTATTTTTTGTTCTTGTGATCTGTTGGCCCACAGCATGAAGCAAATGTGTTTTCCCAAGACCCGCGTTGCCATAAAGGAAAAGCGGGTTGAACTGTTTGCCCGGGTTTTGAGCCACAGCAAGACTTGACGCGTGCGCAAAACGGTTTGTGGGGCCCACAACGAACCGGTCGAACATATATTTGTTATTAAAAAAACTGGTTTTTGCCGGGATATCAGTCGTCTGTGAGGCGGGGATCCCGGGCCTGGCGCCGGCAAGCACGTGAGCGGAAGATGGTTCATCCGCCCACGATATTTCGATATCTACTATATCCAGGTCAACAGACGAAACGATCTCAAGGGCTTTTTTCTTGGCGTTTTTCTCAAACCATGTAGCGTGGAAACGATTCGGCACCTCGAGCTTCAAAATCCCGTTCTCTACAGATTTTGGTTTTATGGGGCTGAACCATATTTCATAGGCCTCAGGCTCAAGGTTTTGACAAAAATAATCTTCTAAGCTTTTCCAAATTTCCTGTTTCATGGTATGGAGGGTATGGAGTATTTTAGTTAGTATCAAGGGGGTATGTCAAATGGTTTCTCGACGGAAAAAAGGGCTAAAAACAAAATAAAAACCAAAACCGCAAATATCCGTTTATATCACAGCTAAACGCCCGGATTTTCAGGATTTAGCAGTGTTTTTAAGGAGAAATACCCGGGTTTCTTGCCGCATGTCCCAGGAAAACATAAAATAGGAATATGGACAAAAGATTCCCTTTTCAAGAGGTTGAAAAACGCCTGATAAAGCGCTGGGAAGAAGCCAAGATCGCGACCCCTTGCGCCAAGGAAAAAAGCAAGGATAACTTTGTCATGGCTATCCCCCCTCCCAATATCACAGGAGCCCTGCATGTGGGGCATGCCTTGAATATCTCGCTTCAGGATTTCATGTTGAGATTCAATATGAAGAAAGGAAAGAGGGTTTTGTGGGTTCCCGGAACCGACCACGGGGGAATAGCCACTCAATATGTTGTTGAGCAGAGCCTTGTGGCCAAAGGCATTGACAGGGCGACATTATCCAGAGAAGATCTAAAAAAGGCTTTGGAAGAGTGGGCAAAAAAAACCAAAAACAGGATACTCGAGCAGTTTGTTGATGTAGGATGCCTTCTGGATTTCAGCAGAACAAGGTTCACAATGGATGAAACATGCTCAAAAGCCGTGAACCATGCTTTTATCAAGCTTTTTAATGACAGGCTTATATATAAGGGAGAGAGGATAATAAATTGGTGCCCCAGGTGCGCAAGCGCACTAAGCGATCTTGAGCTTGAATATGAGCCAAAATCCGGCAATCTCTGGCATATTAAATACCCGCTTGTTGGCAAGGAAGGGTACCTAACAGTTGCCACAACAAGGCCTGAAACAATGCTTGGAGACTCAGGCATAGCTGTACACCCTGCGGATGAAAGGTATAAACACCTTGTGGGGGCCAAAGCAATTCTCCCATTAATGGAACGTGAGATACCTATAGTAGCGGATTTCAGGGTTGACCCCAAATTTGGCACAGGCGCTGTAAAAGTGACCCCTGCGCATGACCCTCTTGATTGGGATATAGGCCAGGACCATAAGCTTGAAACATATAAGGTGATAGGAGAAGACGGAAACCTGACCGCAGAAGCAGGAAAATACCAAGGCTTGAGCGCGATAAAAGGAAGGAATAGGGTTATTGAGGACCTTGCAAAGAAAGAGCTGCTTTTAAAAGAAGAACCATACAACCATAATGTCGGGGTTTGTTACAGGTGTTCTGAAATAGTCGAGCCCCTGACATCAAAGCAGTGGTTTTTAAAAATGGAGCCCTTTAAAAAATTAGCGATCGATGCGTATAAAAAAGGACAGCCTAAATTTTATCCTGAGTCCTGGGGAAAAATGTATGACAAGTGGCTTAAGGGTCTAAAAGACTGGTGTTTGTCGCGGCAGATCGTGTGGGGCCATCAAATACCTGTCTGGTACTGCAAAAACGAACAATGCAAGCCCATTGCAAGCGATAAAAACCCGCAAAAATGCCCTTCTTGCGCAGGAACAGACATGGAACAGGAAAAAGATGTGCTTGACACATGGTTTTCATCCGCATTATGGCCCATGAGCGTGCTTGGGTGGCCTGAAAAAACACAGGATTTTAAGACTTTTTTCCCAACAACAGTCATGGTCACAGGATATGAGATCATCTATCTTTGGGTAGCCAGGATGGTTATGGCAGGACTTTATTTTGAAAAAAAACTGCCTTATAAATATGTTTATATCCACGGGATCGTGCGCGATACAAAAGGAAGAAAAATGTCCAAATCATTGGGTAATGTGGTTGACCCGAAAGAAGCCATATCAAAATTCGGCACAGACACGCTTCGTTATTCGCTGTTGAGCGCGTGCCATCCGGGCAGGGATATCCCGTTTTCCACGGATTCATATATAGGCGCAAAGAACTTTGTAACAAAAATCTGGAACGCAGCCCGCTTTATAAAGTTCGAGATGGATAAAATTAAGGATTCTCCCCAGGGAAAACCCGGCAAAACCTCTCATTTTAGCGACATCTGGATCCAAGACGAGATAAACCAAATGATAGAGTATGCTGACAAGCAATTCTCAACTTTTGAAACAGCATCGGGCCTAAAGAAGATCTATGAGACATTCTGGTCCAAATTCTGTGACTGGTATTTGGAAATCGCGAAATCACGTATTTTTAATGGCAAAGGAACAGGAACACAAAAAATAATGCTCGAATCCATGCAGGCGTTTATGAAAATGATAGAGCCTGCCATGCCTTTT
>JBHPMF010000001.1:0-158044 GCA_042563375.1 Elusimicrobiota bacterium | reverse complement strand
CAATACCTTACAGATAACCCCATTGCTTAAGCGCACTCCAAAGCAGCTTTCAGGGGGACAGCGCCAGAGGGTGGCGATCGGCAGGGCAATAGTGCGCAAACCGCAGGCTTTTCTCTTTGATGAGCCATTAAGCAACCTGGACGCGAAGCTACGCGAGGAAATGCGCGTTGAGCTGGCAAAGCTTCACCAAAAATTAAACACAACAATAATATATGTTACCCATGACCAGGTGGAAGCCATGACACTGGCCACAAGGATAGCGATCATAGACAAGGGCCATATCCAGCAGATAGGCGCTCCCGAAAAAGTGTTCAATGAGCCCGCAAATATCTTCGTGGCAGGATTCATAGGTTCTCCGACAATGAATTTTATGGATGGAACTCTCAAAAAGGATGGGGATAAGTCGTGTTTCATAAATGAGAACATGAAAATCCCGACCTCATTATCCGGCAATGATGCGCAAGCGCCGGTCACGCTGGGGATACGGCCTGAAGAGATCCTCACAACGCACATGCCCGGACGCCAGTTAAGCGATGCGATCGAAGCCTCAATAGAAGTCGTGGAACTTCTTGGCCATATCAAACATGTTCATTTAAAGATCGGGGAAAGCAAGATCCTGGCAACAGCCAGCGCGTCATTCCCCGGCAAACCCGGGAACACGATCCCTGTGTATTTTGATCTGCGCAACATCCATATCTTTGACAAGCAATCAGGCAAAAGGATCACATAGATTTTCCCTCGCCCCACACAGTGGGGAGAGGGTGAGGGTGAGGGGTCCCATTATTCGTTTTTCTGTTTTCTTTCTCCTCGCCCCGCGAAGCGGGGAGAGGCTGGGTGAGGGGCACAACTATTCATTCTTTCCTAAAATCATAGAGTGAGAAACAAGACCGCATCATCATTAAACAATCGCCGAAAATTACGTTCCAGCCAGACCGACATAGAATATAAATTCTGGTATTTTTTACGATCCAGGAATTTCGCAGGATTTAAATTCCGAAGGCAACATCCAATAGGACCATTTATCGTGGATTTTTGCTGCCCAACACGATACCTTGTAATCGAATTGGATGGGGGACAACATGCGGAATAAACCGAATACGACAGAAAAAGAACAAAATACCTCGAAGGCAAGGGGTATCGAGTAGTCCGCTTCTGGGATAATGAAGCGTTTACGAATACAGAAGGAGCATTGGAAGTGATCCTAGAGAAACTAAAGGAACCCCTCACCCTGCCCCCCTCTCCGGGAGCACCCTGCGAGGACTGGCCTCTCTTTAAATGTGGAAGCCTGTCTCCCCGTAAGCGGGGCGAGGGAAATAATAAGAAAACAATTCATGAATAAGTTAATCGCATCATTCGCCGGATTCACTGAGCGCTATATCCCAAGCGCTTTCATTATCGCCATTTTCCTGACTTTTTGCGTTTTTATCGCAGCCAAAGCAATAGTCGGGGCAGGCGCCTCTGAGATAATCAAAGCCTGGGGCAATGGTTTCTGGGTATTGTTGAAATTCGCGATGCAGATGTGCATCGTGATGCTAACGGGATTCATAATCGCTCATGCTCCTGTAGCTAAAAAAGCCCTTAAAAAATTCGCGGGTCTGGCTAAAGACGGGAAAAGCGCGTGCATCCTTATGGCTGTATCATCAATGTGCCTGGCCTGGGTTCATTGGGGGTTAAGTCTAGTGGGAAGCGCAGTTCTCATCAGATTCATTGTTGTGCGGATCCCTAAAATCCATTACCCTCTGCTTGTCACATGCGCTTATTTCGGGTTGGGAAGCGTGTGGCATGCAGGGCTTTCAGGCTCAGCTCCGCTACTTATCGCCACTCCGGGGCATTTTCTTGAGCATAAATCAGGGGTAGTGCCTTTTGGGGACACGATATTTAGCCCATGGAACCTGATAATGTGCGTTGCCATGATAATATGCCTGACAGCTATATCCGCTTTCTTATATCCCAAGGATAAAGACGAGATCCGGGTATGTCCGGAATCTACTCTAAAACATTTCACTGATGAGCTAAGAGACGCTCCAAAGCAAAAGCCTAAGACCCCGGCTGATACTCTTTCGCATACCTATATCATCAATCTTGCCGTGGGTGCAACAGGAATGATCTATTTTCTTCTGCTTTTTGCGCAAGGGGAATGGTCTTTTAATTTGAACCGCTTTAATCTGCTGTTTCTCATGCTTTCAATACTTTTCCATCCTAATATAAAAAGCTTTTTAAGCGCTGCGGAAGAAGGAACAAAAACAATATCCGGCATCATAATACAGTTTCCTCTATATGCCGGAATATACGGAGTTATAAAGGATACCGGCCTCTCCCAGGCTCTTACTCAGGCTTTTATCAGCATCTCAAGCGAAACTACATTTCCCCTGATCGTTTACTACTATTCGGCTTTCCTTAATTATTTCGTGCCCTCAGGCGGTTCTCAGTGGGTAGTGGAAGCTCCATACCTGATCGATGCTGCCAAGGAACTAGGCGTGCCTGTTCGAAAATTAGTTCTTGCTTTCGCGTGGGGGGACATGGTCACGAATCTAATACAACCTTTCTGGTGTTTGCCTCTTCTTGCAATGGCAAAGGTTGAATTTGGAAAGATCATGGGATACTTGATAATTATATTTCTAGCTGCCTTATCTATTGGAACAATAGGGATGCTTCTTATATGATGAAAGAACTCTATCAATCCAAAGACTCAAGCGTCGAATTCTATGATGTCCACACAACAAATGCCCCGGGAAGCCCGACTCACGGCGACCTGGCATTCTATCTTGCGCAAACGCGCAAGACCGGCGGGCCGGTGCTCGAGCTTGGGGCAGGTACAGGCAGGGCAGCGATACATATTGCGAAGGCGGGTTTCAACGTCACGGGACTCGATATGTCCCCATACATGCTTGCGCAAGCACGCTCAAAACTCACGCCTGAGCTTAAAAAACACATACAGCTCGTAAAGGGAAACATGGCGCGTTTCAACCTAAGAAGAAAATTCAAGCTTGTGTTCATTGCCTTCAGGTCGTTTCAACATCTTCTCACGCCCAATGATCAGCTATCATGCCTGAAATGCATAAAGCGCCATCTGGCTGCAAACGGCCTGTTTATAGTGAATATTTTCGATCCTAAACTCAAATATATCCTGCCGGATAACCCGCAAGCGCCCATGGCTCGAGAGAGCGTCACGCATCCGACGACCGGGAACAAGGTAGAGATCAGGATAACAAACAGAAAAAGCGATCCGTTCAAGCAGATATTCTCCGAAGACTGGAATTTCATTGAGCGCACAAAAACAGGAAAAGTATTGAAGCGCAGAAAAGAAAGGCTCACGCTGCGCTGGACATACCGATATGAAATGGAATATCTGCTTAAGCTTGCGGGATTCAAGATACTGGCTTGCTACGGGGATTTCAAGAAAGGCCCGCCGCGCTACGGCGCGGAGCAGATCTGGGTATGCAAGGGCGCTTCGCGCCACTAATGGCTGATGGCTGGAAGGAATTTCTATATCACCCTCACCCAACCTCTCCCCTCAAGGGAGAGGAGCCGGGGGAATGACCATCCTCCTCACTCTTTATTCGCATCCATTCGCGTTTCTCCGTTATTCGCGTTTCATTCGCGTTGCCTGCTATTGACAAGTACACGCGATTCAGAGCATAATAGAGCCACTATGGCACACGAAATCACAGATCAAACATTTGACGCAGAAGTCACCAAATCGTCCACTCCCGTGCTGGTTGATTTCTGGGCACCGTGGTGCGGCCCATGCCGTTCCATGGCTCCGGTACTCGAAGAACTGGCAAAAGAATATGAAGGGAAAGCCAAGGTAGTTAAAGTAAACACTGATGAGAATCAGACAGAAGCATCAAAGCACAGGATATCAGCAATACCTACTCTTCTATTTTTCAAGGGTGGACAAGTCGTGGATCAATTGGTTGGAGTTTACCCGAAATCCGAAATCAAAAAGAAGCTCGATACCCTGTTATAAGGGATTTCCGACCAGCTGAAATAACGATACAACTCAAACAGTTATAATATAACCACTGTATTTTAATTGCATGAAAAAATTCATTCTGCCCGTTCTCATCATGACATCACTCCTGATATCCTGCAATGAGGACAAAAAACGATCAGACAATACGCCGTCTGCGCCCCTTGTGGGCGATATAACACTGCCGCAAGTGCCAAGCGGAAAGATCTGGAGGCTCTCATCTATACTGGGCAAAAAAACAGTACTGCTCGCGTTCTACACGACATGGTGCCCATACTGCAAACAATCAATGCCGTATCTGCAGGACTTTTATGAGAAAAACCGTGATAAAAAGTTCGAAGTGATAGGCATTGATATTGAAGAACCTGAGAAGGAAGTCGCTTATTTTGTGAAGAAATACGGGTTAACATTTAAAGTTCTTCTTGCCCAAGACGCAAGCGTTATAAAAAAAGACTATCCCGTACGCTTCTTGCCAACACTTTTTCTTATTAACAAGCAGGGAAACCTGCATAAACGCTACGAAGGATTCCACCCATCGATACTCGACGACGTTACAGCATTGCTTGAAAAAAATCCATAAAACCCTTATAGCGTTACAAGCCAGTAGTTTTTTATGCCAAACAAACTTATTTTGATTGACGCAAACCATTATATGCACAGGGCTTATCATGCCTTGCCCAAATTGACGACAAAAGACGGAGAAGAGGTCGGGGCTGTTTATGGATTCGCCAGAGTACTTTTGAAGATCTTCAAACGATTCGATCCCAAATATCTGGCTATCTGCTGGGATAAAAAACCAACAATAAGACTTGAACTGTTTCCCGAGTACAAGGCTCACAGACCCCCGACAGATGATGCGCTGATCAGCCAGATGAAACTCGCAAAAGCATTAAGCCGGACCTGGCAGCTCACCAACCTTGAAGCAGACGGGTATGAAGCGGATGACCTGATAGCAGCGATAGCCAAGCAGGCGGGTGATGAGGGAGTATCAAGCATAGTCATTACTTCAGACAAGGATCTGCTTCAGCTGGTCAATAAACACACGCGGGTGTATATGGAGCATCGTGACCAGGAGTTCGACCGGAAAACCGTAAAAAGCGTATATGGCTTTGGTCCTGAACTTTTAATCGATTACCTCGCGATCACAGGGGATGCCGCGGACAATATCAAGGGAGTGCCCGGCATCGGGGATAAAAGGGCCAAAGACCTGATCGCCCGCTACGGGGATGCTGACCGGATCATTAACGCGGCTGTGAAAAACGATCCCGCGATACCCGAAAAAATCAAGGAAAACATAGTTTCAAGCAAAGAAAAGATATCGAAGAATAAAAAGCTCATCTCTCTCTGTTATGACGCGCCTGTTAAATGGGACTCGAAATCATTCACTTTCAAGCCTGACATGAAAAACCAGGAGTTTCAGGCTCTCGTGGGGAGACTTGGGTTTGCGAGCATCATAGCCCAATCATCACAGGCTAAAACCGGGAAAACCAATGATAATGGGAGCAATGTCGAGGAGCTTGTATGGGGCGAAGATGAGGTCATCGCGCATGATATAAAAAGTTATCTGCACGCACATCCCCGGACGATCAAGAAATTAAAAGGTGAGATATTTGACCTAAAGCTTTTGTCCTGGCTTGATAACCCAAGCCAGGAATCATTCGAGCTGGATTGGATCTTAAGCACAAGCGGCAAAACAAGTATGAGCGAGGCAGCGCATCACTTTAAAACCAAGCTGGAATCCAAAGGCAAGTGGGATCTTTATAAGAATGTAGAACTGCCGCTTACTCTTATCCTATTCGCGATGGAACAGGACGGCGTAAGAGTGGATAAGGCATATCTAACAAAGCTTAAAAACGCCTGGGAAAAGAAAAGAACTCAATTACGCAAGGAAATAATCGAAGAATGCCATGCTCCCGAAGACCTGAACCTCAACTCACCAAAACAACTTGGAGTTCTGCTTTATGAAAAACTCAATCTTCCAAAAACTAAAAAAACAAAAACAGGCTACTCAACCAACGAAGAAGTCCTAAAAAGACTCTCAGGTTTGCACCCCGCAATAGTAAAAATACTCGAAGTCAGGGAACTCTCAAAGCTTATAAGCACATACGCGCAAGGCCTGCTCGATCTCATTGACCCGCAAACCCGAAGAATACATGCTACTTTTCACCAGGAAGGAACCCAAACAGGGAGACTCTCATGCACGAATCCGAATCTGCAGAATATCCCGATCAGAACCCCAAGGGGACTGGAGATCAGAAAATCATTCATACCAAAAGATAATTATCGTTTTCTGTCCCTGGATTACTCGCAAATAGACCTGCGCTCACTCGCCCACCTGAGCGAGGACAAGGATTTAATAGAATTTTTTACGCAGAACAAGGACATACACGAAGAAGCCGCAAGGAAGATATTCGAGCTTAAAGGCGAAGAATCCGTGTCAAACGAGATGCGGCGAAAAGCAAAAGCTATCAATTTCGGCGTTATCTACGGTATGGGCCCAAAAGGACTATCCAGGGAGCTGGGCATTACCCAAGACGAAGCAAAAAACTTTATTGAGCTATACTTTACAAGGTTTAAGGGCGTGAAAACCTGGCGCGAAAACATCATAAAACAAGCCGGGCTCGATCAAAGCGTAAGTACATTGCTGGGACATACCAGGCCCTTGCCTAATATTAATTCTTCAAGAGACCATTTAAGGGAATTCTCTGAGCGTGTGGCAGTGAACACGCCTGTTCAAGGAACAAGCGCTGATATAATAAAGATGGCAATGATCGAACTTTCAAAGTTTCTCAACAAGCTCAAGACAAAGATGATAGTTCAAGTGCATGATGATATTCTTTTTGAAGGACCGGAGAACGAGATAAAACAACATAAACCTGAACTTATCAACATCATGGAACATGCTATGAAACTTAAAGTGCCGCTGATCGTCCACTCAAAAACAGGGGAGAATTGGAGAGATTTAGAATAATGTGCTCCTGTGCTCCCGTGCTACTGTGTTGCTGTACCTTCCTCACAGCAGGTATGCCGCTGTGCTGCTGTATTACGGTGCTGTTGTTCGATAGAGGAATACCTTTATTAACAGGAGCACAGGAGCACAGGAGCACAGGAGCACAAATTTAATGTTCACATCCCCGCAAAACCTCACAAGACCGGTCAAGATCCTGCTCTTGGCCATTATTGCCGGATACATCGCAGGAAGCATATGGCCCCAACTGCTTTATTCAAATCTAGGACTTGTGCCTGCGAGAGTAATTAAGAGCTTCTGGATATGGCAGATAGTCACATACATGTTCCTGCACGGAGGATTGCTCCATTTACTCTTCAATATGTTCGCGGTTTATATGTTCGGAGATGTCTTGTGTAATTATTGGGGAGAAAAATTCTTCGTCAAATATTTTTTTATCTGCGGCTTTGGAGCGGCAGCCTTGACCATCGCCACAGGACCCGGCAGCGCAATACCCACGATCGGAGCATCAGGAGCCATATACGGACTCCTTTATGGTTGGGCAAGGGAATTCCCGAATTCAAAGCTTTATCTTTACGGGATATTGCCGGTACGCGCAAAACACCTTGTTATATTTCTCTTTATCATGGAATTCGCCTTAAGCAGCCAGCCAAGCGCTATTGCCAGATTTGCGCACCTTGGGGGCCTGGCAACAGGCTGGCTTTATTTCAGATTCCCGCTTATCACTGAATGGCTTTATTATTACTACTCGAATATGATCCCAACAGGATCTTATCCAAAACAAAAACGCAAAAATCCAAAGCAAGGGCCCAGAAAATCAGCGCCCGATGATGACCCTGACCTTGACAACATCCTTGATAAGATCAGCAAGCACGGGATGGAATCGCTTACAGAGAAGGAGATAGAAGTCCTCAAGACAGCGAGTAAAAAATATAAAAATAAGCACTAAACCAGTCTCAACAGACAGTCCCGAAGAGCAGTCCTGTGGTATTCCCCACAGGGCAGTCTCAGCAGAGCAGTCCTGTGGTATTCCCCACAGGGCACAAAGGCGCAAAGTGCATTAAAATGAAGATAAAATCCAAAACCAAGAAAACAGACAAAAAGGCCAGGCAGTTAACAGTCGCTCTGACCGGGAGCTTCGGGAGCGGGAAGTCATTCATCAGGGACTGTTTTCAAAAGGAAGGAGCATTTGTCCTGGATTGCGACGCGCTTGCAAGAGATGTCGTCAAAAAATACGCTTCAAAATATGTGAGCCTTGTTAAAAGATTGATACATGACGGTTCTGGCAACAGAAGGAAGGAACTTGCGCACCTGATATTTAAGGACAAAAAGGCCAGGACGACCCTCGAGAATTTTATGCATCCAAAAATATTAGCTGAAATGCGCACAAGACTCAAAAGTAATAATTCAAAAATACGCATAGTAGAGGTGCCATTGCTTTTTGAAAAACGCCTGGAAAACCGTTTTAATGCCTCGATCGCGGTTAAATGCCCCAATAAGCTTTTGATAAAACGTCTTAAGCAGCGGGGGTTTAGCGCCATGGAGGTAAAAGAAAGGCTTGCGGTTCAGATGCCAGAAAAGCTAAAATGTGACAGAGCCGATTATATCTTGGATAACACATTATCCAGATCAAACCTAAGAAAAAAGGCTAAATCCCTTTATAAAACTCTAGAAAGCATATCTATGCAAAGGGATCCAACAAAATGGAGGAGATAAATGCCAGAAAATACTCACGCACACGCTGACGCCCACTCAGCGCCACATGCGAATAAAGGACAGGGTATGAAACACGTGCTCGAATCCCAGACTTTAAGCAAGATGACAATGACCGAGCTCGTAAAGATCGGCGGCGATCTTAAGCTTGAGAATACATCCGGCTTAAGAAAGCAGGAATTGATCGTCAAAATCCTTGAAGCTCAGGCCAAAGAACATGGGATCGTAACCGGAGGCGGCACACTTGAGGTCCTGCCTGATGGTTTTGGGTTCCTGCGCTCGCCGAATAACAATTACCTGCCCGGTCCTGATGACATCTATGTGTCTCCGAGCCAGATAAAGAAGTTTTCCCTGAGAAAAGGGGAGACTATCAGCGGCTTTGTAAGGCCCCCAAAAGACAATGAAAGGTTTTTTGCCCTTCTTCAACTTAAAACAATAAACAACGTAGATGTTGAGAGCCTCACGGAAAGATTTCTTTTTGAGAATCTTACTCCTTTATACCCAACGGAGCACATACGCCTCGAGACAAAGCGCGGCGAACTTACCGGCAGATGCCTGGATCTGGTGTCCCCCATCGGAAAAGGACAACGCGGGCTCATAGTCTCTCCTCCGAGAGCCGGCAAAACAATGATCCTTCAGAGAATCGCCAATGCCATCACTACAAATCATCCTGAAGTGGATCTCATAGTACTTCTGGTAGCTGAAAGGCCGGAAGAAGTCACAGACATGCAGAGGTCCGTTAACGGCGAGGTGATATCTTCCACTTTTGACGAACCGGCTGAACGCCATGTGCAGGTAAGTGAAATGGTTCTGGAAAAGGCGAAAAGAATGGTAGAGGGAAAACGCGATGTTGTTGTTCTCCTTGACTCCATCACACGCCTTGCAAGATCCCATAACACGATATCGCCGTCCTCAGGACGCGTACTCTCAGGAGGCCTGGAATCAACAAGCCTTCAAAGACCAAAGCGATTCTTCGGAGCAGCAAGGAATATCGAGGAAGGCGGAAGCCTCACTATATTGGCTACCGCTCTGATCGACACGGGAAGCCGCATGGATGATGTGATATTCGAGGAATTCAAAGGCACCGGCAACATGGAAGTCTATCTTGATCGCAAACTCCAGGACAAGCGTATTTTCCCGGCAATAGATATAAACCGCAGCGGCACCAGAAAAGAGGAGCTTTTAGTGCCTGACGAAGATCTGGGTAAAATCTGGGTACTGCGTAAGGTATTGGCTCCGCTCAACCCGGTTGAAGCCATGGAACTCTTACTCGATAAGCTGGATTCCACTAAAACAAACAAGGATTTCCTTAAATCCATGGCAGTATCGAGCATGGAATCAGCGAGATAGTAAAAATTCCCTTTGGGAATTTTTGGAGCGTGAAACGCGAGACGTAAAACGAGAGAAGTAAAAAAGACTCCAGAAGGCCCCCGTATCTACTTCTAACGTCTTACGTCTAACGATCAGCAAGTAGCGTAAAATACAAGTACAATGAAGCTGTTTGTAATTTTTTGCTTGTATGCCCTCCTCATGCCCGCTTATATATTCGCAAGCTCTTCCCTGTATGCGCCTGCATCCTTATTTACATACGAGTGGCGGTCCAGGGGCGTAATATCGCAAACCAGCGAATATCTCACTCCCGAGGAATTCAGGAAAATAAACAGGCTGATATGGGCCAAGCACACTGTTAAAGAAGGGGACACCACCTGGTCAATATCGCATCAATACGGCACTAACGTGGCCAGTATCCAAAGTTCAAATATCGCTGAGATGATATGGATAAGATCAGGCGTGAATGTAGCAGTGCTGAACAAAAAAGGAACTCTTCATAAGGTCCGCGGAAACAATGCCGGTGAAGGACAGATGCTCTCGGAGATCATCAAATACTATGCGCGCAAATGCAAGAAAAGCCGCAAGCAACTCACAAGGTCTGTTATCTCAGCCAATAATCTGCCGGGAATAGCGATCCATACGGATCTTGATCTTAAGCCGGACACATATATACTTATACCGGATGTCTATCTTGAATTTGATACATTCAGGTTTCCATTCAGAACAAATAAGAATATTGTAAGTTCCGGATTCGGCAGGAGACTGCATCCAATGCTTAAAATACATCGCAAACATGAAGGCCTTGATTTCCCCAAACCGTATGGCACCAAGATTTTCCCTTCCAGAACAGGCAGGATTACGTTCGCCGGATGGAAAACAGGATACGGCCTGCTGGTTGTTGTGGAGCATACTGATGACAAAACAAGCTATTACGGACACCTCTCAAGGATAGATGTAAGAGTCGGGCAAGCTGTTGTAAAAAACAAGACGATTCTCGGCAGGGTCGGCTCATCAGGACTTGCTACCGGACCGCATCTTCATTTTGAGATCAGGGATAAAAACGACAGACCCGTAAATCCCGCGAAGAAATTCGGCCGAAAATGAATTAAATCCATGCCCTATGGTTCGACTCCGCTCACCACATCAAGAAGGAATCATGCTGAGCGAAGTCGAAGTGCCGGACATGGATTTAATTCATCCCGGAATTTTATGCATACCCGCTATACATATTAAGAACCATGTAGAAAATATCTGGGATCCAGCTCCGCTATGCCATGCCCTATGGTTCGACTCCGCTCACCACATAAAGAAGGAATCATGCTGAGCGAAGTCGAAGTGCCGGAGATGCGTTTAACGTGAAACGTCCCGGAATTTAATACATATCCACAATCTATATAAAGCGCAATGTAGTAAATGTCCGGGATCCAGTATCCAAACCCGCCGCCAACTCTTGACCTAAATACCTCCTAAAAAGCTACAATATAGACGTGAAGCAAGATATACATCCAAACTATAAAGTTGTTCAGGTAAAGTGTGCCTGCGGAAACACATTCTATACCAAATCAACAAAATCTGAACTAAAACTTGATATTTGCAGCGCTTGTCATCCATTGTTCACAGGTAAACAGAAATTTATTGACACAGAAGGCAGGATCAGCAAGTTCTTGAAGAAATTCGAGAAAGCAAAGACCTACAAAGAGAATAAAGATCAGGCCCGCAGCAAGGCAAAAGCAACTGCGGCACGCAAACGAGCCGTATCCGCAGCATCGAAAAAGTCAAAAACTCTGACAACCAGCCCCATCACAAAAAAACGCTCTTAGCAGCATAAAGCCCGGTAAGTATTTACATTGACGAATCTTTCCTCGCTTGAAAAAGAATTAAAACTTATAACAACCAGGCTGTCCGATCCCAAGAGCCTGTCGCCGAAAGACCACAAGGAACTGGCGCGAAAACACCTGAAACTCACAGAAACAGTAGCATTCTTGAAGGAACTTAAAAATATTGACACGGAAATAACAAAACTCCGCGAAATCATAAATGATGCTGAGCTTGCTCCGCTTGCAAGAGAGGAGATAAGCTCCCTTGAAAATAAAAAGGCTGAGCTTGAGAAACAAGCTGTCGAGAGCTGGATGGCAAGAGACCCCTGGACAGGCAGAAATGTATTCATCGAAATACGCGCAGGCGTCGGCGGAGACGAAGCAGCTCTGTTCGCCGGAGATCTTCTTAAGTGCTATGAGCGATACGCCGCGAGCCTTCACCTGGCATGGGAAATCATAGACGCCAGGCCGACAGGCATTGGCGGCATCAAAGAAGCTATAGCGTTTGTGCGCGGAAAAAAAGCTTACACTATTTTCAAATGGGAAAGCGGGGTGCACCGCATACAGAGGGTTCCGCGCACCGAGTCCAGCGGAAGAGTCCACACATCAACAGCAACAGTAGCTATTCTTCCTGAGACAGCCCCGGAAGAGGTCAAGGTCGACACCAAAGACCTGCGAATCGACACTTTCAGAGCAGGCGGTCACGGAGGGCAGAATGTCAATAAGGTCGAGTCAGCGGTACGGATCACGCATATACCAAGCAATATAGTGGTTGTCTGCCAGCAAGAGCGTTCCCAGCTCCAGAACAGGGAAAAGGCCATGAAGATCCTTGTGGCAAAACTGGGCAAAGCCAAGCAAATCCAGGAACAGGAGTCAGTGGACAAAGCCAGAAGAGTGCAGATAGGCTCAGCAGACCGCTCGGAAAAAATCCGGACATATAACCTTCTTCAATCAAGGGTTACTGACCATAGGATAAACGAATCCTTTTATAATTTTGATGAGATATTAAGCGGCAAACTTGACACGATCACGCAAGCCCTTCAAAACAGCTTTAGACAGCAGAAACTCGACGAACTCAGAGGTAAAGACAAAAAAGATAATTCTTAATTTAAATTTCAGAGATGAAAAAGATTGAAACAATCACAGCGCCGCTGAAAGCCGGCACAGATTTTCTTATAAAACACAGGCATCCTGAGCCGCAAGCCGCGGCTCAGTTTCTATTAAGCGCGATCATGGGGATATCGCGGACGGAAACGACCATGGTTAAGAGTATGTCTGCAATACAGGCCAAAAATTTCAAGCTTAACCTTAAAGAGCTGGCATTAAAACGTAAACCCCTTGCCTATGTTCTTGGAAGCGCCGATTTCATGGGAATAAGACTCGACACGCCCGCACACAAAGTCCTCATCCCGCGCCCTGAAACAGAATTGCTTGTGGAAGAAGTGATCAGACAATATGCTCCCATGCTCCCGTGCTCCTGTGCTCCTGTTAATATAAATTGTTCTCCTGTTCGCCTGTGCTCCTGTGCTCCTGTTAATAAAGGTATTCCTCTATCGAACAACAGCACCGTAACACAGCAGCACAGCAACACACCTGCCGCGAGGCAGGTACAGCGGCACATTCTGCGAATACTGGATATTGGGACCGGGTCGGGCAACATTGCGATATCCCTATACAAGAACCTGTGCGATCGATTCAATTTAGCGATCACAGCAACAGATATATCTGATAAAGCTCTTAAGGTCGCCGGGGATAATTTAAAAAGCGCCTCTATTCCCAAGAACGCGGTCACATTTCTTAAAGGCAGTTTGTTTACGCCACTGCCTGAATCCGCACGGTTCGATGTGATCGTATCCAACCCGCCTTATGTAAGCCATAAGCAATACTGTGATCTACAGCCTGAAATACGATTATGGGAACCAAAAGAAGCGCTTATAGCCAACAAGAATGGACTTGAGGTCATAGGGGATATAATACGCCAATCACCGCGATACCTTAGGGAAAACGGTTTTATAGCGCTTGAAATCAGCGCCACACAGGGTGACGAAGTGAGGAAAATGCTAGTGGATCATGGATATAAGAGGATCGAGATAAAACGAGACTTCAACAACTACGACCGCATCGCAACCGCAATATGGACAGTAAAAAGAAGGTAGCATGAAGAACCTCCTCTCAAACTATCTACTATCTACTGGTTACTGGTTACTATATCATGGACATATATAAAATCGAGGGCAATCGCCCTCTCAGGGGCGAGGTTAAAATAAGCGGATCCAAGAATTCCTGCCTGCCTTTGATGTTCGCTTCCCTTCTGACAAACGACACATTCATACTCGAAAGCGTGCCCAATTCCAGGGACATCCGCACGACCCTTCAACTTATGCCGCATCTGGGCAAGCAGGGACTCTGGAAATCTCCGGGTGATCTGATCTTGCAGAGAATCCATGACGGCAGTATGGGAGCCAGGGCGATTCCATACAGACTTGTAAAGCAAATGAGAGCCAGCGTGCTTGCGGCAGGACCGATGCTTGCGCGTTATGGAAAAGCCATTGTCTCAATGCCGGGAGGCTGCGCGATAGGATTGCGTCCCATTGACATACACCTTGAAGGTTTTAAGGCAATGGGCGCTGCATTGAAAATATCACGGGGAAACGTATGTTTAAGCGCAAAAAGGGGAAAACTGCGCGCAGCAAACATCAAGTTGCCATTTCAAAGCGTTGGAGCCACTGAGAACCTTATACTTGCCGCAACGCTTGCCAAAGGCACAACAAGGCTTTCAAATTGCGCCAAAGAACCTGAGATCGCTGACATGTGCAATGCATTGAATAAAATGGGCGCAAACATCGCAGGCATAGGCACGTCATCTGTTGCTATAACAGGAGTCACAAGCCTCAGGGGAGCGATCCATAAATCAATACCTGACCGCATCGAAACAGGCACGTTTGCGTTTTTTGCAGCCTGTACAAAAGGCTCTTTGGTCAGAATAAACACGTGCAACCCGGCACACCTTAAAACAGTGTGGGAATACCTGCAACGCGCAGGCGTGAAGCTTAAATTCAGCAAAAACTCGGTTGAAATAAGAACTTCAAGGAATTTCAGGCCCAAGCCTGTTCCGGCCTCAACAGGACCATATCCTCAATTCCCCACGGATCTCCAGCCATTATGGATAGCTTTCATGTCGCAAGCATCAGGAAACACAAGATTTAAGGAAACTATTTTTGAAAGCAGGTTCCTGCATATTGCCGAGATGAAGCGAATGGGCGCCCAAATATACGCGAGAGGAACTCACGCTGATATAAAGGGAATACCTCAATTAAGCGGGGCTCAGGTCATGGCAGGAGATATACGCGGCGGAGCAGGATTAATGGCATGCGCCCTGGCCGCAAAAGGCACAACCACGATCTCAAGGATCTATCATATTGACAGAGGCCATGAATTCCTTGAAGGCAAGCTTAAATCACTAGGAGCGAAGATTGAGAGACTTAGGGAAACAATATAAAAAGATGATGGTTGATAGCTGATGGTTGTTAGTAAATACAAGAACTTCTTTTTTCCTGTCCGAAAACCAACAACCAACAACCAACAGCCAACAGCTGTAACCCAAAGCAACCTCGTCCGCCGATTGCTCTGCTCTTGCCTATCTATCATGTTCCTAGCGGTCAGGCCACTATCCGCCATTGACTTCGAAACCCCGAAACTGACCCATGAGGAAAAGACAAATATCATACATCTTGAAAAAAGTTTTTTTATTGACGAGGAATCAAGGACATTAACCGGCGAGAACGCTGTTTTTGACCTGAATACACGCATGGGCCGGGCAAGGAACAACCTTGAATATGAGGACTCAAGCATAAGGCTTAAGGGGGATTTTCTCGATATTGACAGGAACACAGGGGAATTCCATTGGTTCAATGGGGTTAGCGGTGATCTTAACGGCACGCTCTGGAGGTTCAAAGCCAGGACGCTTGAAGGCTCAACCACAAGCTACAAGGCAAAACATGTTAATTTCACTTCATGCGACAGAGACCCGCCTGATTACAATATAAAAGCATGGAAAGCCCGTATTTATCCGGGTTCGCACGCTGTATTCAATCATGCTGTGTTCTATATGGAAGGCATACCATTCTTCTATCTTCCTTATTTCTCAAAATCCTTTGGCCGTTTAAGGCCGACTATCTACATGGATCCCGGCTCAAACGGGAGGGAAGGCACTTTTGTGCGCTCAGTGATCGCATATCCTATACCCTGGCACAATATCTACACAAGGGTCCATTTCGATTATCTGGAAAAAGTAGGCGTAGGACTCGGGCCTGAATTGCTGCATAGGGGCGAGAATGGCACAAAGAACGCGTTCTATCTCTACAGCATCAAAGAAAGAAACGGATTAAGGCACTGGGATATTCGGGCTGACAGTTACAATTATTTAAGCCCTAAACTTTCCATGCAGGGAACATTCCGATACATGCGAGATCCTAATTTTAACAACCTTTATTTCAGAGAAAATACATCACGGGTGACTCCGGAACTAAATTCCTCAATGGCTATAAACTACAGAATGCTTTCACGATTTAATGTGCGCGGATACTATGATGATAGTTGGAAATTTAATACAAGAACAGATAAATTCAGAAGCATCAGTCAGACGCTGCCGGGCATAGGCCTTACAATGTATCCTATAAATATCGGAAAATCTGCATTTTATGTCCAAAGTTCTGGAGATTTAAAACTATTAAGAACCCGTACTAGAGCATACCAGCATCAGGCATTCGAACGCTGGACGAACTCCGGCATCATGAGCATAGGACACCCGTGGCGACTATCTTTTTTAAAACTCGGGGGGAACATAGGTGGATTATTCGGCGCGAACTATACTTCTCGAGAAGCGCAGAATATCACCAGGTCAATGACAACTTACAATTACGGCGGAAATCTTGCCACGGTCATAGATATGGGATCTTATGCTGATTTGCGCCTTACATACAACTATACACTAAAATCCGAAGTCAACCATCTAAGACAAGATACCCGTGACGCGTACAAAGGAGTAGAGACGAACAATATTTCAGCGCTCAATATCGGAAGGCTACCCATGGGAACATCTTTTCTAGCAAAAACCTCTTATAGTTTTCGCTATAAAAGGAATACTCCTTTAATTGACTGGACGCAAAATCTTGGACCTGTATGGTTTTCGCTCGGCATACCACTCTACACATACGGATCTCTGGCTTTAAGTACAAATTATCGCGTTTTTGATAGAAAATACGTCCACAATATTAGCTACGCGCAACAGTACCGTGCCACAACTTGCTATCTTGGATTCATATACAATAATTCAAGACCCAACATATTATTGCCAACCTTAAAAGCAGAATTTCCATTGAAAATATTTCTCAATTCTATAGTAGAATTAACAGCAAGAGGAGAATATAAATCCAAAAAGCAACACAGCCTATCTCTTGACAGGGAATATCTACGCCTTTTCGAACGAGAAATCATTATCCATCCTAAACTACACGATTTCCTGCTCTCTTTGATCTTTAGAAGCCGCAAAGATGTGCGAGAATTTATGTTTACGATCCGCTTAAAATTAGGATATGAGGAGCAGCAACATTTCAGGCAGCGCCTCGAAGAAGAGGAATTTTATCCATGGCGTAAAAAACCGGGTATACCTACCAAGAAAAGTGGCATGCAAAAAATTGGGACATTTAATCCCTAACACATGAGGAACTACGGACGCGGCCCTGGTCAAATTCATATAATCGCTATCTAGGTTAAAATAATGCCTCAATCTGAAAATAAGGAAAAATAATATGGCAAATAAAAAAATCTGCTTAGTTACAGGCGGAGCCGGATTCATAGGCTCACATATCGCTGAAAATCTTTTAAAGAAAGGATTCCGCGTCCGCATCATTGATAATTTCTCCGCGGGCAAGATGAAAAACATCAAGAATTTCGTAAATAAAATAAAGCTTATCAGAGGAGACATACGCAATGAAAAAGCTTTGGCAAAAGCTCTTAAAAACGTTTCATATGTGTATCATGAGGCAGCGATAAGAAGCGTTCCAAAAAGCATGGATGACCCTCTTCCATCCAACAGCGTTAATGCCGAGGGAACATTGAAAGTTCTTGTAGCTTCAAAAAAGGCGGGGGTAAAACTGGTTACCTACGCTTCAAGCTCATCTGCATACGGGGACGGTAAGGTATTTCCTCAGTATGAAGAGCTTAAGCCCAGACCCCTTTCTCCCTACGCTGTGAGCAAGCTCGCAGGGGAGCATTATTGCCAGACATTCGCCAAATCATTTAATCTGCCGACAATATCGTTGCGTTACTTTAATGTATACGGGCCAAGACAGGATCCCGAATCCATTTATTCAGCTGTGATACCGCGCTTTATGGAGCTCTATATGGATAAAAAACCTTTTGAGATCCACTGGGACGGGAAGCAGGAAAGGGATTTTTCATATATCGAAGATGTGGTAAACGCCAACCTGCTGGCCCTTAAGGCTCCGTCAAAAGCTTACGGGGAAACTTTCAATATTGCAGGCGGAAAAACCTATTCTATCCTTGATATAGTGTATTTTCTTGAGCGCCTGGCAGGCAAAAAACTGCCAAAGAAATTTTCTCCAATGCGAGCCGGGGATGTGCGCAAGACATGCGCGAATATCTCAAAAGCCAGGAGACTTCTTGGATTCAATCCAAAAGCCAGGTTTAATGAAGGATTAATGGAATGCTGGAAATACTTTAAAGCAGGCGGCAACAAATGAACATCGGAATAATCGGAGCAGGATACGTCGGCCTTGTAACAGGGGCTTGCTTCGCTCATCTCGGCAATAAGGTGTTCTGCGTTGACAATGATGAGGGAAAGATAAAAACACTTCTTAAAGGCCAGATACCCATATATGAACCGGGCCTCCCTGAGATGCTTGCGCGCCTGCGAAAAAAGGGCAGGATAACATTTAGCACTGATATCGCATCCATCGCGAAAAAATGCAAGGTCATATTCATCTGCGTGGGCACCCCGCCAAGGGTCGATGGCAGCGCTGACCTTTCAGCAGTAGAGATAGTCGCGCGCACGATCGCGAAGAATCTCAAACACTATGTAGTCATCGTTGAAAAATCAACAGTCCCTGTGGAGACAGGGGAAAGGGTCAGGCAGGTGATCGAGCTTGAAAAGCCGCGAAAAGTCTCGTTCGATGTGGCAAGCAACCCGGAATTCCTGAAAGAAGGAACAGCTATCGAGGACTTTCTTAATCCTGACCGTGTCGTGATAGGCGTAAGTAGTGAAAAAGCCAAAAAAGTGCTCTCTGATCTCTATAAGCCCCTGAAAGCCCCGATAATGGTGACTGATATCAAATCAGCTGAACTCATCAAGCACGCCTCGAATTCGTTTCTGGCCACCAAGATCGCATATGCCAATGCGCTATCAAGGATATGCGACCGCATAGGCGCGGATGTGTCAAAAGTGACAGAAGGCATGGGCATGGACAAACGCATAGGAAGCGCGTTCCTGAAGGCCGGCATTGGAAGCGGAGGTTTCTGCTTGCCAAAAGACCTGGATGCTTTTTATCACATATCGCGGCGTATAGGATATGATTTCAAGATGCTCCAAGCCGTAAAAGAGATCAATGACACGCAAAAAGACGTTGTTATCCAGAAACTTGAAGAGGAACTCTGGAATCTGAATGGAAAAACCATAGCTGTACTTGGGCTCGCATTTAAGCCGAACACTGATGACATACGTTTTGCTCCAAGCCTGGATATCATAAAGAGCCTGCTGGCATTTGGAGTAAATATAAGAACTTATGACCCGATAGCCGCTGAAAAGACAAAAAGCGAGATGGGGACAAAGGGGATCTATTACGCGAAAAACGCTTATGACGCTGTTCATAATGCGCACGGACTGATATTGGCCACGGAATGGAATGAGTTTAAAAAGCTTGATTTTAAGAAGATAAAGAAAACAATGGCTCTGCCCATAATAATTGACGGCAGAAACCTATGGAAACCGGAAGACCTGCAAAAACTGGGCTTTCGCTACAGGTCCATCGGAAGAGACCGTCTGTCGTAAATACACGAATACACACGAATGAAAAAAATGGATATTCTGAATAACATCGGAGATATAAATATATGAGGATATTACTTACCGGATGCGCCGGCTTTATCGGCAGCCACCTTGCTAAATATCTGATCAGTAAAGGCTGCAGCGTTGTTGGAGTTGACAACCTGCTTACAGGGAATATCTCAAATCTTGAAGGGCTTTATGAAACAGGGAAATTCACCTACATTCACGCTAATGTGGCTGATTATATACATGTGAGCGGCAAGATCGACGCTGTAATGCATTTTGCAAGTCCTGCGAGTCCGATCGATTACTTAAAATACCCTATCCCAACATTAAAAGTCGGAGCTCTGGGAACTCATAATGCCTTAGGCGTGGCAAAAGTCAAAAAAGCCATATTTTTATTAGCTTCAACAAGTGAAATATACGGTGACCCATTAAGATCGCCGCAATCAGAAACCTATTGGGGCAATGTCAATCCTGTTGGACCGCGCGGCGTGTATGATGAAGCCAAGAGATTCGCTGAAGCCATATCCATGGCGTATTACAAGTGCCACAAGATCCCGGTAAAAATTGTAAGGATATTTAATACATTCGGCCCTAAAATGCGCAGGGAAGACGGCAGGGCAATACCTAATTTTATATGCCAAGCATTGACCAATAAACCAATAACCATTTATGGCAATGGCAAGCAAACCAGAAGCTTCATATATATTGATGACATGGTCAGAGGACTCCACTCTCTTCTCATGTCAAAACACATTGGGCCGATGAATCTTGGTAACCCCCAGGAAAAAACCATTATGCAACTAGCAAAAAGCATAAAAAAGATCACAGGATCAAAAAGCAATATTGTCTGCAAAGCTCTTCCGCAAGATGACCCGAAACAGAGACTTCCGGATATCACACTTGCTAAGTCAAAGCTTAAGTGGAAACCTGTCGTTCCTTTCGAGGTAGGAATAACGCACACGATCGATTATTTCAGCCGATTGATCGGCCCCAAAGGATGTAAGGCTAAAAAATGATCGAGACAAAACGCATAATCAAATTTGGAACAGACGGATGGAGGGCGCGCATGGCGGGTGATTTCACGTTTCAAAATGTGCGCAAAGTCGCCTGGGCCCTAAGCCAATATTTAACTGAGACGAATTACAAAGGAAGCGTGCTTGTCGGGTTTGACAGGCGTTTTTATTCGAATGCATTCGCCAGGGAAGCGGCCGGCACGCTTTCAGCTCTTGGTATTGAGACCTATCTGTCATCCCATGTTTTGCCCACACCTGCTTTGTCATATCTGGCTAAACAGAAAAGATCCTATGCTGTTGTGGTGACGGCAAGCCATAATCCTCCGATCGATAACGGGATTAAGATCAAAACCCCGGACGGAGCTTCCGCGGGCAAGGATATCACAAACAGGATCGAACAGATCATCCTGCGAGCTCCTGATGATATCGAAGTAAAACAGATACCGACTGAACCGCGGCTTAAAAGCGAATACATGACATACCTAAAGGAAATCGCGAAACCCCTGCGCAGAAAAGCATCCAAAATCAAAATCATTATTGATTATTTTCACGGCTCATCCCTTGGACTGCTTGAACAGGTTCTTGATGCCAAGATCATCGCTTTACGAGATAAGCCTGACCCTTATTTTGGCGGGACATCGCCTGAGCCTGTAGAGAAAAATCTCGATGAGCTCAAGAAAACCGTACGGCAGAAAAAAGCCCTTATCGGCATTGCGATTGATGGAGATGGCGATAGAATAGCCATGATAGATGACCAGGGCCGCTACATAACGCCCACGATAGTATTCCCTATGTACGCTTATTATCACGCTTTGATCGCAAAAGAGCCCGGTGAAATAGTGCAAGGAGTCTCTTTGGGCTATCTGGCCCAAAGGATCGCTTCAAAAGCCAATCTTCCATTTAAATGGGTTCCCGTGGGATTCAAGCACATTGCCCAGCGCATGCTTGACGCGAATGTGCTCATGGGAGGAGAGGAATCCGGAGGCTATGCCCTGGGAAGGCTTGTGCCTGACAGAGACGGGATCGTAAACACTCTCCTGATACTTAACATCCTGCTCAAAACAGGCTTAACACCAAGCAAGCTCATAGCTAAAATATTCAAGGACTTCGGGAAATCCTGCTTTGAGAGATATGATTTCCGTCTGGCCAGACCTCTTGATGATGCTTCAACATTTTTAAGAACATGCGAAGACGGGCTTGTCAAAAGAATCAATACAGAACATCCGGCTGTAAAAAACAAGTTGACTATCGACGGTCTTAAGCTGTTTTTTGAAGACGGCTCATGGCTTCTGATCAGGCCCTCGGGCACAGAGCCGCTTGTCAGGATCTACGCTGAAACGCCATCACAGACTGAGACAAGAAAACTTCTGTCAACCGCCGCGGACTGGATAAAGGGAGCAAGCTTATGAAAGCAATGGTACTGGCAGCCGGGGCCGGGACCAGGCTTCGGCCATTAACATGGGAAAAACCCAAGCCCATGGTGCCCATACTCAATCGTCCGAATATCTTCTACATTCTTGACAAAATAGCGCGCTCAGGCATCAAGGATGTTGGCCTGAACCTCTATAGCTACCCTGAACAGATACTGAAATATGTGGACAATGGGGCAAAATGGGATATTAAGACGAAATATTCACGGGAAAAAGACCTTCGCGGCACCGCGGGCTGCCTTGCTCCATTAAAGAACTTTTTTAAAGATGAAACATTCATAGTGCTTTCCGGAGACGGACTCTCTGATGTGTCAATTCTGGAATTGCTGGCATATCATAAAAGAAACAATGCTATAGCCACCATAGTGCTGGCTAAAACCGATGCCAAGCTTGAATTCGGCCTTGTCCAGATGGATGACAAACACAAAATATACGCTTTCCTGGAAAAACCAGGATGGGAAGAAGTTTTTTCACCTTATGTGAACACAGGTATTTATGTGCTCGAACCTGAAGTCCTAAAGCTCATACCTGATTCAGGAGCATTTGATTTTGCCAAAGACCTATGGCCGAAACTTCTTCTTTCAAAAGCTCCTCTTTACGGATATATCCATGAGGGATATTGGACAGATATAGGGAATTTCAAACAATACAGACAATGCCACAAAGACATCCTGGATGGGAAGATCAACATACCTTTCCAGGGGCGCGAGATCAAGCCCAACATCTGGATAGGAAATAACTCGAAAATAGGATCACGCGTTAAACTGGAAGCTCCGATCGTCATTGGGGATAAGGTAAAGATCGAAAACAACGCAAAGGTAGGAGCGCACAGCGTTATCGGAGACAGGTGCCATATCCACGAAAACGCAAACATCAAGGAATCGATCCTCTGGGATAATGTGGATATCGCCAGGAATGTGTACGTATCCGGATGCGTGCTGGCTAACAACACAAAATTAAAGGAAAGTGTATCGTTTTACGAAGGCGCGATCCTGCAGGCCAAGATCACATAATCGCAAACCTGCTTTTTGATATTTTCCGACGGAAAACAGTGTAGAAAAAAATTTAAAATTTCATGGTTCCGTAAAATAGAAAAAACGCAGAAAAGAAACTCAGACCATGAAGTTTCTACTTTTCTTAAACCATGAAGTTTCTATTCTATTGCAACATTCCGACGGAAAACAGTTGTGAACACAATTCATAAAATGTAAACTTTGAATTGATAGGAACATGATTTTTTGAGGCAAAGTCAGCACGGTACCTGCCTGAAATCAAAACATACATAAGGAGATAATAAATGCAAAGAGGATATTATGAACTGACAAGCGAATCAGTCGCAGCAGGGCATCCCGACAAACTATGTGACCAGATATCAGACGCGATACTCGACGAACTGCTTTCCAAGGACCCAATGGCAAGGGTCGCATGTGAGACTTTCGCCACAACAAGTCTTATTGTTGTGGGCGGAGAGATCACCACGAACACATACGTTGAGCCCAAGGACATCGTCACAAATGTTTTAAAAGATGTTGGATACACTGAATCCCGATTTGGGATCACCCCTGAAACCTGCGCAGTGCTTAACGCGATAGGCAGACAATCTCCTGATATCGCCCAAGGCGTGGATACAGGCGGAGCAGGCGACCAGGGAATGATGCTGGGATACGCATGCAGGGAAACCAATGAGCTTATGCCTCTTCCTATCATGTTGGCCCATAAACTCATGCGAAAACTCCATGATGTGCGAAAGAAAAAGATCCTGCCGTATCTCGGGCCTGATGGAAAAGCCCAAGTCACTGTTGCATATCTTGACGGACATCCGGTCAGGATAACCAATCTCGTACTCTCAACACAGCACAGCGAAGAGATCCTCGGAAAAAACAAAAAATTCATAACAGATAAGGCAAAAAAGGAGATCATAGACACTGTGATCAGGCCTGTTGTAGGCTCAAGGCTTATAGACAATAAAACAAAAATACTCATTAATCCTACCGGCAAGTTCGTCATAGGCGGACCGGTCGGTGATACAGGCATGACCGGAAGAAAGATCGTTGTGGACACATATGGAGGAATAATCCCGCACGGCGGAGGAGCATTCTCAGGCAAGGATCCCACAAAGGTGGATAGATCAGCCACATACATGGCCAGATACGTTGCGAAAAACATCGTGGCCAGCGGCATTGCCGATAAAGCCTCAGTGGGCATAGCATACGCCATAGGAGTAGCGGAACCCGTAAGCGTGAGCATCGACCTTCACGGCACTTCAGAAAATGGATGGGTGGAAGACAGGCTTAAAAAAGAAGTCCCAAAGATATTTTCTCTGACCCCGCAGGGCATTATCAAACATCTTAAACTCAGGCGCCCCATATACCGCGCCACAGCCGCATACGGCCATTTCGGACGAAATGAATTCCCGTGGGAAAAAACAGACAAGGCAAAAGAAATCAAAGCGCTTTGCAATACGAAGTAACAAACAAAAAACTTTCTCTGTAAGGCAGAAGGAATATCCGGTAGTCGCAGGATTAAACGTTGCAGTCCTTACTGTAAGTAAGAGCCTCCTGTGTCCTACTCTGTGTATTGTTCCTGGCTAAAACAGTTACCGGCAACTACCAAAATATAAGTGAGGAAAATTATAATGAACAAGACGATAAAAACCGCCCAAGAAGCTGTTAAGGACGTTTTTGACGGGGCAATGATCATGACAGGAGG
Organism: Elusimicrobiota bacterium; assembly: GCA_042563375.1. Lineage (GTDB taxonomy): Bacteria > Elusimicrobiota > Elusimicrobia > JACQPE01 > JACQPE01 > JBHPMF01. Next base: position 133,018 of record JBHPMF010000001.1, on the reverse strand, counting down.
CTTCGGTCTCTGCGGTATACCGGAGAATCTTATCCGGGCGCTAAAAGACCAGGGAGCAAGAAACCTGACCATTGTCTCGAACAATGCCGGCACAGACAAATATGGCAACGGCATTTTGCTCAATAACGGGCAGATCAAAAAATTCATAATGTCCTATGGCGGGGAAAACAAATTATTTGAAAAGATGGTTTTAGACAAGACACTGGAAGTAGAATGGACTCCGCAGGGAACTCTTGCGGAAAAGATCCGCGCAGGCGGAGCCGGGATCGGAGGTTTCTACACCCCAACCGGATACGGCACAAGCATCGCGCAAGGCAAGGAAACCCGCCAGATCAACGGAAAATGGTATGTGCTTGAGATGCCTCTCATAGCGGATTTCGCTTTTGTTAAAGCTTATCGCGCAGATACTTTCGGGAACCTTGTTTTCCGAAAAACAGCCAGGAATTTCAACGCAATGATGGCAACAGCGGCAAAAACCGTGATAGCCGAGGTAGAAGAGATCGTGGAGCCCGGCCAGATACCTCCGGACACGATACACATCCCGGGCATATATGTACAAAGGATCATCAAGGGAACGCTTTACGAGAAACCGATCGAACGCCGCACAGTCACCAAGAAAGAGGCTGTGTCAACAGGAGGAAGATAACAATGGATAAAAAGGAAATCATCGCAAGACGCGCTGCAAAAGAACTGGGCACAGGAAATTACGTTAACCTTGGCATAGGATTGCCAACCCTTGTTGTCAACTATCTTCCAAAAGACGTTTCTGTAATATTCCATACTGAGAACGGGATGCTGGGATACGGCCCCTACCCCGTAGAAGGCAAAGAAGACGCTGATCTGGTCAATGCCGGGAAAGAAACCATATCAGAACTGCCTGGCGCATCCTACTTTAGCTCAGCTGACTCCTTCGCCATAGTAAGAGGCAGACATCTTGATATCACTCTGCTCGGAGCCATGGAAGTCGCTGAGAACGGGGATCTCGCGAACTGGATAATACCGGGTAAAATGATCAAGGGCATGGGCGGAGCCATGGACATAGTGTGCGGCACGAAAAAAGTCATCATCGTCATGGAGCACACAACAAAAAAGGGAACCTCCAAGATCCTTAAACAATGCAGCCTTCCCTTGACAGGCAAGGAAGTGGTTAATCTCATAATAACAGAGATGGCTGTTATTGAAGTCACACAAGGCGGATTGCTTTTAAAAGAAGTGGCTGAAGGCTTAACTGCCGAAGACGTTCAAAAAGCCACTGAACCAAAACTAAAAATCGCCGAACCCCTGGGCACATTTAAAGCCAACTGAATTAAGGGTTGAACAAGCCCGCTGAATATTAAGTCGTAAGGATAGTCTTTTCTAATTAAAAATTCAGCGAAGCAGTCCCGTATATTTCCACGGGAAAGAATTCAAAATTCAAAATTACATTGCCCGCTGCTGCTTTCGGCCCACATAGCGCCTTCATAGCATCAAAAGGCCCATAAGCGCCAATACCCCTAGATGCGGGCCCCACGCAGCATGCACAGGATCAAGCACTCCGTGATTGGCCAGTGTCACGCCAAGCCCGACCAGGAACCAATACACGAATCCAATAACGAATGTTAAACCGAAAAGCAATATCCTGCCTCTAAAAAGCGTGGCAGGCAGGATCTGCATCACGGCAATAGCCACAAAACCAAAAACTATGAATGCCAGGGGCCAGGCAAGCCGCGCCTGATATTCAACAGTGAATTTGCGCGCTGCAATACCCCTGGATTCCAGGACTTTCCTTGTATCATCCAGATCTTTGATCGTCATCTCTTCGAGCCTCCAGGAACTTGGCACAAGGTCTTCCGGGGCTTCGGGAAAATCAAGATTTACCGCATCTTTCAAGCTGACATCAACATTATCTCCTCTATATTTTCTTTCAGCGACATCTTTCAGGGTCCATGATCCGCTTTTCTGATCATAGCGTCCTGATTTCGCGAATATTTCGCGCACATGTGTGCTGCCATCCCATTCATCCATCCAGAAATTCGAGAATGTCTTTGTTTTCAGATCAAGCTCCCCAAAAACAAAATACCTGCCTGAACTTGCCTTTGCCACAAGATTCTCAATGACCCTGTTGAGATAAGGTTCTCTTCCCTTTATCTTGACTTCAAGGACTTCCCGCGCCCTTCGCAAAAATACGCTTGATGAGCTTTCAACCCCGAGTTCTCCTGCGGCAAAACACAACATGGCAAACATCAGTATGGGCAGATACGTTCTTGCCGGGCGGATGCCAAGACTCTCAAGCGCTAATAATTCTCCGGCGCGCCTTACATCATGCAGTGTGGCTAATGCAGACCCTAAAAACGCTAATGGCGCGCTGCGCCATAACCAATAAGGCAGCTGGACGATCAGATATTCAAAAGTAGTTGAAACGCTTGTCTGGTAAGACATTATTGTATCGAGCTTATCCAGAAAAACAGCCAGCAAAAACAAAAAACTGAAAAAAAGCCACCAAAGCAGAAAACTTGATATCAAGCGTTTTAACAGAAAAAAATCGTAAATGTACCTTAAGAACATATAAAGATAGTATAAAGTCTGAGGTCGGAGGTCAGAGGCCGGAAACAGAAATCCAATTTGCTTGCTTTTGCCCCTTGTCCTCTAGCCTCTAACTTCCAACTTCCAACTTTTTCTACGCTCATAGCAGAAGCCTTATGGCCAACGTTAATGCAAGATAAGCAGGATTAGTCAAAAGAGGCTGCTCAATGGTAATGAAAAACACCATAGCCATCCAGTACAAGAGAATCAAACCCAAAGCAACCCCGAACCCGATGGCTTTGGTTTTAGCTGAAAGCCCAAGCGCGATAAGAATGCCGCCTATAGCCAGAACAATTGGAGCCAATGTCAGATTGATCCTTTGGCTCAACTCGACTCGCGCTTCTTTTGTTTCATTTTTCTTTAATGCGTCAAGGATTCTCTCTGTCTTTTGCTCTTTCCACGGCCTTGCCCTGCTTTTCTCCTGATCCTCCATGGTCACATACACTTCAAACTCTTTAAAATTGGAAACAGTGACATTGCCCGGGTTCTTAAGATCAGGAGTTTCCAGTTTGCCGTCGTTTAACACAAAATGCAGGGATGGATCTTTCTCATTAATATGCCCTCCCTCGTATATTCCTCCTCGAGACGTGACTTTATACAAAAAAGGCTGTTCCTTTTTATTTGATCGCCTTTTTGTTTTACCGCGCTTTGCTTCAAATACGTAAAGAACCACATCCTCCAGCGTATTACCTGAGACCTTCTCAGCGAATATTTTTGCGCTCTTGAAATCAGCCCAGGTTTTGGGCAGAACTTTGATATTTTCGATCATATGCTTCTGATCATGCGCGAAAGTCTTCATTATGTGCTTTGCCTCAGGCATGGCAATATTAACAAGATGATACTCGACAGCGCAAAATAATAAGGCAAGGGGAATGACCATGATCCATATCCAGGATGAGATCCTTATTCCAAGGGCTTGGTAAGCCAAAAGCTCCCTGTCCTCCTGAAGCCGCGATATCGTCATATTGACTCCGAACAAAAGGGTCATCGGAAGAATAAAAGCGAACACGCTTAAGTAATATTGTCCGGAAAGAAATCCCAGGGTAGACACGAATAAAACAATATCTCCTCCGGAAGCCATGAGAGCCGCTTCAAGCAGATCCGAGAATTTTCCAAAAAAGAAAAACAAGGTAAATATGGCGATACCGAGCATAAAATTGCCGATATACTCCTTGTAAAATGAACATGCAAAGATTTTCATGATATTAGTGAATACACGTTTATTTTATTGTTTTTTCATTTCCTTGAGCAGGGTGATAAAAGTAAATCCATAAAAGGTAAAAATAACAGATAGAAGGGGGTGAGGTGCGCCCATTCGGCGATTTTTCTCCCTGTAATGCATATGTGCGAAAATTTTGTGAAAGATAGATGAGAAACAAAAATAAAAATTCTTTACTTTATTCATTGTGTACAGTTCTACCCTTCTGCCTCTCTACCTTTCTGCCCCTTCTGAATTTGTCTTCTTTGCGCGCTGAAGATGAGATCCGCTTGCCGGGCTCGACTTTCCTGCTGTTTCCCAGAAAGGAAAACGAGCCTATACTGCCAAGCCTTAAACGAGGAAAAACAACGGAAAGACACAAAGAAAAACAATGGGAAGATTTTCTTCATAAATTCAGGCCCGTATCACCGCGCTTCGATCTCTACAGAAGATCCAAGGAAGAGGTCGAGGAAGGGAAAACCTTGATAGATTTCTATGAAGTTGAGAATGAGAAAAAAGAGGCTTTGGCAATACCCGAGGAAATGATGCCCGCGCCGGTTGTGCCCAAGCCCAAACCCCCTGAACTTGAGATCCCGGCCTGGGAAGGCAAAGTGTCCATTGCCGGCAGAAAATTCATCGGACTTACAATGGAAACAAAGAAATATCTAAATCCTCCTCATCCATTGCGCCCCAGGATCACGCCAAAGCCGACTTTTGACCTAAGGCAAGAACTTCAGCTTAGAGTGCAGGGCAATGTAAGCGAGCGCGTGACAGTCAATGTTGATTATGATGACACCAAAGACAATAAGCGCGACATTTCCATAGTTTACAAGGGTAAGCCCGGTGAAACAGTCAGAGAAATATCATTCGGCGACATCCAGCTTAGCCTTCCGCAAACACAGTTCACCTCATACTCCAAACAGCTCTTCGGCATCAAAGGAGATTTTGATTTCAAGAAAGCAAGGCTTATGGTAGTGGGAAGCCAAACAAAAGGACAATTCGCTGTAAGGCGCTTTAAAGGGGAATTCCAGTTCGAATCAAAGGATATCACTGATACAGCATATTTGCGCCGCACATATTACAATGTGTCTTTTGACAATTCCCATCTCCCATTCGTTACCGGAAGCATGAGCGTGTACAGGGATGACAGAAACGCCAATAATAACGCGAACACCATACCGCTCTCAGTCGAGGATTTTGTCGAGGCTGCTGCGACCTATGACGGCAATTTCGACATCCTTACCCCGGGAGTCGACTACATAGTCGATTACTTAACAGGGATCCTGCGCTTTACCTCAGCGCAGCCGGCCAACGCGGTGATCGCGGTAGACTATATACAGGCAAACGGCCCGAAATTATCAGCTTCCGGCACAGGAAAGCCCAAGATCATAAAAACAGACGGCGATCTCGCCATTGCCAATAACGCGACAGAAGTGGGAAATAAAAAGGAAATGTATACGATCTATACGATAGGCCGCAGGAAGATCACCAGAGACGACGGCACAGGAAACTTCATTTTAAAAGTACTCGAAGCCGGATCAAGAAAGGATGTGAGCGACACTCTGGGAATCCGCTATCCTGATAATATAGAAGTTGATTTTGAGAATGGTTATTTTGAGCTTGACAATCAGATATCTGATTCCGAGATATATCCTCCCAATGCAAAGCATAAGTATATATTCAACCTGGAATACCGCTTTGTACAGAAAACCTATACTCTGCATCCCGGAATAGTGCTTCAGTCGGAAAAAGTCTACCAGAGCGGAAGACTCCTGAGCCGTGATGTTGACTACTTTATTGATTATGATATCGGTATAATCACCTTCCTTAAACCCGAGGCAATAACACCTGCCACAGAGATCGAGATCACTTACGAATTCGCGCCCTTTGGAGCAAGGCTCACCGAAACCCTATTGGGAGCAAGAGGGGAAACCGATCTTTTTTCCAATCTTTCCTTCCTGGGATTCAATATCGGGAAATTGTCTTTGGGAAGCTCCTTCCTGATGCAGCAGTCAGCCAAGCCCCAAACGATCCCGGATGTGCGCTCTTTGCCTACGAATTACTCGATCCTGGAAGGCGACCTGCACTTGACCGGACTCAAAATACCCGGACCAATACCCCTTACGACAAATGCGCATGCTGAGATAGCAAGGAGCATAAGGAATCCAAACACATTCCGTAAAGCTCTTATTGAATCAATGGAAAGCGTGAAAATAGAAGATTCCATCGCTATTCATCAGAATTTCTGGCAGAATGCGGCAAACCCTCCTATAGCAGGCCTCAATATCACCCAGGATGTCGGCGCGATAGGCTTGTCCGTTGAAAGCACTAAAACCAATGAGATATTCCCGGCTTCTGACGCGCCTGACAAAGACATGCAGGATGTTTTACGCATTTCCTATGACTTAACGAACAGCACTATGGCATCAGCATCCTACATCTTCTCCACGATCGGGCTTGATTTCAGCGGACGCGACTTTCTTGAAGCAACAGTCTGGAGCGAGGGAGACGCGGACGCTCCCGAGGTAACGATACACCTTGGAAAAATAAATGAAGATGCTGACGGCGACGGGTTCCTGGACACTGAAGACGCAAACATCGACGGTACCCTTAACTTCGGGGAAGATGTGGGCTACGCCTTCAATAACCCGGACGGCACAAGCCAGAATGTCAATTCAGGCAATGGGATGCTCGACACTGAGGACTTAGACAGGAACGGAAGGCTTGATGCTGAAGACCCTGATATCGGAGGATTTTACGGGCTTGAACCGGGCGCCACCAGCACAGTCGCTGATTTCAGCGGATGGATCACGACTTCAGTTCCCCTCGGGATCACCACTTCCAATATGAACAAATGGACCAGCATTAAAACACTAAGGATCACCCTGAGAAGACGTTCAATGGCAAAAACAACAGGTGTTATAAAGATCGCCAGAATGAGCGTTTCAGGCATGCGCTGGGAAAGACCGGCCCTGCTCAATTCAACAGGCACTTTTAGCGTAAACGCGATAAATAATATAGACCATCCGGGTTTATATCAGGCGCTTTTCGACGCTGGCGGAGAAGTGGCGGATATGTATGATGATTTATACGGCTCTGAAGACAGCCCCACAGGGATTGAAACTATCGGAAAAAGACGGGAACAGTCCCTCCAGCTTATTCTTGATAATTTCGGGCCTTCCGGCGCGAATTCAGCTTCAGGATACACCAGGCTTCCGTTCACCAAACCCATAGATATCCAAAATCATAAAATCCTGTCTTTTTTCTTTCACGGACCAAGATCCCCGCTGTCTGCGGGTACGTCGTTTTACTTCAGAATGGGTTCAGCCAATGATTACTATGAATATCAGATCCCCCTGGACACAGCCAACATGAATAAATGGTATTACCTGCGCCTTGCCCTGCTTGATCGGAATAAGGACGGGGTTGTGGATAAGGTCGCTCCGGATAACCACCCTGAGCTCAGCCCTTTTATCGTGGTCAATGGAAACCCGAATCTCGCGTCAATATCTGAATTTCGCCTGGGAGTGGCTGCCAGCACACAAAGCGTGCCATCATCAGGCGAGATCTGGGTAAATGATATTTTTCTTATTGAGCCTCGCGACAAAGAGGGAACAGCCAAGTATTTATCCATGGATTTCGATCTGCCGCGATGGATGTCATTCGGGTTTGATTATAAATCCTATGGCCAGGACTTCGAAGGCCTTGGCCAGTCGATCATCAACCAGGCTCTGGCGCATAGAGGAGCATTCGTGAATTTTAAGCGGCTTTCCTTTCTTCCATTCAGCGCAAGGGGAAGCCGCGACGAAATAACCACGCCAAGCGCAATTAAAACAGGTCCGTCGAACCTGGTATCGCAACTCGCAGAAGGAAAGGTCGAGAAGCAGGAGGGAAGCGCCAGCGGAAGCCTGATCATCCCATTGGTTCCTATCATTAAATTACCGACATTCAATTGGTCCACAAGCGGCAATAAAACGGAAAACAAGGATTTAAAGCGCGTTGACGTCAATGAAAGCCACGGAGCGTCATACAGCTGGAGCAAGCCTTTGGGCTTCAGCTTTATCAGATCATGGAACGTCGGGGTCGGCAGATCCAATTACCGCCTCACATTCCCTCAGGAACTGCGCTTGGCAGGATCTGACAATCTAAAAAGCATGTCCAAATCCTGGGACACAGGCATGAGCATAGGCCTGTTAAAAGACAGGATCACGCTTGGGCCCACTTACAATATCAGCACCAATTTCGAGACAAGAAAACTTTTGAATCAGGATATGACCACAGACGAGGAGAATTACCAGAAATCCGCTGATCAGTCCGCGGGTTTGACTATGAATCTACGCGTACTGAACTGGCTCGAACCATCAGCAACGTTTAAAAGCACCATAAAGGAAAACTACAGGGTTGAAAGCGCCACATTCACTTTGCCTGCGTTCAGTTCAGCCACATTCAAGCGCGGAGACATAAAATCCATAAACCGCCAGGCTTCTCTTTCATTGTCTCAAAACATGGATTTCGCCAGGATATTCCCTAAATTCTCGCTGTTTAAATCATTCAACCATTCTTTGAATTACCAGATCACAGACGGCGATACTTACGAGAATGTTGACAAGGATTTTGAAAGTCTTAAATATCTCTGGATAAGACAGGACCTCGTGCTGCCCAATGCTGAAGCAAGAAGGACGAATCTTACCATGCGGGACGCTTTTACGGCGAATTCGCGCTGGTCGCCTTTCGTGGGGATATTCCCGAGAAGCCCATGGTCAACGCTCGCGATCACACACACTTTTTCCAAGACAGCGGACCGTTCGGAAACAACAGGAACAGGCAGCCGCAGCATAAGCCTTAATTTCCCCGATGTCGTGGCGTCATTATCGCGCCTTGAATCGATCGTGCGAGCCACTAAATGGATGTCGAGCTCTCAGCTTAATACGCGTTTTTCCATACGAAGAAAGCTGATGGTCCGCATTGAACGCTCAAAAAATACCAGCCTGGGAGGAGATCTGCATTTCCTGGTGAAAAGATTCTACGATCTGACGCTCAACTACAGCCAGACCAAGGAAATCGCGAACAACCTCCTTACCCACACTATCAAGAGCCGGTCTCTGACAAGACAAGGAGGAGCGCAAGTCGGTTTTAACTGGAATATCTGGCGTTTAACAGGCAGAACCGATGTCTCCAAATCAATAGCCTATGACGCCCTGAACAGACTGACAACGCATTCAAAAGTCATACACCCGACACTTTCCATCCGCGGTGATTTCTCCACACCAAGCGGCCTAAAGCTTCCGCTCATCAAGAAAACCCTTAAATTCACAAACAGGTACATTTTGTCATCAAACCTGTCGCTGGAACGCAAGCGATCCAAGCTTTCCATCACATCAAGCAATACAGACACTTGGAAATGGGACCTTAAAGGCGACTTTGAAGTCGGAAAAAACCTAAGAGCAGGACTTGGAACCGGTTTAACGCTGTTTAAGAATATCGTTATAAAAGATCAGAATTATTATATCTTCAACTTAAACGCGCAGATAATATTCCAATTCTAATAATTCAACGCGAATGGGAACGAATAGATACGCGAATGTACGCGAATAATACTTATTCATGCCACAAAAACATGCAAAAATTCGGATCGCTCTGCCCTGTGAGGCATACCACAGGACTACTTCGCTGTCATTGCGAGGAGCGACAGCGACGTGGCAATCTCAATGCCACCACACGTTTAAGACTGTCGCGCCCTTCGGAGTCGCAATGACCTGATCAGTCACAGACTATGAACATTTCCAACTACATTCTCAATTTTCTCTTGCCGCCGACTTGCGTGGGGTGCGGACAATACCTTGGGGTCAAGGTTGATCCGAAGGAGCTTTGCAAGACATGCAGAAACAGGCTCTCAAGAACATACGAGCAATTTTCCAGGGTTAAAATACCTGAGCGAACCGGTCTTGACACGCTTTACGCATGCGCTCCGTATGGCGGCGAACCCATAACAACGCTGATCCACAAGATCAAATACAAAGACAAGCCATGGATTTTGCAAAGTATTATCTTTATCATTAAGCGCTTCGCGGATGAACATTTAAGTGATCTTGACATCAAGGGCATAATCCCTGTTCCTCTGCATCCAACAAAACTCAAAGCAAGGGGATTCAATCAGGCCCACTCTATCGCCGCAATAATCGCCGAAGCAACAGACAAGCCGTGCCTTGCTGATCTGATTGAGCGACAAAGGGAAACCAGTCCTCAAATGAACATAAAGGAAACCGGGAAGCGTATAGAAAACGTTAAAAACGCGTTTTCGCTGGCGCAGGACGCGTCCGCGCACTTAAAGGACTCCATATTTCTCCTTGTTGATGATGTTTCCACGACCGAAGCAACCATAAGCGAGGCTGCTAAAGTTTTAAAAAGGGGAGGCGCTGAAAAAGTGCTGGGATTTGTACTGGCCAGGTAAGCGGCAAACTAGTGATTTTTCCTTCTTATTTGTGTATATTCGAATGTATATTCACGTGTATTGGCGTCTAGCGACAGCCACGAATGAACACGAATAAGAGAAGAATATCAAAAGGTTAAGAAGGAGGTATTAATGGCAATAAGAGTAGCAATAAACGGTTTCGGAAGGATAGGAAGGCTCCTGATAAGAGCTGGTTTTGGAAAACCAGATATTGAGTGGGTTGCTGTCAATGATATCGGACAAGCTGAGGTGATGGCGCATCTGCTTAAATATGATTCCAATTTTGGAATATACAAAGAGAATGTAAGGACAGATGGAAGCAAGCTCTTCGTAGGGAAAAACGCGATAGAAATAACAAGCTGCAAAGAACCCAAGGATCTTCCATGGAAAAGCATGGGGATCGACTATGTGGTAGAGTCAACCGGGAAATTCACGGATGCTGCCAAAGCAAAAGGTCATATTGACGCAGGCGCCAAAAGGGTGATAATCTCAGCTCCGGCGAAAAGCGAGGATATAACCATCTGCATGGGCATAAACGAGGATAAATATGACCCAAAATCCCATCACATAATCTCCAATGCTTCATGCACGACAAACTGCCTGGGTTTCCTGGCCAAGGTCCTTAATGAGAATTTCAAGCTTAAATGCGGCTTAATGACGACCATACACGCCATCACCAATGACCAGCCAACAATGGATTTTCCACACAAAGACTTAAGGCGAGCCCGTGCTGCAAGCGCTTCCATGATACCCACCTCAACAGGAGCTGCCAAAGCGATAGGCCTTGTTCTGCCGGAACTCGCAGGCAAGCTCAATGGCATTGCGGTCAGGGCCCCTGTCCTGGATGTTTCTCTTGTTGATCTGGCATGTGAAGTGGAGAAAGAAACAACGAAAGAAGCTGTTAACGATGCATTCAAAAAAGCCCATGAAAAAACCTCGTCAAAATATCTTGCTTATTGCGACGGCCCGTTAGTATCACGAGACTTTCTCGGCAATCCTGCAAGCTGCATATTTGACGCAACGCTCACTGATGTCATGCAAGGCAACCTTGTTAAAGCTTTCGGTTGGTATGATAATGAGTGGGGATACTCATGCAGGCTAGTTGATCTGATATTGCATCTTGCTGAAAAAGATGGGAAACTCTCAGACAAATCCAAGTCAAAATCGAAAATATCAGCATAATACAACTCTGGCATAGACCTTTTAGCCCAGATCCCGCTATTGTGGGATCTGGGCTATTTTTTTGCCTTTTTAGCGCATTACCGCAAAGCAAAAAGCATTGCAAATCAAGCCTTTTAGGCATGTTATTTAGAGGGCCAAAAGTCCCATCAAAATGTATAGGACCTAGGTCCCATACAAAAGGCCCTCCAGACCCATGTAAAAAAACCTTAACTTGGCTATCCTTTCAACAGAGGTAAATATGACAAAATATCACCTGAAAGAAATGAGCATAAGCGGTTCATGGATGAGACCGGAGCGCATATCCAATACTGATTGGAAAAGAGCACCCAAGCGAACAACTTCGATAATCGAGGCGCGAAAACCATCAGGCGACAGAGTTGCTTATTGCTGGAAAACAATTAAATAGCCGGGATCAGATCTTGATCCGATTCAAAATCAAGATGTGACCCCGGCTGTCTGACAGATGAAACTCATCAATTGTTTTATTGTAATGTAGTATGCGCAAGAATTTTTGTGCGCGCCATGAAAACATAGACTCGCCCCGCCACCCCACCACCTGTTGGGCGCCTGAAAGGCGCCGATATTGCTTCGCCAGCAGGTGGTGGGGTGGTGCCCCCGATGCAGCATCGGGGGAAATTTCTCATGAAAATGAGAAATGAGAAAATTGGGTTGCAAAAGCATCCCATAATATGAAAAAATCAGTGTATGCCAAAAGATGTACCAAGATTTGTTTGCCTGACAAAAGGCGTTGGAAGACACCGCGAAAGACTGGCTAGTTTTGAGGAAGGATTACGCGATGCCAGAATCGCGCAGTTCAATCTGGTGCATGTCTCAAGTATCTTTCCGCCCAAATGCAAACATATCACAATCAGGAAAGCTCTAACCAAGATACGGCCGGGACAGATCATCCACTGTGTACTGGCAAGAAACGAAACCAATGAAAACCACAGATTGATCGCAGCTTCCGTAGGACTTGCAATACCCAAAAACAGGAATCAGCATGGTTACCTTTCAGAACATCACAGCTTCGGTGAAACCGAAGAACAGGCCGGTGAATACGCTGAAGATCTTGCAGCATCAATGCTTGCAAGCACGCTGGGTATCGATTTTGACAGAGACACATCCTGGGACGAACAGAGAAAAATCTGGAAAATGTCCGGGAAAATAGTGCGCTCAACGAACAATACACAGTCAGCCATTGGTCTTGGCGGCAGGTGGACAAGCGTTCTAAGCGCAGCTATCTTTATTCCATAATAGCCCGCCGCCATTTCAGGCTGATTACACATCAGTGAGCCTTGCTGAAAGATTTAATGGTTCTTTAAAGATCCAGATGGCGATTTCAATTATGAAGCCGCCATACGCGTGATCATAAAAGGCTCAAAGAGGTGGCAGATGAAAAAAGTACATACAGACATATTCACAAAAAAATCAGTTCCTTTTTCTATTGAGAAAAATAGCAATGCTGCAAGCATACTTTCCAAAATGTCAAATACAGCATTCCAGGGCAGATCCCTTGGCGAAGCCCTCAGGGTATGGGAAAAAGCCCTGAAGAACGATTCTGTTATATATTTCGGGCTATCAGGAGCCCTTACGCCTGCCGGCATGAGAAAGGTCATCTGTTTCCTGATAGAGAACCGTTTGATAGATGTTATCGTATCTACCGGCGCGAATCTTTTCCATGACGTGCATCAGAGCCTGGGCGGAGTGTATTATCAATGCTCGCCATGCGCTGATGATAGAGCCCTTCGACAGAACCGCTATGACCGCATGTATGATGTGGCTGCCAGCGACAAGGAATTCGAAGATGTTGATTGGTCCACGCTGGAATTCGCTAAAAAACTCGAGAATAGAGGATACACAACAAGGGAATTCTTCTTTCTAATGGGTAAAGAAGTAGCTAAACAGGAAGAGGACCCCGGGATCGTGACCACGGCCTACCGCAACAATGTGCCAATATTCTGCCCGGCGGTCACGGATTCTTCCTTCGGATTGGCCATTGCCACGGGAAAAGCGCGAGGGCAGGTCGCATTCTCATTTGATGTGATAAATGATATCAATGAGATGGCATATTTCATGAAATGCCTGCCCAATGCATGCGAGATCATCATGGGCGGAGGAACCCCAAAGAATTACATACAGCAGACAGCGGTATTCTTTGACCTTCTTACAAAAGAGGACAAGACCTTACAATACTGCGTCCAGATAACACAAGATACTCCGCAGTGGGGCGGACTCTCAGGGTGCACATTCCAGGAATCAATGTCCTGGGGCAAGATCCATCATACAGCAGACCAGATCGCATGCTATTGCGACGCAACGATCGCTCTTCCTCTGTTAACGCAGGCTCTCGCGGATAATGAATCATGGAAATTAAGGAAGAACATCCCGAAATGGGACCTTGCTTCCATGCCGAAACTAAAGCCGGCGGAGATAGAACCGCCGTCTTCATTAGCCAAAGGATAAACCCAATCACGGCTGTTTCTTCACAACTGTTTTTAAAGTGACAATACACCCTCTTAACAGTTCAGCGAATTTTCTAGGCATTACAGATAATCTTTCTTCTCTTAAGCGCGCGAAATACGTGATACTCCCCGTAGCTTTTGAGCGCACGACATCATATATGAAGGGAACGCGTTTTGGCCCCGCCAAACTGCTTGAAGCCAGCAGACAACTCGAGTTCTTTGATGAAGAGTTAAAGATCGAGACATTTAAATCACATCCAATAGCCACCCTGCCGATCATCAAACCAAGAAAATCAGAAACAACAGGATCGTTTTTTAGCCGCATAAGATCAATAGTCAGGTTCATATATGAAAAAGGCAAATTTCCGATATTGCTTGGCGGAGAGCACTCCATAACCATGGCGCCGGTTCAAGCATTGAGCCGGCAATACAAAGACCTGTCTGTGCTTCATTTTGACGCTCATGCGGATCTGCGCCAAGATTACGAAGGAACGCCTTTTAACCATGCGTGCGCGCTTCGCAGAAGCCTTGAGCATGCGTCAAAGGGCGTGGCAATAGGCATACGCAATATCGACTCTGATGAGTTCAAATGGGCAAAAGCGCATAAGGATAGAGTGAAGATGTTTGTTCATAACGGCGCATACACTCTTAAGGACATCACTCCAAAAGTACTCAACGCCCTTGGAAAGAAAGTCTACATAACCATAGACTTGGACGGATTCGATCCTTCAATAATGCCGGGAGTCGGAACCCCCCAGCCCGGCGGGATCCAGTGGCACGAAGCATTGAGATTCTTCAAGCAGGTATTCAGATCCAGGGATGTCGTGGGCTTTGATATCATGGAACTTTGCCCCATACCTAATTCTGTTGTATCTGAATTCACAGCTGCAAAACTACTTTATCGTCTCTTGGGCTATAAAGCGCTGCTCTCACGCTAACCTTCACGAAATCCGGATACTTGCAAATCCTAAGCATGACAAAAATTCTAAATGCTAAATTATAAATGCTGAATGAAATGAATCCTTTATTCGACCCAATAACACAGGAGGAATATTATGTCAAAGATAGAATATGAAGATGTTCGCAAGGAACTTTCAAAATGGAAGTGGTTCATGTTCAATCAGAAATACCGGTTTGATCTGGGGCATCAGTTCATGGTGTTTCTTAATTTTTCGCTTCTGGTGATCGCTGCAAGCGACAAGCTGCGCTACTACACAGGCGTTTCCCGAACATGGATACTTCTCTTGTCAGCTATTCCATTCGCTTTTGCGGGAGTATGGCTCTTCGGCTTGTTCCTGGATAAGGTTGTGAAATACGGACAAGCGTATAATATCGAGTCGATCAAGCGCAATCCAAACTGGCAGGAACATGTCGATCAAATGAACAGGATCGAGCAGGATCTTGTATTGATCCGCGAAAAATTGACTCAGGCGACCTAGAATTTGTGCGCGTTCTCCAGAAAGGCTGTCACAAGGCTTATGGCATTTTTAATGTCTTCTTTGCTTACCATCTCCACTGATGAATGCACATAACGGGTTGGTATTGAAAGCGTGGTCACAGGGATACCTCTTCTTGATCTCTGCATAGCTCCGGCATCAGTGCCGCCTTTGGCGAGTATCTTCAGCTGATGCTTTATCTTGTTTTTCTGGGCCAGGGTTTTCATGAATTTAACAAGCTTGATGTTTCCGATGGCTGCTGCGTCCATGATTGTGATCCCTACGCCATTTCCAAGCTTGGTGACATATTCATGCGCTGCCACTGACGGGATATCGCAAGCAATGGTCGTATCAAGGGCCACCCCAATGTCAGGCTCGATCCCATGACTTGATACGATCGCCCCGCGAAGCCCCACTTCCTCCTGAACGCTTGCGACCGCATATATATCAGCTTGATGTTTCTTGACTTTCTTTACAGCCTCCATCATCACATATACGCCGACCCTGTTATCAAAAGCCTTGGCCGTAAGTTTATCATTGCCGATATCAACACAGGTCCTGTCGATCGTTACAGGGTCTCCGATCGATACATGTTTCTTTACTTCTTTTTCTGACAACCCTATATCAATAAACAGGTCTTTGATCTTGACCGGCTTGCCTTTCTCATCATCATCCATGACATGTATGGGCTTTGTGCCTATGACCCCGTAGAATTCCCGATCTGAGGCATGCACAACCACTCTTTGAGCCACGAGCGTTCTTGGATCAAACCCTCCGACTGTTGTAAATCTTAAAAACCCGTTCTCATCGATAAAATTGACCAAAAACCCTATTTCATCCATATGCGCGGATAGCATGACTTTCGGCCCGCCATTTCCTTTTTTGAATGCGATCATGTTGCCCAAAGCATCAACATTTATCTGATCCACATGCGCTTTTAAGTCAGAGATAATAACCTCACATACTTTCTCTTCTCTTCCGGACGGCCCGGGTGTTTCACAAAGTTTCTTTAAAAGTTCCATATTACTACCTCCATAAATATCGTACTAATAAGTTAATTTATGATATTTAAAGACTTTGAGATAGGCCTATTACAAGGCCTATGGCTGCATGGTTTGGTAAAATATGAATAGTTTCATCGGCGGGTGTAGTTCAATGGCAGAATGCTAGCCTTCCAAGCTGGAGACGCCGGTTCGATACCGGTCACCCGCTAAGATTGCGCACCCGGTTTCGCCAAGCACGTATATAAGCGGGCAGTTAGCTCAGTTGGTTAGAGTACCACGTTGACATCGTGGGGGTCACAGGTTCGAGCCCTGTACTGCCCAGTCTTGAAGATCGTAAAACGTGAGACGTTAAACGTAAGAAGTAAGGAAAATACCTCTTTTAACTTCTCACATCTCACGTTTTACGGTTCACGTTCTTTATGGAGCGGTAGCCAAGTGGCCTAAGGCGATGGTCTGCAAAACCATTATTCGCGGGTTCGACTCCCGCCCGCTCCTCCACAAACAACACGCCTACTGAAGAATCTAAATAATATTGAATTGACTCTGCTTGCGCAGCTCGTTATTGAGGAACAAACCAGATATAATCAGCAAAACCCAGATAGTCTTCTTCCATAACAGAAGGGCACCCGTCATTTCCCTGCAGATAAGCGCTTGCCTGCTTAACACCATCTATTCTTCTTGAAATTCCAAAGGGGATCCCCGCATTATAGATCACATGGCCATTGCCCGCCACCACGGTCACAATCGCTTCAGGATGCTCTTGGGCATACATCGCCGCGTTGTGCGCCATTGTTTCATTCCAAACCATCATGGCTTCAAGAAAATTCTCGAATTTCATTCTGCGTCCTGGAGATGCTATGGATTTAAGGATCTGCCATGGTCCCATTTTTTCCGTGCCATGCCCATTGAACACTTCTCGCAAGAATTCAATATAGCGCGGATCTTGGCTCATATCCATGTCCTCAGGCAGCATCGCTCTTTCTTCCTTGCTTAAAGACTTGATGCCGCCCATTGCGACTTTAGCAACCAGATATCTTGGGGCGTTCAAAGCAATAGCATCCACCGAGTTTTCCCGCAAAAAATCAAATATCGGCTTATAGAGCTCAAAAGGGAAACCCCATTCCTTGGACCACGAAACCCTTGATTTAAACTCATCCTCATCAATTGCCTTTGATATATATAGATCAAGACTCTTTTGATGGGTGAAATTAAGCATCTCAAACCCAACAGCGCTGTTTTCGCTGCCCTTGTAATCAACAAGCGCTTCTATCACTTCAAGTTGCGATAAATGATCCTCGATCCTGTCATGGGTCTCTCCGACCAACACAAACCTTGAACCGGCAACATCACGCGCAACAGTGACCACTGAGACCTTTTCTCCGGAGCTACCTTTAAAGAAGCAGCCGCGATACTCGGGGAATACAAGAGAGGCTTCAAGTTTTTGCGGCGCGCTATCCATGGCAAACTTTATCCTCAAATCATTGCGCCCGGACGCATCGAAGATATTCTTTGCTTGTTTGTAACACTGGTTATCCAGGCGTAAAGACCAAGCTTCTGCAGACGCGCTCAAGACCAGTAATAGTATGATTATTTTTCTCATTTTTTTGATAAATGCTTAAACCATGTTTGCGTGGCTTGTGAGATCGATTTTTCCGTCCATACAGGAGCTTCTTTCCAATAGTCAATGTTATCGAGCATTATTTTCACCCCTTTCTCAAAACTCACTTTCGGATTCCACTTCAAGAATTTTCTTATTTTTGAAATATCAGCGAATGTGCAGTCCGGCTCACCCGGCCTCTTGGGGATATGCACGACTTCATTGGCCCCTAAGAGTTCCGCAAGCCTATTAACACTATAGGTATTGCCTGAGCCGACATTGAATATCTCGTTTTGTGCATCCGACTCAGCAGCAGCAATGAACGCCTCTGCCACATCAGAGACAAACGTGAAATCCCTTGTCTGTGATCCGTCTCCCACAATAGTAAACGGCTTGCCATGTATTTTTTGCGCAAGAAAAACCCCGAATACTGCGCCGTATGTCCCGGATGTCCTTGTTCTGGGTCCATATACGTTGAATAACCTTAAGGATACAACCGGCAGTCCATAAACCTGGTTCCAGTGGAATGCATATTCTTCTCCGACGCGCTTGGTAAGGGCATACGGATACTGCGGCCTTATGGGAGATGTTTCCAATGTCGGGAATTTATCAGGTATGCCATAGCAAGATGAGCTCGCAGTATAAAGGAATCTCTTCGCGTCAGCCTTCCTGGATGCTTCAAGCACATTGACTGTCCCGCGGACATTGGAATTGTGATACTTTAGCGGATCCTCGATCGATGGCACGATATCAGCTAAAGCTGCCAGATGAAAGACCCAGTCCGCGCCTTTGAAATGTGTGTCTATTTCGTCAAAAGCCGCGTCGATTTTTATGAATTTAAATCTATTGTTATCTTTCAAGTGATTGATATTCTCCAATCTTCCATTGGATAGATTATCAAGAACCACCACTTCATGGCCCTTTGAAAGCAATGCCTCAACAAGATGACTTCCTATGAATCCCGCTCCGCCTGTAACTATTGATTTCACTCTACTACCTCTTTTATTAACTTTATTGCTATTTTATGCTTTCAATCGCATCATGGAACACCTTATCCGGGTATAATCCTTTTTGGACGAGCCTCTTTTTTCGTATGAAATAATCCACGAATGAATAAGCGCGCTTAACAAACACACCTTCTCCATAGAGATAAACCATATCAAGAAAATTATGATACAGAAAACCCGCGAAAAACGACCACATCAGAGAACCGCTGAATACAAGCGCCGCAACAAATATCACTACCAAAGATTCGAGATTATGGAAGTATTCCATATTAAGGAACTCGGGCCTTCTGCAGTTTTTCAATAAATAATCATGATATTTAAAGGCTTTCTTGATACCATACTCCCTGAATCCTGACATGCGCACAAAGCCAATGTAATGATCGAAATCAATCAAAACAGCTGCTGCCATGAATATCAGCCCCTCTTGCACGCCCCACAAACAAGTCACACTGGCTGCCGGAATAACGCTGTAGGCTATATGTCTTGATACCTGCATCTATTTTCCCTGACTGCTCACTGATCCCCTTGTGTTTTCTTTCATGTCTATTCACATTTAACAATTTTCATGCGTGTTAGTGTGCGGCGCTCCGCTATCCTGAAAAGTGCATAAATTGTAAGATAATTTAATAATTTTCAATGCTAATAACTCTCACATGAATGATCTCAATAATCCACAGCAGGATTACGGCCCCGATTACAAGGTCACTCTGATAATGCTCTGTGATCCAAACGGAAAATTCCTCCTGCAGCACAGGACAGACGATGCATACTTGCTTCCGGGTTACTGGGCATTTTTCGGCGGCGGCGTGCATGACGGGGAATCGCTTGAGGATTCCCTGCGCAGAGAAGTGTATGAGGAATTAAATTATACGCCCGGATCACCCACTCTGATGCACGAGCAATATTTCAAAGAGGGTGACGTAGAAGGCTACCTATATATATACATTGACCGCTTCACAGGGGACAAGTCTTCTTTGAAGCTCAGAGAGGGGCAGGGATGGGGATGGTTCAGCGAGCCTGAAACCCATACTCTGAAGATGACTGATCGCGACAGGGAAATAGTAAAGCGGGCGGATGATTACATCCGCCAACACGGCACAAGGGCTCAATTATAAGGGCTAAATGCTAAAAAGACAGAATAAAGCGCTCCATATTATTTATCATTTATAATTCAGCATTCATAATTTTATGATCCACATACAAATATGAAAATAAAAAAGCTGGTGGCGACAGCGAAAAATGTCCGCAAGCTCATCATTGAGGCGGCTTGCAGGGCAAAGTGCCCGCATGTCGGACCGTCTCTATCCTCGGTTGAGCTTATTACAGCCTGTTATTTTCATGAACTCAACATTAATAAGAGCAACTGGAAAAACCGGGATATCTTCATTCTAAGCAAGGGCCATGGAGCTTTGGGCTTGTACGCTGTAATGGCGGCAAAAGGACTTTTAAGTAAAAAAGTTTTTAATGGGTATTTTCTGGACAAGGGAACTCTGCCCGGGCATCTTGACCGCTTCACAGCCAAAGGCATTGAAGCGTCAGCCGGCTCACTCGGACATGGATTCAATATGGCGCTTGGAATGGCGCATGGCTTTAAGCTCAAAGGTGACAAGAGAAAAGTTTTTGCTCTGATCGGAGACGGGGAATCAGAAGAAGGTTCTGTGTGGGAAGGAGCCATGTTCGCGGCCAAGCTCAAGATCGATAATGTAACTATAATCCTGGACCGCAATAACATGCAAGGCTATGGCAGGCCAACAGAGCTCTGCCACTATGAGCCCATTGCCGACAAATGGAAGGCATTCGGCTGGCAGGTCTATACCGCAGACGGCCATGATTTTGCGCAAATACTCAAGTCTTTCAAAAAACCCAATAACGGCAAGCCTAAGATCATAATCGCGAAAACAGTAAAAGGAAAAGGCATATCTTTCATGGAAGATGAACTCAAATGGCATTATTTCATTGTCACAGAGGAACTGAAAAACAAGGCCCTAAAGGAACTGGCTTAAATTATTCATGAGAAATACGGTTGTTAACAAGATTTTCGAATACGCCAAAAAAAACAGGAACATGTTTTTCATCACGGGTGACGCGGGTTTTGGAGTGCTTGATAGCTACCAGAAAGAGCTTCCGGACAGGTACCTCAACCTGGGCGTTGCCGAGCAAAATATGATGAGTTTTGCGGCAGGCTTGGGCCTGGCCGGATTCAGGCCTGTGGTTTATAATATCGTGCCGTTCATGCTTTACAGATGTTATGAGCAGGTGAGAAACGACATATGCTATCAAAGGCTTCCGGCAATACTTATCGGTATAGGAACCGGAGTGACTTACGCGCCAGGGGGGATCACGCATTATTCTGTTGAAGACATCGCAATAGCCCGGACCCTGCCTAATCTGACCATCCTTTCTCCCATTGATCCTTTGGAAGCCAGAGAATGCGTTGAGTTCGCGATTAAATGCAAAGGGCCTGTGTATATAAGAATCGCCAAAGCAGGAGACGGCAATATCCATGAGCGCCGGGTAAGATCCATACTGGACCCCATAATGCTCAAGCATGGCAAGGATATTGCTGTTATTTTTCACGGCTCAGTGGGAAGTGAGGTAGTGAAGGCCATAGATTCCATGCCATTTGCGCCAATGGTGATATCAACCCCAATGCTGGTTCCAATGAATTTTAACGCTCTCGGAAAAAAACTCAAAAACATCCGCACTGTCATTACTGTTGAAGAGCATTACACCGAAGGAGGGCTCGGAAGCATCATGGCCGAATGGATCGCAAGATCGAAGATGCCCCAAAAACTCATAAAACTGGGTATAAAAAACGAATTTATCCACACGATCCGCGATACAGCGGGCATGCGGGATGCTTATGGATTTTCAGCAGATAAGATAAAGCGCGCAATAAAGAAGGCATACGACAAATGAGCGGGAAAGTACTTCTCCTGGGACACACCGGGAAAATGGGAACAGCCATAATAAAAGTCTTTAAAGATGGTTTCGTGATAACAGGTAAGAGCAGCGCTGATTTCAATGCTCTTGAGCCTGAAAGCAGCAAAAAACTCATCGAGGAAACAAAGCCTGATATAGTGATAAATGCAGTGGCTTTCCTTGGAATCGACCCATGCGAGAAAGAAGCTGAAAAGGCGTTCTCAATGAACGCGCTATTCCCGAGACACCTGGCTGAGCTCTCGAACAAGCATGATTTCCTTCTCGTGCATTTCAGCACTGACGCTGTGTTTAATGATAAAAAAGGGGATTTTTATGTTGAAAAAGACATGCCCCAGCCGTTAAATGTATATGGGTCGACAAAATACAGCGGGGATTGCCTCGTGCAGGCGATCGCAAACAAATATTATATTTTTCGGATACCCGTGCTTTTCGGAGAAACTGTTAAAAACAACCAATTTGTCGAAAAAATGTTCCAAAAGGCCGCTGAGGGGAGCAAATGCGTCAAGGTTGCCGGAGATATCATGTCAGTTCCCACATATAGTTATGATGTGGCATGCGAAATAAAGAAAATAATCGAGAAGCCTTATCCATTCGGACTTTATCATATCGCCAATAGCGAACTGGGTTCTTTATATGATTTAATGAAGGAAATAGCGGACAATCTTAATTCAGGCATAAAAGTGGAAAAAGCTTCATTTAAGGATTTTCCTTACGTGGGGATCAAGAACACATATACTCCGATCAGGTCTGAAAAATTAAAATCAATGCGTCCCTGGAAAGAAGCAGTAAAGGATTACTGCTCTAAAATGAGAAATAAATCTGGAGGTTGAGATCAAGTGGCAGATAAGTACTTAATGGACGGACACAAGCTTTTATGGCATCTTGACAGAGTGACTGATTGGGAGCGCGGCAAAAAGATCGCTCCCATCCATATCGATGTTGGTTTAAGCAAAGGATGCAATATCAGGTGCGAATACTGTTTCGGGGTTCTCCAGGGGAATTTCTACAAAAAAGGCGCTAAAGTATACTTCCCAAGAGAACCGCTTTTGCGCTACATGAGAAGCGCCGGAGAATGCGGCGTAAGAAGCATGGGGTTCATCGGAGAGGGCGAGCCCCTTCTTAATCCCAGCGTCTACGATGCGATAGTAGAGGGGAAAAAGTCGGGCATCGACATATCATTGGGAACCAACGGCGTGCTCTTTGACACAGGCGCCAAAGGCGAGAAAGCCCTGGAGCACTTAAGCTGGATCAGATTCAACTTAAGCGCTGCTTCTGATGAAGCTTACAGAAAGGTGCACGGGAGCATGATGTTCGCTACCCTCATGAAAAAGATAAAGTTCTGTGTACAGACGAAGAAGCGAAGGAAGCTTCCGCTCACGATCGGACTCCAAATGGTACTCACGCCGTCGAATGTGAACCAGGCAGTGCCTCTGGCCAAGCTCGGTGGTGAACTCGGAGTCGATTATCTCGTCATAAAGCAATGCAGCGACAGCGTGGAAAACGCTCTGGGAGTATACGACAAGCTCGGTGAATACGACCACTTCGTGGATATCCTCAAGGAAGCCGAAGGCGTGACCCGCAACGGCTATAATGTGATCGCCAAGTGGAACAAGATAACAGGCAAGGGAAGAAGAGATTATGCCAACTGCCTGGGAGTGCCGTTCCTGCTCTATTCAAGCGGCAACGGACGCCTGTATCCATGCGGAATGTTCTTTGACATCAAGGAAAAGGAATACAGGATGGGAGACCTGACGAAACAAACGTTTAAGGAGATATTGGAGAGTAAAAGATACTGGGATGTGGTCAAAAAAGTGGCAAAACTAGATGTGCGTAAATGCTACTCAGGCTGTAGAACAGATGCTATCAATGATTTTGTCTGGAAAATAAAACATCCTCCGGAACATGTGAACTTTGCATAAAACAATACAGGGAAATAAGCCTCATCCTCAAATGAATACAGGGAAAAACATAAAATCCACTATTTCCGTTTCCATGACAGCCTTGAATGAAGAAGATAATATAGAGGCTGCTGTAACGAATACCCTAAAAGCATTCGATGATTTCGGCATAGACGGCGAAGTGGTAGTGATAAATGATGGCAGCACCGATAAAACCGGGGAAATAGCAAAAAAGATCTCACAGACTGACAAGCGCGTGAATATCGTGACCCATGCCAAGCCCATGGGCGTTGGAGCTTCCTTCTGGGACGGAGTTGATGCTGTAAAGGGGGATGTTGTAGTGTGGCTTCCCGGGGATAATGAGAACAATCCATGGGAAATATTCAAGTATCATGCGCTCCTGGATCATGTGGATCTTGTTATCCCGTTCATATACAACAAAGAAGTGCGCTCTGCTGCGAGAAATGCGCTTTCTTTTCTTTATACCTTCATCGTGAATTCCGTTTTCCTGACAAATTTTAATTACACGAACGGCACCACGCTATACAGAAAATCCGCGCTAAAACAGCTAAAACGCAGAAGCACCGGATTTTTCTTCCAAACAGACATAATAATGAGGCTTGCGAAAAAAGGCTATCTGTTCTCTCAAGTGCCATGCAGTCTCGGCGTCAGAAGAGAAGGTTCTTCAAAGGCAGTGTCCGTAAAGTCTCTGAGGCAGATCACCTTCTGTTTTCTCAAACTGTTTTGGGATGTTTATATAGCCAAAACAGAAGGGATAAGATCAGAATTCACAAAAGACTCTAAAACGTTTTTAATAAAAATATCCACGTAAGATAAGTGCACGGCGGGAGTCTGGATCCCGGATATTTAATACCTGGATCTCTATTACAAATGCGGAAATGTATTAAATTCCAGGATGAATATATTGCGTCTCCAGCAGGGGACGCAATATATTCATTTAGAAGAATCCCTGAACTTTTCCCACAAGCCAAGAAGCGCCTGGCATATGAAAAGATGAGCGCTCTCAACAAAATAATAGGAATGAGAAGCCACAAAAATATTAATGTCGCCCATTTGACGAAGCGGATTATCAGCGTCAAAACCCGTCAGGGTAACGATGGAGAGTTCTTTTTCCACGGCCTTCTTAGTCGCTCTGATGATGTTTTCCGAGCGTCCGGAACTTGATATCGCCACAAGTATGTCGCCCTTGTCCGCCACGTAATGCAGGGGCTTCTCAAATACATGCTCATACCCGTAATCATTGCCGAGACACGTTAACAGCGCGGAATCATTAAAGCATTCTGTTCTTAATTTTCCGTTCTTAAGCCAATCAATGGCTTGATGGCCCGCAATAGCAGCGCTGCCGCCATTGCCGATAAAATAGATCCTCCTACCGTTCTTGTAAAGCTTGGAAACAAGTTCCAGATATTCGACAACCGCTTTTTCCAAAGGCTGCTTTTTGTTGTTTTTTCCTGATGCCTCGATGCTTGAGATGATGCTCTTGAATTCCCTTACCGACTCCTGAAAATTTATATTTTTATTCATGTGCTCATTCAATGAAGAAGGGTTGTTATGAATTTATAAAGAGTAACAGGCTCGATGCTCGAGCGATTGCACACTATGGTGACCGCCAGAGCCCCGACTGTATTGCCTATGAAACCTATAACCTCCAGCGGAAAATCCTTCACAACGCACGGAGCTGTAATTGAAAAATACGCATCCCCTGCGCCTGTGCGGTCTACGACCTTCTGGGACAACACCGGAACACTGACAAAACCGGATTTACGGGAATATGCCATTGAGCCGAGATGCCCGCGCGTGGACACCATTTTCTGGGTTTTGAGCTTCTTGGCGATGTAGAGCACCATTTCCTCAAGCCCCCCGTATCGCGCGTGCGTTGCGAGCCTGAGCTCGGGCTCGTCAATGCATACATAATCAGCGCAAGGATATTTTGTGATCAGGTTAAACCCAATATTGGAGCTGTTCGTCTGCGCGTTAAGAGCGAGAAATTTTGACTTCCTGCATATTACGTCAATGATCCTCGGCGTTAAAAACCCATGTCCATAATCAGCCACAAATACAAAATCATAACGGCCGGCGCAAGAATTCAGATATTTTATTATCTTATCTTCGAGGCTCTTGTTTATCGGCGTATCAGTAAGGTACGAAGTCTCAAACATTTTAGCGAGAAACGCATTATCAACGAATCTTCTCTTGATTATCGTTGAGGCGTCATCCCTGAAAAAAAACTTGCTTGTCACATTGGGTTTTAAGTGCGACCGTATAAAACTCTCTCGTGAATCTTTTGAGCCCAGAGCAGTGACAAGGTCCACAGTACCGCAAAACCCTGCCAAATGATTGGCGCACGCCAGAATGCCCCCTGCAAACGCCTCCTGCTTGATATACCTTGTGGAAACAATGGTTTCTTTAGGCGATTTCCCCATGGGCTGGCAATAACAGTATTCATCAACTATCGCATCACCGATAACCAGGACCTTGAGCTTCTTAAGCGATTCAAGATAATTGATTATGTCAATATCCCGGTAGCGGGAGCGAAAACTCTCAAGAAAAGGCCTTGCGTCTGCGGGATAGATATCAAATTGCTCGTTTATTATGCCTGTTGAACTGAACTGTATTTCGCGGGTAAAGTGGATCTGTCCTCCGCAAAAACGAACCGCTTTTTCCTCAGCTTCTATACCGCGGGTAACATCAGCTTTCCTGTCCTCATAATCGCTCCCCTTGGCGTAGATATTGGGTTTTAAGAGCCTGATGGTTTTCTCTGCTGTGGACCACTCGTTTATCGCGACATAATCCACGCATTCAAGCGCTGCTATCTGTTCAGCTCTGAGCCACTCATCGAACACCGGCCTGGAAGGCCCTTTGTTAACATAAATATTCTTTGTTATGGTAACGACAAGAGCATCGCCTTCTCGTTTCGCAGCTTCAAAATGGCGAATATGACCCGGATGCATGAGATCGAACACGCCATGACAATGCACGGCTCGCTTGCCTTGCTTTTTCAGTTTGCTGATGATTAATGCAAGCTCTTTGAGAGTCTTTATTTTTTTTCGCGTCTTATATGTATCCATAAAATCAGGAGATAGGATGCAGGAGTTAGTACCCCCTGTCAATTAACCCGTCTCGACTTAAAACTAGCGGGCGAAGGGAATCGAACCCTCATATCTACCTTGGCAAGGTAGTGTTTTACCACTAAACTACACCCGCGCAATCAGGATATAGGAGTTAGGAGATAGGAGTTAGTATCCTCTATCAATTAACCCTATTCCTTAATTTAACCAAAATTGTTTGCAGCATTTTCTGAATTTAAACACTTACACCTATTCTCTCAGCACATATGCTGTTATCCAATAATTTACCATCCCGTAGCTTATACAGCCAGTTTTCAGATTCAGCTGCGCTGCGCCTTGCTATATCAAGGTATCTTGGATAATCTTTTCTGCTTGCCGCGTGATTTCTGCCAAACTATTAGATCTCTAAAATTCTTTATCTTTCCCGGGTTTGTTTTTTGTGTCTCACTCTTCTCTTCCTGTATTAACACTAACTCCTGACTCCTATATCCTAACTCTTGATTTTGCGCAGGGGGGGACTTGAACCCCCACACCTTGCGGTATACGCCCCTCAAACGTACTTGTCTACCATTCCAACACCTGCGCCTTTAACAAGAACTCTCCCCAATAGCAGCGACAATGTCTCTGATCTATTTAGTTTGAGCTGGTGGCTGCTGCTTCTGTTGCTGCGGTGACTGCTGCGGTTGCGCAGGAGCCTGGGGCACTGCCACAGGATGCTCGAGGGTGACAGAGCGCATCAGTCTTCTGCGTGTCATTGTCACAAGGGATAAAGAGGTAACAGCGAATGTAATGGCTAATATCGCTGTTGCTTTTCGCATAAATGACGAGCCTGACGGGGTCGAGAATATCACCTCTCCGCTTGAGCCGAAAATCCCCTGAAATCCTCCGCTTTTTCCTGATTGCAACAAAATTACGACGATTATCAAGGCACACGCAACAATATGAATTACCATGAATATTGTATACATAAACTGTTATTCTACAAAAAACAGAGTTCTGGTTACAGATAAAGGCCCTACTGGTGAAGCGCTGAGCCGCAAAGTTAAAAACGCGGAAAGATCAAGGTTAATAATCATGAGAGAAACACAAAGTTACCTCTATAAAACAGCTTCGAATTTCTGTAGACTGACTATTGGATACTCATAAGGTAGGTATGAAAGATAAACAAAAGCAGAATAGTAATCAGGAATATCTGGCCAAGCTAAGGCATTCTTGCGCTCATATAATGGCGCAGGCCGTGCAAAACCTCTTTGAAGACGTTAAAGTAGCGATAGGTCCCAATATAGAGGAGGGGTTTTACTACGATTTTGACCTGCCTCACAAATTCGTTCCTGAGGATCTGCCGAAGATCGAACAGGAAATGCGCAGGATCGCCGGAGGCAAACATGTTTTTGCGCGCAGCGAGAAATCAAGAGAAGAAGCTCTTGTATTCTTCGGGGATAAGCAGGAAAAATACAAAGTCGAGCTGATCAATGAGATGCCCTCCGGTGAAACAATAACATTCTACCAGCACGACACATTCATCGACCTTTGCCGCGGCCCTCATATCGAAAGCACGAAAGAGCTGAGGTATTTTAAGCTGCTTTCTACCAGCGGAGCCTACTGGAGGGGTAATGAAAAGAATCCCATGCTGCAGAGGATCTATGGCACTGCATGGCATACCAAAGAAGACCTTAACGCTTATTTAAAGAGGATCGAAGAAGCAAAAAAACGCGACCACAGGAAATTAGGCACAGAACTAAGCCTTTTTTCGGTTCATGAGGAAATTGGCGGGGGCCTGATCCACTGGCACCCCAAGGGCGCCATGGTTCGCATGCTCATCGAGGATCTCTGGAGAAAAGAACATCTCAAGGCCGGATACTCCATCGTCTATACGCCCCACATCGCAAGTGAAAAAATTTATTCTATCAGCGGCCACCTGGAAGCTTACAGCGACCTCATGTATGAACCCATGGATATAGAGGGAAGAAAGTTTAGGTTAAAGCCCATGAATTGCCCAAACCACATCATGATCTATAAAACCGGGCTTCATTCCTATCGCGAACTTCCCATAAGATTCGCTGAGATGGGAACTGTATATAGATTTGAGAAAGCCGGGGTCCTTCACGGGCTCATGCGAGTCAGGGGATTCACTATTGATGATGCTCATATCTTCATGACCCATGCCCAACTTGAAGAAGAGATCATCAGCGTAGTTAACTTCGTAAAAACATTCCTTGGCCATTTCGGATTTGAAGACATAAAGATATACCTCTCTACAAGACCCGAACAGTTCGTGGGAACCAAGGAAAACTGGGATCGCTCAACCGAAGCGTTGAAAAACAGCCTGGAGCGCCAGGATCTTGCATATGAACTTGATGAGGGGGGAGGGGCGTTTTACGGCCCTAAGATCGATTTCAAGGTTAAAGACAGCCTGGGCAGGCTCTGGCAATGCAGCACCATCCAGCTGGATTTCAACCTTCCTCAAAGATTCGATGTTACATACAGAGATTCAAGCGGCAAAGATGAGCATGCTATCATGATCCACAGGGCGCTTCTTGGATCGATCGAGAGGTTTTTCGGAGTCCTGGTCGAGCATTACGGAGGATTGTTCCCTTTTTGGCTGGCTCCCGTGCAAGTCGCGGTCATTTCAGTCAATGAAAACACCAATGAATACGCTAATAAGGTGATCACGCGATTTAAGGATCATAACATCAGAGCGCAGATATATGCTGACTCAAGTTCCATTTCTGCTAAAATCCGAAAGGCTACATTGGAGAAGATCCCTATAATGGCTGTTGTAGGGGAAAAAGAGATCAAGGCAAACAGCGTTAATTTAAGATTGCATAATGGTAAGAACATAGGGCTTAAAACCCTTAATGAAGCTATCAAGTTTTTTGAACAATCATCAGCAAATAAAAAGGAGGACTCGCATGCGTAATATTAAGAAGATCGTATTGGCACTCTCATTGATTGCCTTTGTGCCTATAATCTCATTCGCCGAGGCTTTTAAAACACTCGGCGCAAGACCACTCGGAATAGGTGGAGCTTTTGTGGCTATAGCGGAAGATGCCATAGGTGCGCACTATAACCCGGCAGGTCTTTATAAGCAGAAAGGCTTTGATATCCAGGTGCCTGCTGGAGCAAGGGTTGAATTCACCAAAGGATTGCTCAAAAACGCGAATACCCTTAGCGACATTGCCACGAAATACGACAGGATCCAAGCACAACAGAACAGCGGCGGAAGCCTCAACGCCGAAGATATCGGGAATCTTATGAAAGGTCTTTCAAACATCAATGATATGAACACTCCTGGAAAAGGCCTCTATATTAATGCACAAGGCGGATTAAATATGCGGTTTGGAAGATACGCATTGTCAGTCAATAATTTCACAGCAGTCGCGGGAGATCCAAATATTGATCTTGTTAATATCGGATTGGGTGACAATGTCGGTCTTGGAGTAAGCGGAGTTGATTATGCAGGTGCTGATGGTACTCAAGGATCAATGACTACAGGCGCACAAACAGCTGCTGCAGATTCAATTGCTGCTTCCATAGGAACTGCCGGATTCACTGCCATTGACAATCTGATGGATAATACATTAACCGTTGCAGCCAGCTTTACCACTCCCGCAGAATTTGCCAATGCAATTGTCAATTACGCTATTACAAACGGGGTCAGTGATGAGCAAATCACAGCTTCAGCAGCCACAATAGCGAAAGAAGCGCCAGCTGCAATACCGGTTATCAGCGCAGCATCAACAGGGAATCCTTATTCCAAAAACACTACAAATATCGAACTCCAGGGAGCATCATTCACTGAAGTGGCATTCGGGTTCGGACGCTCATTCTTCCTTCCAGGCCTATCAGTGGGCGCGAACTTAAAACTCGTCAACGGCAACATCGGATATTTCCAACAGCAAGTCCTTGAAAAAGATACAGAAGCAGGAGATTCCGTTAGCGACTTTAAGAACAATGCTAAATCATCTCTCATGCCTGCGGTTGATGTAGGATTCCTGTGGAATTTAAGGAAGAAATACAGAGCTAAATTCGGCATTGTAGGCAAAAACTTAAATGCCCCGAAATTCAAAAGGCCTCAAGCAGCGCTTGATGCCGGGATCAAGGGGAAATACAAGCTTGACGGGCAGATAAGAGCAGGAGCAGCTCTTTTTCCTCTTAACTTCTGGACATTGGCAGCTGACATGGATCTGACTGAAAATGCGACTCCATTGTCAGGGTTTAAGTCAAGGGATCTGAGCCTTGGAACCGAGATCAACGTGTTCAACAGGGCATGGCTCAACATACCGCTCAGAGCAGGGCTCACAAAGAACCTTGCTGAGAGCGATTCAGAATGGACATACTGCGGAGGTTTCGGGCTTAACTTCCTCCACGTAACAGTCGAACTCAGCGGAGCGCTCTCAAGTGAACAGGAAGTCGTGGATGTTGACGGCGAATCAGAGGATAAAATCCCGGCTAATGCCTCTGCGTTTTTGACGGTGGCCCTTAATTTCTAATATAATCAGAGCATCGCAAGATTCCCTCTCCCCTAAGGGAGAGGGATAAAAAACGCATGGGAAGAAATTATTACGTAAAAGAGAAACTCCCCTACTGGAGAGCCAATAGGGAGATCCGTACTTCTACGGTCAGGCTCATCGACTCCATGGGCGTACAACTTGGAATTCAGCCGACCCAAGAGGCATTGAGGATAGCGGAAAGAGAAGGGCTCGACCTGATCGAAGTCGCTCCCAAGGCGAATCCTCCTGTATGCAAGCTCGGTAAGTTTGATAAGTATAAATACGAACAGCTCAGGAAGTGGAAAGAACAACATAAGAAGCAGAGATCCGGAGATCTCAAAGAAGTAAGATTCTCTCCCAAGCTGCACGATCATGATCTTGAAGTCAAACTCAAAAGGATCGAGAAGTTCCTGGACCAGCATGATAAAGTACGGATCACAGTATTCTTCAGGGGGAGAGAAAGAGCGCATCCCGAATTGGGGATGAAGCTCATGATAAAAGTAAAAGAGCGCACGGAGAAGAAAGCCAAGATCGACAGGGAACCCCTTCAAGAGGGCAACCGCCTGATCATGATCCTTGCGCCAAAACGGTAGGTAAATTTATGCCAAAAATGAAATCGCACAGCGGAGCCAAGAAACGGTTCCGGGTAACAAAAAAAGGGAAAGTCGTTTATAAAACATCAGGAGCACGCCATCTTTTAATTGGAATGAGAAAAAAACGACGCAGACATTTAAAATCCAAGCAAACTTTGCCGGAAGGGGGCGCTAGAGTGATCAAAGCGCTTCTGCCATACGGATAAGTAATAAGGAGACAGTAGGTTGAGAATAAAAGGAGCAGTAACAACAAGACGCAGAAAAAAGAAAGTTTTTCGCATTGCAAAAGGATACTATTCAGACAGAGGCAAACGATGGAGGATGGTAAAGCAGCAGGTAGAACGCTCTCTGAGATTCGCTTACAAGCACCGTAAGCAGAAGAAAAGAGTGTTCAGAAGCCTCTGGATAACAAGAATAAACGCCGGAGCGCGCTTGAACGGAATAAGCTATTCAAGATTAATAAATGCTCTTAAAAAGGCCAACGTTAAGATAAACAGGAAAATACTCGCGCACCTTGCTTTTGCTGACCCGAAAGGATTCGCAAAGATAGTCCAGCTGGTCAAAGACGCGAATAATTAAGGCTGTGGATTTGAACAGAGGTGCCTCCGATTGATTCCGCACAGATAACTCACTTAAAAACCAAAGCTCTTGAGCAAATAAGCGCTGCTAAAAGCGCCGAGGATCTTGAATCTCTTAAAACTTCGTATCTGGGCAGAAAAGGCGCACTCACATCCGTCCTAAAAACCATCGGGAACCTGCCTCCTGACGAGCGCAAACAAGCAGGCATAAAAGCAAATGAGGCAAAGAACGAGCTCGCAAGCGCCCTAGAGGAAAAAACCAAAGCTTTAAAGAAAACAATATTCGCACAGCCAAAAAACAAAGAGTCCGATCAGACGCTTCCGGGACGCCCTGTCCACTTTGGCAATCCTCACCCCTTAAGGATCGTCGCAGACAGGATATTGAGCGTGTTCACATCCATGGGTTTTACATATATTGAAAGCCCTGAGATCGAGACTGACCACAATAACTTTACATGCTTAAACATTCCGGAAGGCCATCCTGCGCGCGATATGCACGACACGCTGTATTTGAACTTGCAAGATGAAAAATGCAAAGCGTCAGATAAAACAGAGTGGTTATTGAGAACGCATACAACCCCGATCCAAAATCACGTCATGAAAGATGTTGCGCCCCCCTACAGGATCGTCACCTACGGCAAGGTTTTCAGAAGGGAGGCCATAGACGCGACTCATTTTCCGGTGTTTCACCAAGTGGAAGCTTTCGTAGTCGACCAAGCATCGACATTCGCTGATCTAAAAACGACCCTTGAGACATGGGCCTTAAAATTCTTCGGACCGGGAATAAAAATAAAATTCCGTCCGAGCTACTTCCCGTTCACTGAACCCTCATGCGAAGTCGTATTAAGCTGTTTCATGTGCAACGGCAAAGGCTGCCCCACATGCAAATCAACAGGATGGATCGAGATGCTCGGAGCAGGAATGATACACCCTCAAGTACTTAAACGGCATGGACACGATCCAACAAAATGGAGAGGGTTCGCTTTTGGTCTTGGCATGGAAAGAGTAGCCATGGCTTTATGGTCAGTCCCTGATATTAGATTATTCTGGGATAATGACCTGGATTTCTTAAGCCAGTTCAAGGAGATCGTATAAATGCTCCTGCGATTTTCACTTAATTGGCTGAACGAACTCACTGCCAAACCCCTGCCTGCGCTTGATAAAACAGTTGAAGCGCTTGAGACCATCGGCCTTGAGATATCCGCGATAAATCAAACGAAACCGACATTCACTGATATCAGCGTGGCTGAAGTGCTCGAAGTCACCAAGCATCCGGATGCGGACAAGCTCGTGCTCGCAAAAGTGAATTCCGGAAATAGTACTTTCAATGTTGTATGCGGAGCGCCGAATCTTAAGGCAAAGCAAAAAGTGGCATTTGCCAGAGTTGGATCAGCGCTTGATGTGCCCGGCAAAGGAAAACTGGAAATACGCAAAGCCAAGATCCGAGGGCAAGAATCAGAGGGCATGATATGTTCATCTTTTGAACTGGGCATAGGAGAAGACAAAAGCGGTATTCTTGTTCTGCCCCAGAGCTGGCCAAGCGGCAAAGATCTCAATGATTACCTTGAAAGCGATTCAATAATCGAACTTGAACTGCCTCCCCACAGATGGGACCTGACAGGTCATCTGGGACTGGCAAGAGAACTCTCTGTTTATTTATGGAGAAGCAAGGCAAAAGCACGATCAAATTCAAACATTAAGCCCAATAAGCAGGCATCCGGGGTCACGATAGACAAAAACGCGGTCCAATCATGCTCCAGGTATCTTGGAGGGCTTTTTACCAATATTAATATCGCCCCAAGTCCTCCGCAGATCTCCTGGCGCCTTTTGAATATGGGAATAAGCAGCATAAACAACGTGGTTGATATAACAAACTATGTATGCCTTGAAACAGGCAACCCTATGCACGCGTTTGATTTCAATGAGCTTAACGGCCGCAAGATCATTGTGCGATTCGCCGGAGACCGGGAATCAGTGAATGCTCTTGACGGTAAAAAATACGATTTGAGAAAAGGCGTGGATCTGGTCATAGCTGACGCAAACCGCCCGGTTGCCCTGGCAGGGATCATAGGCGGGTCAGAGACTTCAGTGACCCAAAAGACAAGGGATATTTATCTTGAATGCGCTGCTTTCAAAAGAGAAACCGTGCGCCAAAGCTCGACTTTTCACCAGATCAAAACTGATTCCTCGATCCGCTTTGAGAAGGGGATCGACAGAGATTCCCTTCCGATCGCGTTCAAGCGAGCCAAGGCATTGCTGGAAGACCATGCAGCAGCCAAGCAAACAGAATTCGAGGACCGCTACCCCTCAAAAAAGAAACCCGTGGAGATAAGATTTAAGACGCAGGATCTCAAGAATATACTCGGCTGCGACATCAGCGACAAAGACGTGTCAAGCGTATTAAAACCGCTTTCTTTAAAACTGGATCAAAAGCAAAAAGGGTCATGGAGGTTCACGCCTGAAACCTATAGGCAAGATTTGGAACTTACCGAAGATCTCGCTGAAGAACTTTTGCGCCATTTGGGTTTTGACAAGATAAAGAGCACTAAAGCGCACAATGTCGAAGCGGCAAACAGCCCGAAACTATCAGAACAAGCAAAACAGCAGGAATTATTGGTAAAAACAATAAAAACTTTCTCGAATAGTTTTTCATCTTTTGGTTTTTATGAGGCAATGAACCTCACATTGATCAGCAAAGCGGAACTTGAGAGCGTATTCGGCGCCCGGGCATCCGCCCAAGCCATTCCCATAGCAAACCCGATCTCAAATGAGCTTGATATCGTCCGCACCACGCTTTTTCCCGGACTAATGAAGAACTGGAAACGCAATGTTAATCGCGGCAAAATGTTTATGCGGATGTTTGAATACGGGCAATGCCACGGGCTCGATGAGGAAAAGAACCATAAAAGCGCATCCATGTTCTGCGCTCTTGCGTATGGCCCGGGCCATCCATACCCATACTGGAAACTGGGTGGAAAAGAAACAGCATTCACCAAGCTTGACCTTATCGGGATCATTGATGCGATTTTCGATTCACTGGACATTAGCGCAACAAAATGCCCTCTCGAGAACAGCGCTGAAATATTCACTGTTTCTGATTCAACCAGCTTTAGGGCAGGTGACAGATCAATAGGCTTTGTCTCGGATATAAGCATTGCCCAACAGGAACATAAAGCCCGCTTTCCTCTGTTATATGCGGAACTTGATATGGACGCGATCACAGAGATATTGGCGCGCAAGCCGGCAAATACATTCAGAGAACTGCCAAAACTGCAGAAGATAACAAAAGACCTTGCTGTTATCGTATCCAAAGACACAAAATGGGATGAAATATCGCAATGCACCTCAAAAGCCCTGGGTAAGAATATTATTCTCGTGCGGCCATTCGATATATATGAATCACCAACCATAGGCGAGGACAAAAAAAGCGTGGCTTTCACGATAGAGATAAACCCGGACATTGAAAATTCAGGGAAAAGCCTGGTGCAGGAAGAGATACAAGTCCTGCTTAATAAAGTGATAAAAGCCCTTGAGACTGATTTAAACGCGAAATTAAGAGAATAGAAAATGGCATTAGTCGAAATTGAAGAAAGCCTTAAAAGGATCAACCAGAAGATCAAGGTTATTGCCCAGCGTTATAAAAAAACCAAGGAAGATCATGATATGCTTTCAACCTCGATCGACACGATGGAGGCTGATCATAAAAAAGCCATGAAGATCAACACCACATTCGAGGCCATGCTTAAAGAACGCGAACGCCTTAAAGAAAGGCTGCATGAACTTCTGGAAAAGGTCGAGAAAGCACACTTATGAAGAAATGATGAGGGATGAATGATGAATGATGAAACAAAAACAAGCAGACTAGCGCTTCATATTCTTCATCTGCCATTCACCATTCATCATTCAGCGAAGCAGTCCTGTGGCATACTCCACAGGGCGTCATTCATCATTTCATAATATGGCTTCCGCTGACAAGGTAACGGTCAACATTCTCGGGCGCGCTTATGATATTGAATCCGAAGGCATTACCGCGCTTGAGATGCACAACCTGGCTGAGCGCTTAACAGACAAACTGACTGAAGCGCAGAAAAAAACGCAGATCGTGGATACTTCAAGACTGGCAGTGCTGGTCGCATTCAACCTTATTGAGGAACTTACCAGGATGCAGAGGAAGGAAACGGAGATCTCAGGCTCATGTATGAACACTTTAAGGCAGATCGAGGGAATTCTTGATGATGCCCTGGCCAGCCCAACGGATAGCAAGGAATAATCTTGCCACAACGCCAGATTAAGCCCCAGCAAGATCTTTTTACGTTACCAAACGACCAATCCAAGGATTCAAACAAATTCCTGCCATTAACAAAAAGACTGGCGCCAAACAATATAAATGACTTTGTAGGCCAAAAACATCTTACAGGCCCGAACTCGCCGCTAAGGAACATGATCGATAATCAGGCGCTGAGCCACCTTATACTCTTTGGCCCTCCGGGATCCGGAAAAACAACTCTGGCCTCAATAATCTCGGCAAGAGATGATATAAAGAGCTTTCAGTTAAGCTGCGTGGATAGCGGGGTGAGCCAGATACGCCGTGTAATAAGCGAAGCTTCGTATTTACTTAAGGAAAAAGCCAAGCGCAGTGTTTTAGCGCTTGATGAGATCCATCATCTTAACCGCTCTCAGCAGGATGTCTTGCTTCCTCATATGGAATCAGGGCTCATTACCATCATCGGTATCACCACTGAGAATCCGTATTTTTATCTGCATAAAGCCGTGCTCTCGCGAGCCTTGATATTCGAGTTTAAGTCTTTGAGCAATGAGAACATAGAGAAAATACTCGAAAGAGCGATCTTAAAAGCCAGAAGCGAGGGCAAATGCAGCGACATCTCAAGCGCTGCGAGGAAATCTCTTATTGCCTACAGCACAGGAGACGCAAGACGGCTTATCAATGGCATTGAATTCCTGTTTGCCACATCCACAAAAGAACAGCTGGAAACTTTAACCAGCGCGCAAGTCTCAAATATCCTTGGGTCGCGCCAGATCATCTATGATAAAAAAGAAGACTCCCATTATGACACGATCAGCGCATTCATCAAATCAATGCGCGGAAGCGACCCCAATGCAACCATCTACTGGCTTGTAAAAATGCTTGAGGCAGGGGAAGACCCGCGTTTTGTCGCGCGCAGGATCGTGATAGCAGCAAGCGAAGATGTTGGCAATGCTGATCCGCAAGCGCAGATACTCGCACAAAGCGTGGCGAATTCCGTGATGTTCATAGGCATGCCGGAATGCGCGATACCTCTTGCTCATGCTGCCATATACGTTGCTTGCGCTCCAAAATCAAATGCCTGCTATATGGCTCTCAAAGAAGCTCAAAATGAGGTTAAAAGCGGATGTCCCAGGGAAGTCCCCTTGCATTTAAAAGACGCGAATCTTGATGGGGATCTTGGCCATGGCAAAGGCTACCTATATCCTCATGATTACAAGGAAAATTTTATCCGGCAGGAATATTTCCCGGATCCAAAAGTCTTTTATAAGCCGAAAATATCAGGATATGAGGGCAAAATCCGGGAAACGCTCTCAAAACTTTGGGGCAATACCAAGAGGAGCACTTGAATGCGCTTAAAAACTTTTGAGTCAACACTCAAGAAACAGGTTTCAAGGCTGTTTGCAAACGGCATTTTAAAAGACGCTGCTTTGTACGCTCTTTTCCCTGGAGGAAAACGATTAAGACCCGGCTTTGTATACATGTTCGGCAATGCAGCGCGTGTTCAAAAATCCAAGCTTGATAAGCTCGCATGCGCGATCGAACTGATCCATAATTATACCCTCATTCATGATGATCTGCCTGCCATGGACAATGATGATTACAGACGCGGCAAGCTCACGGTCCATAAAAAATTCGGACAAGCCTGCGCGATCCTGACAGGAGATGCGCTTTTGACGCACGCACTGGAGCTTGTAGGGGAAACAGCTGATACAAAAGTAATGGAACTTGTTGCGCGCTCTATCGGAGCAAAGGGCATAATCGAGGGCCAGATCAGAGACCTAAGACTGGATGCCGGACGCAAGACACAGGATGCAAGAAATATAAAGAGGACTTATGAATTGAAAACTTGCAGGCTCTTTGAGGCAGCCATGTGTACTCCAATACTGCTTTCGACGAATAAGAACAAACAAAGATTTTTTAAAAAATCCATGGAATTCGCCGGGAAGTTTGGATTCTGCTTTCAGCTGGCGGATGACCTTGATGATATGAAGCAGGATACAAAACAACACCCGGCTATAAATAAAAATCTTGCCGAACTTTTAGGATACAAAAAGGCTAAAAACATACTGATAAGTGAACTGAATATTCTTGAACGTAAATTGCAAGAATTGCCGATATCAGCCTCGTCACGGCAAAAACTGGCTGGATATATCCTGAAAATGAGGAATTAAATGGCGCTTCCCATATTCGATCATAAGAACATCGAGGAAAAATGGCAGGGAAAATGGGAAGAAAGCAAGATCTTTCACGCACAAGACCTGGATAAGGAAAAGCCAAAATTCTACGCACTAAGCATGTTCCCATACCCTTCAGCCGCAGGGCTGCATGTCGGCCATCCTGAAGGATACACGGCAACTGACATTGTGGCAAGATTCAAGAGGATGAAAGGATTCAACGTGCTCCAGCCCATGGGATATGATGCTTTCGGCCTTCCTGCTGAAAATTACGCGATCGAGACCGGGATACATCCCGCGATCAAGACCGAGGAAAATATCACAACGATCCGGCGCCAGATAAAATCTTTAGGCTTCTCATATGATTGGTCAAGAGAGGTAAACACAACAGACCCTGAATACTACAAGTGGACCCAATGGATATTCTCCAAAATTTTTGAAAAAGGCCTGGCCTACAGGACTCTGGCCCCCATTAATTTCTGCCCGAAATGCAAAACAGGCCTGGCCAACGAAGAGGTACATAACGGTAGATGTGAACGCTGCGGGAGCGCTGTTGAAAAAAGGAGCATCCACCAATGGGTGCTTAAGATCACGATGTATGCTGACCGCCTGCTCGGCGACATGGACAAGCTCGACTGGCCCATATCCACGCTCACCATGCAGAACAACTGGATAGGAAAGTCAAATGGGGCAGAGATCGATTTCATGGTGGACGCAACCAGGGATCCCATACGCGTGTTCACGACGCGCCCTGACACTCTATTCGGCGCTACATACATGGTCCTGGC
This sequence comes from Elusimicrobiota bacterium, assembly GCA_042563375.1. Taxonomy (GTDB): domain Bacteria; phylum Elusimicrobiota; class Elusimicrobia; order JACQPE01; family JACQPE01; genus JBHPMF01. The sequence goes on along the minus strand of JBHPMF010000001.1, from coordinate 93,296 downwards.
GCCGGAACATCCGCTTGTGAGCAAGCTCGCAACTCCTGGAAAATCAGACGAGGTCAAGCGCTATCAGGAAACCTCGAAGAATAAATCCGATATTGAGAGGTCCTCCCTTGCCCGTGAAAAAACCGGAGTTTACACGGGAACAAATGCTATCAATCCGGTGAATAACGAGAAAATACCCATATGGATATCTGACTACGTCATGCTCTCCTATGGGACAGGGGCGATCATGTGCGTGCCTGCGCATGATGAAAGGGACTGGGAATTCGCCAATAAATTCAGCTTACCCGTAAGACAGGTGGTCAAGCCGGATACGCCCACAAACGGAGTATATACAGGAGACGGCATAGCAGTGAATTCCGGAGAGTTCAATGGGCTCACTACGGATAAATTCAAGGAAAGTATCATCAAGTGGCTTGAAAACAAAAAGATCGGCAAGAAAACCGTGACATATAAATTGCGCGACTGGATATTCTCAAGACAGCGCTATTGGGGGGAACCCATACCAATAGTACACTGCCAGGATAAATGCGGCTCTGTGCTGGTCCCGGAAAAAGAACTTCCACTTCTATTGCCTGACGTGAAACACTATGAACCCTCCGGCACAGGAGAATCCCCGCTTGCATCCATTAAGGACTGGGTGCAGACAAAATGCCCTAAATGCAATGGAAAAGCTTTAAGAGAAACAGATACTATGCCCCAATGGGCAGGTTCTTGCTGGTACTACCTGAGATATCTCGATCCCCATAGCAATAACAAAGCATGGGATGCGGACAAGGAGCGATACTGGATGCCGGTCGACCTCTACATAGGCGGAGCCGAACACGCAGTCCTGCATCTGCTTTACGCCAGATTCTGGCATAAGGTCCTCCATGACCTGGGACTTGTCTCGACAGAAGAGCCTTTTATTAAACTGCGCCATCAGGGAATGATACTCGCATACAGTTTTCAGGATAAAAAAGGCGCGTATCAGCCACTGTACGAGATCGAACACAGGGAAGGTAAACCTTATAACAAAAAGACCAATGAACTACTGACCACGCAGATAGAGAAAATGTCGAAATCCAAGAAAAACGTGGTCAATCCCGATGATATCGTCGCTACATACGGAGCAGACGCCATGAGGCTTTATGAGATGTTCATGGGAGACTTTGAGCTTCCCAAGCCATGGGATATGAGAACCGTGGAAGGCGTGGTAAGGTTCATAAACAAGGTATGGCGCATCGTGGACAATGCCCCAGAGAAAGGCTTCGCAACCCATGATGAAAATATATCCATAAGGCATAAGACGATCAAAAATGTGGAAGAAAGGATTAATACATTCAAATTCAATACAGCAATATCAGCCATGATGGAATACGTCAACGCGCTCATCGAGAAAGGCGCTTCAAAAGAAGATGCTGAAACACTGATCAAACTCCTGTCGCCGTTCGCCCCTCATGTGTGCGAAGAATTATGGGCTAAGCTCGGGAACAAGCCCTTCGTAAGCCTCGCCAAGTGGCCTGTTTTTGATGAAAAACACCTTATAGCCGCAACAATGCCTATTGCAGTGCAGGTCAACGGGAAATTCCGCGATGTGGTCAATATAGAGACTGATAAAAGCGCAGACAAGGAGCTCGTGCAGGGAAAAGCCCGATCCCAGGATAAAGTAGCGAGGCACCTGCAAAATGCTAAAGTTTTAAAAGTGATCTATATACAGGGAAAAGCCATTAATTTCGTGGTAAAGGCGGATAAATAAAATTGAATAAAAGAACATTAAGAGGTTCATTTTTCATCTTTTCACTTTTTACTTTTTACTTTTCACTTCTGCTGATTGGCTGCGGAGGTGACGACGGCATCATATACAAGCCAAGCTCACACATCCTGCCCTCGCACATAAAGAAAATCGCCATTCGCCCATTTGTCAACAAAACACAGCAATTCGCCCTTGAGGACAAGCTCACCAGAGAAATATATACGCGCTTTGTGACAAACGGCACCTATAAAATAACGAACGAAGCTGATGCCAATGGAATACTCACGGGCGAGATAAACCGATACATACATTTTCCCGTGGCTTATGATGCCAATTTGATCGCAACAAGTTACAAACTTGAGATCGTGACGAGAATAGGATTTGTTGACAAGGCATCGAATCAATATCTCTGGCAAGAATCTAACATGGTGGGAAACATCGTATATCCATCACCGACACTCCCGGGAGGCATGACAGAAGAAGAAGCCAGGGAGATCGTATGGCAGCAGCTTTCAAAGGATATGCTTAAAAGAACGATCGAGGGATTTGGATCCGTAGGCGGCGAAAGCGAAAGGAAGATATCACCGGATACGCCCAAGCAACAGAAAAAAGCAACAGAACAAACTGAAACAGATAAAAACGAATAAAAAGGCAGACGGGCAGAAATAGAAAACCGTTCTGATTATCCGCATTATTACGCATGCGAACGAACTTCAAGACTTTCTTTCAAAAATTTGATTCCGAGAATTTTCCTGTTTATTTCCTGACAGGACCCGAGGATTTCCTGAAATTCCGCGCAAGGGAGAAGATACTTAAATCCAATAAGTTTAAGGACTATAAAAAAACATTCTACGAGGGACAGAAACTGGACTGCAGCGAGCTCTCGAACAATGTTCAAAGCCAGGACATGTTCTCAAGCGGGGAAATATTCATAATAAGCAGCGCTGATGTCGTCAAGGGAAACAAGAAAAAAGAACTGATCGATATCCTTGAAAATTTTGAAAACGCCGGCGTCAGGGATAAGATCATCATACTCTCCTCAAACAAGACAAGATCTGATATTGACGATCCGCTGGAAGGCTATTTGATCGCATCCAAATCCGCCCTGCATGTATATTTCCCGATACTAACGCTGGGAGAAGTTGTGGCATGGGCAAGCGGGGAGCTCAAAAGAAGCTCCCTGTATCTTGACCCGTATGTTCTTGATATCATCAGCCAGAAATATCAGAATCAGCTTTATCTATGGGCTCAATTCATAGAGCGATTGAAACTTTTCAGCCCTGATGGAAGAAACGTGACTGACGCGGAAGCTCTCACCCTGGTAGGAGAAGAGTGCCCTGAGGACCCAGGCCACTTACACTTAAAAAACAGCTTTATGTCGATCTTCGCAACTGACACGAACAACCCGGCTTCCGCTATGCATCAATCCCTTGAGCGCGTAAATTCAGAAATAACGCTTCACCATTCTTCAGAAAGCCAGGCAGCTCTTAAGGTATTAAAGGTGCTTCAAGACGCTGTTTTTGAGATCGCCAGGGATAAGTCAGGGGCGAATTATGGATTTACCAGACGCAGGATCGATGAAGGCTATCAGGCAAGGATCAAAAATGCAAGCTCCAGGCTTGACTGGGGCAATATTGAAGTATGTCTTGGTATTATTCTTGAAGCTGAGCGAAATATCAAAACCGGAGCGATTACTCCTGGATTGGCTGCCAAAGAATGCGTTACTCGGCTTTGGGAAGAGACTCTTGCGTAGTTTTGGCTGACGCGGTTTTTATGCTATTGATAAGTCCGGTGAGCTGGGCCTTCTTCTTTGCCCCTTTTCTCCAATGAAAAATATTTCGTTTCACGGCCTTATCTATCGCACTGTAGGATTTTTTTAACAGCTCTTCGGCTTTTGCCGAATCTTTGCTCGATATAGCTGCTGTGATACCTTTGACTAATTCCTTGATCTTTTCCTTTTTAATGATATTTTTTGACCGATGCCTCAAGGATTGCCTCTGGGCTTTAAGGGCGCCGGTATGCCTGCCTGTTTTCTTTATCTTCACAATCTGATTATACTTGTTTAACCGTCGATCTTCCAGGGTCACGTCTTGAATTTTGAATACAAGGGCCAGACCTGCACTTTTAGGTTTCCTAGAACTAAATAAAAACCTAAAAGCGTAGGTCTGGCCCTGTTTGGTAAAACTCAAGACGTGACCCTGGAAAGTCGAATATAATTGCAGAGTATGGAAAAATATTTCAGGAACTTCTTAACCGCCACAACCCTGTCGCGCGCATTGGGATATGCCCGCGACCTGTGCATCGCGCATTTTGTGGGCGGAGGCCCGATGGCGGATGTTTATTTTGCCGCCTTCAGACTGGCTAATTTTTTCCGCAAATTCGTCGGAGAGGGTGGGTTATACGCCGGATATACCCCTGTTTATTCATCTCTTCTGGCTGCTGACAAGGATAATGCCAAAAAATTCGCTCTTGCATACGGCAATATACTGCTCTTGGCGCTGAGCATAATAGTGATCATCGCCGTGCTTTTCACCAAGCCCATTGTATGGCTCTGTGTCCCAGGATTCAGGGATCTCCCTGATAGCATGGCTCTTGCCATTAAATCAACAAAAATACTGTTTCCTTTCCTGCTGTTCATCGCAATGGCAGCATGGAACCAGGCCACAATACAATCCCACGGCAAATTTTTCCTGTCAAGCCTTGCCCCGATGTGCGCTTCAATAGCAATAATCGCCTACCTTTTCATTACCAATGTCACAGGACCTGACCTCCTTATCGGACTTGCAATGGCTACAACACTGGGGGGGCTTCTTCAATGGGTTTTCCTACGGCCGCAAACAGCAAAAGTCCTTGAGATCCCGTTCTCCCTGATCCCGCCCAAGGAAAGCACATTGTCGCATCCGGATTTAAAGAAATCATTCCTGCTTTTAGGTCCATATGCTTTTACATTCGCGTTGGAGCAGGTGAATTCATTCATTGACACATTCTTCGGCAGCATAGCCGGAAGCGGAGCCATAACAGCACTCTATAATTCAAGCCACCTTATCCAGCTCCCCTTAGGACTTATAGGAGTAGGAACGCTTGTTACAAGTCTTCCGACTTTTTCAAAGATGGTCACTCGCAACGATAAGGCAGCTCTTTTGGAAGCTTTCGCAAAAAAGCGGAAGTTCATCCTTATGACGATAGTGCCGGCTTGTCTGCTGTTCATGCTTGCAGCATCACCTATCGTCAATCTGCTTTATTACCATGGAAAGTTCAGCCACGATGCTTTTCTGCTGACATCTATGACGCTCACTGCCATGGCTCCAAGCCTGCTTTTCTATTCTCTTCAAAAGCTCTATCTCACGCTTTTTTATGCCAACAAAGACACAAAAGGGCCCATGACCGCGAGCGCAATACAGCTCACGGTCAACATCGTGGGCTGCTCACTTATTGTGGGCCACCTCGGAGCAGTGGGCATCGCGCTGATTTCAAGCCTGGGCAGCCTGGTAGGACTTCTTTCTCTGGCAGCTATCGCAGCAAAAAAGGAATATCTGAAGCTGTAATGAAAATTGACCCATGAAAACTTTAGGGCCGGATTCTTTAATGATTAAAAATTTAAAATTAAAAATTAAAAATTTGCCTAACAAGCCCGGCGTGTACCTCATGAAAGATCTGGCAGGCCGCATAATCTATGTCGGCAAAGCGAAGGATACAAGGAAGAGGGTATCCTCATACTTCCAAAAAACAGATGTGGGACCCAAGATCCAGGCGTTGATCCCGAATATCAGATGCATTGACTACATAATCGCCTCAAGCGAACGCGAAGCATTCATAATCGAAGAGCACCTCATAAAAAAACACAAGCCTGTGTTTAATTCAATGTGGAAAGATGACAAGTCTTATCCTTATGTCGTATTAACCAAAAGCGATGATTTTCCAAGACTTTATCTTTCAAGAAAAAAGCATATCCCTCCGGGAGCCATGACTTTCGGGCCATATCCCGCAGGGGGAAAGATCAAGGCTTTGATCAGGATGCTTTTTCGCAAGGGAATACTTCCGCTTAGGCCATGCCACTGGAATTTTTCAAAAGAAAAGCCTCTTGATGAGAAAACCATCTCCTCATGCCTTTATTATCACACCGGGCAATGCTTGGCGCCATGCGCCGTGAAGATATCGCGCAAGAATTATTCTCTGACAGTGAAGCGGGCTGAGATGCTCATGGGAGGCAAGATACGGAGCCTTCGCTCCTCTTTGGTTAAATTCATGAAGATCGCAAGTAAAAAATTGCGATTTGAAGAAGCTGCAAGATTTAAGGAATATATCGAGGCTTTGGATCACATCGGAGAACACGTTATCTTCAGGGAGGTCAACAAGGAAGACCTGATGTTCCATTACATGCCTAAAAGCGCCATATCTGATCTTAAAGACGCCCTGAAACTTAAGCAGGTCCCAAAACATATCGAGGCATTTGATATCTCAAATCTTCATGGAACATTGCCAACAGCAAGCACTGTATGTTTTCTGGATGGCAAACCGAATAAGGCGCATTACAGACACATGAAAATGGTCCAGACAAAGGGAATAGATGATTTTGCCATGATGAAGGAAGTGGCGAAAAGACGCCTGGGCTCTATTGTCCGCAATAAGGAAAAGCTGCCTGATCTGATCATGGCAGACGGAGGCTTGGGCCAGTTAAAAAGCATCATGGATGCCTGCCAAGAACTCGGTATGACATATAAAATCGACAAATGCGCATTAGCCAAGAACGAAGAATTGATATTCAAGGAAAAAAACAATACGCCGATAAGACTCGAAAAAACCCGTCCGGCATTAAAACTCCTCATGCATATTCGCGATGAGGCGCACAGGTTTGCTATAAACTACCATAAGAAGCTCAGAAGAAGAGAGTTGCTGAAAAAATGAGATACCGGATACCAGATATCAGACGTCAGTTAAATAAAAAAAGGTTTCTTCGCTGCGCTTTTTTTGTCTTCATTTCATCATTCATCATTCATCATTCATCATTATCCGCCCAAGTGGTCCGCCCCGATGTCCGCATGTATACCCTGGACAACGGCATCCGCGTTCTTCTTTACCCCAAGCATGATTTCCCGGGCATTGCTTTTCGCGTTTTTTTCCGTATAGGAGCAGCGGATGAGGACATGGGGGAAAGCGGGCTCGCGCACATGCTTGAGCACGTGGCATTTAAAGGTACTCAGACTTTTAACTCAAAGGACTTTAAGAATGAAAAGAAGGTCCTCGCTGAAACAGAAGCAATCGCGAAACTTATAAATCAGGAGATCTCAAAAACAACGCCTGACAAGGAAAATCTCAAAAAACTCAAGACACAGCTTGAGGATAAGGAAAAAGAACTTGAGAACTACATCATCAAGGATGAATACGAGAAGTTCTACGAGAAACTCGGAGCCTGGGGTTTTAATGCTTTTACCACACATGACATAACAGGCTATATCGTAAGCCTTCCGTCGAATAAACTTGATGCCTGGCTTATAGCTGAATCAGATCGCTTCCGCAATCCTGTGTTCAGGGAATTTTACAGGGAAAGGAACGTGGTCATGGAAGAACGCAGGATGTCTGTTGAATCACACCCTGTCAACAAGCTCTATGAGCTATATCTGGGAAGCGCGTTCCTTATGAGCCCTTACAGGCGCGAGATCATAGGGTCCATGGCGGACATTGAAAGATTCACAGCCACAAAAGCCATGCGTTTCTTTGAATCACGATATATTCCGGAAAGATGCGTCATTTCATTAGTGGGGGATTTTGATCCGGATCCCACTATCAAGAAAATAAAAAATCATTTTGGCGGTATCAGCCCTAAAAAACCATGGATCGATTACCCCGGTAACGAACCTGAGCAAAAGGGGGAGAAAAGGATCGAGCTGGTCTGGGACGCTGAACCTTCGATGATCATCGGATGGCACAAGCCCAATGCTCCCCATGCGGATGATTCAAAGTTCGTATTCTTAAAAGCAGTACTCAACGAAGGGTGGACATCGCGCTTTTACAAGAATCTTGTCGAGAAAAAGCAGATGGCCCAGTCGATCGACATCTGGCATGATGATCCGGGAAGCAGGTATCCGAACATGCTTACGATATTCGCTGATTCCAGGGCTCCATACACGATAAACGAACTGGAAAAAGCCATTGAAGAACAGATCCTTGCTCTTAAAACCAATCCGCCGCAAGCATGGGAAATGGAAAGAGTAAAAAACAAGCTCAAAGCTGATCTTATCACCAATCTGGAAAGAAACGAGGGCTTTGCTGATGCTCTTGCCTGGAATGAAGCGCTTTATGACAATTGGGCATACAGCTGGGACCTGCTGGAAGAATTCGAGCGTATAACATCGCAAGACATAGTTGAGATCGTGAATAAATACATAAAAAAAGAAAATAAGGTCGTGGCGTATATCACAAAAAAAGGCAAATGAGACAAAGAAATATGTTGTTTCTTCGTAGCGCGGCAGCTTGTATGCCGCTTTTCCTTGCATCTTGTTTTCTATTTGCATTATTCACTTCATGCGCTTTTTCTATTGAGCCCAAGCTTCCAAAATTCGCGCCTCTTGATTTCAAGCTGCCCAAAGCCAAGCGCACTGAACTCTCAAACAAAACTGTTATTTATACGCTCGAAGACCGCACCCTTCCGATCATCAGGATTTCCGTATTTATCAAAGGCGGCTCAATATATGATCCAAAAGACAAGATAGGATTAAGCTCGATATTCGCGTCCGCCTGGACGCGCAGCGGAACGAAACACTTAAAAGCCGATGATCTTACGCGTGAACTCGAACTTATGGGCTCCTCTATCTCAGCAAGCGAAAAAGAAGAAAGCATCAATGTGTACTTATTCACTCTGAAGGAGAATCTGGATAAAACACTTGCTCTGTTCAGCCAATGGTTTGTTTCTCCTGTGTTTGAGAATAAAAAGATCGATATTGAGAAGAATAAGGTTTTAGAAAATATAAGGCGAAGAAATGATGAGCCCATGACCATTGCCAGGCGCGAGATAGCACGCGCTGTTTACGGAAAAGATTCCCCATGGGGAAGGCGAACCGAGATCGAGACCATAAAAGCCATAAAGCGCAAGGACCTGTTTGAAATGCACAAAAATTTTATTGCGCCGGAGCGCGCAATATTGGCCATAAGCGGAGATTTTGACACGATCAAGCTATTGCAAAAGCTTGAGAAAAAACTCGGATCCCTTAAATGGAAAAACAGCGCAAAACCCCTTCCTGTGATCAATACTGTAATCAATAAAAACACGAAACGCGTTATATTCATCGAAAAGACCTCGACCGAGCAGACCGCGATACGCATGGCGAACTTCGGCATCAAACGCAGCAGCAAGGATCACTTCAGGTTTTCCATGATGAATGAGATCTTTGGAGGAGGATATTCCTCAAGGCTATTCACAAGAATAAGGTCAAGGCAGGGCCTTGCCTATTATTGCGTAAGCGGCTTCACACAGCCGGCAGACTTTGGATTGTTTGTAACCGCAATAGGCACTAAAAACCAAACTGTTATAAAAACCATTAACGCTGTTTTAGAAGAAATTAAAGAGATCCAAGAATCACAAGTGAGTTCCCAGGAAATGGAAATCGCTAAAAACCAGTTAACCGCCCATTTTATCCAGGAATTCTCCACTCCAATCAGCATTGCCAGGAAACGCGCTCTTGTGGAATTTTACGATTACCCTGATGGCTGGCTTGATGCTTACGTATCGAATATCGCTGCGGTAACAAAGACCGATGTGCTTAAAGCAGCGAACAAGTACCTGGACCCGGAGAACATGACAACACTCATTGTGGGAAATCCTGATAAATCAGAGGGTAATTTAGATTCTTTGGGCAGTATCGAGAAGATTAAGCCCTAGAGCGAATTTCCAAGCCGAATTAATAAAACACGCCCATAAGCGCTGTTGTGACTCCAAGCACTCTAAAGGCGATAGTCAGCACAAGCAGGATCGCAAACGCGACAAGACCATGTCTCCAGCCGCCAAAGGACTCCATCTCGCCTTTTCTTATCTTCACGGCATCCGCTACAGCGTCCCATGCCGCATAAATATAGAGGACTATCATCGCCACAGAAAAAACAATCACTAACCATTGCAGATCCCTGGCTTTAGCGTAACCAAAAACAAGAGGCCCGAACAAATTGTGCAGTATCAGGTAAGCGCTGCCAAAACCGCATGCTTTTGCCGGTTTTCCATTATAAGCCTGGCCGGCGCCAGGAGTTAAAAGCGAAAGTATTATCGCGAAAACAATATTCATACCTACTACTCCCTATTGTGATATTTCCTGCCAATCCTTCAAAATAATACTCTATTAATAGCATAATAACGATATGAATTGCGGCTTAACGGATTCAGCATGGAAACTTTGCAGGAAAATACCAAAAGGAAAAGTCGTGAATTATGGTTTTCTCGCGAATGCCCTGGGCAAACCAGGCCACCACAGAGCTGTTGCAAGGGCAATGGCCAAAAATCCGTACGCCCCGAAAGTTCCATGCCACAGGGTGGTATGCGCTGACGGCGCTCTGGGAGGCTATTCCGCCAAAGGCGGGATTCCCGCAAAACGCAGACTCCTTCTCAAGGAAGGCGTAAAATTTGACTCAAGAGGACGTATTTGCAAAACTCACTATATAAATAAACTATGAAACATTATTACCGCTTTCTACTTCTAACTTCTAACTTTTTACTTTCCCGTGGTGAGCGGAGCCGAACCATCACTTCTTCTATATGCTAGGTCAATATTTCCAGAAATACTTCGGGACCAAAAGCGGACGCGATATCAAACTTATCTATCCCATTGTCGAGAAAATAAACTCTTTTGAAGAAGAAATAGCAAAACTGGCGCCTGAGGATTTTCCAAAAAAGACAGCTCAATACAAAGAAAAGATCGCCAATGGAACGCCCCTGGACGATCTCCTGCATGAGACCTTCGCGATTGTCCGCGAAGCTTCCAAAAGATCCATAGGATTAAGGCATTTTGACGTGCAGATGATAGGCGGCGTCATCCTGCACCAGGGAAAAATATCAGAGATGCAGACAGGCGAAGGCAAAACCCTTGTGTCCACTCTTCCCGCATATTTGAATGCTCTCACGGGAAAAGGCGTGATCATCGTCACTGTGAATGATTACCTGGCGAAAAGGGACAGGGACTGGATGGCGCCGATATATGAATACCTGGGGCTGACTGTCGGCTACGTGGAACATGACATGCCCAACAGGGACAGAAGAGCAGGCTACGCCTGCGACATAACATATGTCACCAATAATGAGCTCGGCTTTGATTATCTTAGAGACAATATGGTCATAAGAAAGGAAGACAGGGTCCTGCGCAGCCGCAATTACGCGATTGTAGATGAAGTGGATAACATCCTTATTGATGAGGCCAGAACACCGCTTATAATATCAGGGCCCTCTCAGGAATCAACGCAAAAATACGCTATCGTGAACCGCCTGATCCCTCATTTTAAAATACGCTTTATAACAGAAAGTGAAGAGGTGAAAGCTAAATTCGAGGGAGTATCTCTTGAAAAAGGCTTTGATGCCATAGTGGATGAAAAAAACCATAATGCCACTATCACCGAAGAAGGGGTCAAGCATTGCGAGCAGCTGCTGGGAGTCGCCAATCTCTATGATGAGATCCAATCTGAATGGGTGCATCATATAACACAAGCCATACGGGCGCACTATCTTTTCAAGAAAGACGTTCACTATGTTGTCAAAGAGGGAGAAGTGGTCATAGTGGATGAATTCACAGGAAGGCTTATGCCGGGAAGGCAATGGTCAGACGGCTTGCACCAGGCGATCGAAGCCAAGGAACATCTGCAGATCAAGGAAGAGAACCAGACCCTGGCCACTATTACTTTCCAGAATTTTTTCAAGCTTTTCAGTAAGCTCGCGGGCATGACAGGAACAGCAATGACAGAGGCGCCTGAATTCTGGTCCACCTACAAACTTGACGTGGTTGAGATCCCCACGAACAAGCCAATGATCAGGATCTATCATCCTGACTGTGTTTACAGGACGGAAAGGGAAAAATTAAACGCTGTCACAGAAGATATTGAATCATGCTGGAAAAAAGGACAACCGGTCCTTGTAGGCACACGCTCCATTGAGATGTCCGAAAGAGTGGCAACCATGCTCGGCAGAAAAGGCATACCCCATCAAGTGCTCAATGCTAAACACCATGAATCAGAAGCCCAAATCATCGCACAAGCCGGCAAAAAAGCAGGCGTAACTATAGCCACGAACATGGCCGGCCGTGGTACAGATATCATACTCGGCGGCAAGCCCCCTGATGAGCAGCAGCAGAAAGATGTCCTCAGCCTTGGAGGCCTGTACATCCTCGGAACCGAAAGGCATGAATCCCGCAGGATCGACAATCAGCTTCGTGGAAGATCAGGCAGGCAAGGCGATCCCGGGGGCTCGCGTTTTTACGTGTCCCTGGAAGATGAACTCATGAGGCTCTTCGGCAGTGAACGTATCGCGCCCCTTCTTGAGAAGCTTGGCATGCAGGAAGGTGAAGTAATAGAACATCCATGGGTCAGCAAATCGATCGCTTCAGCGCAAAAGAAAGTCGAGATGCATCACTTTGACATAAGAAAACAGCTTCTTGAATATGACAATGTCATGAACAAGCAAAGAGAAGCTATCTATTCTTTAAGAAACTCTATCCTGGACGGAGAAAACGTCACGCCGAAGATCCAGGCGATGATAACTGAATTGATCGAGGAAAAAGTGACAATGTGGTGCCCGGCCAAGGCGCATCCTGAAAAATGGGACCTGGTCCTGCTCTTGCCCTGGCTCACAAAGACATTCGGGATGTCTCTTTCGATCAATGATTACAGTGATATCAAAGAAGGCTCATTCAAGGATGACCTGCTCAAAGAGATCGATAACATATATAAAACACGCGAAAGCGCGTTTAATGCTGAAGGATTCGCATTCAAGGAACTTGAAAGAACAGTGCTTTTGCAAGTGATAGATGTTGTCTGGAAAGAGCATCTTCACACTCTGGACCACATAAAACACGGCATAGGGCTTCGCGCTTACGGGCAAAAAGACCCTCTTATCGAATACCAGAAAGAATGCTTCAGGCTTTTCGAGGACATGATGACAAGGATAAGGGATGAGGCAGTGGAGTTTCTGTTCAGGATCCCGCCGCCCAGTGAACGCGCTCAAAGGCCGGTAAAACCTAAGAAAGTAGCAGCTCCCGTTGTCAGTGAAAAATCAAAAATAGGGCGCAATGATCCCTGCACGTGCGGAAGCGGCAAGAAATACAAGAAATGCTGCGGAAAATGAAAATAATACGCCCCCTATTGAAGTCTCCCCGAGCTAGATCAAGGGTTTTCCGCGATTCCATATCTAGAATTAAAAGCGCAACTTGAAAGCCATAAAAACAAACCAATCGTCTGCATTGCCAACGTACTGCTTATCCATTATCAGTGCTGTCCTGTTCGCTTTATGCTTCCCGAAATTCGATCTTGGGATCTATCTTTGCTGGTTCTCACTCGTACCTCTGCTTTTCGCCATTCACAGGACGACAACTCTATTGTCAAGCTTCACCATGGGATTCTTAAGCGGATTAACAGCTTATGGGATCATGATCTTCTGGATATTCACAACCATAAATACTTTTGGCGGAGGTTTTTTCGGAGCTGTCCTGGGATGGATAAGCCCTGTGTGTGTAATAGCAGTATGCTGGGGGGGATTCGCAGTTTTAGCACGAAAAGCCTTTGAGCGCGGATCAGCTTCGATCACGGCGATCGCGATACCAGCGATGTGGGGCTTTCAGGAATTCATAAGATCAACGCCATATTTCCCTTTCGGAGGTTTTGCCTGGTGTCCGCTTGGAACATGCCTTTGGAAATACCCCGGACTTATTCAATCAAGTGAAATATGGGGTACCTATGGGATCAGCTTCATGATCATGGCTGTTAATATCCTGGTATTTTTGCTCATACAGCGAGCTTTTCGTCTGAGCGCGTACAAGACAAAAGACATGCTGGCCAGCGCAGCATTCACCCTGTCCATACTTGCCATGACGCTGTTGTTTTCCGCATCCAGATACCAGGCAGTCAAGCGAGAATTAGCGCCTGTAATGAAAATATCGATATTACAAAGCCTTGATAATCCATATGAAAAATGGAACAAGGATTTTAGCAAGGACATCCTCGCCTCGTATCTGAGAATGTCAAAAAAAGCGCTTGCTCAAGATCCTGATTTGATCATCTGGCCTGAAACAGCTTATCCGTACTTGATACCGGAAAACGCGCGAACCATGCCTCCTGCTTTCCCGAGTGGAAACCATCTTATGGGCGTTATGACAGAAAAATTCGAGATAGGGGCAAAGCGCATACGCAATTCAGCCTTATTGATCGAGAACCGCAGAATAAAAGGCAGATACAGCAAAACACACCTTGTGCCATTCGGAGAGTACGTACCGCTTCGTATAGTACTCTCATTGTTTATTGATGTTTTAACATCCCTTGGTGAGATAACGCCGGGAGATATTGTTGAGCCGATAGATTTTGAAAAAATGCTCGGAGTGACGATATGTTATGAATCAGTGTTCCCTGAAATCTCAAGAAAACTAAAGGAAAAAGGCAGCGAGGTCCTGATCAACCTGACCAATGACGGGTGGCAGATGGGAACAATAGGCCCATACCAGCACTTCTCAATGAATGTTTTCAGGTCAATAGAAACCAGACTTCCCCTTGTAAGAGCCGCAAACATGGGGATATCCGCCATAATCAACCCGCTGGGGGAGATCGAGATGCAAACAAGACTGGATGAGAAAACCATTGTAACAGGGACAGTTTATGGGGCAAAAAATATCCATCAGGGGATCCTGCAGATAACCCAGAAAGTATTCCCTTATTTATGCGCTATCCTGGCGATATTCTTAGCCATTCCTATATCACCGCATAGGCAATCAATCAATAAAAAAGCGAAAAAGCACCGCAAACAAGGCAAAGTTTAGAAGGGTTTTGTTGTAAAATAGAGTTGTTGGGAGAACTTATCAAAGAGGTATAGAATGAATAAAACAAAAATATTTTTGGTTTTAGCGCTTATCCTTCCGGGCTTTATAGCCAATGCCGCAATAAAAGACAGTAAAAAAGCCTATGATATTATCCTTTTAGCAAAGAATTTTAATTCTGGCACCGTTGCATACGTAAATAACTACGAAGAAGAAAAAGACAGGCTTCTTGAGTTAGCGCAAGATCCAAATGAGATTGAGGTCATAAGAGTAGGGGCAATATGGGGATTGCGCAATTATTCTAATGACGAAAAAATATACAGAGCTTTAAAAGAACTCGCGCAGGACAGCAATGAGATCCTTCCTGTAAGAAAACAAGCGATCCATGTCTTAGGCGACTTTTTCAATAAACCCGAGCTAACCAAATTTATCATGAATATTGCTCAGGATATTAATGAGCCGATTGAAGTCAGGACCCAGGCAATATATAGCTTGCGATTCAGGCTGCACACCGGAAATGACCGTAAATTCATGATCAGTCTTGCTGATTACAACTCAGAAAAAACCATAAAAACCTATGCTATCAGAGTATTGGGAAGGTATGCTGGCAAGCCTGAAGTCAAGGATTTTCTAAAAGACACATACCGCAATGCTGACAAGGATATAAAGATCGAGGCTCTAAGAGCCATGGCCTGGTCAAGCGCAAACCCTGATATCAAGGATTTTTTGCTTGATAATCTGCGTAATGTATCTGAGATTGAGATCAAGGTCGCTTTTATTAGAAGCCTTTTCTATATAACACACCATCCCGAGGTCACGCCAAAACTGCAAGATTTGACCACAGATGATCAAGCTGCGATTCGTGAAGCTGCGATCAGGACCCTTTCAAGAGAAACCCGTTATTTTGCTGAATGGATCTGCCCTGAGCATGCTGCGGAATGCGAGCGCATGCTGGACCCGGGATACCCCTATAAACCATAAGCAGCCAAACTCTAAATCCTAATTTCTAAATCCTAAACAAATTCAAAATCCCAAATCCAAAACAGGATTACGCGGATTAAAAAGACGATTACGCGAGAAAGCATCCAATCTGCGTAATCTTTTGCTTTGATCCGCGTAAACATTGATTTTATTTTGGCCATTTGAGCTTATTTAGGATTTTCTTCATATAGGACTAAAGTCCTATATTTGATATAGGACTTTAGTCCTAGTGTTCCTAGGCCTAAAGTCCATGCGAAAATTAGGACTTTGGTCACTCGCTTGGTTAAGCCATTCATGTTAGTATTTGGGTGGAGGGACGATAAAATGAAACAAAAAATGAACAATAAAACAAAGCAAATAAGAGCTTATTTTAAGCCAATTAACCTAGTTTTGATAGCCTTCTTGTTTATGCCAGTAACCCTTATATTAGCGGTACACCAGGTTCAGGCCGGAGGTCCTGCTATGGATGGAGCTTCTGTGCAAGACTTCATTGATGCTGAAAAGACCTTTGATGGCCCGGCCCAGAACAACACAAACACGCTGCCAGTCTCGGCCCAGACTGACAGTTCAAACGAGCCTGATCCTGGAAATGATAAAAAGGAAGAGGATAAAAAACCATCAGTCCCCCCGTCTATCATAACTTCACCCAAGAAAGACACCAGTGCCGCTAAGAAGCCGCCAAAGCCCAAAGGGATTGGCGGCGCGATAACTAAGATGCAAGAGAGTAAATGGTTCCCTATCGCGCAGTCAGTTATTGCAGGCGCAATGATAGGGGCTATGGTCGGTGGATTGCTGTTCTTGGTTGGCATTGCAGTACCCCCGCTTGGAATAGCCGCGGGATTGGGACTGGGTGCCATGGCAACAACTATGGTTACCACTGCAGCGGTTGGAGCAATCGCCCTGCCGGCCCTAGGCTTTTTTAACTTATTGGTAGGAGCGTAAATGAATATGGAGGTAGGAATGAAATCGATCGTTGCAGCACTTTGTATATGCACATTAGCAAGTTTTGCTTATTGTCAATCAGCCACAGTGGATGAGTCACAGAAGATCATTGAGATGGCGCCGGATATCACCTCGGATAATATCACAGGCGGCACAGATGATACCGCTGTTGGCGTAGAAATAGATGACAGCGCAGCAAGCGCTGCGGAAAAGAACGAAGGGTTCCTTGATAGAACCAAAAATTGGTTTGAGAAGCAGAAAGAAGGGGATTTTCTAAGTAATGCCAAAAACTGGTTCAGCAAAACGAGCAAGAACGCGAAATCAAGAGCTGACCGGATATTCGACAAAGCCAAATGCATTGGCAAGAATTGCAAGGACGCTGATGAGGAACCAGGCCCTGTTGTAGTCGACAGCGATGTTGGAAAAACAAGGAAAGCTGATGGATCAACACTGGACACGACAGTGCCGGACTCTGGGGAGATCGTGCGTCCTAAAAAACCTGTTTCTTGGGATTATAAGCGTCCAGATGATTTTATGAGAGACGAAGCAGCCGGAAAAAAGATGAATGCTTACGGCAAGGCGATCGCAAGCGGGCTCTTTGGCTTACTGCTTGGCGCATCCATGGGCCTTAATCCTCTTTTTACCCTGGTCTTAGCAGGAGCAGCTGCGCTGTATGCGCCAAAACTTTTAAGCAGATTTTTTGGCGATGATAAGGATAAACCCTATGATGAAAGCAAAGCTACAAAAACCGCTGCATACGCAGGAGCAGCAATATTCGGATTGGCTGCCTTGATGCTTGGCGGAGGCTTCCTTTTGGCAGGCGCTGCTGCTCTAGGCGGATATTATCTTGGCAAGAAAATCAGCGAGTCCATCGAGAATGATCCTGAATATGAGGATATGGAGGGGTCCACAACCTAGAAACAAGATTTGCGTACTCTCCCTCCCGCTCCTCGCGAAAGCTTATATGCTTAGCGAGGAGTTTGGTTTTTAGGGGTCAGGCTGGACTTGCCCCGGTTTTGCGGACACTTCAAGAGCGGGAATAGCGCTGCTTCGCGGCACTACGCTGTCATCCCCGCGGAGGCGGGGATCCAGTTCCTTTGTTTTGATAAAAGTTCTTTTCTTAACACTCAGAGAAGAGCCTCTATAAAATAGCGGTTCCGGGTCCCGGCCTCCGCCGAGATGACAGATGGGTGTGCGACAATGACAACCTTGGAGGATGACCCCGTTTCTTTGAGCTCTGCCTCCTTTTTCTTATAATTACCCTCATGAACTGGTTCTTGTCAATGGACATACCGTACACCCTTCAAAAAGCCATTGGGTTTCTGTCAATCATCTTTTTCCTTGCATTCTGTATCAGCGCGAATTTCAGGGCATATATCAGCAAGCGCCTTGGGTCTCTGCGGGAAGATAAAAAAACCAAGCTTGTTTATCTGTTTTTCGCCGTATCAACAGCATGGCTTATTATAATGCCGGTCTTACGCCACATGGCATTTCAAAGCCATACTTATGACCTGGGAATCCTGACCTGTGTTTCCTGGAATATAGCTCATGGAAACGGATTCTATGACCCCGTGCTTCATCTGCCATCCTATCTGGGAGACCATTGGCAGCCTGCCATGGCCATAATGGCGATATTCCTGCGCGTGTGGGAAAGCGCCATGCTGCTGATACTGTTTCAATCATTATTTTTGGTTCTCGGCGCGATAGGAGCGTATAAGCTCTGCGCTGTTGTAATAAAACAAAGGTCATGGGCCATACTAATTAGCGCATGCTATATTTTCAGCCCCCAGCTTCATGCAATAAACCGATTTGATTATCATCCTGAATTTCTTGCAGTGCCTTGCATATTATGGGGCTTTTATTGGCTATCCACGGGAAAGCACTGGAAAGCTTTGGCAGCCTTCATTGCCATGTGGTTTATCAAAGAGGATTTACCTCATGTATCAGCAGCCATAGGAGTTTTTATGGCTTTTCACTGGAAAGATAAAAAAATAATGGGCGCGCTTCTTGGCGTCTCCAGCGCGATAGTATTTGTGCTTGTTATTTTTGTGATCATGCCGTTTTTTCTTGGATCCCAGGTGCCTACGCATATGGACAGATACGAGAACCTGGGCGCAAATTGGCAGGAGGTTTTGCGCACGTTTACTTTCACGCCGCACAAAGTCGCCGTAAACCTGCTCTCAGACCAGGTCATATGGAAAACAATCTTAAAAATTCTTACGCCCATGATATTTCTGCCGATCTTAAGCGGATGGGCCATGGCGCTTCCGCTGTTCGCTGCGCTTCCGCATTTCCTGAGCAGTTATTCCACTCAACGGGCCCTGTCCGGACAATATATATGCGCTGTGCTTCCGCTTGTCATAATATGCTCATGCTATGGCCTCAATGCGATACTGCGCTCTGACAGCGGATTCAAATTAACATTAAGAAAAGCTGTCTCTAAGGCCACGATCTGGCCTATAATGGCCCTGATTATCATTCACTGGAGCTTTAATGTATCAAGATACTACAAACCTATAAGTGAATCTCATCGCACTGCCTTGAGCCACATTGTTTCGCTCGTGCCGGCGGACGGATCAGTAAGCGCGCAATCCGACATAGGCCCTCATGTTGCCACACGCAATAACCTTTATCAGTTTCCTGATAATCCTAATGCTGACTATGTTATTGTGGATGCACATGGAAATACATGGCCTCTTTCAGGCCAAAGCGAACTCCGTAAACATATTGAGAAACTTCAAGATAACGGCGAATACAGCTTGATCGCACAAAACAACGAAGTCTATTTATTTGCTAAAAAACCCAAAGAATAATCATGGGCAGAACAATACCAAGGCAAAGCTTCGGGTGCGGAGAATGAGCCAAACGAATCTTCCGGAAGTCACTATTGCCGTATGTGCTTTTAATGAAGCAGCCAATGTCGGCCGGGTGCTCACCGAACTGCTTTCTCTGAAGATCAACAAGGAAATCATGATCATTGATGACGCAAGCACAGACGCGACGCCCCAGATCATTAAAAGCATGGCTGATAAGTCGAACGGCCTTATAAAGATATTCAAGCATGAAAAGCGAAAAGGCAAAGGCGCAGGCATTATAACCGCGATCAAGCATTCATCAGGCAGATATTTTTGCATCCAGGATGCTGATCTTGAATATGACCCGCATGATATAGACAGGATAATGGAGGATATCACGCAAAACAGCCTGGATGCATGTTTTGGAAGCCGCTTTATTGAGCCCAATCCCGTAATATATCCGCATTGCGCTTTTGCGAACAAGTTCATTTCAAAATGGATAAGCCTGCTCACAGGGACCTTAATCACTGACTCCTATACAGGACGAAAAATCATCAGAACAAACCTTATCAAGGGCCTGAGCCTGGAAAAATACGGATTCGATATTGAAGCTGAAATATCCACAAAGATAGGTACTCTGACCGGACAGGGAAAAATAAAATTCAGCGAAGCGCCCATCTCTTATAACCCAAGGACTGTTAAAGAAGGTAAGAAAATACGCCTGATGGACGCCATAAAAGCTTTCCTGGTGCCGCTGCAAATAAAACTAAAAGGCACATGGTAGAAGGCGCCAGAAATCAAAAAGAACCCAGTACCATTGTTTTCTTTTCTTTTTTAGCCATCTGCCATCTGCCATCTATTATCTATTATCTGCTATGAAGCCCCCTCGCATCTTCTACTCTCCCAAATACGAAGTAAACATAGGGCCTCATGTTTTTCCAATGCAAAAATACAGGCTTATTGCAGAAGCCCTTGTCTCAACAGGCATAATAAAGAAATCCTGGATTCGTGAGCCAAAAGCAGCCCATGATAAAGACATTCTTCTTTGTCACACAAAAGAATGGTTTGACAAGATCAAAAACAACACGCTTGAGATCGAGGATGAACTGCGGCTCGAGCTTAAAATGAGCCCGGAATTCGCCATGGCCTGCATACTTTGCTGCGGAGCAACAACGCAAGCATGCCAACAGGCACTGGAAAATTCAGTTGGCATCCACATAGGAGGCGGATTTCATCATGCTTTTCCGGACCATGGAGAAGGATTCTGTGCGCTTAATGATATGGCGATCGCGATCATGGCTATGCAAAAGAAGGGCGGGATCAAAAAAGCCGCTGTTATAGACTTGGATCTGCACCAAGGCAATGGAACAGCTTATATATTCAGGAATGATCCGGATGTGTTCACATTCTCCATGCACCAGCAGAACAATTATCCCGCCATAAAGCCCAGAAGCGATCTTGATATAGGCCTTGAAGACGGCACAGAAGATGAACAATATCTGGAAATATTAGAAAAAGCTTTAAAACAGGTTCTTAACAAGCATAAACCGCAGATGATCGTTTACCAGGCAGGCTCTGACCCATATAAAGAAGACGTCCTTGGAGGTCTTAATCTAAGCATGGAAGGCCTGAAAAAAAGGGATGAAATCGTATTCTTTGAAGCCCAGAAAAGACATATCCCATGCGCCGTAACACTGGGAGGGGGATATTCAAAGAATCTGGCTGACGGCATCAAGATACACATAAACACGATCAGCGCAGCCCTTAAAAGCGCAAATCAACAGACTTCTTCGCGAAAATAAGGCGGCAGTCTGAAATGTGCCTAAAATTTTGGATAATGTAAGCCATAATGCTGAAAAAAATCGAACGCCTAAGGAGGCTTCTTTGACCTAGAAAAACAAAAAGTCCGCCTGCAAGAACTTGAGGAGCAAACCCACGATCCGAGCTTCTGGCAAGATACGAAAAACGCCAAAACCATTTCAAAAGAAATATCCGACATAAGAAAAAATATCGATGATTTCACAAATATTGAAACCCAGACAAAAGACGCTATGGCTTACTGGGATCTTGCTGCCCAGGACCAGGACGCGCATGAGATCAATGCCGCGGAAAGAGCGCTCTCTGAAATAGGGAAAAGCATTGAAACCTGGGAGATAAAACTGAAGCTCTCGGGAGAACACGACAGATCCAATGCCATATTCTCGATCCATGCCGGAGCCGGAGGCACTGAAGCCTGCGACTGGGCTGAAATACTGCTTAGAATGTACAAGATGTGGGCTTCAAAAGAAGGCTTTGAATTCACGATAACAAACATACTCGTAGGAGATGAAGCAGGCATAAAAAGCGTTGATGCCCTGGTTAACGGGGAATGCGCGTACGGCATGCTTAAGGGGGAAACAGGGGTCCATCGCCTTGTCAGGGTAAGCCCGTTTGACTCGAATAAAAGAAGACACACATCATTCGCCAGCTGCGACGTGCTCCCTGATATTGAGAAGGATATTGAGATCGAGATCCCTGACAGCGAGATAAAACTGGATACGTTCAGGGCAGGCGGGCACGGAGGACAAAACGTTAATAAGGTTGAAACCGCGGTCCGCATCACGCATTTGCCCACCAATACGATAGTTGCGTGCCAAGCTGAGCGATCCCAATTTAAGAACCGCAATATCGCCATGAAAATGCTCAAAGCCAGGCTTTATGAGATGGAGATGGATAAAAAAAGGGTTGCCCAGGAAAAGCGCTATGACAGCAAAGGCCTGATGGGGTGGGGGAACCAGATAAGATCATACGTGCTCATGCCATACAGGCAGGTAAAAGACCTTAGAACGCAAGTCGAATCATCAAAACCCGAAGAAGTCCTTGATGGGGCATTAGGACCTTTTATTGACGGATTTTTGGATTACCTCATAATCAAGAAGCCCAAGACGCCGTGGAAGAGAGAATGAAACCGGAACGTTATTGCGTTATTGCATTATTGCGCTATTGCGTAATATAATTACAGGATTAATTATGAATAAAGATAAGGAACTTAAGATACAGCACTTAAAAGACGCGGGGATCGATCTGTATCCGCCGCGATTCAACCGAACCCACAAAGCTCAGGAAGTTTATGATCTCGCCAAGGACCTTGAGATAGGGGCAAGGCTTGAGGACAAAACAGTGATAGTTGCGGGCCGCATAATGCAGATGAGATCCATGGGTAAAACAAGATTTTTTCATGTAAAGGACTCCACAGGCAAGATCCAGATATACATGAGAAAAGACGAACTCGCGGATACTTACCCCATATTTTCCAGCACCATTGAGGTGGGAGATATCGTTGGGATAGAAGGGTTTCCTTTCAAAACCAAAACAGGAGAGCCGTCAGTGCACGCGAAAAAGTGGTCTCTTCTTTCAAAGTCACTCAACCCTCCGCCCGAGAAATGGCACGGACTCAAAGACACTGAGACCAGATACAGGCAAAGATATCTTGATCTAATGTCAAGTTCCCAGATAGCCTCGATATTTGGTTCCCGGGCGAAGATCATCGACTCCGTAAGGAATACGCTGAATCAGAAGGGATTCACTGAAGTGGAAACGCCTGTGTTCCAGATAAAAGCAGGCGGAGCCGCTGCCAAGCCATTCACAAGTTTCCATAATGCCCTGGAAACAGATCTATTCCTGCGCATAGCAACGGAGCTCTACCTTAAGCGCCTCATTGTCGGAGACATGGAAAAGGTCTATGAGATAGGAAAATGTTTCAGGAACGAAGGTATCGACACCCAGCATAATCCTGAGTTCACGATGCTTGAAGTGTATGAGGCGTACAATGATTATGAAGGTATGGCTAAGCTTACAACAGAGATAATCAACAATGCTCAGGACTCCCTTGGAAAACCGAAAATGACTTTTGAGCGAGTGAGCCTGCCCGAAGAATGGAAGAAAGCCACAGGCGAGGACCTGGAAAATCTTCTTGATGATCCGCACAGATTCAACCGCGCTAAATTAAAGGAAAAAGCAGCTGGCTTGCAGATAAAAGCTGATGAAGCAATGCCGACAAATAAGATCTTCGACAAGATCATGGATACATGCGTTATTCCTAAGCTTGGGGAAGCAGTATTTATGTTTGATTATCCCACAGCGATCAGCCCTCTCGCTAAATCAATGCCCGGAAAACCGCATCTTGTTGAGAGATTCGAACTCTTTATCAAGCATGCTGAAGCAGCCAATGCTTTCACGGAATTAAATGACCCGGCAGAGCAGAGAAAAAGGATGGAGGTCCAGGCTTCCTTAAGAGAAGAGGAGAAAGATGAAGAAGCTCCTCCTGTTGATGATGAATTCATCAATGCCCTTGAATACGCCATGCCTCCCACAGGCGGCCTTGGCATAGGCATTGACCGCCTTGTCATGGCATTGCTTGATATTAAAAGCATCAGGGAAGTAATATTGTTCCCTACATTGAAACCTAAAACGCATGAATAAAAAGAAAGTCCCCTATTTCTGGCTTGCATGGAAGATCCTGCGATACCCGCATAATCCCACGCTCCAGAAGTTCTCTATATTGATCTCGATAATAGCCATAGCAGTCGGAGTGGCAAGTCTCATCATAACCCTTGGAGTCGTTAATGGATTCCATCATGAGATCAAAAGCCGCATATTGGGACTTTCGCCTCATGTGTTCATGCGTCTGGCTGAAGTTGAGCCAAGGGTTTTTAAAATATCAGGAAAAGAACTTATTGACAGAATAAGGTCCAAGAAGGACCATGTAAAAGGCGTTTCTCCGTTTTTTCTGGGCCAGGCGATATTGCGTACCGGAAGAGGAAGCCTTGGTGTGATGCTTAAAGCCGTAGACCCTATGCACGAAGGGGAGGTAACGCGAACAAAAGATCTCATTATAAAAGGCAAGTGGCTTGAACCCGGCCATGCGCAAGCCCCTCAAAAAAGAACGCAAGCTGTGCCGATCATAATAGGCAGCGAATTGGCTGAGAACCTGGCGGTCACAGTGGGAAGCGAGCTCCTGCTTCTTGCTCCGGGCCACAATTCAGCCCTGGCCATGACCCCTGCCATTTACAAGGCATATGTGAAGGGAATATTCAGATCAGGATATTACGAGTATGATTCTTCATTCGCGCTGATCGACGCCATGAAAGCATACCAGCTCAGAAACCTGATCCAGTCAGCGTGGATCGGGGTGAAAGGCTCTGATATTGAAAAATCCAAGGAGCTATCCGATACCCTTAAAGCCGAGTTTGCCGATGAGCCTGCTGTAGCCAGGATCGTTCCATGGAGCGAGATAAACAAAAGCCTGTTTTCCGCTTTAAAGCTTGAGAAAATGATGCTGAGCCTCGTGATATCGCTGATAATTTTCGTGGCAACAGTCGGAATCGCGAGCAATCTTATTCTTATCGGCTCACAAAAAACAAAGATGCTTGGGTCCCTTCGCAGTCTCGGAGTGTCCAGGAAAGAACTGAGCCATCTGATACTTTCGCTCGGGGCTATCCTTGGAATCCTGGGAAGCATATTAGGCCTTATAATATCGTGCCCGATATATTTTCTCATCAAATACACTGAGATCGTGCATCTTCCTCCTGCGATTTATATGCTTGAAAGTCTGCCGATCAGGATAACAGCAGGCGAGACCATGATAGTCGTTATCCTGGCGTGGATATTGAGCGTCATTGTAAGTATTATTCCGGCATATCAAACAGCAAAGCTCGAAGTGTCGCAGATATTGAGATATGGCTAAACAGCGTAAAACGTTAGATGTGAGACGTGAAATGTTTAAATCAAAACCAAGAAATAAATCCAAGATTCCACTTCATGTTTCACGCTTCTTGCTTCTCACGTCTCACGTCTTACGTTTCACGTGTGATTTATGAAAGCGATCATAGCACGCGATATACACAAGTCCTTCGCCCAGCCCGGAGGCAAAAAACTTGACGTGCTGACAGGCGCGAATCTTGAGATCAGTGTAGGTGAGATCGTGGCGATCGTAGGCCCAAGCGGTTCCGGAAAATCAACACTTCTTAATATCCTGGGGCTCATGGATCTCTCTGACAGCGGAAGTTTGAGCATTTTCTCGCAATCCACTGAAAAAATATCAGAGACTTCCAAGGACTTGATAAGACAGAAAGAGATAGGATTTTTATTTCAATTCGACAGCTTGATCGAAGAATTGAACCTTATGGAGAACCTTGACCTTGTTGCCATGATAAAAAACAATAATAATGATTCATCTCAAAAAGCGCAGGAGATATGCCGGCAACTCGGTATAGAAAGCCTTTTAAACCGCTATCCAAGGGAATTCTCAAGCGGAGAACTCACCAGGGCCAATCTTGCCAAAGCCCTGGTCGGAGCCCCGAGGATACTTCTGGCTGATGAACCCACGGGAAACCTGGATCCAAAAAATGCCAGACAAATAGCGGGTGATTTTGTCTCAATGGCGCGTAAAAAACTAAGCGCTGTGCTAGTGACCCACAATCTTGATATTGCTAAAATGGCAGATAGGGTGCTTGAGCTGAAAAACGGCATCCTGGAGGAAAAATGAATATAACACGTCCCCTGCCGGAGACGCGTTATATTCATCCCGAACTTGATTCGGGATCCAGAGCCTGCATAAAGCATGCTCTCCGGCCTAAAGGCCGAGTTTTTGATCGGAGAAGGAGAAAAAATGAACAGAAAAGATTCTTGCGTTGGAATCCTTGAGCGAACCGATGATCTGCCCGCTACCAATAACACTGATTCAAAATATAAAATGGAGAAACGAGGTAAAGATATGAAAATATTCATTGACGGAAAGTGGCTTGATAAAAAAGACGCCAAGATATCAACATTCGATCATGGATTGCTTTACGGAGACGGCATCTTTGAGGGAATCAGGGCTTATAACGGACGCGTGTTCAAATTAAGCGAGCATGTCGAGAGGTTATTCGCGAGCGCAAAAGGCATCATGCTTGATATCCCCTACACTTTTGAGGAGATCGAGAAAATAATCCTTACTACCGTAAAAAACAATCAGCTCAAAGACGGTT
This sequence comes from Elusimicrobiota bacterium, assembly GCA_042563375.1. Lineage (GTDB taxonomy): Bacteria > Elusimicrobiota > Elusimicrobia > JACQPE01 > JACQPE01 > JBHPMF01. The sequence continues at coordinate 66,847 of JBHPMF010000001.1, read as the reverse complement.
ATATCCGCGTTTTGGTCACGCGCGGTGTCGGCGACCTGGGATTGGATATCCGCAAGTGTGAAAAACCAACAGTTATCGTAATAGCGGATAAAATAGAGCTTTACCCTGCAGGCAATTACGAAAAGGGTTTAAAAGTCATAACAAGTTCTTTGAGGCGCGTTCCGGGACAGTGCCTCTCTCCGAGCATAAAATCACTCAATTACCTGAACAATGTCATGGCAAGAGCGGAAGCTACGCGCGCAGGAGCAGCTGAAGCAATACTTCTTACAACTGAAGGACACGTGTCAGAATGTTCAGGAGATAATATATTTCTTGTAGGAGACAACGAGATCCGCACAACTCCGACCTGGATCGGGATCCTTCCGGGGATCACGCGCGCTTGCGTTATCGAGCTTATCCAAACCAAGCTTCAGATGACTTTGCGCGAGGAACCATTCACCCTTCCTGACTTATACAACGCGAAGGAAGTGTTCGTTACGGGAACAGGCGCTGAGATAATAGGCGTCACGGAGATCGACAGCAGGAAGATCGGCAAGGGAAAGCAAGGCCCGATCACTTACAAGATCAGGGAACTCTACGCTGACCTTGTCAACTCCACAGGAACACCGGTTTACGAAAAGTCAGAGGTCTAAACAATAGCGATCTGTCAATCCTGCGGCAAGAATAAAGCCACCATACATTTTCAGGGCCAGTCAGGCTCGGAAATCCTGAATCTAAACCTTTGCCCGGACTGCGCCAGCGAGCAGGGCCTTGTCAAAGGCTTTGCATTCGACCCTTCTGAAACGCCCGGATTCAATCTTCCTGATATCATCGGCAATCTTATGCCGGGAGCGGCCTCCGGAACCTATCACAGGCCAGCAAGCAAGCCCCCGGTGCTCAAATGCCCCAACTGCGCTACAACATACACTGCTTTTAAGGAAACCGGTTTTGTGGGATGCGCACAGTGTTATGACACTTTTCATAAGCTTATGCAGGAGGTAGTGAAAAAAATACACGGCAGCTCAAAACATACAGGGATCTCATATTCTCCAAGCAAGATAGCGGATCCAAGAGCTAAAAAAACAGCTCCAAAAGAGGATCTTAAAAAACTCAAATCAGACCTCTCGGAAGCCATAAAAAAGGAAGCATACGAAAAAGCCGCCATCCTTCGCGACAAGATCAAGGAGATCGTAAAACGTGAGACGTAAGACGCAAGATGTTAAAAGCAAAAAAAGAAAAAATCCTGAATTCTGTTTTCTGCCGAACTTCTCACGTCTTACGCTTCACGTCTTACGTATAAAATGTTCCAATTAACAAATCTCCTCAAAAACCAGATCGGATGGCTGGATGCCAAAGGCTCAAACGCGGAGAATGTGGTGGCATCAAGGATCAGATTTGCCAGAAACCTGGCTTTTTCCAGATTTCCGCACAAAGCATCTTCCCAGGAGCTCAAGGCAGTGCTTGCCCAGGTATCTGAAGCTGTGCGCAAAGCCAAGGAAATATCAAGGCTCGCTTATGTACAGCTCGGGGAAATAAGCCAGACAGATGCCCGGTTCCTGGTAGAGCGCCACCTGATAAGCGCTGACCTTGCGCAGAATCCTCAGAACAGGGCAGTATTCATCGGGAACAAGGAAACCATAAGCATAATGGTCAATGAAGAAGATCATTTGCGCATTCAGGTCATAGCGCCCGGACTCAACTTGACCCATGCGCTAAAAACCGCCATTGACATTGACGCGGCTCTTGGCAAAGAGCTCGCTTTTGCTTACAGGGATGATTTCGGGTTTCTTGCGAGCTGTCCCACGAATCTTGGAACAGGGATGAGAGCAAGCGCATTGATCCACCTTCCTTCGATAGGGCTTGCAAAAGAGACTGAAGCCGTCTTGAGGAATCTAAGCCGTCTTGGCCTTGTCGCCAGAGGATTCTACGGGGAAGGATCACAAGTGTTCGGGGATCTTTTCCAGATATCAAATGCAACAAGCCTTGGAAAAAGCGAGACTGAATTCACAGACATCATGACAGGAATATTGAAAAATGTGATCAATCATGACGCTAAAATCAGGGATGCGATATTTAAAGGACCAAAGCACATTAATCTCCATGACAAGATATGGAGAGCTTATGGGACATTGTCCAATGCCAGACTCATCAGCTACAAAGAGAGCATGCAGGAACTCTCACTTTTAAGACTCGGGCTCTCAAATAACATCAGATTTGACAAGCTTAATTTCGCCAAATTAAATGAAGTCCTGATCCTTACTCAGCCGGCTCACATCCAGATCGCGGCAGGCGAAGAACTCAGCCCTCAGGAACGAGACATCTCACGCGCTGACCTTATACGTAAAATTCTCTCCTAAATAAAGCTGCCCCTTGACATAAAAGAGTTTTCCCGCAACACTATATATGAAGCAGTTTTTATGGATAAGGGGGACAGGAAAATGAAAATCAAAACCTTAATATGTACCTTGGTATTGTCATTAACAATTAGCTCTATAACCACGATTTACGCTGAACAAGAGGGTGACACAGAGTGTAGGACCATGCACACTGAGAATATGGCATACGATGACCCGAATAAACCCGATATAAATCGTGACAACTCAGTATGGGGCATTTTAGTGTGGGGGCCAGGTCATGGTTATGACGAAATATTCGACCAAGTGCTCAACGCTGACATGAGCGTATCATATGCTCAATACGTCGATGCTGCGCTGCAAAGCGCCACTATGCTCATGATATGCGACAGGACTGTGGATGGCCAGACAAAAAACGCGGTATATTTCGCAGATGGCAATGGGAAAGAGATGTCTCCTGCAAATATGGAAGAACTGCGGATAAACGTCCTGAATCTACACCGAATGACCATGAGAAACGCCATATGTGGCGCTCTAGATAGAGAAGATAAATGTAAATTCATAAAAGCTTTTTCGCATAGTAATGCCAACATCCTTGAACCGCGAAAGGGCGCTGATTGCGATGATTATTGTGGTAAGTTCTATTTGAACCCCTTAAACGGATTCGAAGCGGGCCGAGGCGTGCACAATAAGATGATGGAGCTAAAACAAAAACCTCCTAACGCGTGCGCCAGATCAAACTATCTCAATAACATTACTGATAACGCAGAAATCAGCGGAGCTAAGTCTGATGATATAGCATGCAGGAGCGAGATCCAAACAAAGACATACGAAATCCTGCTCGAAACCTTTAGATCATCCATCTATGAAGATTACGCCGATGAGATCATCGAGGAATTCGAACTATAATACCCGGGAATCAACATTGCGTATCAACACGAACATATACGTATAATCACAAGCAAGAATGGTCCTTACTCGCATTAAATCATTTGGCATTTAGTCCCTAATAATCTATATCAAACCCTATCTAAGAGATTTCCGTATTTTTCCTTTTGCATCCATTACTTATTTCGTAGTTTGTATAATGGACTCGGAGGATTATGCACCATGGCAATGTTCTATAACCGTTTTTCAGAAAGAGCCCAAAGGGCGATTTTAATCGCTCAGGAAGAGGCAAAACGCCTTAATCACGATTATGTGGGCACTGAGCACGTACTCTTAGGCCTTGTTGCCTTAAATGAAGGCGTTGCAGCCCAAGTACTGGCTAATCTCGGAGTTGACTTAAAACGGGTCAGGGCTGAGATAGAGAAGATCGTGGGAGCCGGGGATAATATCATGCAGCTGGGTGAAATCCCATTCACTCCACGCGCTAAAAAAGTCCTGGAACTCGCTGTTGAAGAAGCCCAGAAAATGGGGCACACCTATGTTGGGACAGAACATATCCTTCTTGGCCTTATCAGGGAAGAAGAAGGAGTCGCTGCCAGAGTCCTTGAAAACCTCGGTATCCGCCTTGAAGTCGTCAGAGAAGAGGTCTTAAACCTCCTTGGTGAATCCGAAGCCAAAGAAACAGGCCGCCAGCAGGGAGGCCCCTCAGGCGGACCAGCAGCAAAGGGCAAATCAAAAACCCCAACCCTGGATGAATTTGGAAGGGATCTAACACAACTGGCAAGAGAACAAAAACTCGATCCTGTTGTTAACAGACAGAATGAGATAGAGAGGGTGATACAGATCCTCTCCAGAAGAACAAAAAACAATCCTGTTCTGATAGGCGAACCCGGGGTGGGGAAAACAGCTGTAGTCGAAGCCCTGGCCCAAAAGATCGCAACAGGCGATGCTCCTGAACTTCTGGCCAATAAACGCGTTGTAACGATGGACCTGGCTGCAGTCGTGGCAGGCACAAAGTACCGCGGTGAATTCGAACAAAGACTTAAAAACATAATCGAGGAAATAAGAAAAGCGAAAAACGCCATTATCCTGTTCATTGACGAGCTCCACACTGTGATCGGAGCGGGCGCAGCTGAAGGCGCGATAGACGCCGCTAATATTTTAAAGCCGCCGTTAGCCCGCGGGGAACTGCAATGCATAGGCGCAACAACCATAGATGAATTCAGGAAACACATAGAACACGACGCAGCTCTTGAAAGACGTTTTCAACCTGTGATGGTCGATCCGCCCACAGTGGACCAGACAATTGATATTTTAAACGGCATCAAGGAAAAATACGAACAACATCATAAGATCAAATATGATGATGATGCTATCCGGTCAGCGGCGAATCTTTCCGACAGATACATCTCAGACAGGTTCCTTCCTGACAAAGCCATAGATCTGCTTGATGAAGCAGGATCAAGAGCAAAGCTCTCCTCAAACCAGCCTCCGCTCTCTATTAAGGAAAAGGAAGAAGAACTTGCAGGTATCGTTAACTCTAAAAATGAGGCGATAGCCACCCAGGACTACGAAAAAGCAGCCAAGTTGAGGGATAAGGAGCGGGAACTCAGGAAAACCATTGAGGACATGAAGAAGAAATGGAAGCAAACCAGGGAAAGCGAGACCCCTGTCATTACATCTGATGACATATCGCTCATTGTCTCCAAGTGGACCGGAATACCCGTTGTTAAACTCACTGAAAGTGAGGAAGAAAAGCTCCTGCACATGGAAGAAGAGCTTCACAATCGCATGATAGGCCAAGATGAGGCGATCAAAGCGGTCTCACAAGCCATAAGAAGGAGCAGAACCGGTCTGAAGGATCCAAAGCGGCCGATCGGAAGCTTTGTGTTTCTTGGGCCGACCGGGGTCGGCAAAACAGAGCTCGCAAGAACCTTGGCTGAATACATGTTCAACAATGAAGAACAGATCGTAAGGCTGGACATGTCAGAATACATGGAAAAATTCAATGTCTCACGGTTAATAGGAGCTCCTCCGGGATATGTCGGATATGAAGAAGGCGGACAGCTCAGCGAAGCTGTAAAAAGAAAACCATACTCCGTTGTGCTCCTTGATGAGATCGAAAAAGCGCATCCGGATGTTTTCAATATCCTGCTCCAGATCATGGATGAAGGCTCTCTGACAGACAGTCTCGGCAGAAAAGTAAGTTTTAAAAATACAGTCGTGATCATGACTTCCAATGTCGGGGCAAGACTCATCTCAAAAGGCAAATCATTGGGTTTCATCTCTGATGAAGAAGTCCGCGAATCAAAAGATTACCAGAAAATGAAAGAAATCGTGATGGAAGAAGTCAAAAGGGTATTTAATCCGGAGTTTCTCAACAGGGTCGATGAACTCATCGTCTTCCACCCTCTTAATCAGGATCATATGAGGCTGATCCTGGAACTCGCGCTTAAGAAATCCATTGCAAAGCTCAAGGAGCAGAATTTCCAGTTCGACCTTACCCCGGAAGCAAAAGACTTTCTTGTGCAAACCGGATTCGATCCGAACTACGGGGCAAGGCCCCTTCTGCGCACGATCCAGAAGAATCTTGAAGATCCGCTTGTCGAGGAGATACTGTCCAAGAAATTCAAGCGAAACGACACCATACACGTGGACATTGACGAGAAAGAAAAGAAACTTATTTTCAGCCCGAATCCATTCCCAGGCAAGATTGGAACATCAAAGAAAGAAAAATGAATATAATGCGTCCCCTATTGGAGACGTATTATATTCATCCCGAACTTGTTTCGGGATCCATCCGGATCTATAACCCCTGTCTTCCTGAAGCACAGTGAATAATCCAAATATTTTTATATTCATCCTGTTGCTTACTGCTTACTCGCCTTATATGCACGCGATCGAGACAACGAGCTCGACTGTTCCATCGATCAAATCCACGGAAACCATCAGCGCAACGACCCCCGAAGAAAATCTTCAGGCGGTTTATGGCGAAGAAAAGATCACTGAACTCATCAATAAAGAATCCGGATCTGACATTGACACTCTTATCATCAGGAAATTCCGGATCCGCGGATTAAGGAACATAAAGGAGAACCTGCTGCGCTCGCAGATCAAGACGCGCGAAGGAGATGTTTTTGACAAGTCCCTTGCCTCCAAGGACATCAAAAGACTCATGGATATCGGCGTTTTTGAGAATGTTGATATCGAGGTTTCAACCCTAACCCTAAAAGGAAACCATTACCTTGATGTCACATTCAACCTCAAGGAAAAGCCATTGATAGGGAAGATCAAGGTACACGGCAATAAAGGTCTTTCAAAAAGCGCCATCCGCGACGCGCTGTCCCCGAGCAGAAGTGATGAAAGAGATGAAAAAGATTATGCCCTTGGATCAAGCTCCCAATGGAAGAAACTGAAAACCGAGGTTGAATCAGGAGCATACCTGGATGAACACAAACTCGCGCAAGCCCTGGTCGATGTTCAGGATAAATACGAGGAAAAAGCCATATTCGGCTCAAGCGTCACCTTAAGAAGAGTGGAACGTCCCAAAAAACGTAAAGTAGACCTGCATCTTGACATTATCGAAGGAAAGCGAGCCAAAATCCGCGAAATCAGCCTCATAGGATTCAAAAGCTACAAGGAAAAAAAGATCAGGAAACGCCTTAAAACAAAGAAAGGCAAACGATTCAATTTCAAGAAGATCTTCAAGGGCAAGAAAAAGATCGAAAGTTTATATAAGGAGCATGGATGGCTGGATTTCCATGTGAACATCTCAAGCGATTCAATAAAAGAGCTTGACACTGACAAGGAAATCGCAGTGAAGCTCATATACACAGCTGATGAGGGGAAAAGGCACTATCTCACAGGCATAAGATTCACGGGCAATCTTGTCATATCATCGGAAAAACTCAAGAAGCTCGCAAACTTAAGAGTAAAAAAGATCCTGAAACAATCCCAGCTTGACCAGGCAAGAGGGAAAATATTCGAGGCCTACTATGAGAAAGGCTACCTTTTCGCGGATATCGCCATAAAAAAGGAGTGGCAAGGCGCGCAAGGCGTGGTCTTGGTGTTTGACATAGCTGAACATCATAAGGTCTATATCGGGGATATCTACATTGAGGGCCTTGTCAAAACAAAGGAATACGTGGTCAGGCGCGAAATCCTTTTAAAAGAAGGAGATCTTTTTAATTCAGCAAAACTCAGGAGGAGTCAGGAGAAAATATTCAATTTGGGTTTCTTCGAGGATTTTGATTTTAAATACGACCCAACCGCGAATCCAAAGTACGTTGATCTTATATTCGATCTAAAAGAAGGAAGACCCGGCATGCTTACTGCCGGAGCAGGGTTTTCATCGGTTGACGGCGTAGTGGGCACCATAAGCCTCCAGCACCTCAATCTACTCGGCAGAGCGCAACGAGTCAATCTTTCCACTGAATTCGGGAAACGAAGACAAAGCTACGATGTCACCTGGACCACACCGTGGACATTAAACCGCAGGATGTCGACGTCTCTGTCCCTTTTCGACACGAACCGATCGCTTCAATACGCGTCAAACACGACAGCATTCAAGAAGAGATCAAGGGGCGGCAGGATATTCCTGTCTCCCAGATCAGAAGATGATGTGTGGATATTCGGGGTCGGCTACACCCTTCAAAGGGATGAGATATATGATGTGCTTGAATATTATAAAAACGAGATCCAAGAGAGCAGGACCACCCGTTCCTCGGTTGATCTGCGCGCAAGCTATGATACAAGAGATTATCGTTTTAATCCCACAAGGGGAACCGAGCAAACAGTCAATATTGAAATAGCCGGAGGACCATTCGGCGGCAATGTGCATTTTGTCAAGCCTACCACGCTTCATGCCATCCATGTGCCGACATTCGCCATCGGAAAATACCAGTTCGTGTTCTCATCCGCACTAAGACTCGGCGTTGTCAAGGAATTCGGCAAGAGCAAGGATGTGTTTGTTTCAGACCGTTTCTTTGTGGGAGGGGCTGAAACAGTAAGGGGATACTCATACAGCGGTCAGATCGGGCCTCCCGGCGGAGGAAAAGCCTACATGGTGGGGAATTTTGAGTATAAGATCCCGCTTCTCATGGAAAGAAGGGTCACGATCATCCAGGGCGCATTATTCTGTGATTTTGGCGGAGCCTGGAGCTCAAGCAGATCTGTGAATTTGAATTTCGGCACCAGGCTTTATAACCTCAAAGCTGGCATTGGATTCGGCATACGATTCAAGACTCCTGCATTTCCTGTCAGGCTGGATTGGGGCTGGGGGCTGCATCATGCTCCCGGAGAAGAAAGAAGCCAATTCTACTTCACAATTGGCAGTATCTTATAAAGAATGTAAAATCGAATATGGGACCGCATGCATCCAGAATCATGAAAAAGCGAGCTAAAATCATTAAGATACTTCCTTTATTGTTCCTTCTCAATTCATCATTCATCATTCATCATTCATCATTACACGCCCTCCCTCTCACCCAAGCCCGCGTCTCCGGCGGAAGAAGCGCGATCATCGCCACGATCGACCTGGAAAAGGTTTTCAGGGCCTATCCCGCGACCAAGCAGGCAAAAGAAGAACTCGAAAAACTCATCTTGATCAAGGAAAACGAGATAGCATCCAAGAGGTCCGAAATTTTTCAGGTCATGGTAACGATATCAAACCTCAAGGCAGCAGATCAGAGAGTCAGGGAAACCACACCGGCTCAAGAACAAAAACCGCAAGTGGCTATTGCCACGACCACGCTCGCTTTGCCCACAACTTCCCAGGCATTGCCGGGGATCGCTTTCGTTGAACCTGAACAAGCACAACAGACCCAGGCGCCTGACAATCAGGCCGTCAGCACCAAAAGCATCATAGATGAGAAAGAAAAGGAATTGCGCGGTCTCGAAGAAGAGTTAAGGCATATGGAACGAAATATTGAAGACAGCCTGATAGATTTGGAGGAGGCTCAAACCAAGACGATCATGGCAGCTATATACACAAGCCTCAAGGAACTTGCTGAGGAAAAAAACGTTGACATGATAGTTGACAAGAACGCTATTTTATGGGGAGCGCCTCACATTGACTTAACAGAACTTCTGCTAGCGAAACTTAAAACAAGATTGATAGAGATCGAAGGCACTATACCATAGGACAACAGCGATCTTAAGCAGGACGCTGCAGTCACGCTGTAACACAAGAAATGTTGTAGAGGGTATCATAAAAACATATACACTTGAGCAGATATCTCAAATAACAGGAGGAACCCCTGGTGGAGTGACCGCAGGGGGACAGGCCGGAATAATAGGTGATATCAAGGAAAGACAAGTCCTCCGGGGAACTCCAGCAAAAAAATACAAGGACGCAATGAAACTTCCGGCTCTATACAATAAGCTTCCGGAAGCGTACGAATTTATCAAGCAAAATACAAAATGAGTAAAGCCGGGGCACAGCAGACAATAAAACGCATTGCAACGATAAAAGGTATCGGGCTTCACACAGGCTCCAAAGCCGCGCTAAGATTGATTCCCGCTGAGCCAAACACTGGTATTGTATTTATAGGAAAGAACAGGGAAAGAATACGCGCGAACTCTGATTCCGTAAGTTTGACGAACCGCTCCACTTCCCTGTCAGCTGCCAATGGCGCCAGCTTTATGACAGTCGAGCACTTGTTAAGCGCACTCAAGGGCCTGGGGATCGACAATATTGAAGTCAACCTGAACGGAAAAGAGATGCCTGCCATGGATGGCTCAGCCGTGATCTTCACAAAAGCCATTAAATCAGCAGGGATAGCAAAGCAGAACAGCAGCAGCAGAATATCATGGAGATTAAAAAAGTCCAGGACATTCAAATTCGGCAGTTCTATCTACAAGGCAAGCCCCTCAAAAAGATTCCAGGTATCTGTCACGATAGATTTTGAGAATACTAACATCGGGAAACAGAAAGCTTCCCTTTTATCTTTGAAAAATTACGCAAGAAGCATTGCGCCCGCGCGAACATTCTGTCTTGCCGAGGAAATAGCTTTATTAAAACAGGCAAACCTCGCCAAGGGGGGAAGCCTGGATAACGCCATAGTAGTGGATGAATCAAGAATACTGGCAAAAGACGGTTTGCGATTCAGGAATGAATTCGCAAGGCATAAATTACTGGATTTCCTGGGTGACATTGCCCTGTTCGGACAAGGAAATATACTGGCTAAAATCGAGGCCTACCGCCCAAGCCATAAAAACAATATATTATTCACGAAAAAACTAAGGAGATGTCTAACAAAAGTAAAATGACAGGCACAATACACCAAACCGCAGTAATAGATAAGTCCGCTAATATCGCGGATAACGTCCAGATAGGCCCTTATGTGGTAATAGGCGAAAATGTAGAGATAGGAGAAGGCACAAAAATAGGCGCTTACACCTACATCGAATGCGCGCAGATAGGCAAGAATTGCCGCATATTATCACATGCCGCAATAGGTACCCCTCCGCAGGATCTCAGATTTAAAGACGAGAAAACACTTTTGTGTCTTGGAGACAATGCTACTGTCAGGGAATGCGTGACGCTTAACCGCGGAACAACCTGGGACGGGGGCGAAGGCAAAACAATAATAGGGAAAAACTGTTTTTTCATGGCTTATTCGCACGTAGCGCATGATTGTGTGCTCGGTGACAGCGTTATCCTGGTTAATTCCGTGGCATTGGCCGGACATGTTACAATAGGCGAATTCGCTGTTGTAGGCGGACTAGCCGCAATACACCAGTTTGTGCGCATTGGAACCGCTGCTATGCTTGGCGGCGGCTCAATGGTCGAGCGGGACGTTCCTCCTTATTGCATTGCCCAGGGCAACAGGGCAGGCGTATCAGGTCTCAATATAGTGGGATTACGAAGATGCAGGATAACCAAAAGCACCATGAGCGCATTAAAAGAAGCCTATAAGCTGGTGTTCGTGTCTGAGCTTTTGCGCGAAGAAGCTCTCAATAAACTATCCGCGTCTGAATCCATGTCAATACCGGAAGTCAAGCATTTCTATGATTTCATAAAGCAGCCCGGACCGCGGGGCATAGCTAGCCCACGAAAAGCAGCACTGGACAACTGACATAAAAGCATACAGCAGACAGTAGGCAGCATACAGGAAAGAAAAGGATTTCCTTGGATTAAGAATTATTTATCTTCCCTGTATACTGTCTACTGCATGCTGTCCTGCTATTTTCTCTGGTTGAGCAATTCTTTCAAAAATGCGAAAATCACATAGATGAAAATAAGTAGTCCTGATCTGAGCAAAACAATCGCGATTATCGCCGGAAGCGGTACTTTTCCGCTGTCAATCGCGCAAAATGCGCACAAGCAGGGAGCGCACATTGCCATAGTGGCTTTCAATGGTTACACATCAAAAAAGATCGAGGAATTCTGCCAATCCTGCATATGGATCAACGTAGGAGAACTGACAAAAATGCTTTCTTTTTTAAAAAAAGAAAAAGCAGCATACGCAATATTCGCGGGAACCATAAGTCACGAAGAAGCCCTCAAACCCCTTGACAAAATACGCGCGCTCGCAGATATCAAAACCCTTAAATTCGTCATGAGCCTCAAGAACAAGACGACAAAAAGCATTCTCAATGCTCTCATCGATATGTTCAAAGAGGAGGGGATAACCACTCTCCCTTCATATTCTTTTTTGGAGCACGATCTTGTCCCGGAAAAAACTCTGACTAAAAGGCAAGCCGGCTCGCACGAGCTATCGCAGGTAAGACAAGGTTTTATCATCGCCAAAAAACTCTCATCCCTGGATATAGGACTCACAGTATGCATGTCAGGCGGCGCTGCCATTGCCGTGGAGGCGATGGAGGGGACAGATGAATGCATAAAAAGAGCAGGCAATATTTTTAATAAATTTTTCAAGAAAAAAGACCTTAAGCCCGGAGAAGGCATTACGATCGTAAAAGTCGCACGCCCTGATCAGGACGCGCGATACGACCTGCCGATAATAGGACCGAGCACGATTCAGTCAATGCTGGAATCTCAAGCTACCTGCCTTGCCTGCGAGGCAAAATGGACCCTCATGATGGAACATCAAGACATGATCAACCTGGCAAATTCAGGGAAAATCACCATTGTGGGAGTTTCGGGTGATAAAGTATAATATAAGCATAAATGCTGGATGTTGAATACGCAGGATTTCTTTATTTTCAGCCGTCAGCCCTCAGCCCTTATAAGTACACTTGTATCCATACGTGAAATTCTAGGCAAAAAAACGATTTAAATGCAGAATTATTCTTCAAACGGTCAAAATGGCAGCAATGGCAAAGGCCGCTTAAATACTCCAAAACCCATAAGATACGGCATTGTTGGCCTTGGGAAGATGGGCAGCCTGCACCTTGAAACCATGAAAAAGCTTGCAGGCCTGGTCGAAGTTACCGCTCTCTCTGATATAAGTTTTAAAAGACTCAGGAATGCCCAATCTCAATTTCCTGATGCGTATGCCACATTTGATTATCGTAATCTTATCGGCCGCGTTGACGCGATCAGCATATGCACACCCACGGAAGCCCACTCAGAAGTCGCCACTTTTTTCCTGAAAAATAAAATTCCGGCTCTGGTTGAAAAACCGATAGCAACAACGGTGCATGAGGCGGAGAATATGTACCTTGTAAGCCATGAGAATAAGACTCACCTGCACATAGGCCATATTGAGAGATTCAATCCAACCATGATAAAAGCCCGGGAACTGATATCAAGACCCATATTCATTGAAACCGTGAGATTCGGCCCATACGATGATCGAGTAGCCAACATCGGCGTGATATTGGACGTCATGATCCATGACTTAGATCTCATACTATGGCTGCTTTCAGGGCTTGATATAACGCTTGAGAGCGCTGAAGCCCAAGGAATAAGCATTCTGACGCCCCATGAAGATGTTGTTAAGGTAAGACTTAAATTCAGGGAAAGAAATCTTAAACACTTGATCGTCGTGGATCTGAACGCAAGCCGTTTGTCTTTTGAGAAAATAAGGAAAATCCGTATTTTTCAGGAAGACTCTTACCTGACGATAAACCTGCTCAAGAAAAAACTGCACCAATTCACAGCGAAAACAATGCCGCCTAAAAGCCTCGATGACATAAAAGTAGTGGGGCCGAAACTCACAAAAAGTGATCCTTTATGCCTTGAGCTTGAACACTTTATAAATTCGATCAAGAATAATCGTCACGATATCCACCCGAGGGAAGCCTGGGACGCTCTGGATCTGGCATTCGAACTGATGAAGATCATGGAGAAAAAAGACATCCGCACCCAGCCCGCTGCCTGCCTTGCCAACACAAAAACTTAGCAAACATATCCTTGTTACAGCAGGAGAACCTTCCAGCGATCTCCTGGCGTCTCTTGTTATTAAAGATTTAAAAAAACGTTTCCCTGATATTCGCGTGTCAGCTTTAGGCGGGAAAAATCTCGCAGCAATAGCGGACAGTTTTATTTTCGATCTCTCAAACATGGGGATCATGGGCTGGACGGATCCGCTGCTTAAAGCTTTTCCTCTCCTTAAGGCATATAGGGCCGTAAAACGAAAAATCGCGGCGGACCCCATCGATCTGCACATGCCCGTGGACTATTATGGTTTTAACGTGAGGATAGCTTCTCTTGCGAAAAAAAGCGGAGCCAAAGTGGTTTATTACATAAGCCCGCAAGTCTGGGCAACGCGCAAAAACAGGATCCATAAGATAAGGAAGCTCACAGACCTTGTGCTGTGCTTGTTCCCATTCGAAGAGCCCTTCTACAACGAGCATGGGATTAAAGCATGTTTCGTGGGCCATCCCATGGCCCAGATGCTCAGAAAATACGTTAATCTCAAATCTCAAATCTCAAATCTCAAATCCCCTTTAGTGGGGATCTTACCCGGGAGCAGGCCAAGGGAGATAGTCCAGAATGTTCCCATACTTCTTGGGGCATGGCGCAAGATCAAAAATAAAATCCCGAATGCCAGCGCTATTATTTTCAAGGTCAATGGAATACCGCCGCAATTATACCCCGAGCAAGGCGAACTCTTGAAGATGGGGATAAGCGAAGCATTCGGATCGGACCATGAAAAACGGGCTCTGCTTGATCTGGCGCTCACTACAAGCGGCACAGCTACTCTTGAGAATCTGATCCTCGGCGTACCAATGTTGAGCATCTACACTGTAAAACCCGCCTGGCTCTATCATGTTCTCAAGAGAGCCCTTCATATCAGATACACTTCAATGCCCAATATCCTCGCAAACAGGAAAATAATCGATGAATTCGTATGGCCCCATAAGGGCCCGCTTGATAATATTATTGATGAAGTATCCGCATCAGCCTTAAAAACCTTGCAAAATAAAGATTCAGCGGAGGCCATGCGCAAGGAATTGCTGAAATTAAGCAACAGCTTGATTCATGAAAACAGGAACCCGATTGAATACGCAAGTGAGCAAATTGAGAAAATATTGAAGACGTGAGACGCAAGACGTGAGACGTAAAATGTTAAAAGATAAAATAAGAATCTTATTTTCTGCTGAACTTCTCATGTTTCACGTCTCACGTTTCACGCTTTGCACTTCTCACGTTTCACATCTCACATTTCACGCTTCCTGCTTCTCACGTCTAACGTCTAACGTCTTGCGAGATATTTATGCCGGATAATACACACCGGCCATCCTGGAAGCGGCTTCTTCCGTACTTAACATCACACGCTAAGGATTTCTCTGTCGCAGCCGTGTCCATGTGCTTTGTGGCAGCTCTCTCATCAGGCTCCGTGGGCCTTGTCAAGCCGGTCATAGACCAGATCTTCATCGAGAAAGACATAGAGATGCTTAAAACCCTCTCCCTTATAATACCCATCATATTCTTCGCTAAAAGCCTTTTCTCATACCTTCTTAATTACCATATGGCGAAAATCGGTCATGCTGCAGCTAAAACGATCAGGGCTCAGATCCTTGAAAAACTGCTTTCCTTGGACCACTCATACCATACAAGAGCAAAAAGCTCAGAAGCCCTTTCAAGATCCACAAATGACGTTATGGCCATATCCAATATGGTGGCGAACGCGCCGCTCTATATCATAAGAGATGGACTTACGGTCACGTTCCTGATGATGCTGATCTTCTATCTTAATTGGCGTTTTGCCACAGCCATAATCATTACAATGCCTGTTTTTGCGGGCCTTTTCATACTATTCACCATGATGCTGCGCAAAATAACAAGAAGGATACAGGAACTCGTCGCAGTCCTATACTCGATAATCTCGGAAGGTCTTAACGGACTCACAATGCTCAAAGTCTTCCTGTATGAAAAAAAGTGGCTTAAACATTTTGACGAACAGAATACCGCGCACTACAAAGCTTTGCTTAAATTCCAGAAGATAACAGCCCTGGCTCCGTCCCTTAATGAATTCTTAAGCTCTCTGATCATCACGCTCATCTTATTCGCCGGAGGGCTTCAGGTGATAAATGACGCATGGAGCCCCGGCTCATTCATGGCGTTTTTGAGCGCATCGTTTGCCGCGTATATGCCGATGAAGCACCTTGCCCAGGTCAATCCGATCATCCAGATGGGTCTTACCAGCTGGAAGCGCGTGCTCGAGATATTGGATTTAAAGCCGAGTATCATCAACGCTGCACTGCCAAAGACGATCGCAACCATTGAAAAGCAGATCGCGTTCGAACAGGTAAGCTTCTCGTACGAACCCGGACATGCAATACTTAAAAGCATGGATCTGAAAATACCCAAAGGCGAGATCCTGGGGCTTGCCGGACCAAGCGGCAGCGGAAAAACAACAATGGCAATGATGCTTGGCAGATTTTACGACCCTGCTCAAGGAAGAATCACGATAGACAACACGGATATCAAAGACCTCTCTATCCCGTCATTGAGGACATTGCTCGGCGCTGTATCTCAGGATGCATTTCTTTTTGACAGCTCAATAGAAGAAAACATTATGATGGGCAAGCCCGGATCAACATTCGAGGAGATAAAATCCGCAGCCTCGCAAGCCTATGCTCTTGAGTTTATCGAATACCTGCCTGATGGCTTTAAAACACTCGTTGGTGAGCGTGGAGCAAGACTGTCCGCCGGCCAAAAGCAGCGCATAGCAATAGCACGGGCAATACTGAAAAACCCGAAGATCCTGATCCTTGACGAAGCAACGAGCAATCTGGACCCTGAGTCCGAAGAATTCGTTCTCGCTGCCATCAAGGAATTGCTGCAAAACAGGACCGCACTTGTCATAAGCCACCGCCTAAAGACCCTGAGTTTTTGCAACCGTATTATAGTGATGGAAAAAGGCGAGATCGTCGAGGAAACGGCCTGCGCGCAAACAACGGACTTAGGATCGCGCCTGACCCGTTTAATGAAAAATGATTGAGCTTAATCCGATACTTATGTCATCAGCTGCGGCGTCCACGGCAATACTCGCCGGCGTATTCTACAGGATCCACTCATGGTCTCATAAGTCCCTCTGGCGGATATTGAGCTTCGGAAGCGCGATACTTCTGGCAAGCGGCTTTAACCTGCTGATACCGTCTCAGGGGAAGATCACATTGATCGGAGCTCTCATAGGCTTCACCCTGTTTTTTGTCATGGAAAACTACATAATCATCCACTCATGTCCCCATCACCTGACTGACTGCCAGGTCCACTCCCTTGGCGTCATGGCATGCGTATCACTTCTTATACATTCTCTTTTTGACGGAGCGATACTCGGCACAAGTTTTAAGGTAGGACCCTTGGAATTTAAAAGCGTACTCCTTGGCATGGCCATACATAAACTGATGGATTCCCTGATGCTCTTGGCATTGTTTAAGACTGAATTCTCATGGGGATTCAATAAAAGCCTGGCCGTAGTCTTGGCGATCGCAGCAACCATGCCCCTTGGAACAATACTCGCCCTGTTTTTCATAAGGCAGAGCGGAAGCGCTGCCATACCCCTTTTGGCCGGTATTTCCGCAGGAGGCTTGATCTATCTTGCGGCAAGCGACATTCTTCCGCGGATCCACCGATTAAAAGATCCCGTATCCATTGTCTGCTTTCTTGCCGGACTCGCGTCCGTGGGGCTTATGATCCACTGCCACTAGATACGCCATGATCGATATAAATATTTTGCTTGACTTATTCAAATCATACGAGCCTGACAAGGACGCAAACCTGATCGAAAGGGCATATGATTATGCAAAAAACGCCCACGAATCCCAACTGCGTAAAAGCGAGGAACCTTACCTGATCCATTGCATTGAAACAGCGAAAACCCTTCTTGAGCTCAAACTCGATCTGAATTCGATCTGCGCCGGACTTTTACACGACGTGGTCGAAGACACCAAAGCAACGCACAAAGACCTGGTAAAAGAATTCAATAGGGATATAGCCAACCTCGTGGAAGGAGTCACAAAGCTCGAGCGTTTCAAATTCTCTGACCCGGATCTCTATCAAGCGGAGAACTGGAGGAAGATGCTTCTCTCAAGCGCAAAAGACATCAGAGTCATATTGATCAAGCTCGCAGACAGGCTGCACAACATGCGCACGATAAACTATCTGCCCCTTGAATCAAGGCAAAGGATCGCAAAGGAGACTCTTAATCTTTATGCTCCTATAGCGGATCGTCTTGGAATGTTCACGATAAAAAGCGATCTTGAAGATATCAGCTTTCAAATTTTGGATGAGGAAATATACCTCGCGATACTGAAAAAGCTCGACGAGAACGCCTCTCAAAGAGACGAATGCTTGCAAACCATGGAAAGCATACTCAGGCAAAAACTTGATAAATACGAAGGAACTCTTACGTTCACGCACAGACCAAAGCATATATATTCCATCTACCAAAAAATGCTCAGGCAGAATAAAACTGTTGAAGAGATAGAAGACGTTATGGCGCTTAGAATCATCGCGGACACGATCTCAAGCTGTTATGTGATCCTCGGGGAAGTACATGCCAGTTTTAAGCCTGTTCCCGGATCTTTTACCGATTACATTGCGCAGCCAAAGATCAATATGTATCAAAGCCTGCACACAACCGTGTATGGACCAGAGGATAATATCTATGAGATCCAGGTGCGCACCGATGAGATGCACAAACGCTGCGAGTACGGTATCGCCGCTCACTGGAAATACAAGATGGGAACCAGCCCCAGCCATAAAGACAAAGAGCTTGAAGCAAAACTTTCATGGATCGCGGAAACATTAACCTGGCTCAAAGATCTGAAAAATCCCGGAGAATTCCTTGACAGTCTTAAAACAGAACTGCGGGTGCATCAGATATTCATATTCACCCCGCGCAGAGAGGTCAAGGCGCTCGCGGAAGGCGCCACGCCCATAGATTTCGCCTATGCCATACATACCGAAGTGGGGAACAGGGCGATAGGCGCGAAAGTTAATAACAAGATGGTGAAGCTTAACTTTGAATTAAAGAATGGAGATACATGCGAGATAGTCACACGCAAAAACGCTAAGCCGAACAAGGATTGGCTCGCATTCGTCAAAACCGCAAGAGCAAGGTCAAAAATCAGAAGGGTGTTATCAGGCCCCCGAAAGGGATGATCAAGCCGGGTGTCTAAAAAAATTTATGCGTTCGAGAGAGCTCTCAGTTTAAGAAAAGTGACAGGACGTTATTTGTTTGTCCTTTTCAGACAGGATGTACAGATACGCACTCTCTTTGATGAACCCTCATGAATACGCTTCTTAACGATATTCGGATGAAAAAAGCGGTTCGTGGCTCTATTAGAATGGCTCACTGTCTTTCCGGCTCTGGGCCCTCTTCCGCAGACGCTACATTTATTTGCCATAAGGCATATATTATACGAAATCAATAGAATGATGAATGATGAAACAAAGAAAAGAAAAGAGGGGGGATTTAAAATAAGGGAAAAATCTATTTTTTTCTTCATTCTTAGCTCATCATTCATCATTTCTTTCCTATATGCTTTCTCCTATTTCATCATTCATCATTCATCATTCATCATTTCTTTATCATGGATCTAACCACTCCCATCCGCTACTTCAAAGGCATAGGCCCGAAAAAAGCCGCTATTCTAGAAAAGCATCTCAACCTCTGCGCTGTGGAAGACCTGATACTTGAGACTCCAAGGGTCTGGGAAGACCGGCGCATCCAGGCCGTCAGCATGCAGCAAGCATCGATGCAGGAAGGCCATAAATACGCGTTCTCATGCAAAGTGGGATCAGTTTCCGCGAATACATCGCGCGATGGCCGCCTCACATTCCTGAAGGTCCAGGCAAAAACAGGCGATGGGGGGAATCTTGACCTTTTATGGATAAGGAAAACATCCTTCGCGTATGACGTCTTTAAGAGCTTGAGGCAATTACTGGATACAAAACCATTATTGTTCATATATGGGAAAGCCACAAAAACGTTCTTTGGCCGCGATATTATGGTCGAGGATTATGAGGTGTTCGATGAGAACAAAGCCGCCTCGCCTCATTTCAACAGGATCGTACCTGTCTACCCCTTAACAGAAGGCATCTCTCAAAAAGAACTCAGGAACTTGCGCTGGAAAGCGATGGAAGTCTGGCTGGATATGGCGCCTAAAAGTATATTTGAGGATGCTGGCAACCTGGATCGTGGTTTTGAGATGCCTGAGCATTTATTCGCCTGGAACTCTGCTTATCAAAAGATCCATTTCCCGGAGAATGAGTCCGAGCTTGAATTAGCGAGAAAAAGCCATGCGTTTTACGAACTCTTGATATTCTCTACAGCTCTTAACTCAAGGAAAAAGCAGCTTGAACTGATCAATAAGCCGCAAAAATACATAGGCTGCGCTCAGAACGAGAATTTGAGAAGTTTTTTTGACAGTCTGCCTTTCACTCTCACAAAAAGCCAAAGCACGGCCATACAAGAGATACAAAGTGATCTGCAGCAGCCGCACCCGATGAACAGG
Source organism: Elusimicrobiota bacterium (assembly GCA_042563375.1). Classification (GTDB taxonomy): domain Bacteria; phylum Elusimicrobiota; class Elusimicrobia; order JACQPE01; family JACQPE01; genus JBHPMF01. The sequence goes on along the minus strand of JBHPMF010000001.1, from coordinate 46,748 downwards.
CTCCTTCAAGGAGAAGTGGGAAGCGGCAAAACCGTGGTAGCAATAGCCGCGATAATAAGGGCTGTCAGTTCCGGGCATCAGGTAGCTTTTATCGCTCCGACTGAAGTGCTTGTTTTTCAGCATTTCGCTACGCTTAAGGCATATCTCGAACCCCTTAATATCAGCCTTGCCGCGCTCAACAGCGATATAAAACCAAGTATAAAAGACGATATCCTGAACCGGATATCATCAGGCCAGTTGCAAGTGATAGTAGGCACACACGCAATCCTTCAGGAAAATGTGCTGTTTAAAAGCCTGGCCCTTGTGATAATTGATGAACAGCATAGATTCGGGGTAAAGCAAAGATGGTGCCTAAGAGATAAAGCGAACATGGTGCCTGATTCGCTCGTACTCTCAGCCACGCCCATACCGCGCACCCTCGCCCTTGCTCTTTACGGAGACCTTGATATGACTACTATGGAAGAACTGCCTCCCGGAAGAACAATATCCCCGGCCAAATTGATAAGCAACGAAGATGATCTCTGGGATATCCTCAGGCAAAAGCTTGATGATGGCGGCCAAGCCTATATAACCGTACCGGCCATAGAGGACGATAACATAGCTCATAATATCATCAAAGAAACTAAAAGGGTCGAGGCGATATTTCCCGAGAACAAGATAGGATACTTACACGGAAGAATGAGCGCAGCAGACAAGGAAACAGTGCTTAGTCGCTTCAGGAGCAGAGACCTTGATATCCTTATCACAACGACCATCATTGAAGTCGGAGTGGATGTTCCAGGAGCCAATATCATAATAATACTGGCAGCTGAGCGTTTCGGTCTTGCCACGCTGCATCAACTTCGAGGCAGGGTCGGCAGGGGAGACCTGCCCGGCATCTGCCTCTTGTTCCCATCACAGGAGTTCATTAAAAGCTCTGCGGCCCCAAGCCAGGCATGGGAAAGACTCCTGCGCTTTATTGAAGCCAAGGACGGCTTTGACATAGGTAAACTCGATCTCGAGCTCAGAGGCCCCGGAGAACTTCTTGGGATCAGCCAGCACGGAGAATTCGAATTCAAATACACTAATTTCCAGAAAGACACTGAGCTTATCGCACATGCTCAGAGCGTAAGCGCAAAGGTGACGGATCAAAGCGCGAATCTTAATTCCTTTCCATTGCTAAAATCGCTGATACGAGAAAGATTCGGCAAGGATTTTGAGATAAGCGATATATCATAAGAAGAAAGCATACAGTAGACAGCATGCAGCACACAGAAGAAAGCAGGCAGCATATAAGAAAAAAGAATTCCTCTTTTAATTAGAAACGTACCATCTCCTCCCCTGTATGCTGTCTACTGTATACTTTCTCCTGCTTCATCATTTTTAAAATGTTAAAGTGAGATTATATGCATAAGAATATCATTGCGGTTTATCCTGGAAGTTTTGACCCTATCACGAACGGGCACATTGATATTGTCAAGCGATCATTGGCGATATTCGGCAAACTTATAGTCGCGGTCAACGCGAACACATCCAAGATCCCGCTATTTCCCGTGCGCGAACGGATCCATTTGGTAAAAACAGCTTTAAAGGAAAAAAACTTGCACAACCGCGTTATTGTGGAAGAATTCAAGGGTTTGGCTGTGGACTACCTAAAGACGAAAAAAGCAAAGGTGATCATACGAGGATTGCGCTTTGTGTCCGACTTTGAATATGAATTTCAAATGGCTCTGATGAATCGCCATCTTCTTGAGTCCATAGAAACTGTATTCATGATGCCTGATGACAAGTATGTGTACTTATCTTCATCGATAGTCAAGGAGATCTCGCGCCATGGCCGCCCGCCCAAAGACTTCATACCGAAATGTGTGGAAAAAGCCATAATGAAGAAGTTAGAAGTTAGAAGTTAGAAGAAAAGATCAATGGATTCAGCCCCTTACCTCTGACCTCCAACCTCTAACTTCTCGATTACATATCGCCGGCAGCTGAAGATATCTCGAACATGGGTAAGAACATGGCTACAACGATCGCACCGACAACCACGCCCATGAAACAGATCACGATAGGCTCGATCATACTGGTCAGGCCTTTAACAGCGGCGTCCACTTCTCCGTCATAAAAATCAGCGATCTTTGAAAGCATTGTGTCAAGATTTCCGGATTCTTCCCCGATGGATATCATTTGCACGACCATAGCCGGAAAAACTCCGCTCTTTTTCAAAGGATCAGAGAACCTCTGTCCTTCCTGTATTGACTTCTTGGATGCTTCAATAGCATGCTCAACAACCTTGTTTCCGCTTGTCTTGCCTACGGTATCAAGCGCCTCCAATATATTGACCCCTGATTTTACCAGGGTCGAAAGAGTGCGCGCGAATTTCGCGATAGCCACTTTGCGCATGATATCGCCGAATATAGGCAATTTGAGCACTACAGCATCGATCCTCGTAGCCCACGGCTCATGCGCTTGGCCATACTTGAGCAGTCTATAGAAGCCGAAAGGAACGATAAAAAGCATATAGAAATACTTGGTCAACCCCTTGGATAATCCTAAAAGTATCTGCGTAGGCATCGGCAATTCCGAACCAAAACTCGCGAAGATCTCCTCAAAACGCGGAATAATAACGATCAAAAGGAACGCTGTCACACTCACGGCAATAGTTACCACCACTGCCGGATACATCAGCGCCCCCTTGACCTTATGTTTGAGCTCTTCAGACGCTTCCAGATAGCTTGAAAGGCGGTCCAGGATCACATCCAGCACGCCGCCCATCTCACCCGCCCGGATCATCGATGAGTACAGCTCGGTAAAAGCTTCCGGATACTTTCTCATTGACTCATATATCGAAGATCCTTCCTCGATATCAGCCTTGAGTTTCTCAACAATACTCTTAAAAAGCGGGTTCTCGATCGATCCGGTAAGCAGAGCCAATCCCTGGACAAGAGGAACTCCGGCAGCCACCAGGGTCGCGAGCTGGCGCGAGAAAATCACCAGATCCTTCCCGCTGACTGACGGCTTGAATGGATTGTACTTATTGAGGATCTCACCCAATCCGCCGCCGCCTTCTTTGATCTCAACAATATTCAAACGCTGCGATTTAAGACGGTTTGTAGCGGTTCTAATACTGTCAGCGTCGATCACGCCCTCGGTGATGGCGCCTGTGGCAGATTTTGCCTTATACGCAAAACTAGCCATGGATCTTGACCTCCGTCTTTTGAGCTAAGAGCTTTTTCAATTCATCGGGGAATAATGTACTCTCAATGGCCGCTTGATAGGAAATCATTTTGCGATTATACAGACTGCATAAGGATTGATTCATTGTCTGCATACCGTATTTAGCTCCGGCCTGTATTAACGAATGTATCTGCTCTATTTTAACTTCCCTGATCAGGTTCCGAATGGCAGTTGTTGCGATCAGCACCTCGCAAGCCATTGCCCTGCCATGCCCCGAGGAATGCTGCAAAAGCTGTTGAGAGAACACTGCTTCCAGCACAAAGGAAAGCTGGACCCTGATCTGTTCCTGCTGATTTGACGGAAAAACATCTATTATCCTGTTTATCGTGCCGATCGCGTCATTGGTATGCAGTGTGGCGAATACCAGATGCCCTGTCTCGGCAACGGTCAAAGCCGTGGCTACCGTCTCCAGATCCCTCATCTCACCGACCAATATTACATCCGGATCCTGGCGCAGCACATGGCGTAATGCATTGCTGAAATTGCGGCAATCATCCCCTATCTCCCTTTGATTTACAATGCTCTTTTTATGGGGATGGACGAATTCAATAGGATCCTCGATCGTGAGGATATGCAATGCCCTGTTCTCGTTTATATGATTGATTATTGAAGCCAGCGTCGTTGATTTGCCGCTCCCGGTGGGACCTGTTACAAGTATAAGCCCTTTTGGCAGCTTTGATACCTCATAAATCACTTGAGGAAGTCCAAGCTGCTCGAAAGACTCGGTTTCTTGGGGAATAAGGCGCACAGCAGCGCCGACAAATCCCTTTTGCCTGAATACATTGAGACGAAAACGTCCGACTTCCTTAAGGCTGAAGGAAGAATCGAGTTCACTCATTTCCTCGAATTTGTGCCTTTGCGACTCGTTTAAAACGCTATAAATAAGCTTCTGGCATTCATCCCCGCTCAAGATTTTCTCATCTGCGGCAATAAGCTTGCCATCAACGCGCAAGATGGGGGGGCTGCCAGCTGAAATATGAAGGTCACTGGCGCCCCTGCGCTTCATTAACATGAGAAGTTCTTCGAATATCACTGCGCAGCCTCTTCGGGCCGGGAAGGCTCAGCGCGCTGGTATCGAGGAACTGTATTGTTATTATTCATTATAAACATGTTTAAACTATCTGATCGATCAAAGCAACAATGCCTTCTTTTGAAAAATCCTGAAAATCAGGGTTTTTCAAAAGCCATTAAATACGGCTTTAGCCCAAAGAAATGGCAGAGTCATCATGTCTCAGCAGTGATCCTAAGAAGCTCTTCTATCGTGGTACTACCGTTTAATACCTTGCGCAAAGCGGATATTCTTAAGCCTGCCATGCCGTTTTTTGTTGCCATATCCTTTATCTCCAGGGTAGGAGCGCGGCGCACTATAGCCTCCCTGAGTTCATCATTGATCTCCATGATCTCATGTATGCCCATGCGTCCTTTGTAACCAGTGAAGGAACATTTATCGCATCCATCTGTTTTATATATGGTTAATTTTTCGCTCATTGCCGGCAGGTAGATATCGGGAATCCCGAGCTTTACAAGCTCAGCAGAATCTATCTCATAGGGTTTCTTGCAGTAATTGCAGCATACCCTGATCAGCCTCTGGGCCACAACCGCCAATAAACTGCTTGCGATCAAAAAAGGCTCGACCCCGAGATACGCAAGCCTTGCAGGAACACTCGAAGCATCATTAGTATGCAATGTTGCAAACACCATATGTCCTGTTAAAGCGGCATTTGCAGCGATCTCAGCTGTTTCCTTGTCCCTGATCTCACCCACCATGATGATGTCAGGATCCTGCCTTAAGAATGCCCGCAAACCAGCAGCAAAATTAAACCCTATATCAGGCTTGATATTGACCTGATTTATACCTGCGATGATATACTCAACAGGATCCTCAATGGTCATAATATTATTTGCGGGTGAATTAAGAACGAAAATGCTTGAATAAAGCGTGGTTGATTTTCCGCTGCCAGTCGGCCCTGTTATCAGGATCATTCCATAAGGGCAGCGTATCACCTTCGCATAAACAGCGAGATTATCAGGCTCAAGGCCGAGTTGATTCAAGCTAAGCTTTAAGCCCGAAGAATCCAATAATCTTAATACAACCTTCTCTCCAAATACTGAAGGCACAAAGCTCACTCGCAGATCAATGTCTTTGCCTGCCATTTTAAGCTTTATCCTGCCATCCTGGGGAACTCTTTTCTCGGAAATATCAGCTTTTGCCAGAACCTTGATCCTGGCAATAACTGAATTCTGGAGTCTTTTCGGCGGATAAGGCTGTTCCTGCAGGACCCCGTCGATCCTGTACCTGACGCGAAAGCTTTTCTCATAAGGCTCAAAATGTATATCAGAGGCTTTGGCTGTTATTGCTTTTGAAAGTATGGCATTGACCAGTTTTACGACAGGCGCGCCTATGACTTTCTCATCAAGACTTAAGCCCGACTGCGCTTGATCACCAACCTCTTCGAATTCACCCGAATCCTCGATCTTCTCCAGAGCCTCCTCATACTCCTTTTCCGTGCTTTCAGCCATTTCCTCAACTGACTTTTCCTTTTCATAGAATTTATCGATCGCGCCTGAGATCTCATCTGTACTGGCGATAACAGGAATGATATCCAGGCCTGTTGTAAGCTTGAGATCATCAAGCACAAAAACATTGAGAGGATCTGCCATGGCGACTGTGAGCTTGCGCCCCTCTTTCTTTATTGGGATAAGAAGCTGCCTTCTGGTGGTTGAAAAGGGGATAATCTCCAGGATCGACTTGGGTATCTCGCCAAGACTTGACAAGGATACATACCCTATGCCGCATTGTTTTCCAAGATAGGTTAAGAGCACCTGCTCGGTAATATAGCCCCTGTCAACCAGGATCTTGCCGATCTTGCCGCCCTTCTCTTTCTGGATACCAAGAGCCTCTCCCAGTTGATTATCATTCAATAACTTTGCTTCGATCAATAATTCGCCGATTTTTTTCTTTGCTAAAGTTAAACGCTGCGAAGCCATATTTACATACTCTCCCTCATTTATCTATTTAGCCCCTGTTTTGAGCTTTGTCAATAAGCAAAGTGAATTGTGCTACAGTGCTCCTGTGCTCCGGTTCTCCTGTTAACAGAAGAATTTCCTTTGCAAAAACAGCAGCACTGGAGCACGGGAGCACGTTGCTTAATGTGTGATTTTCTTCACACCCCTCAAAAACATAAAAATTCTAACGCGCCTGCCTGTCCAGCTATAAAAGACCCCTATTGACAAAACGCGAAATACCAGGTATTGACATAGTATAAATGTGATAAATTGTTCTTTGACAGATTTGCCCTAAAAGATCACAAATAAGGGGCAAAAAAAAGGAGGAACGCCATTATGCTAAAAACAAGAAAAGCAGGCGAATTGGGATTCACCTTGATCGAACTTATGATCGTGGTGGCAATTATTGGTATTCTCGCGGCAATCGCGATACCCAAGTTCGCTGACCTTGTAAAGAAATCGCAGGAAGGCAAAAGCAAAGGGAACCTGAGCACTGTAAGAAGTTCTCTGGCTATCTACTATGGTGACAATGATGGTATCTACCCGCAATCAGCAACTTCAGAGGGAGCATTAACGAATAACTCCAAATACCTCAAAGAGATACCAAACATCGTTATTCCTGCAGTAGCTGACCAAGGCAACACTGGTCACGGTGAAAACAACACCTTTAACGAGGTGGTTATGTATTCATCGACCACAGATGCCGGCCAATGGGAGTATATCTACAACAACACGAACATCAACTGGGGACATGTATGGATCGGCTGCAGTCACAATGACAGCAAAGGTAAAATCTGGCAAGAGTATTAAGATACAATGAGAAAAACCCGTCCCGAGACCTCGGGACGGGTTTTTTGATTTCACATCAAACGAGGATTTAACTTAAATAATCGACATATACATTCTTGCGGGAATCATCGGCCTGATCCTGGGCAGCTTCGCGAATGTTGTCATTTACAGATTGCCTAAAGGCGAATCTCCGATAAAACCCCTGCTTTCCTATTGTCCGAATTGCGGCAACAAAATACCCGCTATTGATAATATACCCGTACTCAGTTTTATTGCGCTAAAAGGAAAATGCCGCAAGTGCGAAAACCCTATTTCATGGCGCTACCCCATAATCGAACTCGCCTTGAGTCTTGAATGTATTCTGATATTGTGGAAGCTTGACACTACCGGCGCTCTGGGCTTGGTCCAGGTCATTGCTTTTGTTTCTTTTGCCTTTATTTTGACAGTTATTACTGCTATAGATTTCGATACCTATACAATACCCGATATTTTCAGCCTGGGACTGTTAACAGGAATGCTTGTATTCTCCCCGTGGAACCCTCTTCTTGGAAGCACTGTTACATCACGGATAATCTCAAGCCTTGCCGGAACATTAGCAGGAGGCGCGATTTTCTTTTTATTCGCTTTTATCGGAGAGAAGATATATAAGAAAGAGGCTATGGGAGGCGGCGATGTGAAGCTGGCGGCAGCTATCGGCGCCAGTCTTGGAGTATCATCGCTGTATCCCACAATACTCATCTCAAGCGCTTTTGGCATCCTGTATGCGTTGCCTATGCTTATTTCAGGCAAGCTTAATCGCCAGGACCCGATCGCATATGGCCCGTTCCTGGCGATAGCTGCCTTCCTGGTATTTCTGGCAAAGGGGAAAATCGAGCTTTTCCCTATTTTCATAAAAAACTATTGAAAAATGGCATTATAGACCGCACACTATATACCAGAGGCTCAAGATGAAGGCTAATATCACTGAAAAACTCAAACCTATTATTACAAAGGTAAAGGACGCGATCAGCTTCAAAAAACCTATTCTTGCTGTTGATATAGGATCGAGCGCGATAAAATCGATCAGGATCAAATCTGAGGGCAATCAATACGCGGCTGACTTTGCGGCATATAAGGAACTTGATATGCGCAGCATCTCCGGTGATGAAGAAGCCATGCAGATCTACATGATAGGCGAGATAAAGAAGATGCTCAGCGACGCAAAACTTAAAAAATCTCCGATCGCCATAGGCATATCCGGAAGTTCCGTGATCGTGCGCGAAGCAAAACTGCCGGCTATAGGACACCAGGAATTGGAACGCACCCTTCCATTCGAGGCTGAACCGTTTATACCTTACGATATCCGCGATGTTAATCTTGATTATTATGTGATCAAGGAGATAGTCGAGGAGAATCAGAAGAAATATGACACTGTTTTAGTGGCTGCGAAAAAAGATCTGATCGACGGACGATTATCAATACTTGCGCAGGCGGGACTGCGGCCCATTATCGTGGATGTTGATGCTTTTGCCGTGACCAATCTTTTATCGCTTGTTTCCGATCAACAATCCCAGCAAACAACGCTTATGGTGAATATCGGCTCTACTATAACGAACCTGGTAATCGTGGAAGACGGGACGCCGCGCGTTGTCAGGGACGTTAATATCGGAGGCAACGCATTCACAAACGCCATCGAAAGCAGTCTGGGCCAGGACGCACAGGCAAGCGAAAAAATGAAAAGGGACAGCAAGATCAACACGGGAGAAGATGATAAGGAAGGCACCCTTTCCTCAGGGGAACCGGCTGATACCCAGGCGTCTCAATGCTTGATAACCGTAGCTAATGAGCTTCTGGCGGAGGTGCATAAATCCATTGATTTTTATCTCACTCATGGAATGGACCGTGAAATAACAAAAATCTATTTAAGCGGAGGCGGAGCCCTGCTTAAGAACCTGGACGCTTATCTCTCGAAAGAATTCAAGCTGCCTGTTGAGATCCTCAATCCGCTTTCGCTGCTCAAAATACCTCCTGCTTATCAAAACCTGATCCAGGCCGGACCCGCATTCTCTGTGGCTTGCGGTCTTGCTCTGAGAAAATACGGAGACTGGCAGAAATGACGAGTTGTGCTCCTGTGCTCCTGTGCTCCTGTGCTTCTGTTAGCGGACATAATACGTTAAGCGGTGTGATACGGTCATGATAAGAGTAAACCTGATACCGAAGGAATACATACAAAAGGAGAAGAAACGCGAGGTCGCAATGCTTGCCGGCGGAGCAGCCGGCATAGTAGCGATGATCGTCATTGGAATCTCCCTGTCTTTTGTTTTTAAAGCGCAAAATCTTAAAAAACAGGCTATGAACCTGGAATCGCAAGTAAGCGAGCTTGAGCAGATAGCAAGCCAGGTTGACGCCCTGCAGTCGACTAAAAACTCAATAACCTCGAAAATAGACGCTGTAAAAAAGCTTATCACGGAACGATTCACATATCCCAAGCTCATGCAGGGCCTGGCTTCGATATTGTCTCCCCAGATATGGTATTCGAATGTGGTCGCCAGCCCGGAAGCCGGCGGGAATAAATTCAATATGAATATCTCAGCCATGGCCACAAGCATAGACGGCGTCATTGAATGGATCGAAAAACTGGAATCAAACCCCGCTATCTCCGAGGTGGACATTGGAGCCCTCTCCGGAGTCTCATCCGGCAAGATTATTCCGATTAACGTGAAATTCGAGTACAAACCATGACAATACCGCAATTATCAAAAGAACAGCAGCAGCAAATAGTCGCGGGAGCCTTGATGCTCGCTGCGGCAGGCTATATCTACACACAATATTTCTTTAAGCCCACTATGAAGACGATCAAGGAAAGCAAGGAAAAAATCGTTGAACTCAATGGTAGGATCACGCAGCTTCAAATGAAAACAGCGAAACTTGACCGTCTTAAAAGAGAGATAGAAGTCTTGAACAAGGAATGGGCTAAGCTCGAAGAGAACCTGGCCAAGGACAGGGATCTGCCCAAAGTCCTGGACTTTGTGATGCAGCTTGCCAGAAAGCATCAAATAACCATCTTAAGTATAGCGCCAAAAAAACCAAGTCCGCAACCGCTCTACAATGAGATCAGCTATCAGATGACTATTGTGGGAGCTTATCATGATGTGGCTCAGTTCCTTGTCTCGATCGGCAAAGAAAAGAGGATCTTTCATGCTAAGAAGCTCTCATTTAATCCGGCAACACCCACTTTAACATCCCCGAAAGCAACGCTTCAGGTGGGAATGGAGCTGGTGACATTCCAGCATAAGGGAGGATAGAAGAATGATGAGGCGATGGAGCGATGAGGAGATGAGGCGAAAGAGTAATAATTCAATTGCTCTACCCCTGTTTTTCTTTATCGCTGTGGCGCTGTGTCTGTGTATCGCTCCGTCATCTTCAGTGTGGTGCGCTGATGTCAGCACCTCAACCGCTGCATTCAAATACACGGGGCTGAATTATCGGGATCCTTTTATCAACCTATCAAAAGGAGGATACAGGCTTGCGGCAGCGAACTCCAAGAAAAAGATGACTATTGCGGAAGTCGAGAGCAAATTTGATCCCACGGCGCTGAAACTCCAAGCTGTCATTGGAGGCGCGAACAAAGACTATTCCGTTGCTCTTCTGACAAATCCCGTGAACGGAGAACAATTTGTGATAAAAAAAGGCAAAATTCAGCATGCATCGTCAAGGCTATGGCTTGAGAACTACAAAGCAAAGGTTCATGACAAAGAAGTCGTAATAACAAAGACAAAAGGCGAACCTTTAATGATTATTGTTAATTATGAGAAGAAGGGCAAAAAATAGATGGAGATCGTTAGGAGGATAGTATGAATTTTCTCGGCAAGAGAATCATGATTTTCACATGTACCGCGTGCGCTGCGATATTGATGGCCAATCTCATAGCGGAAAGCGCCAAGCCAAGCATTCGGGAACAGCAGATATGGAAAGCCAAGACCAAGATCACGAGCGTGGACATACTTCCAGACGGCATTGACATAAAAACCGAAGGTTACCAGCCGGTTTACAAAAGCTTTGCTCTGAAAGCGCCTCCAAAGGTGGTTCTGGAGCTCTATGACGCTTGGATACCGACGACCCTGCCAAGAGAGATGTATCCGCGCAAGAAAAAGACAGGATTCTCGCTTGAGAAAATACGCATAGCCCAGTTTGCGAGCGCTCCGACCGCGATCGTGCGCATAGTTGTTGATCTGAAGAAAGTCGTTAATTTTCATGTGAATGAAACCGATGGGAATATCAAGGTAGTATTTAAATCTTTAAAAACCCCGCGGCTTAAGCTTACCAAGACAAAAGATGCGGCTCCATCAGGCAAGTCAAAATATGAAGACCTGCTTACGACTATGCCAAAAACCCCGATAAACATAAATTTTCAGGAAACCGACCTTAAAATGGCCATGGAAATGCTCATCAGCAAATGGGAAAGCCTGAGCAAAAGAAAGATCAATCTGCTGACAACCACAGGGGTCTCCGGGTCTATTTCTATTGATCTGCGGGATGTGCCCTTTAATGAGGTTTTTAACCTCGTATTATCAGCAAACAGCCTTATAGCCATTCAGCTGGGGAAAAACATCATCAAGGTCACGGATGAAGCATCATACCTCGCCAAACGCAAGGAAGCAAGGACTACCACAAAGATAATCACCTTGAATTACTCTGAAGCCGCTGAGGTTAAAACACATCTGGATACAATAAGAAGCAAAGAGGGCAGAAAGGGCAATATTTTAATCCATAAAGCTGCCAATTCCCTGATAGTCACGGATACAGAAGAAGGCCATATTGAGAATGCGAAGATCATTAAGAAGATTGATGAAAAGCCGATTTCCGTATCGATCGAGGCAAGAATAGTCGACCTGATACTTGACTCAGGTATGGATTATGGAGTTCAATGGGAATACGCCAAAAGCTGGGACAAAAGCACCACAGACAAGCTTGACCAGCGCACTGTTGGCGGAATCGACCCAAACACGCCTGCAGGTGGCACTTCAGCCAGTCCTCCTGCTGGTTTCGGGTCAGGCAGCAGGGGCACAGGAGTGATAATGCCGCAAACGATCCTCCCGCTTCTCTCAGGTGTTTCTTTTGGCAGGGTCACGAACACGAGCTTTTTAACAGCCACCCTCTCAGCTATTGAAAGCAAGGGCAACCTTAAAGTACTCTCAAATCCAAAGATCGTCACACTTAATAACACGGCTGCCAATATTTCTGTCACAAGCCAGATACCAATAGTGCAATCGCAGATCGACACAGGCGGAGGCACGGCGATAGTCACTCAAACCATTCAGTATAAGGACGTGGGCATTACTCTGCAAGTGACTCCCACGGCAAATGCTGAGCGCTATATCAAGTTAAAACTCACGCCAACAGTAAGCCAGGTCGGACAAGGCGGAATCCCGAATGTTGCCCCCGGTATTCTAACCAGAACAGCCACCACTGAGATCATCACGAAAGATGGTGACACAGCGGTTTTGGGAGGGCTTATTTCAGATCGCAAAAACAAAGTAAAAACCAAGGTACCTATTCTGGGTGATATTCCATTGATCGGATGGCTTTTTAAACGCACAGGCGAAGACAGCAGCCGCAATGAACTGTTGATATTCGTAACACCCACAATCGTAGATTAGATTGCGGTCCAGCGCTAAAACATTTAAATCACGGGATCTTCTTGTAACATTTCCATTTTTCCTATTGCCCGCACTCTTTGGTCTGGCGCCTGAACTTATCGGCGCAATGAGCCTGATTGCGCTGCAAGCAGGCATTTATGCAGCTGTTGCGCTGAATATATCTTCTAAAAAAGAGCGCCGCGCTGATGCGCCCGTGATATTGATGCTGCCTCTGATATTGCTCACTGCAGTATCCGCCTGCGTGTCGATAAGCAGTTCTGCGCAATCGCCTGTGCTGTCCGGCATTGCCACAGCCTTTATCATTATCGTCTACATTGTGAGGTTTTCCGAACCGGCAGAGCGGGACATGCTCAGCTTGGCTGTGATATGCGGAGGATGGCTGTTGGCGATCCTGTTTTTAAGCGTCTCGTATATATCCAGCGCAAACACAAACGCGGCGATCGTCCTTGGGAATTCAAATATACTCGCGCAACACCTGATACTCCTGATACCCATGAGCATCTGGCTCTCGTTGGCCGCCCAAGATTCCCGGATAAGGCTGTTCCACGCTGTCGCGGCATTCACCTTTGTCTGGGCTTTAATATTGACAAAATCTTTCTCGGCTATATCATGCCTTGTAATAGCTTTTGCCGCATACTATCTCATGCGAAGAAATAAAAAAACCCTGCCGGCGAACTGGAGATTGCCCGGAAAATCCGCGGCAATATTGATCATGATTGCGATCCTTATCATCATTTTCACCGCATTGATCAAACTTTCAAATGACCCCGCCAGCCTCACAGACAGATTAAAATGGTTCCACTCCTCGATATTCATATTCCTGGATAATTGGATGTTCGGTGCGTTTACAAAAGGAGGGTTCGCTGAACTTTACCAATTATATAAAGGAGAGCTTTTCGCCAAAACCGGAACGACCTTAACGCACAATCTGCCCTTGCAGATCCTGGCGGATCACGGGATCGCGGGCGTTTTCTTGATCATATGGATGATATTCTGCGCTTTAAGGCTCAATCCCGGATCAGGATTATTCAAAAATCCCTGGTGGCTCATCACATGCCTGGCAAACGCGCTTTTCTGGATAAATGATTCATCGCTCATATTCATCCCGAATTTACTTGTATTCACCGCCATAACCGCCATCGCTCATTCTCAAAGCTGCAACACAAAAAAAACATCCGGGGAACCGCCTAAAACCGCGCAGCATGCGCATACGCGAGCAGGCATCGCGATACTGTTTGGCGCTTTGGTCATTCTTGCCTATATGAATATAAAAATTTTATTCGGATATTCATTCATCACTGCCGCTAAATTTCATGACAAGACCTGCTCTCATTATCTAAAGCGCGCTCTCAGATGGGACCCGGCAAACGCTTTCCTGTGGACAGAGCTCTCAATGAATACCCATGATTATTCAAGGAACAAAACCCTTGCTGCCGTAGCTCAAACACAAGCTCTGAAAATCCTGCCGCACAACAAGATCCTCCTCCGAAATCTCCAAATTATCCGCCAAAAGAGTAAAATAACTCACAGGAGTCATGATGCTGGCCAATAATATGCATTTTTTACAAGTATTCACTTTTCCTGTCTTTTTTCCTTTACTTCTAACTTCTAGCTTTTCACTTTCCTGCGGTGAGCGCAGCCGAACCATCACTTCTTTATAATGGACATCTCAATAATAATCCCCGTGTACAATGAAGGCGGAAATGTAAAGGACCTGGCCAAGGCTCTTTGGGAAGTTTCAGGGGCCATAAAGAAAAGCCTGGAAATTGTCTTTGTGGATGACGGCTCCACGGATAACAGCGTTGACAATATCAGCGAAACTCTTAAAAACACCGGGCTTTCAGCCAGGATCATAAAGTTCAAAAAGAATTTCGGGCAATCAGCAGCATTGGCCTGCGGCATCGAGGAAAGCTCCGGAGATACCGTCGTCACCCTTGACGGCGACGGACAGAACAATCCCAAGGACATACCGGCTCTCTTGTCCAAGCTTGACGAGGGCTACGACGTTGTCTGCGGATGGCGCAAAGACCGCCATGACAGCTTCATCAGGGTATTGCCTTCATGGGTCGCAAACAGGTTTATTTCAGGAATAATGGGGATCAGCCTGCATGATCACGGGTGCACGCTAAGGGCATATTCACGAAAAGCGCTCGAAGGCCTTGAGATACTAGGGGAAATGCACCGCCTGCTCCCCGCATACCTGGCCCTCAGGGGGCACAGCATAGCCGAGATCAGCGTGTCGCATAATCCGCGCACCTGGGGGAGATCAAAATACGGCTTATTCTCACGCATAGTGAAAGTGCTTCTGGATGCATTCCTGCTTAAGTTCTATCTTTCATACTTTACCAGACCCATGCATCTTTTCGGAGGAGCAGCATTCCTTTTCGCAAGCTTGGGACTCCTTATGCATTGCGCAGTTGTGATCCGGAGGATATTCCTGGGCGGAATATGGCTGTCTCCGCTGTTTTTCTTTGGATTCTTCTTTTTCGCCGGCGCGATATTATTCCTGTTCCTGGGCCCCCTGGCAGATATTATGATGCGCAACAATGTCATTATCACCAACCAAAAACCATATCAGATAGAATCCACAATAACGCATAATGCCAGCAGCGTGAAACGCGAGACGTGAAACGTGAAAAGTAAAGAAAATTCCATGCCTAACTTCTCACGTTTCACGTCTCGCGTTTCACGCTTTTTAGCATTTAGCCCTTATAACCTGCCTTGCTTTATCTAATAATCTGCGCTCTTAATGAGGAAAAAGCCCTTCCGCAACTCCTTGATGATATCGCGCAAATCAAGAAAGATCTTGACATGCATGTTGTTTTTGTGGATGACGGCTCAACGGACAATTCCCTGGATATAGTCAAGAACCGCTCCGGAGGCCTCCCTGTTAAGATAATTAAAAATCCCGAAAACCTGGGGCTTGGCTCAAGCATAAGACGCGCCCTGACGCTCATATGCCCTGACGCGCTTGAAACTGATTTTATCGCCACTATGGATGCTGATAATACGCACTCTGTATGTTATTTGCGGGAAATGCTCGCTGCCGCAGACAAAACCTCATCTGACCTTGTTATTGCGTCAAGATTCATCACGGGCGGAGGAGAAAGCGGAGTGCCGTGCGCAAGAAAAGCCATAGCGAACACTGCGAGGTCCCTGTTCCGCTTGCGCTATGGATCTATCAATAATATTAAAGACCTGACAAGCGGCTTTCGCCTATACAGGGCGCGCTGCCTATGTAAGATCCTGCCGGAGCTCAGATCCTGCGGATTCGCCATACAGCTTGAAGCGCTGCTCAAATTAAGCAAAAAAGGCGCAAGCGCCATTGAACTGCCGTTTTTCCTGAAATATGAAAAAAAGCAATCTAAAAGCCGGTTCTCATTAATAAAATCTATTAAGGAGTATTTACCGCTTATCATGGGGGTGGGATGAAACTAAAAATATTTTTAGGCATAGCTTTCGGCGCTGTTCTTATGTACTTTGCCATCAAGGGCATCCCAACAGGGGATATCCTGACTGCGCTCAAATCCTGTTCCCTGAAATGGATCGCGCTTGCGATACTCGTGTATTCATTCGAGATCACGATGCGAGGCGTCAGGCTCAAGACCCTGCTGGGAGGCAAAAACATCCTGGATTACTCCAAAGCAGCTGTATTGGGCCTGGGTGTGAACTGCTTTATACCCCTGAGGGCCGGCGAAGTGGCCAAGATCATCTACATTCACAAGAAAACCAAGACAAGCCTCCTGACATCGAGCCTGGCAATAGTGTGTGAAAGGATCCTTGATGTGATAATGCTGGGAACCTTGATCGTCATATTCGTGTTAGCCAACCCGGATCTTATTGATTACTGGACAAAGCGTTTCGGAGCTCCGCAGATACGCCTATCTTTTGGGAATATCAGCATAGGCATTCTCATTGTATTGATGGTTCTGGCCTTAATATCAGGGATCATCCTTTACAATAAGCGAGCCAGAAAATTCGCAAAGGAAAAGATACGGGAAAGTACGGAGAAATTCAAAACGATCCGCAAAGTGTTCATAAACAGGCTTGGCATGGCGTTTTTAGCCACTTTGGGAATATGGTTCTTTGATGCTTTTTTCCTTTTTATAGTTTCTCGGGGGTTTGAGAGCTCCATACATCTTTCCATGCGGGATTCAGCATTCATGATGACAACAACAGCCATCGCAAGCCTTCCGGCTCTTTCTCCGGGCTCAATAGGCATTGTGGAGCTGCTGGGAGCATGGGCAATGGATATCCTGGGCAGACCTCCGGGACCATCCCTGGCATTTGTTGTCACGTACCATGCAATGTATTATGTGATGCTTTCCTCTATCACGATATTTGTTGTGCTCAATGAGGGTATAAACTTGAGCAAGATCGAGGAAAAAACAGACAAAGTAAAGAAACACCTGCCGATATAGCGGAAAGGCGCCGTAAAAATAACTAAAATAATCCTAAATGAACCATAAATTCAAGCAAGAGACAATATGCGTGATCGGGCTCGGCTATATAGGATTACCCACAGCCAGCATCCTTGCCACACATGGATTTAAAGTAACAGGGGTCGAGATAAAACGCGATGCCCGCGCGAATATCCAACGCGGGGTTCCTCAGATCGAGGAGCCAGGCCTGCAGACTCTTGTCGGAGCTGCGATCAAATCCGGAAACCTGAAAATCACAAGCAAGCCCAAAGCAGCGGATGTGTTCATCATCTGTGTTCCAACACCGCTGATACCATCATCCAAAAAAGCTGACTTGAACTTCGTCAACAAAGCCGCGAGATCCATCGTGCATCTGATAAAACCGGGTAATCTCGTAATACTTGAATCCACTATTCCTCCGGGAACAACCGAATACAAAGTAGCATCTATCCTGCGTAAAAGCGGATACAGCATACCGTCGCAGATACATCTTGCGCATTGCCCGGAAAGAGTCCTGCCCGGTAATATTATGGATGAACTCATCGCCAATGACCGCATAATCGGCGGCATGAACGAAAGCAGCGCTAAGCATGCTCAGGCTGTTTATTCAAAATTTGTATCAGGGAAAATATTCCTGACAAGCGCCACAGTGGCTGAAATGGCAAAGCTCTCGGAAAATACTTTCCGCGATATTAATATCGCATTCGCCAATGAGCTTGACGGGATTTGCAATAAGCTCGCGGTAAACACCCGCGAAGTCATAAAACTCGCTAATTACCACCCAAGAGTCAATATCTTGCAACCCGGACCCGGTGTTGGAGGCCACTGTATAGCGGTTGATCCATGGTTCCTTGCTCAGGACTGCCCAAACGAATCAAAACTCATCAGATGCGCACGGCAAACAAATGACGCTAAACCTGACAAGGTAATCGCACGGTTAAACAAGATGAAATCCGCTATGTCTATTACAAAGATAAATATAGCATGCCTGGGACTTGCGTATAAGGCAAATACTGATGATTTCAGGGAAAGCCCGGCATTAAATATTGTGAAAAAACTCCTGAAAAGAAAAGACCTTAATGTTTTTCCGGTGGACCCATACGGGCATAAATTAAAAACAATCAGGACCTATCCTTTAAGAGAAGCCCTGGAAAAAGCTCATATTATCCTGATCCTGGTCGCGCATAAGGAATTTATTGACGCAAAACCACAAATAAAGAGCGCCATAGAAAGAACTCAATACCACGATATTGACACTGTAGGGCTGTTTGCGGCAGAACGCGCTCCATCCTGGTATAGGTAGTGGTGAAATGAAAAAAGTCCTCCTAAAAGCCGGGAAAATCACTCTGGAAAACGTCCCTGACACAGGACTCCCGGGTGACCATGAGCTAAGCGTTGATGTTTATGCCACAACCATCTCAGCAGGCACAGAAACAGCTTCAGTCGTATCAAGCCCCACGAACTGGAGGAAAAACCTTGAGCTTGCAGGTAAAGCTTTTCGATTCGCCAAAGAGCGCGGATTCAGCGCATTCCTGGCAAAAGTCAAGGAACGGACCGCGCAAGGCTTTGCTCCTGGATATTCAGCAAGCGGTATAGTCACGCAGATCGGGCCCAACGTCAGCTATCTATCCCCGGGAGACAGGGTAGCTTGCGCAGGAGGGAACTTCGCGAGTCACGCTGAAAAAAACATTGCCTCTTCGATGCTTACGGTTAAGATGCCTGATAACATAAGTTTTGAAGAAGCATCGACTGTATCCATAGGCGCTATCGCTCTTCAAGGAGTCAGACGCCTTAAACCGCAATTAGGGGATAATGTAGCGGTCATCGGGCTTGGACTCATCGGCCAGCTCACTGCTCAAATGCTGACCCAATCCGGAACCCGCACTATAGGAATTGAAGCTGACGCAAGCAGACTGGAGCTTGCCAGGTCCAATGGCTGGATAGAGCATGGCCTGGTCTTGGATGAGCCTGATTTTGAATCAAGGATCCTTCATGCCACCAACAAATTTGGAGTTGACGGGGTGATCATCTGCGCTCACAGCCCGGGAAACCCGAAACCCCTTGAGCTTGCCGCGAAAATCGCCCGCCCAAGAGGAAGGGTCATCATAGTCGGAGATGTGGGAATAAATGTCGCGCGCGAAATATTCTATAAAAAGGACCTTGAACTGAAAATCGCCACATCTTACGGTCCGGGCCGCTATGACCTTGAATATGAGACTAAAGGCAGGGATTATCCGTATTCTTTTGTGAGATGGAGCGCGTCAAGGAACATGTCGTGTTATCTGGATCTTATAGCCAATAAAAAAATCACATTGGCTCCGCTGCTTAACGCAGCATATAAGGTAGATGACGCACAGCAGGCTTACAGCGCGATAACAGACAAAAATGGCCCAAAACCAATACTAACCGTGCTCACCTATCCTAAATCAGGAGACAGGGAACAGGAGACAGGAGACAGCCAAAAGAAGAAGGAGACAATAAAGTCATTCCCAACAACACTGCCTCTCAATATCGGTATTATCGGCGCGGGCAACTTTATGACAAGCGTTCATCTGCCTATACTTGCCAAATTCACGGAAAAAGTGAACATCACTGCGATTTGCAACAAGCATCCTGAAAAAGCGTCTTTTATAGCAAAGCAATATAATGCGCCGATCGCGACAAGCAATTATAAGGACATCCTGGATAATCCTGATATCAACCTGGTTTTAATAGGAACAAGGCACAACCTTCATGCAGCAATCGCGCGCGATTGCATAAACGCAGGCAAAAATATATTTTTGGAAAAGCCCATGGCTCTGAATATGCATGAGATCGAATATCTTGAACAGGCAATAAAACAGACCTCAATATTCTTCCATCTTGGTTTTAACAGAAGGTTCTCATCTCTTGTGCATGACCTCAAAACCAGACTTAAGTCCCTGCCAAAACCCTGGTTCATAGATTATCGCGTGGCAACAGAGAATCTCCCGGCTGACCACTGGGCCATAGGCGAAGAAGGAGGGGGAAGGGTTTTGGGAGAAGCCTGCCATATGGTTGATCTGCTGGACTTCCTGGCAAGCGCAGATGCAGCAAAAAGCATTACTCCGGCCGCCATCAAGGCGCAAATGATCGATTCGAAGAATTGCGAGAATTTCTCCGCGATCCTGAGGTATCCCGAAGGCACGAGCGCGAATCTTACCTATGCGAGCTGCGGTTCAAAGGAATTCTCCAAAGAACGCATCGAAGTGATGGCCGGGGGATACACGATGGTGCTCACGGATTTTAAACGCCTGGAGATCGCGGATCAAAAGGGCAGGAAAAAAGTGAAAAACCTTTCAGCGCCGGATAAAGGATTCTCCCGGGCCTGGGATGCCTGCTTTCGATATCTTGAGGGTAAAACAGCAGATGCCCCGCTGCCATTCGAAGAAGCATTGAAATCAACTTTAGCGACATTTTCCCTGGAAGAAACTCTCAGGGGAACAGAGAACATAAATTCCCATTGATACAGAAACACCCGATCTTGCTGTCCAGATTCAAACGAGCATTGCAAAATCCGCCCAGGATCGTGATGCTCAAGATCCTTATTAAAATCAAGGATCTTATTCGTCGCATCTTCCTGAATGTTTGGATATCATGGCACAGGAACACATGGGTCAGCGACAAACGGATAAAGTTCGCGGCGCTTGAGAGTCTTGGGCAGATCGGACATTTTGAGCTCGGCATTAATTTCCCGTTCTGCCCGGCTCACAAGCTGCAATCCCTTGTGTCGATCCTCAAGGCGGATCACCCAAAACATGTCCAAGCTGTTACTGCTGCCGCTGACCAATATCTAGCGGGTAATCACCGGGTCCTCGAGGAGAAACCCAGAAACCTTAAAGCCCTTTCCATAGAACTCGCGAAAAAACATGGCATTGCCCCGACCTATCTGCCTTGGCATTATGACTTTATCAGCGGCCGCCTTTTTGACCCAAAAGCCCTGTATCTCAACATCGACTACGCTCAGGATGACGGCAGAGATGTGAAAGTCCCTTGGGAGCTATCCAGATTTCACCATTTAGTCACATTGGCTCAGGCCTACCTGATCACAGAAGACGCGAAATACTGCAAGGAGATATTCACCCAGATATCAGACTGGTACGAACATAATCCTCCGGCAAAAGGAGTCAACTGGGCCTGCACAATGGATGTAGGCATAAGAATAGCCAATATCCTGTTCGCCCTCGGCCTCATTGAAAATAAGCTTGCGCATCATCCGGAAGAACTCAAGCACCTTAAAAGGATCTTGCCGTCCCTGGTCTTTAACCACGCCATGCATATTGTGAAGAACTTTGAATGGACTTCGAACCATTTCCTGGCGAATCTTGCGGGTCTTTCCTTCGCAGGGCGCATGTATCCTCATTTTCGGGCAAGCAGATACTGGACTGAGCTTTCTCAGGATGAATTCAATAAGCAGATGGATTTCCAGGTATACGCTGATGGAATGGATTTTGAGGCTTCAACAAGCTATCACCGCCTTGTAACAGAATTCTTTTTATTCAGCTATCTCATAACAGACAAGGATTCTGTGCGCGCCCAATATAAGGATAAACTCAAAAAAATGGTGGAAGCGACATACGCTTTCACAAAAGGCAACGGGCATGCGGCGCAGTTCGGAGATAATGATTCAGGGCGATTCCTGGCGCTCAACCCCGGACGCCCGCTCCTGGATCATTCCTATCTGGCCCACATCGGGTCCTGCGTGTTCAAGGATCTAAAGCCGCCCATATACTGCCACGATCCCGCCCCGGAATCATTATGGCTCCTGGGACCGGCACAAGCGGACAAAAATATGAAGGAGCGGCAGAGCGATGGAGCGATGGAGCGAAAACCGGTGATTGTTTCTTTGCCTAATGGAGGGATACATACTTTTCATGATCCGGCAAAGAAACATTTTCTGGCGTTCTGTACTATTCCCAACGGCCAGGCTGGAAACGGGGGACACAGCCATAATGACAAACTGGCCATTGAATTTTCTCCATACGGAGAGGACCTATTCGTCGACCCCGGCACCGGATGCTATTTAAGGAACAGGTCCCTCAGGAATCAGATGCGCAGCACATCCTCGCACACAACACTTATTTTAAACAACGAGGAGCAAAACCGGATGGATCTCGGGCCATTCTGCTTAAAAGAGGACGTGACAAAAATCCCTCTGCTTCGCTGCGAATATGATCCCAAGACGCGGCAATGCAGCTTTAGCGGCGAGCATAACGGATACGGGAAACTTAAGCCGCCGATAACCCACAAGAGAAGCCTGCTTCTAAAAAACGGGGACAAATGCGAGCTTGGGATCACGGATGAGCTGCTTACCCCAAGCTCTCATCATGAGGAAATAATCTGCGTATGGAATTTTATACTGCACCCGCAAGCAAGCCTTGTCGATCTCAAGGCAGACAGGGCCGCGATCTCCATGCCGTCAGGCCGCGTATTCGCGATCGTCTCGCAGATCCCTCTTGAGAAAGGAGAATTCTTTTATTCACCGGAATTCGGCGTAACAACCAAAACTATACGGATTACAGCCAAAGCAACAACCATGCTCCCGCAAAATTTTGTTTTTAACATAATAGAGCAATAGTATTATGAACACATACGATTGGTCCCAGCCAAGCGGCGGCGCAGTGACTTATATCGTATTGATGCTGCTGGCATTCGTGCTTTCAGCCACCCTGACCCCTTTGATAAGCCGGATCGCGCAGCGTTTTAACCTCTTTGACCTGCCTGACCCAAGGCTGAAATCGCACAAAAGACCTATACCCAGACTCGGCGGCACAGCCATATTCATGTCGATCATCATTACCCTTGTCATAGTGCGCTTATTCACACACTACCCCACGGGAACCATACACAATTTCAGATTCATATTGATCGGGGCGATGATAGTATTCTGCCTGGGATTCATTGATGACATAAAAAAAGGCGGAGTGCCTATTGCCTGGAAATTCATTATTCAAAGCATAGCGGCAGGGATCCTTGTTTGGGCTAATGTCAGGATCCATTTTGTAAGCCCTGAATATTTTGCCATGCTCGTGTCATTCATATGGATCATCGGGATCACAAATGCCATAAACCTGATCGACGTTATTGACGGCATCGCGGGAACACAGATAGCGATCGCGTCTTTGGCTTTCCTTGCCATAGGCTTTCCCTCAGAAGCCATATACGTCAACATCCTGGCTTCCGCTGCGATCGGAGGCTCGCTTGGATTCTTGCCGTACAACCTGACGAACAAATTCAAGATATTCATGGGCGACGGAGGATCGCTTGTCCTGGGTTATCTTCTGGCCACAATGAGCCTTGGCTGTTCTTACACCAGTAATAACCCCTATGCTGTGTTTGCTCCTCTTTTTATACTGGCAATCCCGATCTTTGAGACATTCTTCCTGATCTATATCCGTCTGCGGCAAGGAAAGTCGCCCGTAAAGGGAAGCAAGGACCATGTGGCTCATCGCCTTCAAACGTACGGCTTCACGCCCAGAAAAATACTTTTCGCCATGGCGTCAGTCGCCATAGTGCTTTCAATCCTTTCCTGGATAGTCACGCTGATCTCCAATGAGGTGATCGTGATCCTGATCTATGCGGCCGTGATCGCGGAACTTGTGCTTTTTGCCAAATACTTATCAAAGCTAAAAAGCGTAAAATGAATTAAACGCATCCCCTACCGGAGATGCGTTTAATTCATCCCAGAATTTAACACATATCCGCTATTAATATAAAGTGCAATGTGGTAAATGTCTGGGATCCAAATCCGCTGATGCATCCCCTATGGTTCGACTCCGCTCACCACATCGAGAAGGAACCACCCTGAGCAAAGTCGAAGGGCCGGAGATGCGTTTAATTCATCCCAGAATTTAACACATATCCGCTATTAACCCGGATTTTGCATTAGGATTCTTCCTTAAACCCGGAATTCTCAGCTGACTTTCTCTTTCCCCTCTCCCTTGAGGGAGAGGGCAGGGTGAGGGGGCAATAGGAAAGTTCCGCCATTCCCGACGGTAATAGCAGGTGAACTGAAGGATTCTAGGTTGAAAAATTAAAGAATGAAATCCGTTGGCAATCAGTGTATTTTAGTCGTGTTTTCTAATTGCGTTGCATTAGAAAACGGAAAAGATAGTCCCGTCTTTGTATTCCCGATTTGACGGCTAATGCAAAATCCGGGATTAATATAAAGTGCAATGTGGTAAATATCCGGGATCCAAGTCCACTAACACATCCCCTATGGCTCGATAGAGCGTGCAACGTACTGAGCGAAGTCGAAGTGCTCACCGCATCAAAAAGGA
Organism: Elusimicrobiota bacterium; assembly: GCA_042563375.1. Lineage (GTDB taxonomy): Bacteria > Elusimicrobiota > Elusimicrobia > JACQPE01 > JACQPE01 > JBHPMF01. The sequence goes on along the minus strand of JBHPMF010000001.1, from coordinate 22,385 downwards.
ACCATTCTGAGCAAAGTCCATACGTCCTCGTTAGATAAATAACTTTCCTGTTTTATTTGTACGTATTCGTATATAATTCGTATTAATTCGCGCTGATTCAATTGAGCCTCAACGCGAATGGTGTACGAATGAGAATATGAATGGTACAAATGAAATTTAATTTCGTTTATTTTGAGAAATTATGAAGGTCGTGATTATCGGCGGAGGCCTTGCAGGCCTATCTAGCGCATTCCATATTGAGAAATTTTCCGGAAATAAACCCGTTGAGATCTCTATTCTTGAAAGAAACGAGCGCCTTGGCGGATTGGCCAGCTCAAGTTTGCATAATGGATTTACATTTGACATTTCCGGACATCTCCTGCATCTGCATAACCCATATACCACAAAATGGATATTAAACGGTCTTTTGAAAAACAACCTTTGCCGGCATAAGCGCAAAAGTTTCATATTCAATCAAAAAAAGTTCAGCAAATATCCATTCCAGGCTAATCTCTCGGAACTGCCCGGCAAAACAGCCGCCCAATGCGTGGCTCATTTTCTTAAAGCGCGCGACAAATTCAAAGAGCCTTCTTCGAACTCCAGCTTTGCCAAATGGTGCGTTGAGGTGTTCGGAAAGGGAATATCAAAATATTTCATGAACCCGTATAACAGGAAACTTTTCTGCTGCGACCTGAATCAAATGACCGCGGAATGGGTAAAAGGTTTTGTGCCTGTCCCGACTCGGGAAGAAGTGCTTTATGGGGCTATAAAAAACCAGGATAAGCCTCTGGGTTATAACGCATTATTTTATTATCCGCGAGTCGGAGGCATCCAGTCTCTGCCAAACGCGATTGCCGGCAGATTAAAAAAATCTGAGATTTATCCGGGGCACGAGGCGCTTGAGATAGATGCGAAAAAGCGCACAGTGCACACGCCATACGCAAGCTTTAAGTACGACTGGCTGATAAACACGAGCCCCCTGCCGTTCTTTGCCAAGCGCTTTACCTCAAGAACTCCATCCTGGTTTAAGCGCGCGTCCACCTTGCCATATGCCGCTGTTTTTAACCTGAACCTCGGCGTGAACAGGGGGAACATAACCGATAAACACTGGATTTATTTTCCTGAGCCCAAATTTCCTTTTTATCGCGTTGGAGTCGCCAGCAATTTCACCCCAAAAGTCGCCCCAACAAACGCGACCTCGTTCTACATTGAATTTGCGACAAGAAGTCCAAGTCGCTTTGATTTCAACAAAAACGAACGTGCCGCAATAAGAAAACTCGAATCAATCGGACTTCTTAAGTCCTCAGACAGGATTCTCGCCAAAGAGTGGTGTGGGATCGATCCGGGCTACGTGATATTTACAAAAACCAGACAGCTCATCATGCCCAAAGTCATGAACTACCTGAAAGCGAATAATATTCTTTCCATAGGCAGGTACGGCGCCTGGAAATATTCCTTTATGGAAGAAGCCCTGCTTGAGGGGAAACAAGCCGCGGAAACGATCTTGAAGAACGCGAGACGTAAGACGTGAGATGTGAAACGTGAAATGTTAAAAATAAAAAGCAAGAAAAAAATTCTGAATTCTGTTTTCTGGCACACTTCTCACGTTTCACGTCTTGCGTCTCACGCTTCTTGCTTCTCACGTCTCACGTTTTACGTCTAACACTTTATATGATAAAGGTTCTTCACCTGATCACAAAACTTGAATTCGGGGGGGCGCAGCAGAACACGCTTCACACCGTGACCCATCTTGACAGGACAGGATTCGAGCCGGTCCTTGCCTCCGGCGCAGGAGGTTATTTTGACAGCAAAGCTGAAAATTTCAGATCGACTTGCCCCACGTTCTGGCTGAAGCATCTGATAAGAGAAATCCGGCCGCTATCTGATTTATTGGCTTTTATCGAGATATTCCTGCTTATCAGGCGCTTAAAACCCCATATCATCCACACACACTCCTCCAAAGCCGGGATATTGGGACGCTGGGCGGCCTATTTCGCAGGCACTCCTGTTATCATCCATACTTTCCATGGATTCGGCTTTCATGACAGACAGAAACGGCCTTTAAGAAATTTTTTGATATGGATCGAGAAGATCACAGCCAAAATCACAACCGCGCTTGTGTATGTATCAAAGGAAAATATCCGCATCGCCAAGGAACATTGTATCCCCGGAAAAGCAGAGCAGGTACTGATACGAAGCGGAATTGATATAGCAAAATACAAAAAATCCGAGTCCAGGGATACGATACGCGAGAGGCTCGGTTTCAACAGCACGCGCAAGATCGCCGTGACCATCGGAAATCTTAAGAAACAAAAAAATCCCAAAGATTTCTTCAATATAGCGCAAGCTCTCAAGAGCAAGCTTCCCGACGCCCTGTTCTTATTCGTTGGCGGGGATGATAAAAACAACATTCTGGGTGATATCCCGGAAAATTCCAGGCATTTAGGCTGGAGAGAAGATACCGCGGACCTATTGAAAGCCGCGGATATTTTTGTGCTCACAAGCCTCTGGGAAGGCTTGCCCAGAAGCGTCCTTGAAGCCCTTTGCGCCGGCATCCCCGTATGCGCCTACGCGACAGACGGGGTCAAGGAAGTGGTTATACACGGGCAAAACGGATTCATATCGGACTGCGCGGATCTTAAAAGCATCACCAAGCATGTAAGCGATATCTTAAGCGACACGCAGCTGCGGGATAAAATGTCCAAATGCGCGGCATCCAGTATAGACGCGGAATTTGATATAAACAAGATGGTCAAAGACCAGGAAGTGTTATACAAGCGGCTTTTTTTATGACTCTTATATTTAACGTCAACGAGATTCTTGAAAACAAGGGGCTTACCTTCAACAGCGAGCTCGATGATGCGGGCGCTATAGACAAAGACTTAAAGAGCGAAAACGCAGGCATCGAGTATCCGATAAAAGTATCCATTGAGATCTCAATAGGCAAGGATGATTTTCTCATGCTCGGCACAGTATCAGGAAGTTTCAATATAGGCTGTTCGCGCTGCCTTAAAAAGTTCGCAATGTCTTTTTCGCGCCAGATCGAGGAAATATACCCGCTCACTCTGGAGACGATAAACGCAGGTGATGAAGTCCGCCAGGCGATAATACTGTCTCTGCCGGAAAAACCGGTTTGCAAACCGGACTGCAAAGACTTGTGTTCAAACTGCGGGAACGATTTAAATAATGTATCCTGTAAATGTAATCCGCCAACAGCCAAACCATTTGCTAATCTGGAGAGGTTGAAAAAGGAGTTAGAACATGGCAAATCCAAAAAAGAAACACACTAGACACAGGACGGGCACTCGCAGATCATCGAATTGGAAATGCAAAACATCAACCCTGTCTAAATGCAGTAATTGCGGGAAGCCCGTACTGCCGCACACGATCTGTCTTGTATGCGGCTTTTATGGCAAAAGAATGGTAATGCAGCCAAAGGTCAAAAAAGAAAAGAAGAAAGAACAGGCAAAGTGATTTTGCTGATAACAGCAAATCCATCCTTAAGGACGATTTCATCGGACGAAGGATATTTTAAAGATCATGCCGGATAAAGTCACTGTCGCAATTGATGCTATGGCAAGCGACACAGGCTTTAAGCCATTGATCGCCGGGAGCCTGGATGCGCTGCGCGCAGATCAAGCACTTAAGATAATCCTTGTAGGAGACAAACAAAAACTCGAATCAACGTTAACCGAGAAATATCCTTCATGGCAGGATTTAAACATTGCCATTGAACACTGCGAACAAGTCGTTGGAATGGGGGAATCTTTTGTCTCCCTGGCGCGCAAAAAAGGCAGCGCAACGATCAAAAGAACCCTTGAGCTCGTATTGAACAGCACAGCGCATACCGCGTTAAGCGCGGGTTCAACCGCGGCAAGCGTTTATTGGTCAAGAGAAGTGTTCGGCACCTACCCTCAAAATACTTCAAAAGTCGCAATACCCATACCATGGCCCACCTCAAGAGGCGCTACCATACTTATTGACGCCGGGGCAACCGTAGACGCTGACGCCGCAGACCTCGCTCATTTCGGCATCATGGGATCCTTATACGCCAAACATCTTCTGAAAATAGAGAAACCCTCAGTGGGCCTTCTTTCCATAGGCGAAGAGAGGACCAAGGGCAATATCAGGGCTAAAGACGCGCATAGCGCGCTTTTAAAAACACTTAAAAGTGATTTCAAGGGAATGATCGAAGGCAATGACCTGGCTCGCGGCAAGATGGATGTGGTTGTCTGCGATGGTTTCCTTGGCAATATAATACTCAAACTCGGAGAAGGATTATTGGCTGAAACAGCAAAATCAATAAAAAATGACCTTAATATTTTCGGCAAACTCGGAGTATTGCTCCTGTTGCCCACTTTAAAAAGAATCAAGCGAAAAGTATCATGGGAGAATATAGGAGGCGCTCCATTGCTTGGGATCCGCGGGAATATGGTGATCGCGCATGGAAAATCAACTCCGACCGCCATAACCAATGCCATAAGACTATGCGCTAATATGGGCAGGGAAAACCTTGCCAAAGCAATGCAAGAAAAGTATCCTATCATTACATGAATGTGGTTCTTTAAGGTTGTATAACTGTATAAAGGAGAATGATAAATGAGATTAAAAGATAAGGTAGCGATCATAACAGGAGGAGCTCAGGGCATAGGCAAAGCCACGGCAAAACTCTTCAAGGAAGAGGGGGCCAAACTGATGCTTTGCGACCTTGACGAAGCGACTCTCGCAAACACAGCCAAGGAAATAGGCGGGGGATCAGACGGGGTCATGACAGCATGCTGCAATGTCACAAATTTAAGTGAATGCGAAGCCATAGCCAAAAAAACTCAGGAAGCATTCGGCCGCGTAGACATCCTCATTAATAACGCGGGCATAACAAAAGACAACCTGATCATGCGCTTGACTGAAAAAGACTGGGACATGGTCATTGACGTCAATCTTAAGGGAACATTCAACTTCCTGAAAGCCTGCACTCCCATCATGATGAAACAAAGAGGCGGCAGGATAGTCAATATCTCAAGCGTTGTCGGACTTATGGGCAATGCCGGCCAAACCAATTACGCTGCTTCAAAGGGCGGAGTCATAGCCATGACAAAATCCCTGGCAAAAGAAGTCGGAAGCCGCAACGTTTTGGTCAATGCTATCGCGCCGGGATTTGTCAGGACACGCCTGACTGATGTATTACCGGAAAAGTTAAAGCAAGCTTTCATGACAACAACGCCACTGGGGCGCTTTGGCGAGCCTGAGGAAATAGCCAAAGCCTGCCTGTTTTTAAGCGGTGATGATTCATGCTATATCACTGGACAGGTTCTGGGAGTAAACGGCGGACTGCATATGTAAGCGGATACGCGAATTAACGCGAATGAAAAGACGCGCGAATGAACGCGAATAAGAAGCGGATTTGCTAGCATAAATACAGTTGACAGTTAAATTATAAGATGATAAGGTAATTTATAGCTTAAACACGCTAACAAACGGAGGAAACAAAATGGCAGAAGCAGTACAGGATATTGAAGTAAGAGTAAAGAAGATCATCGTGGAACAACTTGGGGTTGATGCATCAGAAGTTAATCCACCGGCACATTTCGTCAATGATCTGGGCGCTGACTCCCTCGATACAGTGGAACTCGTTATGGCACTTGAAGAGGAATTCAACGCTGAGATTCCTGATGAAGAAGCTGAAAAGATCCAAACCGTCGGACAAGCAATAGAATTCATCAAAGCACACGGAAAAAAGTAACTTTCAGCGAAAACACCGCCTGATTACGTAAAGCTATCAGGTAGGGTTGTGTCCTGACAAAGTGGATACATCAGCAGTACAGCCCCAAATCATTGACGCCCTGGAAGAAAGGCTGGGCATAACATTCAAGGATTCAAAACACCTTGAACTTGCCCTGTTGCATTCTTCCTACGCTAAAAGGAAACGCCTTCCCTTCTCAAATGAAAGGCTTGAATTCCTGGGAGACAGCGTGTTTAACATGCTGATAGCATCTCATTTGTATGAACGGTTTCCGACATCTGACGAAGGGAGGCTTTCAAAGCTCAAGTCTATGCTCGTTTCAAAGAGAAGTCTTCTTGACTTGGCCAAATACCTGAGTCTCGAAGAATTCGTTCTCTTTGACGATGGCTCTGGGAATGGAAAACTCGAGCATGCCGGCAGGGAAAAAGAGAGCATTTTAGCAGACTGCGCTGAGGCGATAATCGGGGCGATCTACCTGGACAGCGGCATCAAACACTGCCATGAGTTGATAATCGACAAATGGATAAGCAAGAAGAAACGGTTTATCCTCAGGGATTATAAAAGCCGCCTTCAGGAGATCATACAGAAAAAGTACAAAAGCATCCCTGAATATCGCTTAACCAAAAGCTGGGGACCGGAACACGAGAAGACATTCCAGGTTGATGTTGTATTCAGGGGTAAATTTTTAGGAAGAGGCATAGGAAAGAACAAGAAGGAAGCAGAGCAAAGCGGCGCAAAAGAAGCACTGGCTTATTTGCGCCAGGCTCAAGCCAAATGAATATAATGCATCCCCTACCGGAGATGTATCATATTCATCCCGAACTTGATTCGGGATCCAAATAAAAGGGGGAACTAAATTATGCAATCTCTAGATCTTGAATTCACAGAGGAACAACGGGAAATAATAAATTTATCGAGGGAACTCGCCCAGAAAAAGATAAAACCCGTCCGTATGAAACATGATGAGGATGAATCATTTCCATGGGAAGTAGTGGAACAGCTGCGCCAGGCAGACCTTATGGGCGTCTACCTTCCGGAGGAATATGGCGGAATGGGCGGAGCCAACACTGAGCTTTGCCTTGTTGTGGAAGAACTTTCCAAGGCATGCGCCGGAGTCGCGCTATGCGTGGCAGCGAACGGCCTTTGCGCCATACCGATCCTTATTTTCGGCAATGAAGAACAAAAAAAGAAGTGGTTACCGGACATTGCATCAGGAAAAAGACTCGGAGCATTCGCTATCACTGAGCCTGAAGCAGGCTCAGACGCGACAGCTCAAAAAACAACCGCAAAACTGGATGGGGATCACTATACCCTCAATGGAACGAAAACATTCATTTCCAATGGAGAAGTGGCTGAACTATATATAGTGTTCGCCAATGCCAACCCAAAGAAAGGAGCCCGGGGAATAACAGCTTTTGTTGTTGAAAAAGGGACCCCCGGATTCACAATGGGCAAAAAAGAAACAAAGATGGGGATCCGTGCAAGCCCCACATACGAACTGATTTTTGATAATTGCAAAGTCCCGGCGGCGAACAGGCTGTGGAGCGAAGGCAGAGGTTTGTTCGTAGCGCAGACTACATTTGATTTTTCAAGAATCGGCGTAGGCGCGCAAGCTATCGGACTTGCCCACGGCGCCATGGAAGAAACCATGGAATACGCCAAGATGCGAAGGCAGTTCGGACAGCCTATCATCAGCTTCCAGGCCATACAGCACATGCTCGCTGACTGCGCAGCTCAAATTGAAGCAGGGCGCACGCTCATGTATGCGGTCAATAAGATGATGGATAAGCTCCTGAAAGAATCCATTGCGAAAAGCCGTACTTCAGGCAAACTCGTGTATGAGGAACTGCGCGCTCTTAATCCGGGCAGGCTCACTAAATATTCAGCCATGGTAAAACTCTTCTGCGCTGATGTAGCCATGAAGGTCACGACTGACTGCGTGCAGATCTGCGGCGGGATAGGTTATATGAGGGACTTCCCGGTGGAAAAATACATGAGGGACGCGAAGATCACTCAGATATATGAGGGCACAAGCCAGATGCAGAGAAACGAGATCGCAATGATGCTTATCAAGGAAACAGCATCCAAAGACGCGAAAGTGCCGGTGGGGGTGTAAGTTAAAATGCCATTCAATATAGTTGTATGCGTTAAACAAACACCTTCATCGACCAATGTTGCTATTGACGCGAACGGAGCCATAAAAAAAGACGCAGATGCGGGTCAGCTCAATCCGTTTGATGAATACGCAATTGAGGAAGCGGTCAGAATAAAGGAGAAAAACCCTGGCTCCTGGGTCGGCGTATTGACGATGGGAGCGCCTCAGGCTGAAGGCGCGCTAAAAGACGCGATATCGCGCGGATGCGACCAGACATTTTCCCTGTGTGATAATGCGTATGAAGGCGCTGACACATACTCCACAAGCTACGCCCTGTCACGAGCCATAGCCAAGATCAAGGAACTCAAAGACAATAAAGTGGACCTGGTGATCTGCGGAAAGCAATCAAGCGACAGCGACACAGGGCAAGTTGGGCCGCAGATAGCTTCCTGGCTTAAGTGGCCGAGTTCGTCATTCGTTAAAAAGATAGAGGCTCTCGCTGACTCAACGATCACCATACATCGCATGATGGAAGACGGATACGACGTGATCGAGATGAAATTGCCGTCTGTTATCTCGGTTGTAAAGGAGATCAATGAGCCCAGGCTTCCTTCATTAAAAGGAAAAATGGCAGCGAAAAAAGCGGTTATCACCAGATGGACTCCTGATGAACTATCCTGCGACAAGACAAAGATCGGCGTAGCGGGAAGCCCTACAACAGTAGTCAAGAATTTTGCGCCTCCAACGCGCAGCGCCGGCATGAAGATAGACGGGGCTGATCCGAACGAGAAAGCCAAGGTTCTTGCTGATAAACTAAAGGAGTTGAAAGTACTCTAATGCCAAACGAAACCAATATCGACACATCGTCTTACAAGGGTGTCTGGTGCTATGTTGAGCAAAGACACGGCAAAATCATTCCAGCCACCTATGAACTTCTTCATATAGGCAGAAAACTCGCGGATGATCTCAAGGAAGAGCTCTGCGTCATCCTTATGGGCAATAACATTGAGAATGAGGCAAACAGCTTCTTTGAATACGGAGCTGACATGGTATACGTCTTTAATGACGCGATGTTCGAGAACCTTACTTGCGGCGAGACTCATAGCCAGGCTATCGCAGAACTCGCAGCCAGTGCCAAGCCGAACAAAATCCTGTTTCCGGCGACCATCATAGGAAGAAGCCTTGCCAGCAGGCTTGCCATAACACTTGAAACCGGACTCGTGGCTGATGCCACGGAAATCTCGGTTGGAGAAGGCGGCAGTCTCAATATCACAAGGCCTGCGTACGGCGGAAGCATTCTGGCCACTGTTGTATCCAAAAAAGCACGACCTGAAATGGTGACAGTGCGGCCGATGTCATATCCAAAGGCTCAAAAGACAAGCCCGAAACAGGGCAAGATCGAAAAGCCGACATATGACGCAAGCAAATGGAATGTACAGTCAAAGTTCGTCAAATATGTGCCCGAGGAAGGGGAGGTTGTTGATCTTTCCTCAGCTGAGAAGATAGTCTCCGGAGGAAGAGGCCTGGGCAAAGCGAATGGTTTTGAGATAATAGGAACCCTGGCAAAAGAGATCGGAGCGGCTGTGGGAGCCAGCAGGCCCGCGGTTGATCTCGGCTGGATACCTTACCGCCACCAGGTAGGACTCACAGGCAGAACAGTTAAGCCGAAACTATATGTTGCATGCGGCATATCAGGACAAATCCAGCACTTAGCTGGAATGGGCCAATCAGATGTCATCATCGCGATAAACAAGGATCCGGAATGTCCCATGATGAAAATGGCTAATTACTCCATAGAAGCTGATGTCTATGAGTTCATACCGCTGCTTGTTGAAGAAATTAAAAAGCGCAAGTCATAATATACAGGTCTGAGGTAATTTCTGATACACTAGCGCCTTGTTAGCAAGGCGCTAGTGTGATTTATGAGCCGGTTAACGACTCAAAAGATTTAGCTAAGATATAAGAACGCAATCATCGCCACACTAATTCGGAGGAAGATATGAAAAAAGTAATCATTGGCTGCCTTGCTGTTTTCGCATTATCCAATTCTCATGCTTTTGAAAACATTAAACTTATTGAAGAAATAAAAATGCCCGGAAAAAAAGGCTATCCCAGCATCCTGGCCGCTGACAGCAAAAACAAGATTGTTTATGTGGCAAGCTCTAAAAAAGCCTGGCACTATGATATAGAGGAGAAAAAATGGAATGAGCTCTATGTGCCTTTTAAGCAGGTGCTCAGAATGCGGATTGACGGCATGGGAAACCTGCTCGCGCTCAACAAGCAGGGTGAAATATGGCTTAAGCCCCATAAAAACAATAAATGGCGCTTGCTCACCAAGACAAAGCAGGCAAGTGATTTTGATCTGGACAGCGTGGGAAGAATATGGTTTTTTAACGGGGCTCTTAATCTGCTGACCGCCACAGGCCAGCCCCAATATTCATTCGGGAAATACCCTAAGAACAGCAAGATATCGATCAACAGGCATTCAGACTCGATTGCCATCCTCGGAGGCAATACCATCATTGTCGTCAATGAACGCGGACGCAAACTGGGCGGCGTAGAGGCAAAAGGCATTATTTCCATTGCCCTTGATAATTACATGTGGCTTTACGCAGGCACTGCAAAGAGCAGCATAATCGAGATGTCTCCGAAACTTAAAACCAAGGGGAATTTCGGCAGAAAAGGCAAAAACCGCGGAGAATTCAATTTCCCATGCGATATTGCGATCGATAATGATCAGAATCTATGGGTATTGGATGCCAAGAACCGCAGGATCCAGAGTTTTGAGGTTGAGAACAAGGATAAAATTATTTTTTCAAGCCCAAGCAAATTCTCCAAATGGTCGTTTGACAAGGGGAAAAAGACCCCGTTTTTCACAGACCCGGCTGTGATCAAGCAGGATGCGCAAAAATCCGGAAACATGTTCGTTCTGGTAAACAAAGGCAAAAAAGCCGGCATATACATTATGAACAATGAAGGCAGCATCTCACAGCTTGGAACAGTGAAGAATCAGAAAGGCAAGCCTGTGGCGCCTTCAAAGATTATCTCAATAACCTCAGACAGCAAGGGAAAATTCCTTTATATCTTAAGCAGAAAGGAAATGCTGATACTTGAGCGCAAAACTCTAAAATTAAACGCCACAGTCAGCTTCAAGAAATCAGCCGTAAAGAACCCCCGTGATCTTATATACGCGAATGAGAAGCTCTATGTCATGGATTTAAAACAGATACATACATACACTGAACAGGGTATCTACCTTGCAAGCTATGGCCCCAACACCGGCAAAAGCATTGCGCCCAACACCTTCACAAAGCTGTCTAAGATCCATTACAACAAGGAAAAAGACAGGCTATTCGTCCTTGATTCAGGCATTCCTGGGATATGGATACTCGACAGTAAGGGCAAATACCTCTCGATCATAGCGCAGGGCAAAACAAAGGAAAAAGGCGCTCTGGGTTCATTCATTAATCCGACTGACTTCATGCTTGATCCGCATAACAACCTGATCGTTCTTGATCAGAATTACATTGAAGCCTTTGAAGAGGTGCAACCCAATAAATACACATTCGCCCACCGCAAGGGCTTGAGCAAAGAAGAGATCTCTAAAAACCAAAGCATAGCCTGGGCCAAAATGGACAAATCAACTGAATTCTTTTTTGCCAATTCTAATCAACAGTCAATATATAAATTCAATATAAATTACACGCCGGGATACACAAGGAACTGGGTCTTAAAAGACATGAAAGGAGCTGTTAAGATCACCATGGAAAGCGATGACCCGAAGATGGAACACTTCCTTTACCGCTCCACGCCCAAACAGCCTGATAAATACACTTCACTCGGAGAGATAAAACCCGGAAAAAGTTTCTTTGACAAGAATCTTGAGGGGAACACCACTTATTACTACCAGATGGCGTCAAAGAGCCTCTGGAGTAAGAACATGAGCCCCATGTCCCTTGTGAAGTCATTTGTTCTAACTGTTGCCAACCAGCCCACATTCAAGATCTCAAACGTCAAGATCAATCCCATATACTCTGCAAACTACAAATACTTCGCAAAGAATCCGATCGGTAAGGCAACGATCAAGAACACATCATCGAAAGTATTCCAGAATATCAAGGTGGGCTTCCTTATCAAGGAATTCATGGATTTTCCCACGGAAAAAGCATTCTCGAGTTTCGCTCCAGGCCAGGAAGAATCAATAGATCTCAGAGCTGTATTCAACAACAAAATACTTGAGATTTCGGAAGACACCCCCATACAAACAGAACTGACAGTCACCTATTTTGATAAGGATGAGCAGCGCGAGATAAAAAAGACAACGGAATCAAAGATATACTCAAGGAACGCCCTTATCTGGGATGATCTCGCGAGGCTCGGGAATTTTGTGACGCCAAAAGACCCTCCTGTTGTTGATTTTGTAAAGGAAGGATATTGGGCTATGGATAAAAAACTCGGTCTCGACGGCAACAAGACCATCTCCCCTGAGCTTGCGAAACTATTCGCCATATGGAATATTCTGGGCCTGAGCCAGGCGAAATATCTGCCTGATCCCACCAATCCCTACGCGAAATCATCAGAGATCATGAATCAGGTCGATTATCTGCAATACCCCAGAGAAACACTGCAAAGAAAAACAGGGGATTGTGATGATCTGGTAACGCTCCTTGCCACGATCGGCGAGGTTATCGGAGCTGAAACAGCATTCGCCGACCTTCCGGGGCACATACTTATCGCGTTCAACACAGGGATCGAAGCCGGCAAAAAAACGCTCACAGACGCTCCCATAGATATGTATGAGGAGATCAACGGAACCCTGTGGATACCTATTGAAGCCACACTCACAGACAGCTCCCTGATCGAAGCCTGGACAGAAGGAAAGCGCGTGTTCACAGAGGAAAAAGCAACAAAGAAACTGAGGGTCCTTGAGACAAAACAAGCTTGGGAAAAAGGTTTTGCGCCCGCCACGCTGCCTGAAAGCAAGGCCAGGGAAAAGGCTGATATGGGCAAGGCAAATATGGACAAGATCAATGTGAATTTCAGTAACACAAAAGCAAAACTGCTTGAACTATGGGAAAAGCACCTTAAAGCAAAATCAGAAAACGACAACAATATGAAGGAGGATCTGGCATTCATATCGATCAAATTTGAGGAATACAGTAAAGCCCAGGACCTTCTCAAGGAGCTTCTAAAAGCACAGCCTGACAATATCCGCGCCATGAACAATCTGGCCAATATCCATGTTCTTGCGAAAAACTACAAGGACGCCATAGCTTTATATGAGAAAGCGATGGAGATCGACCCCTATGACTGGGAAGTCCGCACGAATCTCAAACTACTCAAGGAGGTAAAGAAATGAAACCGCTGAAACTAATCATAATTTCGCTGTTAATATCCATTCCGGCGCATCTGTGTTTTTCTCAGGATGCGAAAACCAGCATAAAAACCGGTACAAACATACAAACGGCCAAAAAAAAGGATGTTAAAAAAGGGAAAGCCAAGAGAACCGAAGCCAAGAAGGTGAAAAAAGAAGAGGTTAAGAAAACCAAAGCCAAGAAGGAAAAAAAGAAAACCGCGAAAAAGGCTCCTGAAACGAAAAAAGTAGAACTTCCTTTCTGGAAGCGCTTCTTACTCAAAGTCGAGAACACGATCAATGAGAGCAGGCTGCGCCGAGCATCCGTGTCAGGCCACAGAACAGCGGTTCTGGCTGTGCGCGGAGCAAAATCAGAGGGCGGGAAAAAGAACATCGAAGACAAACTCAAATGGAAAGCGCGCGAGAAAGAGGAGACCAAACTCGATATCCTCATGCAAAATCTTAAACTGGAAACTGACATGGCAAGCGCCAAAAAAATGTTAAGTGATTTCGTTTTTGAGAACCCGGAACATCCTTATAAAAACGACCTGAAAGAAATACTTGGCAACATGACCCCTGAGAAAGAACCGAAAAAGAAAACCAAGAAGGCTCAAGATGATGAGGACAGCTCTCCAAATGACACCCCGAAAACCAAAAACACCCCGAAAAAAGAGAAAACCGATAAAAAGGCTCCAAAATAACATTAAAATATCCTCAGTGTCAAAACAAGCTTACTCAAAGCATTGTTTTGAGTAGCTTTACCTGATACAAGTAGGAGGAGCATGTGTATTGTCAAGGTTGCGGCCATAAGTCAGATGAGAATGTGCGCTTTTGCGCCATGTGCGGGCGCGATATATCCCGTTCAGGAAAGGACGGCAAATCAAACGCCGGGAACATTCCCCAGAGAAAACCTCACGCGATAAAATACACTGATATTGTAGGCTTTCTGGCTTTATTCGTGATAGGCATTGTGGGCGTTTATCTGCACCCAACGCTCGAGGTGGGGATCATAGCGTATTTGGCTGTTGGAGCAAGCGCTGTATGGGTATATAAAGACTCAAACAATTTCAGCATGAATAAATGGCCATGGGCCCTGGCAACACTTGTTATCTGGATAGCTGCTTTCCCGGTATACCTTTGGAAGACGCGCAGAATAAAAGGCATAGCAACAGGACTGCTCGTTATTGGGCTTGTGATAGGATCGCAATTTGCATCTCAGCTGTATCCGGCAAGCAAACATTTTCGCAGAGGACTTTTGTTTATGAACAGGCTTCAGCTTGACAGGGCTGAAGAAGAATTCAAGACCGCTATCAAGAAAAACGCTGATCTCGGCGAAGCTCATTTAAATCTCGGAGTCTTATATATGGAGCAAGGCCTCATGGATGCTGCGGAAGAAAGATTTCTGGAAGCGAAAACCGTGTTTGAGAAAGAGCAGCCGACGATAGCCACGAATTCCCAAAAAGAAGCCCTGGCTCTGTCCATGACAAACCTCGCTGTTATCTATACGATAAGAGCCAATGAAGCAATGCAGATTTTAGACCGCCACCAGGCTCAAAAGCACCATAACAAAGCTCTTGATTACGCTAATAACGCGCAAAAGCTCGACAACACGAATCTGCGCTCAGCAGAGATCATCAGACGCTTGAAGAACATGGCCAGCTTTTATGAGTAACTCGTAATTCATAACTAGCAAGAAAAATCCTCAGAAACTAATTTCAAGCTTACCTGACAGTCAACATCTTTAGGGTGAAGAAGTTTAATTGTCAAGGTTTACGATGATTGGCGGGAGCATAAAGAAAACTCCGCTTAGCCATTAGCCATAAGTGGCGCGAATAGCGCCCTTGGGTACGGTAGGATTTGAACCTACGGCCCTTCGCGTGTGAGGCGAATACTCTAACCACTGAGCTACGTACCCAAAATCAGGAGACAGGAGCTAGGAGTCAGGATTTAGTAACTGCTCCGTAACTATAATATAACAAATAGTGTTTAGTGAAGTCATTTCACCAAATCCTGATATTGCGATTCGTATTCCTGAACTCTGAACTCTGATTACTGAACTCTTTTTTTGCTATTCTCGAATCAATGCGGATTATTTGTCTGTTTTTGCTGGTATTAACACTGGGATCATGCTCCAGCGAAAACCTTGTATCCAAGGGAGACTACTACTTTAAAAAGGGCATCTACCTCAAAGCCCTTTCCGCCTACAAACGTTATCTAAAAAAAGCCCAAACCAGGACAGAACGATCCCAGGCCCATGTTTATATAGCGCGATGCCTAACCAAGTTGGGAGAAAAAGAAAGAAGCCGTGAATCCTATGAAAAAGCAGCGCGAACCATCATGTTCGGCAAATGGGCGAGGATCGCCAGGCAGGAAATCACGGATATCGCGGATTTTTTTCCATTAACAACAGGCACGGTTTATGAGGAAGGTGACAGCACCACAAAAGGCAGGAATATGTACGCTGTGGCCAATGTTGAGAATCACGGGAACACTTACCTTATAAGGCGCAAATTATATGCTGGTAAGCGCTCAAAAAAGGTTGTCCGTGAAACACGCTCGTTTTACGCTAAAAAGCCAGGCCTGGTCCTTGAGAGCGAGGGTTCTCCCAACAGCAAAAACCCCACGCTTATCCTCAGCTATCCGCTTGAAGCAGGAGCAGCCTGGAGATCTTCCAGGGGCAAGAGAAAAGCCATATATCGCGTGAGCAAGGATAATATGACAGTTAAGGTCACTGCCGGAGAATTCAGCGGATGCGTTGAAATATCTGAAAGGATGATTGGCAGCACTTCAAAAACACAGATATTTGATATCTACTGCCCTGGAGTGGGAAGGATCAAAAGAAGCGTTGGCGACGATAAAAGGCAAACCCCGATCACTGAACTCTTATCGGTAACTAGTAATTAGATTTTGGCATTTACAATTCAGCGCTCTATGTCTGGTTGCCAGCGGGCACAATCTTTAATACTGCAAGGATAAAAACTAAAATTGATTAATATGGTTAGACCCCTATCGTATTCATCGCTGAGCATGTATCAAGAATGCCCTCAAAGATACAAGTTCCGCTATATTGACCGCATTAAGGAAAAGCCAAAACATTATTTTTCCTTTGGACAATCCGTACACACAGCCCTGCAGTTTCTCTATGGGCCGCAACTGATCGCCCCCATGCTTGATGAAGTCCTTAAACACTATAAGAGCAACTGGGTGAGAGAAGGCTACAAAGACTCTGAAGAGGAAAATAAGTATTTCCTGCAAGGAAAACAAATGCTCAACTCCTTTTATTCCAAACACATAAAAGACTGGAAACCGGCGTTTTCCACTGAACAGGGTTTTGAGATCACCATTGACGGTGCAAAAGTCAGAGGGAAAATAGACAGGATAGATATCCTGCCCTCAGGGAATCTTCATATCATTGATTACAAAACCGGAAAGGCATTCGAGGAAGGAAGGGCGTTAAGCGACGCACAGCTCACCCTATACCAACTCGCATGCGAAGACACCCTTGGTAAGAAAGCAGAGATCCTCACGCTTTATCATGTTCCTTCGCTTACTCCATCAGACAGCAGCAGGCATAACCAGGATAAGGTTGATGCCCTGAAGCAGGAATTCTCTAATACCAGATCAGCGATAGAGAACGAACAATTTAATCCAAAGCCCGTGAACTGGAGATGCCAGAGATGCGATTACCTCGGGATATGCCCCGCGTTCTCCAAAAAAAGCGCGCAAACCAGCCAAAAGACCATAAAGCCATCTGATGTATCAGGCAAGCTCAAACGCCTGGATGAGAAAATGGACAAAATACGAACAGAGATCCGGGAACTCAAAGACCTGATAGTAAAATCAAAAAACAATGACAACCTCCTCTAAAACCTGCATTCTGGGACTTGACCAGGGCTCAAGCTCCACAAAAGCTGTATTGCTTGCCTGCAAGAACGGAAAAATAATAGCCAAAACATCAGTGCCCATAAAGACACGGCGCTATATCTCCAATGGACTCCAGTTTGTCGAACATGATGCTCAAGACATCTGGGAAAGCGCGAAAACAGCCATACGCAGAGTTTTAATTAAAAAGCCAAAAAACATGCAAGTATCAAGCCTTGGCATAAGCTCGCAAAGATCAAGCTGCGTGTTGATCGACAGGGAATCCTTAGCCCCATTGACTCCTGTGATCAGCTGGCAGGATCTGCGTGGAACAAATATCGTCAAAAATATAAGCCAGCATTCAGAATTGATATATGAAAGAAGCGGTCTTTATCTTACTCCCTATTACACACTTTCAAAACTTATATGGTGCCTCAAAAATATCAAGAAAGCGCAAGAAAAATCCAGGAAGGGCGAAGCATGCATGGCTTTTGTGACAACGTATCTTGCTGCAAAACTGACAGGGGGGAAAACACTGGCTGCGGATCCCACATTAGCGCAAAGAAGCCTTTTGTATAACATTGAGATCAATGCCTGGGATGAAGATCTGGTGCGAAAGCTTGGGATACCAAAGGGGATACTGCCTGATATCGTCCCGACAAATGGTTTTTATGGGTACACTGATTCAAAGGAAATAGGTCTCTCGATCCCCATAACCGCAATGGTCGGAGACCAGCAATCAGCATTTCTCGCGTCAAGCACAATGAAAGACACGCAATCAGGCCTTATAAATCTTGGAACAGGAGGATTCGTGCTGATCGGAACAGGAAACCGTCTTTTACGGTTCCCCGGACTTCTCACAGGAATACTGGCTGGCCATTCCAAGACGAATCAGTACATGCTTGAGGGCACAGTCACAAGCATCCAGGGAATACTCAGATGGCTTGCTGATCTCGGCATTGCCAAAAGCACCAGAGAGCTTGGTATATCAAAGCTCGATCCGAATGAACAGATCCCCATTATTGCCGGTGGTTTTGGCGGTATAGCAGCTCCCTTCTGGAGAAGCGATATCAAGGTGAATATATTCGACCTTGACCATTCAACCGGCAAGCAAGCCCTGCTTACGGGTTTTCTTTACGGAATAGCGCATCTATTCTGGGAAATACTCAAACCCTTGAAGAATTCCGAGCTATTTCCAAAGCAATTAATAGCTTCAGGCGGTCTATCAAATAACAGGGATTTCCTGCAGGTGCTTTCTGATTATATGAACCTGCCCATATATCCCGCGCTTGAGCATGATCTTACAGCCCTGGGAGCCTGCTACGCTTCAGACGCGAAAACCAAACTTGACTTGAATCTCGGCAAACCCATACGCCCTGACATAAAAAAAGCGCACATTGTCAAAAATTACCAGAAAAGAGCAAGCGAAAAACTACGATCCCTGCTTGCCTTAAAATAAATCCTTAAATCCGCCTATTCACCCTCTAAAACTTAAGAATTCCTCTTAACTTTATTGGTCCTGGGACATAGAGCTCTTTTTGGGTAGTCGCATACTTTAGCGTGCGTCCGCTCTCCCGGTAGTCGCATGCTTCAGCGTGCGTTCCTTTTAAAATGTAGTTCAGGGGAGATACCAGCTACACTCCTGGTCCCCCAAATCTTAAGACCTTTTCTTAAGTTTGAGGCTGGTATAGACTTACATTACCAATCCGCCCCTTTTACTAATCCAACACCACACGAGCCTTTAGCCCCATAAAACCAGGCACTTAAGACCCTTGGGAGCAAGCCAATTCCAGCCTAAGCTTATAGCATGAACGCAGATACAAGAAATCTAAGGGAGGAAAGTAAAATGACAAGAATCATACTGATAAGCGCGATAATACTGTGCTCCATGGGGCTGTCCCATGCGGCGGACAAGTCAAAGGATGAAATCTATAAAGCCGGGCAGAAGGCTTTTAAAGAGGGTCCTCTCGGGTCAAATCCTGCGCCCGTTCAAACAGACGGGGAGCCCACATTCAAGGAAACTCCTTACGCTCGCGTTCCAGCAGAGTACAAGGAATCTGCTGACACCATATCCTGTTCCTGGCTCTCGTTCGAGAATGCCAAGCTGATGACAGCTGTACGCTATAACGACATCAATAGCGCAAAAGAAGCCCTGGCATGCGAAGCTGACGCCAATCTGGAAATAAACGATTTCAACACCCTCTTGATGTTTGCGGCAAGAGAAGGCTTCGTTGACATTGTCAAAGAACTGATCAAGCATGGAGCTATGGTTAATGAAACAAAACCCAGGGGTGAAACAGCCCTCTTTGAAGCCGCGTACGGCAATCAGCCCGAGATCATAAAAATACTGATCAGCAATGGCGCTGATCCAAATCTCAAAGAAAGAATCTTGGGCTACACGGCGCTGATAGTGACAGCAATGCGCAACAACTCCAACGCAGCTCCTGCATTATTTATGAATGGAGCTGATGTAAATCTTTCCGACAACGATAAATTAACCCCATTGATGCATGCGGCAATATTCGGCCACGTTTCCATCACCAAACTGCTGATAGACCAGGGAAATGCCAATGTGTTTCTGAAAAGCAACAGGGGATTCACAGCCTTGGATTATGCAAGAAAGAGCGGTCAAACCAAAGCTGCCAAATTGTTGATTGCGGCGATGAAAAAACAGACAGGAGGAAAATAAAATGACGAGAAACATGCTGATAAGCGTGATTTTACTTGGATGCATGGGGTTGTCCCATGCGGCAGACAATTCGAATGACGATCGAGTCTACAAGGCTGGGCAGACTTTCGGGGAAGGGAAACCTGTGAGCTCAAAGCAGGCGCCTGTTCAGACAGACAAGCCATCAGATATCCCTGAACAAGCTCATCAGGAAGCTCCCGCGGAATGCGAATACCGCGGCATTGAAGAGGCTAAATTGGCGAATGCTGTGCGCTACAGCGACTTTAAGAGCGCAAAAGAAGCTCTGGATTGCGGAGCTAGTGCCAATTCAGAGATCAATTACATAGGCGGAAAAACAACGATCTTGGCATTCGCATCAGCCAAGGGCAACGCTGATATCGTAAAAGAGCTGATCAAGCGTGGTGCTTGGTTCGGGATCAACGAAAAAAAAGATATCTACGGCTATACGGCGCTTATGCATGCTGCAGTGAATGGCCATCCTGAAATCATAAGGATATTAGTATCCAAGGGCGCTGATCCTGATATCAAAAACAATAATGGAGAGGCTGCACTATTAATAGCAGCAACATACAGGAACTTTGAAGCAATCAAAGAGTTAGTGGCCTGCAATGCGAACCCAAATACCAGAGATCATGACAATATGACCCCATTGATGCACGCAACAGCGCGAGCGCCTGTGGTTGAATTTCTGATAAATACGGGAAATGCCAATGTGTTTGCAATAGATGATTACGCCAACACAGCCCTGGACATCGCAATAAAACGGGGACACACTAAGTCCGCCACAATACTGGCTGACGCGATGGCGAAACAAAAAGGAGGAAAATAAAATGACAAGAAATATACTGATAAGCTTGATAATACTGTTCTCTATGGGGCTCTCCCGTGCGGGAGGCGGTGTAGAGGAGGACATGGCCCACGAGGTCGAACAGCGCTTTATTAAACAGGAGCGCTATGTCCCGCCGGTACTGCCACCGCAAACAATAACTGAGCAAGAAGATGATTTCCCGGAGTTTCTGCCGCCTAAAACAACAACAGAGAAAATACCTATTGTATCTCATGTTCTTAAAACAACTGTTGTGGAATGCGCATACCTTGATGTTGAAAACGCCAAACTGGTGAACGCCATACGCTATGGAGACCTTAGAAGCGCGAAAGAGGCGCTTGGATGCGGCGCCGAGGTCCGCCGGAAGATCAACACTATCAACGGGGCCACAACGATCCTGGCGTTCGCGTCGATGGAAAGCAATCCTGATATTGTTGGAGAGATAATCGAGCGTAAAGCAGATATCAACGAAAAAAACATCTGGGGGGACACAGCGCTTATGCATGCAACAATATATGACCGTCCCAAAAACATAGAGGTGCTGACATCGAGAGGCGCCAATCCCGATATCGCAAACAACGACAGCGAGACCCCGCTGATACGCGCAGTGACGGATATGAAGATACCTGTGATCCAGGCGCTGGTAGCCGGAGGGGCTAATCCTGACTTCGGGGATTTCGAAGGCATGACAGCATTGATGCTTGCGACGGAAAACGCTTCTGTGGTTAAGCTCCTAATATATAAGGGAAATGCCAATATAAACCTTATCAATGCCCATGGCCAAACAGCCTTGGACATCGCGACAAACCAGGGCCACGCTGAATCCGCCATGATACTGGCTGAAGCAATGGCCAAACAGAATGAGGAAAATAAATGACAAGAAACCTACTGATAACCGCGATAATACTGTGCTCCATGGGGCTCTCCCATGCTGGAGGCGGTTCAAAGGATGATTCATTTGATAACACTGGACAAGTTTTTGGAGAAGGGGAACCTGTAAATGTGCAATCCGCGACTGTCCAGACAGGGGAAACAGCATCTGCCCCAATCACCCTCACCCTGCCCTCTCCCCTCAAGGGAGAGGGTAAAGAAAGCGCGTCTACCAAGATCGAGGACCTCATGTTGATAGCTGCTGTGATCATGGATGACCTTATCAGCGTTAAGAAAACGCTGAAAAACGGCGCTGATCCTGATTATAGAGCAGACGACGAAAGAACACCCCTCACGATCGCAGCGATCAAAGGCAATCAGGATATCGCTAACACTCTGATAGCTCATGGCGCTGATGTCAACAAAAAAGGCAGATATAACCATACACCGCTCATAGCAGCCTCGATAAACGATTACCCTGATATCATCAAGCTATTGCTTGGAAAGGGCGCTGACTCCAGCATCAAAGCTGACAATGGCCTGACCGCACTGATATCAGCTGTGCACGCTGGATCACCTGCATCAGTGGAAGTGCTGCTCACAGGCAAAACAGACACGAACCTCGCAAGCAGCAACAACATGACCCCTCTTATGCACGCTGCAAGGCGCGGCAATGTCCCCATCATCAAGCTATTGATAACCATCGGAAAAGCAGACATGTTCCTAAAAAACAGCAAGGGCAAGACAGCCCTTGACCTCGCAGTGGAATGGGGCCGGGCTGATGCTTCTGAGTTTTTAGCTAAAGCAATGGCTGAGAAGATAGCAGCGCAGAAAGGCACGATCCCTGGGGGATATCAATATTAAAGGTGACCCCTCACCCTGCCCTCTCCCCGCGGGAGAGGGAGAATAAAGAAGCGTCCGCTCTCCCGGTAGTCGCATGCTTTAGCGTGCGTCTGCTCTACTCTCTGGTAG